>CADEDH010000033.1:0-23741 GCA_902826025.1 uncultured Actinomycetes bacterium
CCCATCGTCCCAACATTCACATGAGGCTTGTTGCGCTCGAACTTGGCCTTGGCCACGGTATTGTCCTTTCGAAATTCCGGAACGAGCTGTTCTCGGTGTAGCTGTTTCTTGGTGTAGCTGCGTCACTCGCCCCGGATGCGCTGGACGATTTCTTCCTGCACGTTGCCGGGAGTCTGCTGATAGCTGTGGAATTGCATGGTGTAGGTCGCCCGACCCTGCGTCTTCGACCGAAGATCGTTGGAGTAGGCGAACATCTCCGAGAGGGGGACATCGGCCCGGATGACCTGGTTCATACCCCGGGCCTCCATCTGGCCGACCTTGCCCCGCCGGGAATTCAGGTCGCCGATGACGTCACCCATGTAGTCCTCGGGGGTGACGACCTCGACCGACATGATCGGCTCCAGGAGCACGGGCTTGGCCCGTCGGGCGGCCTGCTTGAAGGCCATGGTGCCGGCGATCTTGAACGCCATCTCGGAGGAGTCGACGTCGTGGTACTTGCCGTCGAGCAGGGTCACCCGCACGTCGACCGTGGGGTAGCCGGCCAGCACGCCGGTGGTCATGGCGTCCTGGATGCCGTGGTCCACCGAGGGGATGTACTCCTTGGGGATACGACCGCCGGTGATCTTGTCGACGAACTCGTAGCCGCCACCGGGACCCGAGGGCTCGATGGCGATCGTGACCTCGGCGTACTGACCCGAACCACCGGTCTGCTTCTTGTGGGTGTAGGTGTCCTTCTCCACCGAGGCGCTGATCGTCTCGCGGTAGGCCACCTGCGGCTTGCCCACCGTGGCGTCGACCTTGAACTCGCGCAGCATCCGGTCCACCAGCACCTCGAGGTGCAGCTCGCCCATGCCGGCGATGATGGTCTGACCCGTCTCCTCGTCGGTCTTGACGCTGAACGTGGGGTCCTCGTCGGACAAGGCGGAGAGGGCCCGAGCCATCTTGTCCTGGTCGGCCTTGGTCTTGGGCTCCACGGCCACGTGGATCACGGGGTCGGGGAAGGTGAGCGACTCCAGCACGATGGCGTTGGTCACGTCGGTGAGGGTGTCGCCGGTCTTGACGTTCTTCACGCCGATGGCGGCCATGATGTCGCCGGCGAACGCCGTGTCACGGTCTTCCTGCTTGTTGGCGTGCATCTCCAGCAGCCGGCCCATGCGCTCCCTGGCGCCGGTGCGGGTGTTGAGCACCTGGGTGCCCTTCTCCAGCATGCCGGAGTAGACCCGGAAGTAGGTGAGCTTGCCGACGTTGGGGGCGGTCATGATCTTGAACGCCAGAGCCGAGAACGGCTCGTCGTCGCTGGCCTTGCGGGTGGCGGGATCGCCGCCCTTCAGCTGGGTGCCCTCCACCGGAGGGAGGTCGAGCGGCGAGGGGAGGTAGTCGACCACGGCATCGAGCAGGGGCTGGACGCCCTTGTTCTTGAAGGCGCTGCCACAGAGGATCGGCACCAGCTCGCCGGCGATCGTGGCCCGGCGCAGACCGGCCCGGAGCTCCTCGGGAGTGAAGGAGTCCTCGTCTTCGAGGTAGCGCTCCATGAGCTCCTCGTCGACCCCGGCGATGACCTCCACCAGCGTGGCCCGGTACTCGGCGGCCAGGTCGGCCAGGTCGGCCGGGATCTCGACCTCGTCGAACGTGGCCCCCAGGTCCTTCTCGTCGGTGGCCTTCGACCACATCAGGGCCTTCATCTTGATCAGATCGACCACACCGATGAAGTCGCTCTCGATGCCGATCGGGAGCTGGGTCACCGCCACGTTGGGGGTGAGCCGGTCCTTGATGGTGTCGAGGCAGAAGTAGAAGTCGGCCCCGGTGCGGTCGAGCTTGTTCACGAAGCACATGCGGGGCACGCCGTAGCGGTCGGCCTGGCGCCACACCGTCTCGGTCTGCGGCTCCACGCCGGCAACACCGTCGAACACGGCCACTGCGCCGTCGAGCACCCGAAGCGAGCGCTCCACTTCGACGGTGAAGTCGACGTGGCCCGGGGTATCGATGATGTTGATCCGGTGGTCGTTCCAGAAACAGGTGGTGGCGGCGGACGTGATCGTGATGCCGCGCTCCTGTTCCTGCGCCATCCAGTCCATCGTGGCACCGCCGTCGTGGACCTCACCGATCTTGTAGTTCTTGCCGGTGTAGTAGAGGATGCGCTCGGTGGTGGTTGTCTTGCCGGCATCGATGTGGGCCATGATGCCGATGTTGCGGTAGCGGTCGAGGGGCGTCGGTCGCGCGGCCATGGGGGTTCCTCAGGTAGTACGAACTGGATTGAGCTTGGGAGACCGCAACTACCAGCGGTAGTGGGCGAAGGCCTTGTTGGATTCGGCCATCTTGTGCATGTCCTCCCGACGCTTCACCGAAGCGCCGATGCCATTGGAGGCGTCGAGGATCTCGTTGGCCAGGCGCTCGGCCATGGTGCGCTCCCGGCGGGCCCGGGAGAACGTGACCAGCCAGCGGATGGCGAGCGTGGTGGCCCGGGTGGCCCGAACCTCGACCGGCACCTGGTAGGTGGCGCCACCGACACGGCGGCTCTTCACCTCGAGCTGGGGCCGGACGTTGTCGACCGCCCGCTTCAGGGCGGCGATGGGATCGCCCCCGGTCTTGTCGCCCACCACGGTGAGGGCGTCGTAGACGATCTTCTCGGCCAGGTTCTTCTTGCCCTGGAGCAGGACCTTGTTGACGATCTGGCTGACCAGCAGCGAGCGGTAGACCGGATCCGGTTCGAGCTTGCGCCGGGGAGCGGGGCCCTTGCGTGGCATGTCAGTTGTCCTTCTTGACGCCGTAACGGCTACGGGCCTGCTTGCGGTCGCGGACCCCGGTGGTGTCGAGGGTGCCACGGACGATCTTGTAACGGACGCCGGGAAGATCCTTCACACGGCCGCCGCGCACGAGCACGATCGAGTGCTCCTGCAGGTTGTGACCCTCACCCGGGATGTAGGCCGTGACCTCCACACCGGTGGTGAGGCGGACACGGGCCACCTTGCGTAGAGCCGAGTTCGGCTTCTTCGGGGTGGCGGTGTAGACGCGGGTGCACACACCCCGCCGCTGGGGGGAGCCGACCAGGGCTGGGGTCTTGGTCTTCTTGGTCTTCGTCTCCCGGCCCTTGCGGACCAGCTGTTGTATCGTGGGCACCCAGGTACCTTTCGGCCCGCTGGCGAGCGGGTAGTAACGGAAGTTGCAGCGCGGGACGGGTTGGCAACGGCGAGGTACGGAGACGCTGCACCACCAGCCAACTCGAGGAAAACGGCGGACAGGCCCGACGGAGCCGTGGCAGTACGCCAGCTAGCCATGCTAACGGCCGCAACAGGCCGTTCACAACGCGCCAGACCCGGCGTAGCCGGGCCGGTGGGTGGGGCCCCACCGGAGATGGGGAAAGGGTAGGGCCGCATGCTCCCGAAGGGAGCCGGGCGCCAGCCCCCGCTAAAACCGGGGCGGGCGCTTGTCGACGATGGCCTGCACGCCCTCCTGGACATCGGTGCCGGCGAAACCGAGCATCTCCAGCGCCACCGAGGCATCGAAGGCCGGCCCGGCCATGCGCAGCCAGTTGTTGAGGGCCAGCTTGGTCCAGCGGATGGCCTGCTGGGAGCCGGCGGCCAGGGTGCGGGCCACCTCGAATGCAGTGTCGATCACCTTGTCGTCGTCGACCGCCATCGACACCAGGCCGATCCGCTCCGCCTCCTCCCCCGACAGGGGATTGCAGGTGAGCAGGTAGTACTTGGCCTTGGCCATCCCGCACAGCAGGGGCCAGATGATCACGGCGTGGTCGCCGGCGGCCACACCGAGCTTGGTGTGGCCATCGATGATCCGGGCCGATTTCCCGACCACCGACACGTCGGCCATGAGGCCGGCCACCAGACCCGCCCCCACCGCCACCCGCTCGATGGCCGACACCACGGGCTTGGAGCAGTTGACGATGTTGTACACGAGGTCGCGGGCTTCGCGGAACATGTTGGCCCGGGTTTCGGGGTCGGCGATGATGTCGCGGATCATGTCGAGGTCGCCGCCGGAGGAGAACGTGCCGCCCTCGCCGTGGATGACGACCACTTTGGTCTCGGGATCCCGGTCGATCACCGGCCAGACGTCGGCCAGGTTGGAGTGCTTCACCGCGTCCACCGCGTTCAGCTTGCCCGGGGTGTCGATCACGACCCGGAGGATCCCGGGCTCGGGCCTGTCGATGCGGAGGCCGGGAAACGGGGCGTAGCGGTCGAGCGAGCTGTCCATGAGCCCAGAACCTAGCTGACACCTGGGGGGCTCGCCGCCCCCGCCGGCTAGCGCCGGCCCCCCATCGTCGTCGGGGGCCCCAACCCCGCCGACCCGCCGCCGGCGACACTTCGGGGGCTCGCCGCCCCCGCCGGCTAAGCGGACCGAGGGGACAGCACGGAACTAGCATCGACATCCATGGGAGCAACCGAGCCGGTGCGGCTCGCCGTGCTCGGCGACGTCGTGCTGTACGACGACGCCGGGGCCGAGACGCCACTGGCCCCGCAACGCCTCCGCATCCTGGCCGCTCTGGCCGCCGCCGCCGGCTCGGTGGTGCCCCGCTCGGCCCTGCTGGACGACGTGTGGGGGGCCGATACCACCACCACCCGCCAGCGGTTGAAGACCCAGATCGCCCAGATCCGGTCGGCTCTGGGGCCGGGGCTCACGATCGAGTTCCGCCTCGACGGCTACCGCCTGTCGGGCGCACTCGACCAGCTCGACTCCACCCTGTTCGAGTCGCTCGTGACCGGGGCCCGACTGCTCAGCCCGGCGGCGGCGGCCGAGCGTTACGAGCAGGCCCTCGACCTGTGGCGCAGCCCCGCCGCCTTCGCCGGGGTCGACTCCCTGATGGTCGATGAGGCCCGGCGCAACCTGGAAGCTCTCCGGGCGGCCGCCGTGGTGGCCCTGGCCCGCTGCGAGGTGGAGCTGAGCCGGCCCCGGGCCGCCCTGGCCCCCGTGCGGGCGGCCTTCGACGACGACCCCACCCAGGGCGACGTGGCCGCTCTGGCCGCCACCCTGCTGGCCCTGGGGGGCCGCCAGATCGACGCCCTGCGCCTGATCGAACGCCATCGGGCCGCCCTGATCGACGTGGGCCTGGAGCCCGGCGGCGACCTGGTGGAGCTGGAGAACCGCATCCTGCGCCATGATCTGGTCCCGGCGGCCGCCGCCGCCGACGATCGGCCGGGCGGCGGTCGGGCCGCCCTCCGGTCGACGGCCCAGCTCGTGCCCCGGACCGAAGTGGAGAAGCGGGTGATGGCCGAGCTGGCCGACGGGCCGGTGGTGCTGTGGGGCGAAGCCGGCGTGGGCAAGAGCGTGCTGGCCGCAGCAGTGGCCGACCTGGCGGCGGCGGCAGGGCGCCCTGTGGTGCGGGCCGCCGCCCGACCCGATCCGGGCCGGCCGATGGAGGTGGTGGCCGAGCTGGTGGAGCACCTCACGGCGGCCGGGCCGGATCTGGCCCGGCCGCTGCTGGAGCGGCCAGCGGTGGCCGCCGCCGTGGCCCGACTCACCGGTGCCCCCGCCCCCGCCCCGACCCCTCCCATCTCGCGCGACGAGCTGATCACCGAGATCGCCTCCCTGCTGGCCACGGTGGCCGAGGGCACCGGTTGCCTGCTCCAGCTGGAGGACGCCCACTGGCTCGACGCCTCGTCGGCCGAGATCCTGGGTCGGCTGGTTGAACGGGGCACGGTGCCGGTGCTGGCCACCAGCCGGCGGCTCCCGGCCGACCTCTTCGGTGAGCCGTGGCGGCGGATGGCGGCGGTGGAGGTGCCGCCGATGACGGTGGACGAGGTCCGCCAGCTCGTGGCCCATGTGCTACCCATCCGGGCCACCGACGAGCTGGCCCAGCACCTCCATGAGCGCACCGGAGGCAACGGCCTGTTCCTCCGTCTGGAGCTGGAGCTGGCGGCCGAGGGGCGACTCGGCCGCGACGTGCAGCCCACCGTGCTCCACGCCGTCCACGAGCGGACGGCCGGCTTCTCCCGCACCACCCGGGAGGTTCTGCACACGGCCGCCCTCCTGGGCCAGGCGTTCCCCCTGGCTCCGTTGGCCGCCATCCACCCCACCCTCCACGCCGCCCTGGGCGACGCGGTGGACGAGGGTCTGCTCCAGCTCGACGCCTCGGGTGAGACCGGCACGTTCGTGCACGGGCTGGTGGTCGACGCCTTCGTGGAGCTGCTGCCGGCGGCGGTGCGTGTGACCCGTCACGACCAGCTGTGCACCGAGCTGGCCGGGCTCGGTGCCTCGCCCGTGGCGGTGGCCCGCCAGGCCCTGGGGGCGGCCGACCTCGACCCCCGGCGGGCCATCCTGGGCTGCCTGGAGGCGGCCCGGAGCGAGGCCGTGGTGTTCGAGTGGGACGCCGCCATCGAATGGGCCCGCCAGGGCCTCGCCGTGATCGACCGCCTGGGCCTCGACCTCCCGGCCGACGAGGCCGCGCTGTGGCTCATGGCCGGCCGGGGCCTGCGCCGTCTCAACCGGCCCGGCAGCGACCGGGAGCTGTTGGCGGCGGCCCACCGGGCCGAGGCGGCGGGCGACGACGCCTGCTACGTGGAGGTGGCAACCGAGCTGTGCCTCCACGGCGGCACCACGCTGGCCGGCTCGGTGGACGAAGGGGCGGGGGCCCATCTGGAGCGGGCCCTCACACTGGCGGTGGGCGATGAGCTGCGGGCCCCGCTGATGTCGGCCGCCGGCACCCTCCTGGCCATCTCCGACGAGACCGACCGGGGTCGCCGGTTGTACCGCCAGGCCATGGATCTGGCCGAGCGTTCGGGCCACCCCGCCACCCGGCGGACGGTGCTGATGAACGCCCACCTGGGGCTCCCCCACCCCGACGACCTCGACCTGCGGCGGCGGGCGGCGAGCGGGATCGCCGCCTTCGACGACCACGAGGCCCAATGGGAGAGCCGCTACCTGGCGTTCGGCCTGGCCCTGATCGACGCCGACCGGCCCGCCCTCGACGCCGCCGTGGCCGACCTCCACCGCCTCACCTCGGCCGTGCGCCAACGCGACCACCAGCAGTCGCTGCGCCAGGTGGCCTCAGTCCACGCCTTCATCCGGGGCGATCTCGACGAGGCCGGTCGTCTGGCCGAGGAGGTGCTGGCCACCAGCCTGGAGACGTTCTCGCTGAGCTGGGCGGCCAGCATCCACTACGCCCTGATCGGCCCGGTCCGGGAGGCCCAGGGCCGAGCCGGCGAGCTGTGGCCCCAGATCGCGGCGCTGGCCGAGCACTCCCCCGAGTTCGTGACGTGGCACGTGGTGGCGGCCTCCGTCGCCTACGCCCTCGGTGACGGGGCGTCGATGGATCGCGAGCTGGGCCTGGTGGCCGACACCGGCCTGGCCCTGGCCCAGGACCTCACGCTCACGGCGGCGGCCACCGTGCTGTGCCGCCCGGTGTGGGCCCGACGGGCCACCGGCCTGGCTGAGCCGCTGTACGAGCTGCTTGCCCCCTACGCCGGGCGCATGGCCTGGAACGGGCTGAGCACCCACGGGCCGGTCGACGCCGGCCTGGCCCTCCTGGCCGACACCCTGGGGCGCTCAGCTGCCGCCGATCGCCACCTCGAAAGCAGCCGGGCGATGATCGACCGTTTGGGGGCTCCGCACCTCTGGTGGCCCGAGCTGGGACGGCTCGCCCAGCAGCGGGACCCGGACGCCGTGCCACACCTCGGCTAGCGCCCGGCCCCGCCCCAACCGCTCACCGATGGCGGCCAGCATCGAGCCGATGTCGGGCTCGTGCTCGAACTCGAGGGCGCAGGCCGCCACCGCAACCACGATCGTGCGGTTGGCGTTGACCCGGTTCACCCGCATCAGGGAGAACTGGTGCACCTGGTCCCGCAGCACGTACAGGCGGTTGAGATCGTCCCTACGGCGGACGCTGGCCATCGAGGCGTTCTTCACCGTCCCGGTGAGGGGATCGAGTGGGTCTTCCTCTTCGGCCAGGCGGACCAGCCGGAAGCGGTGGCCGTCGACCACGTTGCCGTCCCGGACGTACTTGAGCTCTTCCCGGTAGGCGACGTCCATCGCCACCTGGAGCCACCGGCTGAGCAGGATCAGAGCGCTCGACCGCTGCCCCAGCCGGGCCAGGCGGGCCCCCACGCTGCGGGTCTCGGGCGGCAGCCGGCGGCCGGCGTCGACCACCACCACCTCCGTCGCCTCACCGGTCGACTCGGCCTGCCGGTAGCGGGCCTGGATCAGTCCCCGCCCGAAGATGCCCGACACGCCTCCGTCGACCAGCCGATCGGGGATGCTGTCGCACCGGTGGCGGTCCCGCCGGGTGTGGCGTTCGTGGTCGCAGGTGGGCAGCCAGACCCGGCCCACGCCGAGTTGGCCGATGCCGGGGAGCGAGGTGGCCCGGGCCACCACGTCGGCCAGGCGGTGACCGCCCAGGGGGGTGGCCAGACGCGGATCCCGCCGCCAGCGGGCCACGTCGTCGCCGGGTGAGGAAGTGAACGAGTAGAGGTAGCCGTCGGACAGGCCGGTGGCGCCGATGGCGAACCGACGACCGGGACGACCGGGTTCGTCGTCGGGTGGGGTGGGGGCCATGGTGTGGGTGCCGTAGACCCCCCGCAGGATCCACTTCCAGCGCATGGTGGCCGCCGCCCGGACCAGGAACGACCCGGCCACCAGGGCCGAAAGCAGGGCCAGGACCCAGACGGCGTTGGCGTTGTTCCTCACCGCCCCCACGGTCACCAGGCTGCCCACGGTGGCCAGCACCACCAGGGCGGCGGCCACGATCCCGAGGATGCTCCGGGTCTGGCTGCCGGCTCCCTCCAGGGCCTCGAGCAGTTGGCGGAGGGAGCCGACATGGCCGTCGTCGTCATCGGCCTCGCCGTGCTCCGTTCCCCGCCCGGCGGCCGGCCCGCTACGGGCACTGCGGGCGGTCCGGTCGGCCCGGCTGGGTTGGCGGGACAGGGCGGCCACGGCGAACGAGCCCCCGCTGATGCCCACCACGTCGTGGATGGCCCGGTACATGCCCCGGTGGGTGAAGTACATGACGGCGCCGATCCCGCCGAAGGCACCCCGCCAGCCGCCGCCGCCCAGGGCCAGGGCGTCGGGCGCCTGGTAGAGCTGGGCCGCCACCTCCCGCACCAGGTCTTCGGAGGTGGTGACGGGTAGCGCCGCCTGCCCCAGGCTGCGCCGGATCATCAGCACCTGGGAGTCGACGATCGGATGGGCCCCGGCCCGCAGCACCCGGTCGAGCACCCGACGGTTGCCCACCGTCCAGGCCTGAAGCAGCGGCCGTTCGGCCCGTCCCCACCGGCGCCGGGCCCGGACGAAGGGGTGATACACCTGCTGGCAGTCGTAGGGCCCTCGGCTGGTGCGGGCCCGGGACGGCCCCAGGAACCGGACGCCGAACGTGCCGCCGTGGAGCACCGGGGCGGCCACCGCCACCTGGGGGAAGCGGGCCGCCACGGCTTCCAGCACCGAGGGCCGCATGGGCGACGACACGAGGATCCGGGACAGGTCCCACCCTTCGTCGCCCAGACGGTCGAGCAGGCGGAGCAGGGCCGGCAGCCCGGTCTTGCTCTTCATCTCGATGTTCCAGCTGGCCCGGGGCAGCTCGGGGTCGGTGAGGAGGTCGTAGAGGCAGGGGACGTCGGGCAGCGAGTGGGCCAGCTCGTCTTTGGATCGCCCGGCGAGCCGGCGGCTGCGGCCGAAGATGGTGTGGTGGGACAGCAGGTCGTCCCTGATCGGCGTGGCGTCGACCTGGAACCACCGGTACCCGGCCCGGTAGGCCCGGACGAAGGCGGTGCGGGTGCCGAGCTGACGGGGACGGATGGCCGAGCCGTTGTGGCTCGCGACCGAGACCCCGGCTGTCGATGAGAACCACTGGTGCGTCGTCGACGCCTCGCTCATGCTCCCGCTCCGCTCCCCGGAGTACAGACCTGCCGGGCGACGGCAGCAGGCTCGGCACCTCCGGTTGGCACCAGCATCGACCAGGGATGATCACTCCGCAACCGACATTCCTTCCGATGCACCAGCTGATGATGCACCAGCTGATGCCGGCCGATCTCAGGCGGTCCGGGCCAGGTACTGGCGGTGAATGGCCCGATCGTGGCGAAGCTTGGTGATGATCCTCTGCCGGGTGGGTCCGATCCCCCCGATGGCCCGGCCGGTGCGGGCCGCGATCTCGGTGTAGGGCAGCTCGGCGTCGAACAGGAACAGCACCATTTCCCGATCCTCCGGGCTGAGCCGGGCCACGGCTTCCCGCACCGCGGCCCGCTCGTCGCTGGCCTCCATGACGGCGCTGTCGATCGGGGCCACCCGTCCCTCCACCGGGCGCTCGCTGGGCCGGCACCGGGCCTGGCGCTGGGCGACGGCCAGCGCCGTGCGGGAGGTGGTGGTGCACAGCCAGCCCCCGATGGCCATCGGGGTGGCGATCGTGGTGGCGGCCCGGGTGAAGGCCACCCAGGCGTCCTGGACGGCGTCCTCGACATCCTGGGGGCTGCGCAGATAGCGGCGCGCCACCCCCGCCATCACCGGGGTGAACCACGTCATCAGCCGGCCCAGGGCTTCGCTGTCGCCCTGGCGGTAGGCCAGCACGGCGGCACCGGCGGCCGCCGGGTCAACCGTACGGTTGGTGGCCGACCGGGCGGGGGAGGTCCGGGAGGCGGCGGTGGACCGGTGGGAGCGGGACGGGAGCGTGGTGGTGTTCCTAGCCATGGTCCGCATCCTGCGGGTCGCCGGTTTTCACCCGGTAAACACGGTGTACACCCCGGTGTGCACCGCACCCCGGCCAGCCTGGCGCCGGGATCGGTCGCCGGACCAGACTTGGGCGCTTATGAGCTCGCCCCCGGACACCGCCGTCGCCACGACCACCGTCGCCGGCGCCGGGGCCCGTACCCGGCGAGCCCTCAAGCCGGGTTCGTTCCGCCCCCTCGACCTGGGCACCCTCATGTTCGCCTCGGCCATCACGGGCGTGGCCGTCACCGCCATCATGCGCGACGTCGGCACCCCGGCCTGGGTGGTGATGGCCGCCTGCACCTTCGCCTTCTCCGGTACCGGCGAGGTGGCCTACGCCTCGGTGATCGCCTCCGGTGGCGGCATGGTTCCCGCCCTCGTGGCCACCATGCTGGTCAGCTCCCGCTTCGGGCTGCTGGCCATGAGCATGACCGGCCGCTGGCCGGCCCCCCTGTGGGAGCGGATAGCGGTGGCCCACTTCTCCTCCGAGGTGGCGGTGGCGGCCGCCATCGAGCAGCGCCCGGCGGGGCCCGACGCCGCCCGCCGGGCCTTCTGGCAGCTCGCCGTGTCCACCACCGGCGGCTGGATCATCGGTTCCGGCATCGGGCTCGTGCTGGGCCAGCTGGGCGACACCCGCCGCATCGGGCTCGACGTGGTGTTCCCGGCCAGCTTCGTGGGGGCGGTGGTGAACGCCCTGCGCCAGCGGGACTCGACGGCGGCCGTGCTGCTGGGGGCGGTGGCCGCACTGGCCCTCACCCCCGTGCTGCCGCCCGGCCTGCCCGTGCTGTTCGCCGCCGCTGGCTCGCTGGTGGCCCTCGGCGTCGAGCCCCGGGGGTGGCGACGCCCGGCGGTGGCCCCCCGGGCGGCGGTGTCCGCCGGCCCCGGGCCGGTGTGGGACACGGTCATCGAGGACCCGTTCGAAGAGGCGGGCTGGTGACCCCCCTCGGCCTGGCCCTGTTCCTGGCCGGTGTGGCCGCCCTGCGGCTCACCGGCGGCTTCGCCCTGGGTGGGGTGATCGCCGGCAACGACCGGGTCACCCGGCTCCTGCTGCTGATGCCGTTGTCGATCGTGGCCGCTGTCATCTCGGTGCAGACCTTCACCACCAAGGCCCACATCGTGCTCGACGCCCGGATCGCCGGCATGGCGGTGGCCGCCGGCCTGGCCTGGCGCAAGGTGCCCATGGGTGTGGTGGTGGTGATCGCGGCCTGCGTCACCGCCCTCGTCCGGGCGGCCGGCTGGGGCTGAGGGGGGGCGGCGGGAATGGGAACTCCGCCGCCGAACAGCTCAGCTACCCGAACGCTCCCAGGGCCGAGGCGGCGCCGAAGGCGTTGAACAGCACGTGGGCCACGATGGCGGGGCCGAGCCGGTCGGTCACGAGCGTGACCACGCCGAAGACCAGGCCCACCGACCCGATCGAGGCGAACAGCACCAGTGTCCCGTCCAGGTTGCTACCGGTGAAATGGGGCAGGGTGAAGGCAACCATGGAGGCGATCAGGGCCACCACCTGGCCAAAGCGCTTCTCGAACGCCCGCAGCACCAACCCGCGGAACAGCAGCTCCTCGGTGAGCGGCGCCCCCAGCACGGCCGCTACCAGGAACACCGCCAGCCAGGGGGTGCCCTTGGCGTCGAGCAGGAACTGGGTGTTCTCGGCCTGCGACTCGTCGGTCAGCCCGACCAGGCTCGACACCACGCCGGCGGTCACCGCCGCCAGCCCGAAGGCCATGATGGCGGCCCCCAGCCCGATGGCCAGATCGACCGGCTTGAACCGCAGCCGCCAGTCGGCGGCAAGACCCTGTCCTTTCCACTTCGACACCACCCACGGCCACAGCCCCTGGGCCACCTGCTGGGCCACCAGCGAGCAGGCCAGCAGGGCCACCGGGCCCTCGATCGTGCCGTTGGTCACCCCCTCGAGCTGATCCCGGGGCACGAAGGCCAGGCCCACCACCGTGCCCAGGAAGGCCACGACCACGATGAGGGGGATGCCGAGCAGGACGTCGCCCAGCCCCCACCAGGGCCGCACGTGCCATCCAGGCTTGGGCAGCGGGAACGGGGCCACCGAGGGCGGGCCGACAGGCGGGTCCCAGGAGTTGCCCGGCGGCGGGGCCGAGGGAGGCGGTGCTGACGACGGCGGCAGGTTGCTCATCTCACACTCCCCACCAACGACCCGGCCAGGATGGCGGCCAGGTGCTCCAGCGACCGGTAGGAATGGCCCTCCACGAACGTGTCGACGTGGGGCAGGGCGGCGGCCATCCCGGCCGCCAGCGGGGCGTACCCCGGCGTGGCTTTCAACGGGTTCACCCACACCAGCTGGTGGGTGACCCGGTGCAGCCGCTCCATCTCGGAGGCGAGCAGGCCGGTGTCTCCCCGGTCCCATCCGTCGCTCAGGATCACCACCACCGCTCCCCGGGCCATGCCCCGCACGCCCCACTCGCCGTTGAACTCCTGCAGCCCCTCGCCCAGCCGGGTGCCACCGGCCCAGTCTCGCACCTGGGGGAAGGCCCGGCGGATCGCAGCGTCGGGATCCCGGCTGGTGAGGTGTTTGGTCAGCCGGGTCAGGCGGGTGCCGAGCACGAACACCTCCACCTTCGACCGGGCCACCACGGCGGCGTGGGCAAAGCGGAGCAGGGCCCGGGCGTAAGGCTCCATCGAGCCCGACACGTCGAGGATCAGCACCAGGCGCCGGGGCCGGGTGGCCTGCTCGGTGAAGGCCCGGTGCATCGGCTCGCCCTGGTGGCGCAGGGCCCAGCGCACCGTGCGACGCAGGTCGGGCTGGTCGCCCTGGCCCTTCACCGGCACCCGGCGCCGGCTCGTGCGCCGGTAGGTCGTGAACCGCAGGCTGGCCATCAGCCGGGTCAGCTCGGCCAGTTCGTCGTCGGAGCAGTCGGCGAAGTCCTTCTCGGTGAGCACCTCGGACCGGGAGAACCGGACGGGTTGGATGTCGCCGTCGTCGTCGCTGTCGTCCTGCTCCGGCGGATCGGGCTCGTCGTCGTCGCCCAGGTCGAGGGCCAGGGTGATGGGCGGCGGGGGCGCCCCCAGCACCTGGGCCATGGTGGGCAGGCGCTGGCGCCAGAAGGAGTCGAACACCCGGTCGTAGAGGGGAAGGTCTTCGGGGCGCGACACCAGCGTGGCCCGGCCGGCCCAGTAGGCGGCGCTCCGCTCCTCCACCCCCACCAGGCCCAGGGCTTCGGCGAAGTTGATGGTGGCGCTGGCCGGCACCTTGAGCCCGACTCCCCGGAGGGCCCGGCTGAAGGCCACGACGTACCCTTCGCCCCCGGCCACGGTCAAGCCTGGCCCCGCTCCACCGCCGCTCGCACCAGCTCGTGGACGCCCCGCTGGGCCACCCGGTCCTGATCTTCCCGGTACTTGAGCACGGTGCCCAGGGTGGCCTGCACGGTGGCGTCGTCCATGGTGGAACGGCCCAGGGCGGCCAGCGACAGGGCCCAGTCGATCGACTCGGCAACGCCCGGCGGCTTGTACAGGCCGTAGCCCCGCATGGCCTCCACGGCGGCGGCCACCTGGCGGGCCAGCCCCTCCCCCACCCCGGGGGCCCGGAGGCGGACGATCTCCACCTCACGGTCGAAGCCGGGATGCTCCACCCAGTGGTACAGGCAGCGCCGCTTCAGGGCGTCGTGGACGTCCCGGGTGCGGTTCGACGTGAGCACCACCATGGGCGGCACCGCCGCCTTGATCGTGCCCAGCTCGGGGATCGTGATGCTGTAGTCCGACAGGGCCTCCAGCAGGAACGCCTCGAACTCGTCGTCGGCCCGGTCTATCTCGTCGATCAGCAGCACCGGGGGCGGGCCCTCGGTGGGGCTCAGCGCCTCCAGCAGCGGCCGGCGGATCAGGAACCGGGGGTCGTACAGCTCGGTCTCCAGGGCGGCCGACGTGGAGCCGGCCACTTCCCCGGTGGCCTCCGCCGTGCGCAGGTGGAGGAGCTGCCGGGCGTAGTCCCACTCGTAGACGGCCTGGGCCGAGTCGATGCCCTCGTAGCACTGGAGGCGGATCAGGCGCCCGCCGAGCCAGCGGGAGAGCACCTTGGCCACCTCGGTTTTGCCCACCCCGGCCTCGCCCTCCAGGAACAGGGGACGGTGGAGGCTGAGCGAGAGGAAGATCGCCGTGGCCAGCCCCTCGTCGGCCAGGTACTCGTGCTGGGCCAGGGCGGCCACCACCACTGCCACCGACTCGGGGACCGACTTCGGGACGGACGGGGGCACGGGCGTGGGATCGACCGAGTGGGGGGTGCTCACGACCACCCAGGGTAGTGGGGGCGGATCACGTCCTGCCTACCCGCGCCCCGGGGCCGCCGGGCCGCCCAACGCGAAGCTCAGGGCCTCCCGCAGCACCCCGAGCAGCTCCCCGGTGGGGCGCTCGAACTGGAAGTGGTTGCCCCCCACCTCCCGATACCACCAGCCGGCCCTCGCCAGCCCCTCCCACCGGCGGGCCCCGTCGTCGCTCACCAGACTGTCGGCCCGGCCCCGGATGGTGGCCAGCGGCACCGCCACCGGCGGCACGTCGGTGACCTCGGCCGCAGCATGGGCGGCGTCGATGTCGACTCCGATCGCGTCGGCCGCCAACGCGATCAGCTCGCCGCTGGCCGTGCCCCGGGCGTCGGCCGCCAGTTGGGCCAGCACGTCGTGGCGCGACCGCCGCCCGGTGGTGCCGGGGGCGGCCGACACGGTGATCACGCCCACCACCTCGGCCCGCATCGAGTCGGCCAGCTCGGCCGCCACGCTGGCGGCGGTGACGGCCCCCAGGCTCTCGCCCAGCAGCACCCACCGCTGGAAGGGCTCGGCCTCGATGTGGCGGACGAAGTGGGCCACGTGCTCGCTCAGCGAGGTGAACGGCGGCTCGGCGAACCGGATCCCCCGGCTCGGCAGCTCGAAGGTCCGCAGCTCGACGGTGCCGGCCAGGTGACGGCGCAGCTGCTCGAACCGGGCGGCGGACGCGCCGGCGCCGGGCAGGCACAGCAGCCGGGCAGCGGAGCTGCCGACCGGGGATGAGGCCCCGGTCGAGATGGGGTTCAAGGAACCCGTAGGGTTCCCGGGCGAAGTCCCCGAAAGATGAGGGGCCGGGCCCGGGGGACGGGAGAGCCTTCCCGGGCCCGGCGTGCTGTGCCGCCCGGTCACGACCGCGGACGAAGGGTCACCCCTGCCTCGGCCGCACACTTGGCCGTGATCTCCGCCGTCCTCACCAGGTCCTCCTCCAGGTGGGCGGCCGACACGAAGAACCGGACCCGGGCCAGGTTCTCCGGCACCACGGGGTGGAACAACCCGTAGGCGATGATCCCGTTCTCCCGCAGCATCGACGACAGGCGCACCGCCGCCACCGAGCTGCCGGTCATGGCCGGCACCACCGCCGTGCCGTGCGACAGGCCGGTGTCGATCCCCAGCCGGTTCAGCTCCTTCGTGAACAGCTCGGCGTTGCTGCGGGCCTTGGCCGGCAGGTCGGGCCGGGCCCGCAGCACCTGGAGCGAGGCCAGGGTGGCGGCGGCCTGGGAGGCGGGCATGGGGGCGCAGTACAGCACCGCGCCGGGAGCCAGGTAGCGGATCGCCAGGAGCAGGTCACGTTGGCCGGTCACGTAGCCGCCGACGCTGGCCAGCGCCTTGGACACCGTGTTCATCAGCACGATGTCGGGGTCGGGGGCGACGCCGAAGTGCTCCAGCACCCCCCGTCCGGTGGGGCCGAGCACGCCGAAGGAGTGGGCCTCGTCGATGTAGATGTCGCACTCGTGGCGCCGGGCCACCTCGAGGATCTCGGGCAGGCGGCCGATGTCGCCGTCCATGCTGTACACGCCCTCGATCATGACCAGGCAGATGCTGCCGCTGCGGCGGTGGCGGGTGAGCATGGCGTCGAGGTGCTCGGGGTCGTTGTGGCGGAAGGCCAGGCGGCGGGCCCCCGACAGCCGGGCCCCGGCGATCATGGAGTTGTGCGACAGCTCGTCGTGGACCACCAGGTCCTCGGGGCCAACGGCATAGGCCAGGAAGGCCACGTTGGTGAGATAGCCGCTGACGAACAGCACAGCGTCCTCGGTGCCGTAGATGTCGGCGATCTCGGCTTCCAACGTGTGGTAGAGGTCGATGTCGCCCCCCACCGACCGGGTGGCCGACAGCGACGCTCCATAGGTGGCCACCGCCTCCCGGGCCGCCTCCCGCAGCTCGGGCAGGTCGCCCAGGCCGAGGTAGTCGTAGGAGCTGAAGTTGACCATGATCTGGCCGCCCTGCAC
This sequence comes from uncultured Actinomycetes bacterium, assembly GCA_902826025.1. GTDB lineage: Bacteria > Actinomycetota > Acidimicrobiia > Acidimicrobiales > SZUA-35 > CADEDH01. The sequence continues at coordinate 16,862 of CADEDH010000033.1, forward strand.
CTCGGCCCGACCGTTGCCGGCCTTGCGCTGAGGCACGAAGTAGCCGCCGCCGTCCATGCCGTTCTCACGGGCCAGGTCGAGCAGGGTGGTGATCTCGCCGATGCCGGGATGGTCCCGCAGCCGCCGTAACGGCCGGGCGACCGGCCGGCGGGCCGTCGCACCACGGCCCGCCAGCAGTCGCCCGGCCAGAGCCGCTTTCGGATCCTCGCTGCCGCCCGGAACACCCTCGGGGCTGCCACCGCTCATGTCGATCACGCTCCTGCTCCAACTTCCACGCCCACCGCAGCACCCTCGCCCCGGTCGTCGGCGGCGCCGGCCGCTCGTTCGATGTCGATGACCGCCTCGTCGAGGTACTCGGCGATGCGGGTGGCCAGTTGGCCGATCGTGCCGTCGGGGAGGAACAGCCGGCTGAGCGGCACCTCGTGCTGGAGGATCTCGTTGATGCCGACCTGGATCTCCACCACGGCCAGGGAATCGATGCCGAGGTCGGCGAAGCTGGCGTCGGCCTCCAGGGCTCCGTCCTCGGTGCCCAGGGCGCCGGTGAACAGGCCCAGCAGCATGAGGGTCAGCACCTCGGCCCGGTCGTCCACTCCCAGCTGGAGCAGCTGCTCCAGCTCGGCCTGGTCGCCGCCGCCCGATGCCGCCGCCACCAGGTGGCGGATCACCGAGGAGCTGGCGTTGCCCGGCTCCGACCGTCCCACCCGCTGCCAGTCCACCTCGGCGGTGAGGAACACGGCGGCATCGGTGGTGGCGGCGGCGTCGAGGATCCCGAACAGGCGACGGGGCGACACCATCGACAGGCCGTTGGCGGCGAAGAACCGGGAGTTGCGCTCGTCGCCGGCGGCCATGCCGGCCTCCTCGATGGGGCCCAGCTGCATGGCGCAGGCCCGGATGCCCCGGGCCCGCAGGTCGGTGGCCCAGCCGTCGAGCTCGGTGTTGGCGGCGGCGTAGGTGCCCTGCAGCGACACGCCCAGGGCCCCCGACATCGACGACGTGAGCAGGAGGAATCCGAGTTCCTCCCAGGCGCCGGGCAGCTCGTCGAGCCCGGCCACTAGGTTGGCGATGCCGTCGACCTTGGCTCCGAATGATCGGCCCACCCGGTCGTCGTCGATCTCGGTGAACGGGCCGTCGGCGATGACGCCGGCGGCGTGCATGACGCCCCGGATCGGCTTCTCGGCCCGCAGGCGGCGCAGCAGCTCGGCCATGCCTTGGCGGTCGGCCACATCGGCCGCCACCACCCGGACCTCGGCCCCGAAGGCCTCGATCAGGCCCACCGAGCCCTGCGACTGCTCCGGCACCTGGCCCGAGCGGCCGGTCACCACGATGGTGCTGGCGCCCCGACTGGCCATCCATTGGGCGGCCATCAGACCCACCCCGCCGTAGCCGCCGGTGATCAGGTAGATCCCGTCGGGGTCGAGCACGGGAGCAGCCCGCCGGGCCCGCTCCACCTCCGGTTCCGGCGTCAGCTCCACCACCAGGCTGCCCACGGTCTCGCCCCGGGCCAGCTCGGCGATGGCGGCCGGGAGCTGGCCGACGGGGTAGCGGGTCACCGGGGTGTGGTTGCGGGAATCCTGCACCTTGGCCAGGGCCCGGGTGATCAGGTCGTTGAACCACTGGGGGTCGTCGGCCGCGATCTGGTCGGTGTCGATGCGGGACAGGGTCCGGTTGCCGTCGACGGCCACCGTCAGCTGGACTTCGTCGGGCCCCGAGGGCTTGCCCAGGTCGACGTAGCGGCCCCGGCTGCGGAGCTGGTTGAACAGCAGCGACCGGGCCTCGCCGTTGACCACGGCGGCGATGCAGTCGAACGGGCCGTGGCCACCGGCCAGCAGGGCGCCGGGAATGGCGGCGCCCCGGGCCACCACCGCCGTCAACCGGCTGTCGGCCATCTCGGAGCCGAACAGGTCCTGCAGGGCCGACACCTTGGCCTCGCTGCCCACGGAGCTGACCACCCGGCAGCCCGCCGACAGGGCGTGCCGGCACAGGACCGAGCCCAGGGCCCCGGCGCCCGACTGGACGAACACCGTGTCTCCGGGCCCGATCCGGGCCACGTCGTCCAGCGCGGCCAGGGCCGTCACCCACGGCATCATGAGGGCGAGCTGGACGCTCACCTCCACATGGTCGGCCAGGGGCCGGATGTATTCGTCGGCCACGTTGACCGTGAGCCGCTGGCGGAACGGCCGCCGCACTGGGCCGCCCACCAGGTCACCGGGGGCGAACGGCGTGCCAGGGCCGGCCTCGACGACCCAGCCGGCCGCACCCAGGCCGAGGTCGAGGCCGGCGAAGGTGGCGAGGGCGTTGGTACCGAGGGTACCGAACGCCTTGCCGACGTCTTTCCAGGTCAGGGGCACGGCCCAGTTCTCGATGGTGATCTCGCCCGGTCCGGGCGGGCGCACCGGCTCGGCCGTCACCTCGAGACGGCCGGCGCTGGGGAGGTCGAACACCAGCGTCGTGTCGGGCTCCCGGTCGGCCGGATCGTAGGCGAGGAGGGTGTCGACTCCCACCTGCTCCAACCGGCAGAGGCGAACCTGGCCGTCGAGGATCACCTCGTACTCCGACACCTCGCCGATCCAGTGGGCCAGCTCGTCGATCGGGGTCAGGGGGTCGGCCAGGACAGCCCGGACGGGGAAGCCGAAGGAGTTGGTGGCCGAACGCCGGAGGCCGAAGAGCCAGTGCTGACCCACGTCACCCACCAGGGTGAGGGTGAGGGTGGGATCCTCCAGGGCTGCCACCCGGTTGACCAGGTCGAACGTGACGGTGGCGTCGCCGGTACGGTGGCCCGTGGGCACGGCCCACAGGAGGTGGGCCCGCTGACCCCGGCGCACCTGATCCAGCTCCACCACGGGAGCGGCCAGCGGTAGCGGCCCGGAACCGGCCACGATGTACTCGTCGAGACGGGTGGGGGCCGGGCCCTCGTCGAGGAAGCCGCCGTCGAGGGTGAGGTCGATCACCTCGTCGTCGTCGGCGGCGGCGGTATCGGTGAAGCGCTCCAGCACCTCGTCGGGTCTGACGGCATGCAGCGTGTAGGAGTTGCGGTCGAGGTAGGAGGCCCGGGCCACGTCGTCGCTCTGGTTGCGCACGCAGGCCACGTCGGCCAACTCGGCCACCAGGGTGCCGTCGAGGTCGAAGAACTGGACCGACCCCACCAGCTCGTGCCGGGTACGGGACGTGACCTCGGCCCGGGCCCGCCACGGACGGTCGCCCGCCATCGGCCGGTGGAGGCCCACCCGGCCCAACCGGAACGGGAGGTACATGGCCTCGCCCAGGTCCCGAGCGGCGGCGATCAGCAGCTGGAGCCCGGCATCGAGCACCCAGGGGGCGTGCCGCCCGCCCCGGTAGGGCACGCCGGCGTCGATCGTGGCCCAGGCCACTGTCCCGTCGGTGCGAGGCCCGGAGGAGAGAGGGCCCTCGGCCAGGGTGACCTCGGTCAGGTTGCGGAAGGCCCCGCTGTACTGCAGGCCCTTCAGCCGGAACAGGGAGTAGAGGGCGTCGGGGTCGACGCCCGGCAGGCCGGGGGGTGTAAGCCCGGCCGCCGGGACGTCGTTCAGGGGGACCGCGGTCCCGATCGAGGCGACGGCGTTGAGGGTCCACGCCGCCGTGTCGCCCAGCGGGCGGGAGTAGCACCGCCCCACGCCGCCGCCGAGCTTGATCCGCACCAGGGACGGGTTGGAGAACACCGGGAGGCCCTGGGCGATGGTGAGATCGGTAAGGGTCACGCCGCGCTCGTCGCCCACCGTGGCGGCCAAGGCCAGCAACTCGGCCCACATGGTGGCCGGCACCACCGGCCCCAGGCCCTGCACGGCATGTCCCTCGAGCCAGGGCTGGTCGGAGATCGACAACTCCACGTCGAACTCGTCGTTGTGATCCGACACCCGGCGCCCGAGCAGGGTGAGGCCGGGAACGGCCGAGCTGTTGGCCCGGTCGACGTCGTACCACGGATCCTGGTCCCACACCTTCTGGAGGGCCCGGACGGGAGCGGGCAGCGGGGCCGAGCGGGTCCGGGGCGGGCGGCCGACCCCTTCGAGGGCCAGCCGGCCCACGGCGCCCAGGAACATGCGGTATTCGTCGTCGCGGCGCGACAGCAGAGGGGTCACGCTGACGCCGGTGGTCGTGCGGGCCAGGGCCTCGATGCTCGGGGTGAGCACCGGGTGGGGGGCCAGCTCGAGGAAGGTGGTGCTGCCGTCGGCCAGGGCCTGGCCCACCGCTTGGGCGAAGCGCACGGGCAGGCGCACGTTGCGGGGCCAGTAGCCGGCGCCCCACTCCTCGCCGGTGGACAGGGTGCCGCTGACGGTGGAGTAGATGGGCAGCCGGGCCGGCTTGGGCTGGATGAAGCCCATCTGGTCGGCCAGCTCAGCGGCGATCTCATCCATCACCGGGCTGTGGTAGGGCACCTCGACCCGCAGCACCTTGGCGAAGACCCGCTGGTCCCGCATCCGCTGCTCCAGCTCGGCGATCTGGCTGGCGTCGCCGGCCACCGTCACCGCCTGGTGATCGTTGACGGCGGCCAGCGACACGCCGGGCAGCTCCGCGATGGCCTCGACCGCCTCGGCCTCGCTGAGGCCGACAGCCAGCATCGCCCCCCGGCCGGCCAGCGTGGCCTGGAGCCGGCCTCGGACCACGGCCACTCGGGCCGCTTCGTCGAGGGTGTAGATCCCCGCCGCGTAGGCCGCCGCCACCTCGCCGGCGCTGTGGCCGATGACGGCGTCGGGCCGGATGCCCTCGGCCACCAGCAGGTCGTGGAGCGCCGCCTGGAGCAGGAAGTTGCCCGGTTGGGCCAGGCGGGTGGGCAGGACGTCGCCCGGGTCGTGCTTGTCGAGCTCGCCCCACACCGACCCGCCGTTGTACACCGACAGCAGCGCGTCGATCTCGGCGATCCGGTCGGCGAAGGCGGGAATCTCGAGGGCCAGGCCCCGCCCCATGCGGGCCCACTGGGGGCCCATGCCGCTGCACACGAACGTGACCCGGCGGCCACCGCCCCGGTGCTGGCCGGAGGCCACACAGCTCCCGTCGAGCACCAGCTCGGCCAGGGCCGTGAGCAGCTCACTGCGGGTGCGTCCGGCCACGATCCAGCGGGACTGACCTCGGGCGGCCCGCCAGGCCGCCTCCACCTGGGCTTCGAACCCGATCTCGCCGGCGGCCTGGATGAGGTCGATCAGCTGCTGGGCGTTCTCGGCCGCCCGCTCCTGGTTGGCCCCCGTGACAGGAAGGCGATGGATCTCAGGCATGCGAGGTCACCACCACGTGGGCGTTGGTGCCGCCGTAGCCGAAGGAGTTGACGACGGCCGTGCTCGGCCGGTCGGGGTGGGCGATACCGAGCGGGCCGCTGCGGGCGATCTCCAGCCCCGTGTCGTCCAGCTGGAGGGCCGGGTTGAGCTCCTGGAGCCAGGCCTGGGGCCCGACCTTGCCCGATCGCACGCTGACCACCGCCTTGAGCAGGCCGGCCACCCCGGCGGCGGCCTCGGTGTGGCCGATGCCGGCCTTGATCGAGCCCAGCACCACCCGTTGGTCGGCGCCGTGGGCGGCCAGCACCTTGCGCATGGCCGCCACCTCCAGCGGGTCACCCACCGGGGTGCCGGTGCCGTGGGCCTCGAACAGGTCGATGTCGGCGGCCGAGAAGCCGGCGTCGGCGTAGACCTTGAACATGAGGGCCGCCTGGGCCTCGGGGTTGGGAACGGTGATGCCGGGGGTGGCGCCGTCGGAGTTGACACCGGAGCCGATGATGATGCCGAGGATCTCGTCGCCGTCGGCCTCGGCGTCGGCCAGCCGCTTGAGGGCCACCATGCCGCACCCCTCGCCCCGGCCGTAGCCGTCGGCTGAGGCGTCGAAGCTCTTGGACCGGCCGTCGCGGGCCAGGAACTGGCCCTTGCACAGCATCATGATGGTGTTGGCCATCAGCATGTAGTTCACGCCGCCGGCCAGGCACAGGTCGGCGTCCCCGGCCTGGAGCGACCGGCAGGCCATGTGGATGGCCACCAGCGACGACGAGCAGGCGGTGTCGATGGTGAGGCTCGGGCCCTGCAGGCCGAGGGCGAACGACACCCGGTTCGACAACATGGTGGCCATGGCGCTGGTGGGCGAGTGGTTGGTCATCCGCTCCCGCACTGTGAAGTGGGCGTTGCCGGTGAGGTGGTCGAGCATGAAGCCGCCCATGAACACCCCGGTGGCCGACCCGGCCAGGGCGTCGAAGTCGACCCGGGCGTGGTGCAGCGTGTCGAGGGCGACGTCGAGCACCAGGCGCTGCTGGGGGTCCATGATCGACGCTTCCTTGGGGGAGATGCCGAACAGGGGGGCGTCGAACTGGCGGAAGTCCCAGCGCAGGAACGAGCCCCGGCGCACGTACATCCGGCCCCGGGCCGACGGGTCCTCGGAGTAGAGGGCGTCGACGTTCCACCGGTCTTCCGGCATCGGGCCGACGGCGTCGCCCCCTCGCATCACGAACGCCTCGAACTCGTCGAGGTTGGTCAGATCAGCTGCGTCGCCGGGAAAACGGCAACCAGCTCCTAGTACTGCAATGGGCTCGTACACCCTCGTGCCCCTTTGAAAGGAATGAGAAAAGAGACTGCTCGGACGTCCGGGGTCCAGCGGCTTCAGGCCCACACGGCGACGTGCTTGTAGAAACGGGGCGCACGGGCGCGGGGATACGGCGTGAGCAGCTTTGCCCACGGTCCGTTTGCAACCTTTTTGCCCGATGAGCTCTGGCTTTTCGGGGGCTGCGCCCCCGTCGCAGGCTCCTCCGTCGCCCGCTCCCCCATCTACGTCGGGGCCCCTACCCCGCCGTGGCGACTACGTCGCCGGCCCCTGCTCCGCCGTGGCGACTACGTCGCCGGGCCCTACCCCGCCGCCGTCCTCCGGACGTCGACCAGGGTCTCGTGGAAGGCGGCGG
>CADEDH010000033.1:23841-34806 GCA_902826025.1 uncultured Actinomycetes bacterium
CCCTACCCCGCCGCCGTCCTCCGGACGTCGACCAGGGTCTCGTGGAAGGCGGCGGATCCGAGGTCGTCGTCGGGGACGGCGGGGTTGGTGAGCACGTTGACCGAGCGGCCTTCGGGGGTGGCCCGGTGCCACCAGCCGAACGGCAGGGCGGCCACACCGGGCTGGAGGTCATCGCTCAGTTCCAGGCCCACGGTCAGCGAGCCCCGGTCGTTGAACACCACCACCTGGTCGGCGATCGTCAGGCCCCGGGCCGCGGCGTCGACGGGATGGAGCAGGAGGCGGGGGGCGTTGCCGCTGGGCTGGTGCTCGGGGAAGTCGCTGTAACTGGCGTTGTGGAACCGGAGATGGTGCTTCGGGGTGAGCAGCACGAGCGGGTAGCGGGCGGCCAGTTCGGGCGAGCCATCGGGCGTCTCGGCCCCCGGCTGGTGGCGGAGCGCCCGCAGCTGGAACCGGCCGTCGGCCGTGGCCGGCGCCGTGTCGACCCCGGGCCGGTACCGGTCGGGCACGGCCAGGCGGCACCACGACTCCTTTTGGAGGCGGTCCCAGGTGATGCCGGTGAGCCACGGATGGCTGGAGTCGAGCAGGCGCCGGATCAGGGTCTCGTCGTCGTCGTCCCAGGTGAACCCGTCGGCCGCCGGGAGCCCGGCCGGGCCGGCCGGCAGTCCCATGGCCCGGGCCAGGGCCCGGAAGATCTCGCTGTTGGGCCGGGCCTGGCCCCGGGGGGAGATGGCGGGCTGGTTGAGCGACAGGTAGAGGTGCCCCCAGGCGATGCCCAGGTCGAGGTGCTCGATCTGGGTGGTGGCCGGCAGCACCAGGTCGGCGTAGGCCACGGTGTCGGTGGCGAACTGCTCCACCACGATCGTGTACAGGTCGTGTCGGGCCAGGCCGGCCACCACCCGGTTCTGGTCGGGGCAGATCACGGCCGGGTTGGCGTTGTGCACCACCAGGGCTCGGATCGGGGGGTCGAGGCCGGGGTCGGTGAGCACCTGGCCCAGGCGGGCCATGTTGAACTGGCGCCGGTCCGGGGCGTCAGGATGGGGCACCGGATAGTTGAGGGCCGTCTCGAAATAGATCTGGGTGGAGCGGGCCAGGCCACCGCCGGGGTCGCGCCAGGCCCCGGTGACGGCGGGGAGCATGGCGATGGCGCCCATGATGTCGCGGCCCCGCTGACGGTGCTCAGGACCGACCAGGGTGCGGATGGCGGCCGGGCGGTTGGTGGCGTAGAGGTGCGCCAGCCATTCGATCCGCTCCACCGGGATCCCGGTGCTGTCGGCCGCCTCGGCCAGAGGCTGCACGGCGGCGGCCCGGCGCAGCTCGTCGGCCCCCGTGGTGCGCTCGGCGATCCAGGTCTCGTCGAGCAGGCCGTCACGGTCCATCACGTGGATCAGCGCCAGCACCAGCGCCACGTCGGACCCGGGGCGCACCGCCAGGTGGTGGTCGACCCGGGACGCCGTGATCGTGCGCACGGGATCGATCACCACCACGGTGGCCCCCTGGGCCCGCGCCGCCTCGATCGTGGGCCACAGGTGGCGGTTGGTGAGATAGGTGTTGGTGCCCCACAGGATGATCGTGCGGGCCAGTGCCAGGTCCTCGGGGTCGAGGCCCACAGGCTGGCCGGTCACGTCGGCCGCGCCCAGCCAGGCCGTCACCCCGCACAGGTGACGGCGGATGTCGCTGGCGCCCACGGCATCGAAGAAGCGGTCGGCCACCAGTCCTTTCTGGATCACGCCCTGGGTGCCGTCGAACGAGAAGGGCAGGATGGCGGCGCCCCCGCTCTCGGCCCGAATGGCATTGAGGCGGCCGGCGGCCTCGGTGATGGCCTCGTCCCAGCTGATCGGCTCGAACCGGCCTTCGCCCTTGGGGCCAACCCGGCGCAGCGGGGTGAGGAGGCGGTCGGGGTGGTAGACCCGCTCCAGGTACCGGTTGACCTTGGGGCACAGCTCACCCCGGGTGGTGGGATGATCCCGGTTGCCGCGGAGGCGCACGGCCCGCCCGTCGTCGACCGTGACGTCCCACACGCAGGTGTCGGGACAATCGTGGTGGCATGAGCCCCGGACCAGGATGGACTCCCCCATAGGCCGGGCAGCCTACCGGCGGCCCCCTGGGCTGCGAACTGTGGCGCCAGCGCGCAAAATCCAGCGTCGGGCGCCACAGTTCCCGCTCGCCCTGGGTGGGCGGGGTGGGGTAGAACGGGCGGAGTGCCCGAGGCGAGCGACGACATCCTGGACCAGCTGGAACGCTTCCTGGCCACCCAGCCCGACGTGGCCGCCCCACCCCGCATCGAGCGCCTGCAACGGGTGGGTGTCGGCCGTTCGAGGGAGAACTGGCTGTTCGACGCAGTGTGGCCCGACGGCACGGTCGAGCCCCTCATCGTCCGGCGCGACCCCCGGGGCGGGCTGCTGGAGACGAGCCGGGCCACCGAGTTCGCCGTGCTCCGGGCGCTGGAGGCCACGGCGGTGCCGGCGCCCCGGGTCCGCTGGCTCGACGGCGACGGCAGCCAACTGGGCCGCCCGTCGTTGGTCATGGTGCGGGAGCCGGGCGAGGTCGACTACTTCGTGGTCAACGGCGACCGGCCCCGAGCCGAGCGGGTGGACCTGGCCCACCGGTTCTGCGATCTGCTCGCCACCCTCCACCGCGCCGATTGGGCCACTGCCGGACTGCACACCGTGCTGGCCGATCCGGGGCCGGATGCGGCCTGGACCGAGCTCGACGGGTGGACGGCGATCCTGCGCCGGGACCAGCAGGAACCGTGGCCCGAGCTGGAGGTGGCCCGCCGCTGGCTGGCCGCCTCCGCCCCCCGCTCGCCCCGCACGGTGCTGGTACACGGCGACTTCAAGCCGGGCAACGTGCTGCTGGAGGACGGCCACCGGTTGGTGGCCCTGCTCGACTGGGAGCTGGCCCACCTGGGCGACCCCATGGAGGACCTCGGCTGGATCACCCAGCCCCTTCGGTTACGGGAGCACCTGATCCCGGGGGCCTGGGAGCGGGCCGACCTGTTCGCCCGGTACGAGGCGGCCACCGGCATCGCCGTCGACTCCGACGCCGTGGCCTGGTGGAACGTGCTGGCCTCGTACAAGACGGCGGTGATGCAGATCAGCGGCCTTCGTTCGTTCCGCGAGGGCCGCAGCGACGAGCCCTACCGCCCCACGGCCGCCGTGCTGCGGGCCCTGCTCGATGCCGTGGCCCCGCCCGGGTCCGATTCCAAGGGAGCCGCCACGGTCGGCCCCGTCGACGGCGGCGCCGTCGACGATCACGTCGTGGGCCAGCACCTGGCCGGGGCCCGTCGCCTACTGGAGCAGGTGGCGGCCGATCCCGGCCTGTCGCCGGCCGGGGCCGCCATGGTGGCCGATACCCGGCGGCTGATCCGCCAGGCCGCCAGCGCCTGGCCTGGCGCCCTGGCCTTCCTCGTCGACGACAACCAGCGGCTGGCCGAACTGTTGGCCGGGCTCGGGATCGCCGCTGGTACGCCCGCCGACGATCCCACCGACCCCACTTTCAGCGTCGGCCCGGCCCACCGCCGCAACGTGGAACTGCGGGGCCGCCTGGCCGACGCCACCGATTCGCTGGATGCCACCCAGGTGGCAACCGCCGCTCGGGCCCTGCGCCACCGGCTCGACCGGGACCCCGCCAACCGTCGATCCTGATTCCCCCCCTCCCCCATCGTTCCCAGCCCCGAGAGGACCACCGTGAGCAGCCCCGACCAGCCGCCCCCCGACGGCGAACCGATCCCCAGCCTCACCGTGTCCGACGGGTACTTCGCCGAGCAGTTCCCCCTGTCGCCGCTCGACGACTACATGATCCACCAGACCCCGGACCCGATCCGGGTGATGTGGTCGGGCGATCCCCGGGCCTACGAGCGGTACTGGATGGTGTGCCACGACCCGGCCGGCGAGGTGCTGGTGGCCACCGGCTGCAGCTTCTACCCCAACCTCGACCGGGCCGAGGCCTACGCCATCGTCAACCACCAGGGCCGGCACACCGCGGTACGGGGGTTCCGGGCCCTGGGGGTCGACCGGGCCGACCTGCGGATCGGGCCCATCGCCCCCCGCATCATCCGGGGCATGCGGTGGTGGCGCTACATCCTGGAGCCGAACGAGTGGGGCGTCAGCTTCCAGATCGACTTCCACGACACCACCCGCCAGACGTTCCGGGAGCCGCTGTCGAATCTGGCTGGCGGCTCGCCCCCGGGGCGGCGCAACGACGTGACCACCGGCTTCGAGAGCTTCGGGGTGGTACACGGTTGGGTCGAGGTCGACGGCCATCGGATCGAGATCCCGGCCGGCTCCCCCGGCACCCGGGACCGTCACTGGGGCGTGGGGCGAGGTGTGGGCGGGCCGGCGCTGTCGCTCGGCGGCCGGCTCCACGTCGGGGTGTCGGGCAACGCCTTCGTCGCCTTCCCGTCGTGGACGTTGTGGGGCGACCGGGTGTTCTACCCCTTCGGCGATCCCCGGCCCGGGTCGGGGCGGGTGGCCAAGCCGACGCGTCGCCTGCGGTTCGAGCCCGACACCAACATCTTCGTGGAGGGCGTGGTGGACTACACGCTCGACACCGGCGAGGTGCGCCAGGTCCACTACGAGCGGATCGGCAACCAGACGGCCTACCTGCGGTGCGGGATGTACGGGGGCACGCCCGACAAAGACATTCACCAGGGCAGCTACGCCGGCCCCGACCTGATCGAGGGTGAGACCTACGACGTCAACCAGCCCGAGGTGCGGGCCCGGATCGCCGGGCTCGACGAGCACCTGTGCCGGGTGACGTGCAACGGGGAGACGGCCACCGGGCTGTACCAGCCGATCGACCCCACCGCCTACGAGCTGTGCGCCGCCGGCCGCCCCGGCTGGGCGTTCCTGTAGGGCCCGGGCCCCGATGGCTGCCGGCATCATGGCGTCGACCGACATGCGGTCGGGGCTCGAGACCTACCTGAGCGCGGCCGAGGGCCAGACGGTGACGGTGGTCGACCTGGCCCCGATCTCGTCGGTGGGCAACGCCCGGGACCCATGGGGGTTCACCGCCCGCTGGGCCGACGGCCGGGAGGCCCGCGGCGTGATGCTGGTGAAGGCCGAGGCCGGGCAGCTGGAGACCGAGCTGGGGCCCGAGTTCCACACCCTGGCCCGGCTGGAGGGCAGCGGGGTGGCGGCCCCGCCCGCCCTGTGGCTCGACGAGGCGGGCGAGGCGTTCGGGCAGCCCTTCTTCGTCACCGGTTGGGTGCCGGGCACGGCCGAGACCCGCTCGCTGCGCCAACCCGAGCACCACGCCGCCAACCGGATCATCGCCCACGACCTGGCGGCGGCCGCGGCCCGGCTCCACGGCGTCGACGTCGGCCCCTTCACCCACCTGCCGGCTACGACGGTGGCCACGGCGGCGGCCGACCAGCTGGCGCTGTGGCGGGCCCAGTTCGAGCGGCATCGCCTCGAGCCCCATCCCGGGCTGGTGTACTGCTTCGAGTGGCTGGCGGCCCGGGCCCCAGTGGCGGCCCGGGTGTCGGTGGTGCACGGGGATCTGCGGTTCGGAAACCTGCTGGCCCATGACGGGCACCTCACGGCGCTGCTCGACTGGGAGATGGTGCACCTGGGCGACCCGATCGAGGATCTGGGCTGGGTGTACCGCGAGGTGTGGACACCGGCCGCCGCCTGCCCGTTCGAAGAGTTCCTGGCCGCCTACGCCGATGCCGGCGGGGTGCCGTACGCACCGGCTCACCTGCGGTGGTGGCGGATCTTCGGCGAGGTGAAGCACAGCGTGATCTCCCTCACCGCCACCCGATCGTTCGCCGTGGAGGGGGCCAGCGTCCGCCACGCCAACCGGTCGGCCACCGTGCCCGGGTTCCTGCAGGCGGCCCTGGCCCTCGTGGCCGAGGCCGAGCTGGAGGCGGCCGGCGCCGACCGCCCCGGAGCCCAGGGGGCCCACGACCCATGCTGAACCCGTCGCTCGACGAGCTGCTGGCCGGCATGGCCGACGGGCTGGCCGCCACCGTGCTGCCCGAGCTGGCGCCCGGTCCGGCCCGCGACGAGCTGCTGGCCGCCATCGCCCTCACCCGCCGCGTGGCCCGAGCCGTCCCTCGCCTCGGTCCGTACCTGCACACCGACACCGCCGACCTGGCCGACACCCTCCCCCGCCTGTGGGCCGCCGTCGGGCTCGACGAGCCGGCCGACGGGCCGGTGGCCGACGCCTTGGCCCTGGCCCGTTCGCTTCCTCCCGAGACGCCACCCCCGGCCACCGAGCTGGCGGCGGCCGACCTGGCTCTGCGGGATGCCGCCGCCGATCTGTCGGCCCAGCTGGCCGCCGGCACCGGCCCCGTCGACGTCGCGGCCGAGCTGCGGGCCCTGCTGGAGCGCCTGGCCGCCCGGGAGGCGGCCGAGCTGCGCCTGTCGCCCTGGGTCCCGCTGCGCTGACGCCGCCCTCGCTGCCAGCCGCCACAACCGCGACACAGTTCGAACCTCGTCGCAGTTGTCGCGCTGACCGCGCCGATCGCGACGCGGTTGGGGCGGGCGTCGGCGGGGAGGCGGCACTACCGTTGATCGAATGACGACGACTGCATCGACGGCGGGGCTCGGGTTCGGTGACGTGATCACGTCGGTGGAGGGGCTCCGCCAGATCTACAAGGAGCCCCACAAGCTGGCGGCCAACAAGGCCGTGGACCACCTCGATCAGGGCTGCCGCGACTTCATCGCCCTGTCGACCATGGTGCTGGTGGGCACGGCCGACCCCGACGGCCGCCAGGACGTGTCACCCCGGGGCGGCCCGGCCGGCTTCGTGCGGGTTCTCGACGACCACCGCTTGGCCATCCCCGACCTCAACGGCAACAACCGGCTCGACTCGCTCCAGAACGTGGTCGCCACCGGCGAGATCGCCCTGCTGTTCCTGATCCCCGGACTGGGCGAGACGCTGCGGGCCAACGGCGAGGCCTGCATCACCACCGACCCGGCCGTGCTCGATGCCTTCACCGACCAGCTCCGCCGCCCGGCGACGGCCATCGGCGTCCGGGTGCGGGAGGCCTACATCCACTGCGCCAAGTCGCTGCGCCGGGCCGGACTGTGGCAGCCCGACTCCTGGCCGGGAGCCGACAACCGCCCGTCGCCGGCCAAGATCCTCCTCCGCCACACCGGTGGCGAGGGCAAGGTCACGGCCGAGCAGGTGGAAGCCGGCCTGGAGGACGCCTACGTCCGCGACCTCGCCGCCGACCGCCCCGACGCCTGACGCCTGCCTGCGCCCGCCCGGGCGGGGATCAGAGGCCGGCGAAGACCGGATAGCCGTCGAGGTAGCCGGGTTCGGCCAGCTCGCAGCGGGGCAACCAGCGGCTCAGCTCCTCCCGGATGGGGGCCGTGTCGGTGTCGATGGAGAACCCGGGGAGCCAGTCGTCGTGGTGGCTCAGGATCACCCGCTGAGGCCGCAGTAGTGACGCCTGGCGGGCCACGAACTGGGCCAGCGACCCCTGGATCGGCTCGCCGTCGACGTTGCCCCGGCCGGCGGCGGCGATGATGGCCACGTCGGGCCGGAGATCGCGCACGATGCCCGACCAGTGCCCCGACGTGTCCTGGTACAGCAGCGACCCCTCCGGCGTGTCGAACAGGAACACCAGCGAATGGCCGTCGCCCCGGGGCTTCTGGTCCGACACCCGCAGGTGCTCCCGGGTGGCCTCGCCCAGGGAGCCGATGTGGTCGAACAGCCCGGCGAAGCGGGCCTGGCGCTCCTGGTGGGTGAGCCACAGGTCGCCCAGGCACACCTCGTCGGCCGGGTGCATTCCCTTGTGCGACCACACGCATGAATGGAGGCTGGGGTAGATCGACACGCTCAGCCCGTCGGCCAGCGCCACCCGCTCCCCGCCGGCCACCGGCATGAGCTGGCGCATCGGCACGCCCGCGCTCTCCATCACCCGCACCGTCTCGTGTGACCCGATGATCGTGGCCCCGGTGTTGGCCGCGATCCGCTCCGCCCCCCACAGGTGGTCGAAGTGGGAGTGGCCGACCACGATCCAGTCGCAGCGGTCGATGTCGTCGGCCACCACCGGGGGCTGGGGGCCGGCCGCCCCCGGTACCCGGTCGATGTAGGCGTCGAGGAAGATCACGGTGTCATCCACCGTGAGGCGGTAGGTGGCACAGCCGTACCAGTCGAGCGTGGCGCCCATCAGCAGGCCCCCCTCAGATCGCGTTGATGTACTTGAGGCCGCTGCGATCCACCACGTCGTCGCGGGCGGCGCCGTGGGGGATCTTGACCGAGCCCGGCTCCCGCTGGAACTGGTCGACCAGGCCGATCGACGAGGCGTGATCGCGCATGTCGGGCACCACGTGCTCGGTCAGCAGCTCCATGCTCCGCATCCGGTCCTCGTTCGACACGGGGCCCTGGATGTGGAGGAAGATCACCACGCCGGGCCGCACGATCGACATGACCCGCTTCATCTTCGTTGCCACCTGGTCGGGCGTGCCGACGAGCACGGTGTGGGCGTCCTGGGCCCGCTGCAGACCCCGGTACAGCTTCTGGCGGATCGACTCCAGATCTTCCGGCTCGCTGTCGTCGGGCCGGTTGTCGCCCACCATGTTGGCCTTGCGGGCAGTGGCCAGGCCGGTCCAGGTGGTGGCATTCACCCCGGCCTCGGCCAGCCGCTTGGTTGCGGCCTTCGAGTTGTAGCCCGGGGGCAGGGTGTGCTCGGGCCGGCTGAAGGCGTTCTGCCCGCCGCCGAACACGAAGCCCCGGCCCAGCTCCTGGGCCTTGTCTTCGGAGTCGGCGCAGAACACGGGGATGACGTACCCGAAGTTCTCGGGCCCGGCCTGCAGGCCGTTGGCCGCCGCCCGGTCGGCGTAGAGATCCCACAGCTCGGTGGTGGGGCCGATGGCGGTGCCCAGCCCGATGTAGGGGTAACCCCGGTCGGCCGCCCACAGCACGGTCTCGGGCGACAGCACGCCGGGCATCCAGATCGGCGGGTGTGGCTTCTGAAACGGCAGGGCCCACGGGTTCACGTGGCGGTAGTGGAAGTGCTTGCCCTCATAGCGCCAGGGACCGGGGCGGGTCCAGGCCTGGATGATGAACTCGTGCGCCTCGTCGAGGTACTCCCGGTTGTAGGCCGGGTTGGCGTTGTTGAAGAACTGCTCGGCCCCGGCGCCCCGCACCCAACCGCTGATCAGGCGGCCCCGGGAGATCAGGTCGATCGTGGCCAGCTCCTCGGCCAGGCGCAGGGGGTGCTTGTTGACCGGCAGGGGGTTGCCGATGAGGGCGATGCGGGCCTTGCTCGTGATCCGGGCCAGGATCGACGCCTCGATGTTCTGCACGCTGCCCATGCAGATGGGGTTGCCGTGGTGCTCGTTGAGGGCGAGCACGTCGAAGCCCATCTCCTCGGCCGCCTGGTACTCGTCGAGCCAGTGGTTGTAGTCGTCGGCCGCCTTCAGATGGTCGAAGCGGTCGTTGGGCAGGGCGAAGAAGGCCTTGTTACGCAACACGTCGTCTTCGTCGAGCCACCGGTAGGGACGTTCGGTGAAGTAGCCGATCTGCATGCCTGGTGACCCCCCTGAGCCGTTCGCAACGCCGGCCTCAAGACTAGTTGGATCAGTTCAGGCGCACGATCTCGGCGTTGAGCACGGCGGCGAAGCTGACCCAGGCCAGGTACGGCACGAGCAGGGCCCCCGCCCGGCGATCGATCGACCAGAACCACGCGGTGGTAGCGGCCACCGCCAGCCACAGCACCACGATCTCGGCCAACGCCCATCCCGGGAGCCGGGCCCCGAAGAACAAGGGCGACCAGACGGCGTTGAGCACGAGCTGCCCGGCGAACAAGGCCAGCGCAGGGCGGCGACGCCGGTCGTCGCTGCGCCACACCAACCAGGCCGCCACCGCCATCAGCAGGTAGAGCGTGGTCCACACCGGGCCGAAGACCCAGCTCGGCGGATTGAACGAGGGCTTGTCGAGCGTGTCGTACCAGGTGTCGATGGCCCGCTCGTTGAACGGGATGCCGATGAGACCGGCGGCCTGGCAGGCCACGATGAAGCCGACCAGGGCCACCCACGGCCGGGCGCCGGAGCCGGTGCCGGTGCGGGACTGGCCGATGGTGGTCATGATTCGACTTTGTACCCGGCCCCAGCGTGGCCGTAACTCGGGCCATGTCCTAGCGTCGGGCCCATGAGTGGACCGGAGCGGACCGACGGTGGCCTGATCGTGGAGGTGCGGGACAAGGTGGCCTACGCCACCATCGACCGGCCCGACCGGATGAACGCCATCTCGGTGGGCCTGGCCGACGACCTCGTGGACGCGTTCGACGCCTTCTCCACCGACCGCGACGTCTGGGCCGTGGTGCTGTCGGCCACCGGCGAGCGGGCCTTCTGCGCCGGCGCCGACCTGAAGGACATGGGAGCGGCGGACGCCGCCCGCATGAGCACAGGAGCGGCGGACGGCCGGGCCGGTGGCAATGGTGATCGGTCGGCCGGCCGGCGCCCGGGGGCGGTACCGATGACGGGCTCCCGCCGCAACTTCTTCGAGGTGATCCTGGAGTGCTCGAAGCCGACGGTGGCCTCGCTGTTCGGTTGGGCCATGGGCGGGGGATGCGAGCTGGCCGTGGCCTGCGACGTCCGCATCGCCGCCGACGACCTGCGCATCGGTATGCCCGAGGCCAAGCGGGGCCTGGGGGCCAACTTCGGCTCGGTGGTCCTGCCCCGGGTGGTGCCCCTCGGGGTGGCCTACCAGATGCTCTACACGGGCGAGCCGGTCGACGCTGCCACCGCGCTCCACTGGGGCCTGGTGCAGCAGGTGGTTCCTCGGGCCGAGCTGGCGGAGCGGACCGAGGCCCTGGTCCGCTCGATCGTGGCCAACGCCCCGCTGACCACCCAGCGCTACAAGGCCATGATCACCAAGGGCCGTGACCTGCCGGTCTCGGCCGCCCTGCGGCTCAACGCCGGCCCCAACCCCTACCTGTCGGAGGACCGCAAGGAAGGCGTGGCCGCCTTCCTGGAGAAGCGCACCCCCAACTGGCAGGCCCGCTGACCC
>CADEDH010000033.1:34906-69057 GCA_902826025.1 uncultured Actinomycetes bacterium
GCACCGGGATCTGGGGCCGGGCGGGGCGGAGGGGCGGGTCAGTCGGTGAGCAACAACCGGCGGAGGGTGGCGACGGTGGCCCCGTCGATGCCGATCGAGGCGGCCGCCGACTCCCACGAGCCGTGGACCTCCCGCACACCCTCGACGAACCCGACCACGGCCTCGGTGGGGGCCTGCCAGGCCGCCACCGGCCGGTTGGCGAGGATGCGGTCGGCGTCGGGCCGAGCCTGGATCTTGGCCAGGGCCCGCTCCATGTTCGCCTGCGACAGGGCGTAGTCGGCCACGATCGTGGCGTCGTCGACCCCGAGCACGCCCAGCAGCAGGGCCGCCGCGATCCCGGTGCGGTCCTTGCCGGCGGAGCAATGGAACACCAGGGGGTGGTGCTCCTCGCTGGCCAGCAGCCCGAACAGCTCGACCAGGGCCGGCCCACCCCGTTCCAGCATCTTGAGGTAGCCCCGGGCCGCCGGCGGCCGTTCGTCGCTGGCCTGGCGGGCCACCCGGGTCTCGTCGATCATCGGCAGGTGGATCCGCCGGAACCCCACCTCGGCCCAGCGGGCCACATGCGTCTCGCTCCCCCCACCTTCCCGGTGCCCGTACTCCATCGGAGTGCGGAAGTCGACGGCCGTGCGCAGCCCGAGCTGGCGCAGCACGGCCACGTCGGCCTCGGTGAGACGCAGGGCGTCGGACCGGAACACCCGGCGCCACCGCACCCGGCGTCCGTCGGCTGTGGCGTACCCGCCGAGGTCACGGAAGTTGCTCGGCCCATACAGGCCCGGATCGCGCTCCATCGCCTCCGAGGGTGCCCGCTCCGACCCTAGCCGGGCAAGCCCGCCGTATGTTTCGGGGGCTGGCGCCCCCGCCGGCGCTCCGCGCCTCCCCCATCCGGCGGTGGGGCCCCACCCACCGCCAGCGCCTCCGGCCCACGCTTCGGGGGCTGACGCCCCCGCCGGCGCTAGCCGGGCAAGCCCGCCGCCAGATCGGATGCATCGGCTCCTACCCCCGGCCCGAAACCGGCGCCGGCCCGCTCCCGGGCCACCAGCCGGCGCAGGGCGGGCACGATCCCGTCGGGCACCACCAGCGTCCCCACCAACAGAGCCAGGCCCCACAGGAGGTAGGCGCCTCCACCGGTGGCGTCCGGGGCCACGCCCTGGGCACCCAGGGCCCAGCCGGTGGTCCCCAGGAACCACGGGGTGCCGATATAGAGCACGGCGGCCAGCACCGGCCCGGCCAGGGAGTCGACCCCGCACAGCAGCACCAGGGCAAAGGCGGCCAGCGACCGGAACGGGTCGAGGATGCTGCCCGTCACCGCCTGCTGGGGCACCGCCATCAGGGCTCCGCCCATCGCCCCCAGCGCCGTGGCCAGGGCGAAGGCGGAGGTACGGATCCGGGCCACCGGCACCCCCATGGAGGCGGCGGCCAGGGCGTCGTCGGTGCTCGCTCGCAGGGCCCGGCCCCAGGCCCCGCCGAGCAGGCGGTGTACCAGGCCCAGAGCCAGGGCCGCGATCATCAGGGCCACCACGTGGTACCAGGTGTGGTCGCGCCCACCGTCGGGGAACCACGACGGGGCGGCCGGCACGGGGATGAGGGGCGGCCCCAGGTCGCCCCCGGTGAAGCGGCGGAACAAGCCCACCAGATTGGGTAGCACCACGGCCACGCAGAAGGTGATCACGGCCAGGTACTGGCCCCGGATCCGCAGGGCGGGGAACCCCACCGCCACCCCGGCGACGGCGCCCACCGCGGCGGCCAGCACCACTCCCAGCAGGGGGTGGATGCCGTACCGGCCGGCGATACCCACTGTGTAGGCCCCCACGCCCATGAAGGCGGCGTGACCCAGCGACAGCCCCCCGGCCGGGCCCAGCAGCACGGCCAGGCCGGCGAAGGCCACCACCGTGCCCACCAGCTGCACCCAGGTACGGGCGTCGACCACGGGCAGGATCCACGCCGGCAGCGCGGCCACGGCCACCACCAGCCCGGCCCGGCCCAGCCAACGGGCCCACCCCAGCGACGGCTCGGCCGACCGGACCACGGCCGAGCGCCAGCCCGGCTCGGGCGACCGGCGCAGACCCTGGCCCCCCGTCAGCAGATCGGCCACCCCGCCCACGGTCTCTCCCGGGCGAACCACCAGCAACACGATGAGGCCCACCACGATCAGGGGGAACGACAAGGTCTCGCCGGTGGCCGGCCCGTACCCACCGATCAGGCTCTGGCCGACACCCACCACCAGGCCCCCGATCAGGGCCCCGCCGGGCCGGGCGAACCCACCGATGGCGGCGGCCACGAACCCGAACACGAGCAGGCGCACCATCATGTCGGGCGTGAGCACCAGGCGGGACGCCGACAACACTCCCACCAGCGTCCCGATGCCAGCGGCCATCGCCCAGCTCCCCATCCACACCCGCCGCACCCGGATACCGGCCAGGGCGCTCGGCCCCGGGGCCATGGCCACCGAGCGGAAGGCGAGTCCGGCCCGGGTCCGGCGGGAAGCCAGCCACAGCACGCCGTACAGGGCCAGGAGCACGGCCCACAGCCCGATGGTGGCCACCCGGAGCCGGGCCCCGGCCAGTCCGATGTGGGCGTTCGGGCCCGACGGAAACAGCGAGGGGAACGAGCCCGACCGGGTCCAGGTCATGGTGGCCCAGGCGTTGGCCAGCATCAGGAGAGCCACCGTCACCCGCACCGTCGACCCCACCGGGCGGTCGGCCACCCGCCGCACCAGGAAACGCTCCAGCAGGGCCCCGATCGCGGCGGACACGGCCACCGCCCCCACCACTGCCAGCCAGGTGGGCCAGGGGGCGAAGGGCACGATCTGGCGGGCGATGCCGGTGCCGGCCAGCCGGGACGAGACCGAGCTCGACAGCACCAGGGCCAGGTAGGTGCCGATCGTGCCCATCTCGCCCTGGGCCAGGTTGAGCCGGCCGGTGCCCTGGTAGACGATCGTCAGGGCCAGGGCCAGGGCACCGAAGAGCGATCCGTCGGCCAGGCCGTCGAGCACCCGCTGCACGAACAGGGTCATGGCCGGATCACGCTAGTGCGCTCCAGAGCCTCCGGCCAGGTCTCGTTGCCCCTGGTCGGATGCCCGCGCTGCGTGAGCGAGGATGTTGCGGGCCATCGAGCTCTCGTGGAGCCCGGCGTGGGCCCGGTACACCTCGGCCCGCAGCGCCCATACCTCGGCGTTGCCCGGCTCGGCCAGAGCGGCGAACTCCACCAGGTGGCAGGCGGCCCGGGCATCGCCCCCGTCGAGCAGGGCCCGGGCCCGATCCAGCACCGGGCCGGCACCCCCGGCCAGGGTCACCCACTCCCGGGCCTGCTGGGCCCGAGGCGCCGGCAGCAGGTTGTCGGGCTCGCCGTCCCACCAACCGCCGTAGCGGCGCCACACGTTGCGCACCAGGAACTGGGGATGGTCGTAGACCGGCCGGAGCCACGGCTTGTCCCGCAGGTGGGCCGGCACCGCCACCTCGTGGAGGCAGGTGTCGAGCGTGAGACCCTGGTTCATCAGGGCCAGCGTCTGGTCCTCGATCGACTCCAGCAGCTCAGCGGTGTCGGTGAGCGCGGTCACGATCCGGTCGCGGCCGAAGATGGGCAGGCCGTGGCCGGCCAGCAGCAGTTCGGGGCCCAGGGCGGCCATCTCCCGCAGGGCGGTGGCCCAGTCCGACAGGTAGCGCTGCACCTTCTGGGGGTTCCCGGCGTTGGGCACCGCCCAGATGAAGAGATCGCCGGGGTGGAGGATCTTCCGCTCCGGCACCCAGGTCCAGGTGGCGTCGTCGGTCTCCCCCCGGGCGTGACGCAGCTCGAACGTGAGGTCGCCCCGGGTGAACGTGAGCGACCGCTCGTAGGTCACGTCGGGCAGGCGGAACTCCGAGGGCCAGGTGAAGCCGGGCAGGTCGATGGCGAACTGGCGCCGGTTGATGGCGGTGTTCCAGCCGACGGTGCGGGTGTAGCGGGCGAAATGCTCGGGCACGTCGCGATGGGCGTAGACCACGGGTCGGGCCCACCCCCGTTCGGCCGCCTCGGCCTCGAACAGGGCGGTGCCGAACACGTGGTCGATGTGGTGATGGGAGTAGATGGCGGCGGCCAGCGGATCGGGCCGCCAGCGGCGCACCTCGGCGTGCACGATGTCGCGGTCGAAGGCGCCGCCGGTGTCGAGCATCACCAGGCCGTCGCCGGTGTCGACGGCGTTGACCGAGGCCACGCTCTTGAGGTGGAGCACGTCGTCGGCGATCTCCTCGCCGTGGATCTGGCCGTCGTCGCCGGGGAGGCGGGCCACCGGGTGGTGGGCGTGGACCAGGTCGCCCCGCCCCTGCCAGTGCTCCTCGGCCAACTCGCGAATTGTCGCCATGGCCGTACCTTAGGTGCTCGCCAGGGGCTGGGCCGGCGAACGGCCGAGCCCGTCGGGCGTTGCCGTCAGGGGGCGGGATCGGTGGTGATCCCGGCCACCACCGCCTGACCGCCCTCCTGGTCGAGCACGATCGTGTACCAGCTCCCGGCGGCCAGGTCGGCTACCTCGGGCCGGAGCAGCAGCGGGTCGACCGACCAGTCCCGGCCGTCCATGGTGAAGCTGATGTTGTCGTAGTTGTCGGGGTCGGGGGCGACCGGGAGGTAGTCGGAATCGGCACCCTGGTCGATACCGGCGAACCGGGTGTGGAACGACGGGTCTTCGGTGGCCCCGGCCGCCACGTCACGGCCCAGGAACAGCCGGTCTATCCGGGCGTCCATGCCGTTGTGGATACGGATGTTCACCGCCTCCGCCGGGTCGAGATCGGCGGCGTCGTTGCCCCGCAACGACAGGGCCAGGGCCACCATGGTGGCGATGGCCATCAGGATGGGCACCACCACCACGGCGGCGATGAGCTTTCCTGACGTGCGCCGCGATCCAGCCACGGCGGCATGGTAGCCGGCCCCATCCGGTGCCCCCGAGGCTCAGGCCGGGGCCGGGTCGGCGGTCACCTCAGTGACGACGATCAGGCCGTTCTGCTGGTCGAAGACGAACGTGTAGTACCCGCCGGGCCGGAGGTCGGCCACCAACGGCGACAGCGCCCGGGGATCGACCGGGAACGTGTCGCTACCGACGACCACCTCGGCCCCCTCGTAGTTCGGCGCATAGTGCTCCACTGGCTGGTACCCGGAGTCGGCGCCGGCTGCGATGTCGGAGTAGCGGGTCCTGAACGTCGGGTTGCTCGACGACGCGGGATCGATGCCCCGCCCCAACCACAGCCGGTCGATCTCGACGTCCATGTCGTTGTGGATGCGGATGTTGACCGCTACCGCCGGGTCCAGGTCCGCGGCGTTGTCGGTGTGGAGGTAGATCTGAATGGCGGCGAAGGCGGCCCCTGCCAGCAGCAACGGCACCGACAGCACAGCCACCCCGATCAGCACCAACGCCCGCCGCTGAGACTTCGCCACGGCCGGCATGCTAACCGGCTGTGCGGCGCTGGTGCCCGGCGACGGTGCCGTCAACCGAACAGCCCGGTCAAGGGAGTGAACGGCGGCCCGACCAGATCATCGGCGTGATCGAGTAGCACCCCACCGGCAGCCTGCAGACCGTCGGCGGTCAGATCCAACTGCTTGTTCGCCAGGTCCCAGGCGTTGTCGCCGGTGCCGATGATGATGTTCCCGGTTCCCCGGGCCACGTCGCCCAGACCTGACGGGTGGCCCGCGGCCACGTCGAGCGCGCCCCGGCCGATGGTGTAGCCGCCTTCGCCGAGGATCGCCACCTGGCCGATGGCCTCCTCGGCCCCGAGAGCGTGCGCCACCTGGACGGCCGTCACCAGCCGCTGATCGGCGTCTGGCGCCAGTGCGGTCACCTGGGACAGGTCGGCATCCAGCGTCGGGTGATTGCCAACCCACCAGGAGATCCCGGCGTACTGTCCGGTGGTGGGCGAGCCGGTCGATGTGAACTCCCGGCCGAGGTAGTTGTAGCCCGGCCCGATGCCCTGATGGTTGTAGAGGTAGCCGGCGGCATCGTGGAAGATGCCGTGGTAGCCTACGGCGTCGTTGTCACCCGGCTGGTAGGAGTCGTCGGCCCCACCCACGAGACCGCCCGTGGGGTTGAGGAGGGCACCGAACACCGGGTCGATGCCGTACAGGTCGCCAACCACCGAGCCGTAGCGGAGCGAGGCGGTGGACCCGAGGAAATCGCCGTGCCGGTCCAGGTCGATGGATGGTGCGTCCACTCCCCGGTCGTCGGCCAGTAGCTGCTGGTAGGTGGCGTACTGGGCCCGGAACTCGCCCCGGTCGACACCCCGGATATCGGCGATCCGGTCGAGGTTGGCCTGGAGCCGGGCCGGATCGGCGCCGTCATCGGCCAACACCGCCTCCAGCAGACCGTTCAGCTCGGGCGAGTTCTCCCCCGGGACCCGGCGCCCGACGAAACCGTTCATGTAGTCCTCGCTGAACACGTCCTCCACCGGCCGGGCCGTGGGCACCGGCCCGGTGATCGGGGAGGGCCCCTCGATGGGGCCGGGCGGGCCGAGCGGCGACGCCAGGCCGCCGGGCCCGAAGGCGGCGCCGCCGTCGACGGCGCTCGCCATCTCCTGGGCCCGTCGGTTGCGTTCGATGGTGGCCGCCGCCTCGGCGAGGGCGGCCACGGCGGTGCTCAGCGCTCGGCGGTGCACGGTGGTCCACACCGTGCGGAACTGGCCGGCATCGGGACCCGCCCACAGCTGGTCGAGAGCAGCGACGCCGGTGGAGGCGCCGGCCGCGATCGACTGCAGGGTTCCGGATTGACGCTCGAACGAGGCCCTCAGCCGCGCCAGCCCGTCGAGATCGGCTCCTTGCACGCCCATCGCCAACCCTCTCCCTACCTCGGAATCGTCCTGCCCGTTCTCGGGGTCATCCTGACCGGCCGGGCCGCCGATCACCACGGGATCGATCCCGTCGTCACGGCGTGGAGGATCCCGGATCCGGGGCTACGGCGTGATGATGACCGGCGTGCCGAGGGGCAGGTACGACGCCAGGTCGGCGATCACGTCGTTGGGCACCCGGATGCAGCCGTGGCTGACGTCGCCGCCCACCGACGAGGGGTCGTCGGTGCCGTGGATCCCGATCACGGCGTCCTCTCCCTGGAACGACTCGAGCGTCTCGCTGTAGCCCGACAGGCCGAAGGCGTAGGGCCCGTAGGGGCCGTCGGGGTCGGGCGGTTGCAGCAGCTCGGTCAGGTAGAAGGCGCCGAGCGGGGTGGGGGTGGCACCGGTGCCGATCCCGACGCTGGTCTCGGTGATCGGCTGGTTGGCCTCCAGCACGGTCAGGCGGTGCGCCGACACGTCCACCTCCACCCGGTAGGGGTTCCGGTAGAGGGTGACGTCGGCGTACCGGATCCAGCCCGTCGTCCCGTTGGGCCGCACCGGCAGCAGCACCCGCAACCAGTCGCCCTGGATCTCGACGGCCTGGAACACCAGCGGGCCGCCGTTGTCGAGCGGATGGGCAAAGCGGCCGACCTCGGCGGACGACACCGACGGACTCCTATAGGCCACCACCTCGGCCACCGCCCCCTGGGCCACCACCACCTCGTCGGGGTAGACCGGGGCGCTGGGGCCCTCGGGCGGCTGCTCCACCGCCACCGGAGGGGCGGGATCAGCGGTGGCGCAACCGGTCAGTCCCGTAACCGGGAGCGCCACGAGCAGGGCGAACAGGACAGTTGGCAGCGGGCCGGCCCGCCGGACGTGCACCGGCGGCGAGCTCAGCCGGTGAAGGCGGGGCTGGCCGTGGTGGCCAGGGCCGACGGCGCCTGGGGCAGTTGGCCCGGCACCTGCCGGGCCCCAAGGACACGGGGTGTGCCGGTGGTGGCGCCGGCCGACGGCGGCGGGCTGGCGCTGGCCGGGCTGGTGGTGCTCGACGTGGTCACACCCCCCACCTCGGGCCCCCCGGTCGGCTGCCCGGTCGACGAGGTGGTCTCGCCGGCCACGGCGGGCGTGGCGGGGGTGCTCTCGCCGGTGAGCGGGGCGCTGACGGTGGGCCCGGTGGCGGGCACCCCGTCCAGCGTGGTGGTGGTCTGCTGGGCCGGGGCCACCGTGGGCAACAGCTGCTCGGGGGTGCACTCGAAGCTGGCGGTGAACCCGAGGCTGGTGGAGCCGTCGGGCCCGATCGTCACCTGGATCAGGATCTCGGGGCCCAACGTCACCCGGTGGGTGTCGACCACCCGGCCGTCGGCGGAGTCTTCCACCCCCTGGATGACCGAGGTGACACCCCCGGTGGTCACGCTGACGTCGGTGCCGGGGTGAATCGACGACTGGTTCTGGGTGATCACCCGCAGGTCGCACGGCTGGCCCAGCAAGCTGGCCGGCACCGGCATGTCGGCCACCGTGTGAACCGTTCCCGGGTCGTCGAAGATGACCGTGGTGGGCCGGATGATGATCTCCTCCCCTTCGGCTCCGGCCGGCCCGGCCAAGGCGGCGCTGAGTACGACGGCGAGGGCGGGGGCGGTGGCCACCACGGTGGGAGACCGGAGAGGGCGCGCCAAGCGCGAAGGTGGAATGCGGCGGGACATGAAGGGGAACCTATCAGCTGATCGGGTGAGCGCCATCGATCGACGCCCCCCGGTTGCGACCGCCGGCCAAAACTGCGGGAACCCAGCTCCCGTAGGCGCTGGGTTCCCACTATTTGATCGCGTTTCAGCTGGTGGCGGGCACCGTCAGGCCATCTCGGCCAGTGCCCGACCGACCAGTACCTGAGCCAGATGGGTGCGGTACTCGGCGTCGCCGTTGAGGTCGTCCGGGGGCTCCGTGCCCTCGGCGGCCCGGGCCGCGGCGTCGGCCGCCGAGGCCCCTGAAGCCAGGGCGCTCTGCACGGCGGCGGCCACCATCGGGGTCTGGCCCATGTTGATCAGGGCGACCCCCGTGCCGGCGCCGTTGCCGCAGGCGGCCACCCCCACGATGGCCCAGTCCTGGGCCCGCCGGTTGAACTTCTGGAACGACCACCGGGCATCGGGCACCTTGGGCACCCGGACCTCGGTCAGCAGCTCGTCGGGGGCCAGCGCCGTCTCCAGAAAGCCGGTGAACAGCTCGGCGGCGGGGATCACCCGCTCCCCGCCCGGCCCCCGGGCCACCACCGACCCGCCCAGGGCGAGCAGGGCGGCCGGCAGGTCGGAGGCAGGGTCGCCGTGGGCCAGCGAGCCCCCGATCGTGCCCCGGTGCCGGACCTGGGGATCACCCACCTGGCCGGCCACGTGGGCCAGCAGCCCGGCCTGGGACCGCACCATGTCGCTGGTCTCCACGTCGCAGTGGCGGGTGAGGGCGCCGATGGCGAGGTGGTCGCCGCCGTCGCGCACATAGCTCAGGCCCGATAGCCGGCTGATGTCCACCACCACCGCCGGGGTGGCCAGCCGGAACCGCATGAGCGGGATCAGGCTGTGGCCGCCGGCCATCAGCTTGGCCTCGTCGCCGTGCTCGGTGAGGGCGGCGATGGCGGCCTCGGCCGATGCCGCCTCCACGTAGTCGAACGATGCGGGGATCACTGCTTCGCCTCCTGGATGGCCTTCCACACCCGGCGCGGGGTCGCCGGCATCTCGATGTCGGTGATGCCGTGCGGGCTGAGGGCGTCGCACACGGCGTTGATCACGGCGGCGGCCGAGCCGATCGTGCCGGCCTCGCCAACGCCCTTGACCCCCAGCGGGTTGGCCGGGCTGGGGGTGACGGTGAACGCCGTCTCGAAGCTCGGCATCTCGGCCGCCGACGGCACGAGGTAATCGAGCAGCGAGGGGTTGCGCAGGTTGCCGTCGGCGTCCCACGCCGCGTCCTCCCACAGGGCCTGGGCCACGCCCTGCACGATGCCGCCGTGGATCTGGCCCTCCACGATGAGTGGGTTGATCTGGTTGCCGCAGTCGTCGACGGCCACGTAGCGCAGCAGATCGACCTGGCCCGTCGTCTCGTCCACCTCCACCACGGCCACGTGGGTGCCGAAGGGGAAGGCGAAGTTCGACGGGTCGAACGTCATCTGCTCCTGCAGGTTCGGCTCCATCCCGTCGGGCAGGTTGTGGGCCAGGAAGGCGCCGAAGGCGATGGCCTGGATCGGCATCGTCTTGTCGGGCGAGCCCTTCACGGTGAAGGCGCCCTCGGCGAACTCCAGGTCCTCGGGGTTGGCCTCCATCTGGTGGGCGGCGATCAGGCGGGCCTTGTCGATCACCTTGTCGCAGGCCATGGAGATGGCCACACCGCCAACGGCCAGCGAGCGCGAGCCGTAGGTGTCGAGCCCGAGGGGGCTGATGGCGGTGTCGCTGTGGAGGACGGTGACGTCGGCCGGGTCGATGCCCAGCTTGTCGGCCACGATCATCGACCACGACGTCTCGTGGCCCTGGCCGTGGGGGGTGGATCCCGACACCACCTCCGCCTTGCCCGTGGGCAGGAGGCGGACCACGGCGTGCTCCCAGCCGCCGGAGCCGAAGCCCAGGCCGCCCAGGGCCCGGCTGGGGGCCAGGCCGCAGATCTCCACATAGGTGCACAGCCCGATGCCCAGTTGCTTCGAGTCGCCGGCGGCCCGGCGCCGGGCCTGCTCGGCCCGCAGGTCGCCGTAGCCGGCCTTGTCCAGGGCCAGGTCGAGGCTGGGGCCGTAGTGGCCGGAGTCGAACACCAGGGTGGAGGGGACGGCCAGGTTCTCGAACTTCTCCCCGCCGGCCAGGTAGTTGCGGCGGCGGATCTCGTCGGGCCCCACCCCCACCTTGCCCGCCAGTATGTCCATGGCCCGTTCGATGGCGTAGCTGGCCTCGGGTCGGCCGGCGCCCCGGTAGGCGTCGGTGGGGGTCATGTTGGTGAACCAGCCGTCGCAGGTGAAGCCGAAGGCGGGCACGTCGTAGACGCCGGTGTAGAGGAAGCTGCCGAGCAGGGGGACGCCGGGGGTGACCAGCATCATGTAGGCCCCCATGTCGGCGTCGAGGTGGACCCGGACGCCGAGAAGCTTGCCGTCGGCGTCGGCCGCCAACTCGATGCGCTGGAGCTGGCCCCGGCCCTGGTGGGTGGAGAACGCCGCCTCAGACCGGGTCTCGGTCCAGCGGACGGGGCGGCCCAACTTGTTCGCCAGCACCAGGGCCAGAGACTCGTCGGGGTTGATGTTGAGCTTGGCCCCGAAGCCGCCGCCCACGGCCGGAGCCACGGCCCGGATCTTCGACTCGGAGATGCCGGTGGTGGCGGCCAGCAGGATCTTGAGGAAGTGGGGCACCTGGCTGGAGGAGTAGATGGTCACGTCGCCCCCGGCCACGCCGGGCACGGCCAGCACGCCCCGGGGCTCCATGGGCACCGGGATCAGGCGCTGCTGGGTGAACTCGGCCGTCACGTGGTGGGTGGCGGCGGCGAAGGCGGCATCGAGGGCGGCCGGGTCGGGCACCAGGGCCCAGGTGTAGGACTTGTTGGAGGCCAGCTCGCTGTGGGCCTTGGCCCCGTCGGTGCGGGCCTCGGCGATGGAGGCCACGGCGGGCAGTGGCCCGTAGCTGACCTCCACCTGCTCGGCGGCGTCGGCCGCCCGGGCCCGGGTGTCGGCCAGGACCACGGCGATGATCTCGCCCACGTGGTGGACCTCGCCGGTGGCCACCGGGTAGTGGGGCGGGTTGACCATGTCGGGGGTGACGGGCCAGGCGCAGGGCAGCGGGGCGGCCCACAGGCCCATGTCCATCAGCTGGGCCCCGGTGTACACGGCGTGGACGCCGGGCATGCCGGCGGCGGCCGAGGTGTCGACGCCGTCGATCGTGGCGTGGGCCATGGTGGAGCGCACCATGCCCATCCACAGCTCGCCGACGGCGTGGATGTCGTCCACGTACTTGCCCTCGCCGGTGAGCAGCTTGGGGTCTTCCTTGCGCTTGAGCGGGGTGCCGATCACGGTCATGCCGTCACCCCGCTCTTCGACGCCCGGGCCTGCCAGAAGGCGGCGTCGTGCTCGGCCGTGTGGAGCACGGCCTTGACGATGTTGTGGTAGCCGGTGCAGCGACAGAGGTTGCCCTCCAGGCCCTCCCGCACCTCGGCCTCGGTTGGCCGCGGGTTGTCGGCCAGCAGCGAGGTGGCGGCCAGCACCATGCCCGGCGTGCAGTAGCCGCACTGGAGGCCGTGGCACTCCATGAAGGCCTGCTGCATGGGGTGCAGGGCGGTGCCGTCGGCCAGACCCTCGATCGTGGTGACGTCGGCCCCCCGGACCTGGGCGGCCAGGATCGTGCACGACTTCACCGACTCACCGTTCAGGAGCACGGTGCAGGCCCCGCACGACGAGGTGTCGCAGCCGACGTTGGTGCCGGTGAGCCCGACGGCGTCGCGCAGGTAGTAGACGAGGAGGGTTCTCGCTTCGACGTCAGCCGAGCGGTCCTGCCCGTTGACGGTCATGTCCACTTGCATCGTGGCTCCTTGTTCCAGACGTGTGACTCTTCGCTGAGCGCCCACGACTCTGCCACAACGAGCGGGGGCCGTGCTCGCAGGTCAGGCGGTGGGGGCGACGGGACGGCCGATGCCCGATCGGCCGGGGTCGGGCCCGGTATTCTCGGTCCATGGAAGTTACGATCCGCCAACAACCAGCGTTCGCCGTGGCCCGGCTGATGATGGGCCCCAACGAGCGGGTCCGGGCCGAGTCCGGCGCCCTCATGGCCACCATCCCCACCGTGGCCGTGGAGGCCCGGGCCGAGGGGGGCATCCTCAAGTCGCTCAAGCGGGCCGCCCTGGGCGGGGAGTCGTTCTTCATCACCAGCTACACCGCACCCCCCGAGGGCGGCTGGATCGACGTGGCCGCCTTCCTCCCCGGCGACCTGAACGTGGTGGAGGTGCAGCCCGGCCAGGCCTGGTTCGTGCAGAAGGGCTCGTGGCTGGCCAGCGCCGACACCGTCACCATGGACACCAAGTGGGGCGGGTTCAAGAACCTGTTCGGCTCCGAGGGTGGGTTCATCCTGCGGGCCGAAGGTCAGGGCCCGATGGTGGTGTCGGCCTACGGGGCGGTGGAGGCGTGGGATCTCCAGCCGGGCCAGACCGTCACCCTCGACACCGGCCACATGGTGGCCTACACCGAGGGCATGGGCATGCAGCTCCGCAAGGTGACGGGCGGCCTGGTGCAGACGTTCAAGAGCGGGGAGGGTCTGGTGTTCGACTTCACCGGCCCCGGTCGGCTGCTGATCCAGACCCGCAACCCCACCGAGTTCCTGGGCTTCATCCAGGCCGCGGTGGGCACCGGCAACTCGGGTTCCACCGGTAGTGCCGCCCTGGGCGGCGCCGCGCTGGGCGGCCTGTTCGGCCGGGATTAGCCCGGCCAACCACACCCGTCTGCGATCTGTGGCGCCAGCGCGCAAAATGCAGCGCCGGGCGCCACAGATCGGCTACTCGGGCGGGGTCAGGGTCTGTGTCCGGGCCTGGTGCTCGCGGTCGGCCCGCTTGCCCCGGTAGACCCGCATGTCGATGGCCCGCCACACCTCGGGGGTGAGGCGGATCAGGATGCGGGGTTCGGTCATCATGTTGGCCACGAAGGCGTCGACCGCCGCTGCGTTGGCCGGATCGTGGCGGCCGATGTACTTCTCGGCCAACCGCCGGCTCATCGGTGCGATGTCGAAGCCGGGTGGCGCCAGCACCTCGGCCGAGCCGTCGATCCCGATGTGGCCCGCCACCGGGGCCAGGGCCTCCACGCAGAGCGAGACCCGGGGGTCGGCCATGATCTGGCGGCACCACACCCGCGACACGGTGCCCGAGATCCACACGTGGGTGCCGTCCCACAGGTGCCACACCGGCACGGTGTAGGGGCGGCCATCGCGGCGGAGGCTGGCGATCACGCCCACGTGGGGCTCGGCCAGGAATGACTCGGTGTCCTCGGCGCTCATACGGGGCATGGGCCGGAGCCTAGGTCGCCGGCCAACTGCGCGACGAGAATCGCGCCCCGCCGCCGATCTGCGTCACGTTCTCCACGAGTTCCGTAGATCTCGCGACGCAGTTCGGTCGGAGGGCGCGGTTCCGTCGCGCAGTTGGGCGGGCTGTTGTCGGCGGGCGGGCTGACGGAAACCCCCGGACCGGGGGCGGAGCGGGTCGTCATACTGGGACGATGACGGCCTCTCCCTCCGCCTCGTCCCCCGTTCAGCGCGCACCGGGCCCGGCTCCGGCCGCCAACGCCGTGATCGCAGTGGACGACATGCGCCGCACGTTCACCACCGGCCGGCGGCGCCGCCGCCGCACGATCGAGGCGGTGCGAGGGATCACGTTCACCGTGGCCCGGGGGGAACGGCTGGCCTTCATCGGACCCAACGGTGCCGGCAAGTCGACCTCGATCAAGATGCTCACCGGCCTCCTGCGCCCGTCGGCTGGCTCGGTCCGGGTGCTGGGCCTCGAACCCTGGAGCCAGCGCCGGGCCCTCAGCCGCCGGATCGGCACCCTGTTCGGCCAGCGATCGCTGCTGTGGCCCGAGCTGCCGGCCCGCACGTCGCTGGCCACGCTGGGCGCCATCCACGGGCTCGACCGGCCCGGGCTGGGCCGGCGGATCACCGAGCTGGGTGAGCTGCTGGAGGCGACCGAGCTGCTCGACCGTCCGGTGCGCACTCTGTCGCTGGGCCAGCGCATGCGGTGCGAGCTGGCTGCCGCCCTTCTCCACCGGCCCGACCTGCTGTTCCTCGACGAGCCGACTATCGGCCTCGACCTGCTGGCCAAGCAGCGGTTCCGCGAGGTGCTCGTGCGCCTCAACACCGAACACAGCACCACCGTGTTCCTCACGAGCCACGACGTGGCCGACATCGAGCACGTGGCCGAACGGGCGGTCATCGTCAACCACGGCACTGTGATCCACGATTCCCCCGTCGCCTCCCTCCGCCGCACGCTGCTCACCACCAAGCGGATCGAGGTCGGCCTGGCCCGGGCGCAGACGGTGGCCGACGTCCGGGCCGCGCTGGGTCCTGACATCGGTCCCGTGATGGCACTGGGCGACCGGCCGGCCGACGACGGGATGCCGGTGGACGGGATCGCTATCGGCGTCGACACCCGCCGTCAGGCCATCGGGGCCGTGCTCGACCGGGTCCTGCGACATCTGGCGGTGGCCGACGTCTCGGTCGCCGACCCGCCGTTGGAGGCCGTGATCGGCGAGATCTACACCCGGCCGGCCGCCACCGCGCCGGCCGTCGTCCAATCCCTCCGGGACGGTCCGTCGTGACGGCGCCGACGACCACCGACGGTCGGCCGAACCCCACCCGGGGGCTGGGTGCCATCTGGTTCCAGGTGGCCCATTCGGCCGCCAGCTCGGCCCGGCTCCAACCCGCTGCCCTGGTCCACACCGGGGTCCACTACCTGATCGTGGCGGTGGCCATCACCACGCTGTGGACCCGGGCCGCCGACGGCCACAGCGGCACCATCGTCGGCTACCGCGCCGGCGCCTTGGTGTGGTACCTGGCCGCCACCGAGGTCACGGCCATCGCTCCCCCGCTGCGGCTCATCGACCGGTTCGGGGCCGACGTGGCCTCCGGCCGGTTCGAGCTCGAGCTGCTACGCCCGGCTCCGGCGCTGTGGGTCCGGGTGGCGGCCGAGATCGGCACGTCACTCCCCCGCACCGCGGTGTGCGCCACCGTCGGCGCCGGCCTCGCGCTCGTGATCGGGGGTGCGCCCGAAACCCCGGTGGCGCTGGTTCTGGTCGGCCCGGCGCTCCTGCTCGGCGTGGCCCTCACGATCGTGGCCCAGCACCTGCTGGCCGCCGCCACGTTCTGGCTGCTCGACTCCCGGACCAGCTGGTTCCTCTACCAGAAGCTCCAGTTCACCCTGGGGGGCCTCGTGCTGCCCCTCGAGGTCCTGCCGGGGTCGCTGGGCCGGATCGCCCGCCTCACCCCGTTCGCCGCCATGTCCTACGCCCCGGGACGGCTGGCCTCCGGCCATCTCGAGCCGGGGTGGCTGCTGGCCCAGGTCGCCTGGTTGGCCGTGCTGGGTCTGGTGACGGCCCGGGTGTTCGCCGCCGGCGAGCGCCATCTCGGCGACGGCGGTGCGTCGTGAGGGCGGAGCGACAGCAGCCAGCGAGGTGGGCGGCGCTGCGGGCGTCGGCCGCAGTGTGGCGCACGGCGTGGGCCCAGGCGCTGGCCAACCGCCGCAGCTTCGTCGCCCAGATGGCCGTCATGGTGGTGAACGACCTGGTCTGGATCTTCTTCTGGCAGGTGTTCTTCCGTCGGGTGGGATCGGTCCGGGGTTGGACGGTGGACGACATGATGGTGCTGTACGCCGTCCTCGCCCTGGCCGTCGGTCTGGTGCTGGGGGCCCTGGCCAACCTCCGGTTCCTCGGTCCGCTGGTGGCCGACGGCGAGCTCGACGGGGCCCTGGCCCTGCCCATGGATCCGCTGGGGTTCCTGGCCCTGCGGCAGGTCAGCCCGGTCAGCGTGGGCGACATCGCCTTCGGGATCGGCCTGTTCGCCGTCGTCGGCCACCCGACCCCGGCCCGCACGGCGCTGTTCGTGGCAGTGACGGTGGCCGCCACCGCCGTCCTGGCCGGCTTCCTGGTGGTTCTCGGTTCCCTGGCGTTCGTGTCCGGCACCGGCGGCGCCGGCGACCTCGGCCTCAGCGCCATCATCGTGTTCTCGTCGTACCCGATCAACATCTACGGCGGGGCTCTGCGCCTGGCCCTGTTCGGGCTGATACCGGCGGCCTTCGTCGGCTCCCTACCGGCCCAGCTGGTGCAGCACCCGTCGCCGGGCCGGGCCCTCCTGCTGGCCGGCGGGGTCGCCGCCTTCGGCGGTGCCGGCTGGCTCAGCTTCCGCCTCGGCCTGCGCCGCTACACCAGCGGCGCCACCTGGACGGGGGTCTGAGCCGGCCGGCCCGGGGAGCTACTTCGGTGCCGTGGCGGTGGACGCCACCTGCTGCCATGAGGTCTCGACGCCGTCCTTGCCCAGCTCGCCCGAGGTGCGGAACAGCACCTTGTTCTCGGTGTCGAGGTAGACGGCGAAGGGGAAGCCGCCGCCGCCGTACGTGATGAGAGCGGTGTTGGCCTCGTCGTCGGCGGCCACGGTGGCGTCGAGCTTCACCTTGCTCTTGAGCCAGGCCTGGGGCGGGTAGTTGCCGGCCCCGGCGTTCACCGAGGTGGACACGGCATAGATATCGACGTCGGCCGGCTTCTTGCCCTCGTCGATCAGTTCCTGGAGGAGGGGGACCTCGGCCTGGCAGTGGGGGCACCAGTGAGCGACGAAGTAGATGATCTTGGCCCGGCCGTCGTTCGTGATCGACACCGGGTTGCCGTCGAAGTCGGTGAGCTCCAGGTCGGGGGCCACCTGGCCCACGGCGGTGTCGGTCTGGGCGTTGGTGATACCCACATCCTCCGGCATGGGGGCCAGGGCGTCGCCGGTGACCGTCACCGTCTTACCAATGGCATCGCCGCTGATGGCTGAGTCGCGCCCGGTGGCAAGGAAGGCGACACCGGCGAGACCGGCGATGATCACCGCCACCACGGCCAATATGAAGCCCTTGCTCGATGATTGCTTGGGGGCGGTGGTTGTCATGGCTTCCTCCCGAACAGGTGCAGAGACACCAGCGTAATGATTCCGGTGAACCCGATCCCGGCAAGGGTCGGGATGGTGACGAACCCGAAGTGCTCGAACCACTTGAAGGAGCAGGGGTTGGCGACCTCGCACACCCCGCCGAGGCTGGTGCCCGTGGCCTCCTCGACGCGATGGAAGATCGACACCGGCAGCCCCAGGACGGCCAGCACCAGGCCAGCCAGAGCCAGCGCCCGGCGCCGCACGACCAACGCCGCGATCAGCACGAACGCCGCCGGGTACATGAAACCCCGCTGGATCCAGCACAGGCGGCAGGGATTGAAGTGGGCCACTTCGGACATGAACAGCGAGCCGGCCGTGCACACCACTGCCACCAGGGCGGCGAGCTCCAGCGACACCGGTTGCACCAGCCTCACCAGACCCAGGCGGCCCTGGCGGTCGAGCAGGAGCGACAACCACAAGCCGATCACGAGCGCGCCCAGAGCCAACCCCAGCATGGAGAAGAAGAGGGTCTCGCGCTCGTAGGCCATCGGGACCGAACGATACCGGCCAGGGGCGAAAGCCCGCTTAAGCGCAGAAGGACTGGCTGGCCGACGCCCCCTGGCCGTGGAGCGGAGGAGCGCCCCGACGCGGGTGGCTACGCTGCCCCGATGAGTGAGGAACCACGCGGCGCGGCGCGGCGTAAGGCCGACACCCTGGCCCAGCTGGCCGCCGCGGGTGCCGACGTCTGGGTGGCGTCGGCCTCCGGCGGCCCGGGCGGGGCGAGCCCGTA
Source organism: uncultured Actinomycetes bacterium (assembly GCA_902826025.1). Classification (GTDB taxonomy): domain Bacteria; phylum Actinomycetota; class Acidimicrobiia; order Acidimicrobiales; family SZUA-35; genus CADEDH01. Next base: position 53,071 of record CADEDH010000033.1, read on the forward strand.
CCTGGTACCACTGTCGCTGTCCTGGCTGGATGAGCGAGTCGTCGTCGCCCTGCCCGTCGACTCCCGGACGGCACGCAACGTCGGCGAGCACGGCACTGCCCGGCTCGGCCTCGGGCCAACCCGGGACGTCGTGATGATCGACGCCGTCCTCGAGCACAGCCTGCCGGTGGACGACGCCGCGGCGCCAGCCGATCGGTACGCGGCGCAGGCGGGCTGGGACCCGCGCACGGCCGGCGGCGGGTACGTTTTCCTGGTGCTGCGCCCAGTCCGCATCCAGGCCTGGCGGGAGGCGAACGAGATCCCCGGTCGTGTCCTGATGCGCGACGGCACCTGGCTGGTGTGATCCCGTCCGTCCGGCTCAGCAGTTGCCTTGTAGCGCCGGGCCGGCGGCGCCCGCTCAGCCGGCGTTGGCGGCGGTGAGGGCCCACATCTGGGCGATGCCGTCGAGGCCCAGCTCGCCGGCCGAGCGGGCGATCACCCGGTTCTGACTGTCGAGATAGACGGCGTAGGGGAAGCCCCCGGCGCCGAAGGCGAGCACGGCCGAGCTCGTCTCGTCGTCGCGCATGGTGACCGGACTGAAGCCCACCCGGTCGAGCCAGGCGGCCGGGGGATAGTTGCCGCCCTCGGGCTTGACCGCGGTGGACACGGCGTAGATGTCGACGTTGTCGGGCTTCTGGCCGCCGGCGATCAACTCCTGGACCAGCGGCACCTCGGCCTGGCAATGGGGGCACCAGTGGGCCACGAAATAGATGACCTTGGCCCGGCCGTCGGGCCCGATCGTCACCGGGTTGCCGTCGAAGTCGGTGCCGCTCAGCGTGGGGGCCACCGCTCCCGCCGCCGGGTCGTCGTCGGCCGTCACCAGAACGTCGGGCATCTCGGCCAGAGAGGCACCCTCAACCGAAACCGGAGCGGTGGCGGCACCGGCCGGCGCCGCCAGCGGGGCCGAGCTGGGAGTGACGCCACCTCCGCCAGCGGGGACCGACGAGGGGGCGACGGCCGCCGTGGGTACCTCGACCTCCCCGAACAGCCGGTCACCGGCCACCACGATCACCAGCCCGGCCACTACTGCTAGCCCGATGAGGCCGATCAGCGCGCCCGCCAGCACCGACGAGCCCTGGCTCCGCTGGGGGCGGGCCGCCTCCACCAGCGACGGCTCCTGCGGCGGCGACCCGGGCGGGGGCTGCTGGGACATGACCATGGTGGAACCTCGTGTCGTCGATGGGGCCGGACGCGAAAGACCCGGCCCCTTGGGGCCGGGTCTCCACACTAGCTCGGGTGGCGTGCTGCGAATCCGGCGCGACCGGACTCGAGGACACGGCTGCCAAGCAGCAGCTGTGTCAGCCGATTTCGTCGGGGGTGGTGGAGTGGAGGGCGGTGACCTCGGATCCATTGCCGCCATCGGCCCCGATGGAGGCCAACCACTGCGCCGGATCCTGCTCCTCACCTTCCGAGGAATAGAACGACATCGGCTGATAGTCGGGAGCCCGGGACTGCAGCTCACGGTGGCGGAGCAGGCCGGTACCGGCCGGGATCAGCTTGCCGATGATGATGTTCTCCTTGAGACCGATCATCGAGTCGGAACGACCCTCGATGGCGGCCTCGGTGAGCACCCGGGTGGTCTCCTGGAACGACGCGGCCGACAGCCACGAGTCGGTGGCCAGCGAGGCCTTGGTGATGCCCATGATCTCCGGACGGCCCTCGGCCGGACGGCGACCCTCGGTGACGAGGCGACGGTTCACATCGGCGAACTGCCACTGGTCGCAGCGCTCCCCGGGGAGGAAGTCGCTGTCGCCCGGCTCCTGGATGGCCACCCGGCGGGTCATCTGCCGCACGATCAGCTCGATGTGCTTGTCGTGGATCGACACACCCTGGTCGCGGTAGACCTTCTGGACCTCTTCCACCAGGTACTGCTGGGTCTCCCGGATACCCCGGATCTCCAACAGCTCCTTCGGGTCACGGGGCCCCTCCACGATGGCGTCGCCGGCCGTGATGTCCTGGCCGTCCACCACCTCGAGGCGGGCCGCCATGGGGACGAGGTAATCGTCCTCCGTGCCGTCCTCCCCGACGATCGTGATCTGCTTGCCCTTGCCCTCGTCCTCGGCGATGCGCACCGTGCCCGAGATCCGGGCCATGGTGGCCTTGCCCTTCGGGCTGCGGGCCTCGAACAGCTCGACCACACGGGGCAGACCGCCGGCGATGTCGGCGCCGCCCGCCACACCACCGGTGTGGAAGGTCCGCATGGTCAGCTGGGTACCGGGCTCGCCGATCGACTGGGCGGCGATGACACCCACCGCCTCGCCGACCTCGATGTCGATACCGGTGGCCAGCGACATGCCGTAGCTGGCGCCGGTGATGCCCACGGCCGAATCATCGGTCAGGGGCGACAGCACCCGCACCCGGGTCACGCCGGGATCGTCGCGCAGGGCGACCATCTCGGGCTCCTTGACGACCGTACCCCGGGGGTAGACCGTGCCGTCACTGAGCGTGATGTCGTCGGCCAGCGACCGGCTGTAGAGCCGGGTCTCGAGGTACGTCCGCACCAGGCGGGCGTCGGGGTCGGACGGGCTCGACGGCTCGCCGCTGTAGCGGTTGTAGTACCCGTCGGGCTTGATGTCGTCGAGGAACAGGCCCCGCACCGGACGACCACCCTCGAAGGGGTCACGGTCGTTGATGATGACCTCCTGGGCCACGTCGACCAGGCGCCGGGTCAGGTAGCCCGAGTCGGCGGTCCGCAAGGCCGTGTCGACCAGGCCCTTTCGGGCGCCAGGGGTGGCGATGAAGTACTCCAACATCGTCAGGCCCTCGCGGAAGTTCGACTTGATGGGCCGGGGGATCATGTCGCCCCGGGGGTTGGCCACCAGACCGCGCATACCGGCGATCTGGCGCACCTGCATCATGTTCCCCCGGGCACCGGAGCCGACCATCATGTCGATCGGGTTGAACTGCTGCTGGCGGAACGAGATCTCCATGGCCTCGCGCACCTCGTCGGTGGCGGCGGTCCAGATCTCCACTTCCTTCTGGCGGCGCTCACCGTCGGTGATGATGCCCCGTCGGAACTGGGTCTCGATCTTCTCCGCCTCCTCCTCGTGGAGGTCGAGGATGGCCTTCTTCTCCGGCGGGGTGCGCACGTCGTCGATCGACACCGTGAGCCCCGAGCGGGTGGCGAACTTGAAGGCCAGCGCCTTGATGCGGTCGAGGCTGGCCCCCACCTCGGCCTTGGGGAAGTTGGCGGCGAGGTCGTCGACGATGACGCCGATGTCCCGCTTCTTGACCGGCTCGTTGATGAACCGGAAGCCCTCGGGCAGCGCCTCGTTGAACAGCACCCGGCCCGGGGTGGTGCGGTGGTACTCCGCCGCCTTGCCGTTGGCCGGGGTCTTGAGCAGGGCCGGGATCCGGAACTCGATCGGGGCATGGAGCCCGATCACACCCGACTCGTACGCCCGCTCGACCTCGTCGACCCGGCGGTAGACACCGCCGCCCGGCTCGGTCTCCACCAGCTCGGTGAGGTAGAACGAGCCGATCACCATGTCCTGGGTGGGGGTGACCAGCGGGCGGCCGTGGGCCGGCGACAGCACGTTGTTGGCCGACAGCATCAGCACCCGGGCCTCGGACTGGGCCTCGGCCGACAGGGGCAGGTGGACCGCCATCTGGTCGCCGTCGAAGTCGGCGTTGAAGGCGGTGCACACCAGCGGGTGGATCTGGATCGCCTTGCCCTCGACCAGCACCGGTTCGAAGGCCTGGATGCCCAGGCGGTGCAGGGTGGGGGCCCGGTTCAGCATCACCGGGTGCTCCTGGATGACGTCTTCCAGCACCTCCCACACCTGGGGGCGCCGACGCTCGACCATCCGCTTGGCCGACTTGATGTTCTGGGCCAGCTCCTGGTCCACCAGCCGCTTCATCACGAACGGCTTGAACAGCTCGAGGGCCATGATCTTGGGCAGGCCGCACTGGTGGAACTTGAGGTTCGGGCCCACCACGATCACGGAACGGCCCGAGTAGTCGACGCGCTTGCCCAGCAGGTTCTGACGGAACCGGCCCTGCTTGCCCTTGAGCATGTCGGACAACGACTTGAGAGGCCGGTTACCGGGACCGGTGACCGGGCGACCGCGGCGGCCGTTGTCGAACAGGGCGTCGACGGCCTCCTGCAGCATGCGCTTCTCGTTGTTGACGATGATCTCGGGGGCGCCGAGATCGAGGAGGCGCTTGAGCCGGTTGTTCCGGTTGATGACCCGGCGGTACAGATCGTTCAGGTCAGAGGTGGCGAACCGGCCACCGTCGAGCTGGACCATCGGGCGCAGCTCGGGCGGGATCACCGGCACCACGTCGAGGATCATGGCCCGGGGATCGTTCAGCCGGCGGCCGTTCTCGTCCCGCCGGTTGAAGGCGGCCACGATCTTCAGCCGCTTGATGGCCTTCTGCTTGCGCTGGGCCGACAGAGGCTTGTTGCCGTCTTCGGGCTCGATAGCGGCCCGGAGCTTGAGCTCCTCTTCGTCGAAATCGATGCGCTCGATCAGCTGGGCGATGGCGTCGGCCCCCATACCACCCTGGAAGTAGTCACCGAAGCGATCGGCCATCTCCCGCCACAGCAGCTCGTCTTCGATGATCTTGCGGGGGAACAGCTCCTTGAACTCGTCCCACGCCCGATCGAGCACGTCGAGTTCCATTTCGTACTGCTCGCGAGTGGCGGACAGCTCCTTTTCGAACGACCGCTGACGGGCCCGGAGCTCGGTGTCCTTGGCCGCGTCGGCCTCCATCTGCTTGAGCTCGGTCTCCAGGTCGGCGTGCTGCTCGGCCAACCGGAGCTCCATCTCCTTGATGATGGCCTCGCGCTCGCCGATGACCTCGGCTTCGAGGTTGGGCAGCTCGTTGTGACGGCGCTCCTCGTCGACCCAGGTGACCAGGTTGGCGGCGAAGTAGATGACCTTCTCCAGCTGCTTGGCCTTGAGCTCCTCACGGGGCTCGGTTCCCATCAGCAGGTAGGCCAGCCACGAGCGGGTGCCCCGGAGGTACCAGATGTGGACGCAGGGGGCGGCCAGCTCGATATGGCCCATCCGCTCCCGGCGGACCTTGGAGCGGGTGACCTCCACGCCGCACCGCTCACAGATGATGCCCTTGAACCGGACGCGCTTGTACTTGCCACAGGCGCACTCCCAGTCCTTGGTGGGACCGAAGATCTTCTCGCAGAACAGGCCGTCCTTCTCCGGCTTGAGCGTGCGGTAATTGATCGTCTCCGGCTTCTTGACCTCCCCATTCGACCACATGCGGATGGAGTCCGCGGTGGCCAGACCGATCTTCAGCTGATCGAAGTCATTTACGTCAAGCATGCGTGTGTCTCTCTACCCTTCTTCGACCAAATGGGGCGTTCAACGCGGGGTGCCGGCGGCGCGGGCGGCGTCGTCTTCGTCGGAGCCCCGCTCGGGGCGGCTCAGATCGATGCCGAGCTCCTCGGCCGTGCGGAACAGCTCGTCGTCGAGCTCCCGCATCTCGATCTCGGCCCCGTCTTCAGCCAGCACCTCGACGTTGAGGCACAGGGCCTGCATCTCCTTGATGAGCACCTTGAAGCTCTCGGGGATGCCGGGCTCGGGAATGTTCTCGCCCTTCACGATGGCCTCGTACACCTTGACCCGGCCGAGCACATCGTCGGACTTGATCGTCAGCAGCTCCTGGAGGCAGTAGGCGGCGCCATAGGCCTCGAGTGCCCACACCTCCATCTCACCGAAGCGCTGGCCACCGAACTGGGCCTTACCGCCGAGCGGCTGCTGGGTGATCATGGAGTAGGGGCCCGTGGAGCGGGCGTGAATCTTGTCGTCCACCAGGTGGGACAGCTTCAGGATGTACATGATGCCGACCATGATCGGTCGGTCGAAGGCCTGGCCCGTCTGCCCGTCGTACAGCGTGGCCTTGCCGTCGGAGCCGATGAGGCGGATGCCGTCGACCGACTCCGGGTTCAGGTTCTCGAAGATCTTCTGGATGGTGGGCTTGGAGCCGGCCATCTCCACTTCGTCCCACTTGGCCCCGTCGAACACCGGGGTGGCCACCAGGGTGGCGGGGGTGGTGAACGGCCGGGTCTTGGTCTCGGTGCCACGCACCGGGGCCTCGCCCACCCGATCGCCGTCGATCTCCCAGCCCCAGCGGGCGGCGTAGCCCAGGTGTGATTCCAGCACCTGGCCGACGTTCATCCGGCTCGGCACGCCGAGGGGGTTGAGGATGATGTCGACCGGGGTGCCGTCGGCCAGGTAGGGCATGTCCTCCTGGGGCAGGATGCGGGAGATCACACCCTTGTTGCCGTGGCGGCCGGCCAGCTTGTCGCCCACGCTGATCTTGCGCTTCTGGGCCACGTACACCCGGACCAGCTGGTTCACGCCGGGGGGCAGCTCGTGGCTGTCGTCCCGGTTGAACACCTTGACCTCGATGACCTTGCCCGCCTCGCCGTGGGGGACCTTGAGCGAGGTGTCCCGCACCTCGCGGGCCTTCTCGCCGAAGATCGCCCGGAGCAGACGCTCTTCCGGGGTGAGCTCGGTCTCGCCCTTGGGGGTGACCTTGCCCACCAGCACGTCGCCGGCGCCGACCTCGGCACCGACCCGGATGATTCCCCGCTCGTCGAGGTCGGCCAGGATGTCGTCCGACAGGTTCGGGATATCCCGGGTGATCTCCTCCGGGCCGAGCTTGGTGTCCCGGGCGTCGATCTCGTGCTCCTTGATGTGGATCGACGTGAGCACGTCGTCCTTCACCAGGCGCTCGGAGAGGATGATGGCGTCCTCGAAGTTGTAGCCCTCCCAGGGCATGAACGCCACGACCAGGTTCTTGCCCAGGGCCAGCTCGCCGTTGTCGGTTGACGGACCGTCGGCCAGGAGGTCGCCTTCGCGCACCCGGTCGCCGGCCTTCACCCGCGGCTTCTGGTTGATGCAGGTGTCCTGGTTGGAGCGGGCGAACTTGAGCAGACGATGGATCCGCTTGCCCAGCTTGGCGTACTCCACGGTGACGACCCGGCCGTCGGCCTCGATCACGATGCCGTCGTCCGGCGCCACCAGGGTGTCGGCGGCGTCGGAGGCGGCCCGACGCTCGATGCCGGTGCCGATGTAGGGCGACTCGGGAGTCACCAGCGGCACGGCCTGACGCTGCATGTTCGCGCCCATCAGGGCCCGGTTGGCGTCGTCGTGCTCCAGGAAGGGAATGAGCCCGGTACCGATCGACACGATCTGCTTGGGCGAGACGTCCATCATCTGGACCTCGTCGCGCGGCACCTGGGAGATCTCGGTGGTGGCACCGAAGAAGACGTCGCGCTCCAGCTGGAGCTTGAGGTCACGCAGCGAGGCGGCCTGGGGCGAGCGCCGCGCCAGCACGCGGTCGTCGGCCAGGCTGCCGTCGGGGTTGACCCGGGCGTTGGCCTGCGCCACGACGTACTCCTCCTCCTCATCGGCGGTGAGGAAGATGATCTCGTCGGTCACCGTGCCGTCGATCACCTTGCGGTACGGGGTCTCGAGGAAGCCGAAGTCGTTCACCCGGGCGTAGCTCGACAGGTAGCCGATGAGGCCGATGTTCGGACCCTCGGGCGTCTCGATCGGGCACATCCGGCCGTAGTGGCTGAAGTGCACGTCTCGCACCTCGAAGCCGGCCCGCTCCCGGGACAGACCACCCGGGCCGAGGGCCGACAGACGGCGCCGGTGGGTGAGGCCCGACAGGGGGTTCACCTGGTCCATGAACTGGCTGAGCTGGGAGGTGCCGAAGAACTCCTTGATCGCCGCCACCACCGGGCGGATGTTGATCAGGGTCTGGGGCGTGATGGCCTCCACGTCCTGGGTGGTCATGCGTTCACGGACCACCCGCTCCATGCGGGACAGGCCGATGCGGACCTGGTTCTGGATCAGCTCGCCCACCGAGCGGACCCGGCGGTTGGCGAAGTGGTCCTGATCGTCGAGGCGGTAGCCCGGCTCGGCGATCATCAGGTGCAGCAGGTAGGTGGCCGACGCCAGCACCTCGCAGCGGGCCAACACCGGCTGGTCGATCTCCGGCCGGTCCAGGTCGAGCATGGGGAACAGGCGGCCGAGCTTCTCGATCTCGGGGCCGAGCTTGCGGTTGAGCTTGTAGCGGCCGACCCGGGACAGGTCGTAGCGCCGGTTCTCGAAGAAGGCGTTGCGCAGGTAGGTGCGGGCCGCCTCCAGCGTGGGGGGCTCGCCCGGCCGGGCCCGCTTGTAGATCTCGATCAGGGCCTCGTCCTGGGTGGGCGAGAGCTCCCGGTCCTTCTCCCACTGGCCCTCGAGGAACTCGAAGTGCCGCACGAAGGCCTCGAGGAAGCCGGGCGCGTTCTCCTCGTCGTAGCCGAGGGCCCGCAGCATGGTGAAGACCGACAGGCGCCGCTTGCGGGCCACCCGCACGCCGGCCGTCGGGTCCTTGCCCGGCTTCTGCTCGACGTCGAACTCGATCCACTCGCCCCGGTAGGGGTGGATGGTGCCGGTGACCATCTGATGCTTGGCCAGGTTCCGGAGGCGGAACCGCTCGCCGGGCTGGAAGATCACACCGGGGGACCGCACGAGCTGCGACACCACGACACGCTCGGTGCCGTTGATCACGAACGTGCCCTTGTCGGTCATCATGGGGAAGTCGCCCATGAAGACGGTCTGCTCCTTGATCTCACCGGTGCTGGCGTTGATGAACCGGGCCCTCACGAAGATGGGGGCCGAGTACGTCATGTCCTTCTCTTTGCACTCCTCCACCGAGAACTTGGGGTATGGCTTCAAGTCCTCGTCGTGAGGGTCGAACTCGAGCTCCAGCTGGAGCGTCTCGGTGAAGTCCCGAATGGGACTGATGTCCCGGAAGGCCTCGGAGAGGCCCTGTTCCAGGAACCACCGGAACGAGTCGCGCTGGACCGCGATCAGATCAGGAAGCGGCAACGCCTCCTGGAGGTTGCCGAAGGAGTAACGGTCGCGAGCGACAGTACGTGCAGGCAAGAGGCACCACCCGAAAGAGCACGATGAGCTTGGGAGCGTGCCTGGGCGCGGAGATTCTGCGGCAGAAAGCAACTGGGGCAGACGGGGCGAGCAAGCACGGCTTATCTAGCATATGCCGCGAGATGTCCACCAACAACCAGATTTGCGGGGGCATCGTACGAGAACACCGCCGCAAGGTCAAGGTTCTTTGTGGAAACACCCCCTGCGCCAGCGGGCCGAAAACGGCCGAGACCCCTGGTGGCGGGGCTTGTCGCCCCCCACCAGGGGTCTGGGGAAATTTTCCTAGGGCCTGTGGGTATCGCAGCCGATTTCTCGGGGGCGAAGCAGGCCCTACGGGGCTACTTCAGCTCGACGGCGCCGCCGGCCTCTTCCAGCTTGGCCTTGGCGGCGGCGGCGTCGTCCTTGTTGGCGCCTTCGATGACGGCCTTGGGCGCGCCCTCCACCAGGTCCTTGGCCTCCTTGAGGCCGAGGTTGGTGAGCTCGCGCACGGCCTTGATGACCTGGATCTTCTTGTCGCCGGCTGAGGTGAGCACGACGTCGAACGAGGTCTTCTCCTCCACCTCCTCGGCGGCGGCGGCGGGAGCGGCGGCGGCGACCGCCATCGGGGCGGCGGCGGTGACGCCGAACTTCTCCTCGAAGTCCTTCAGGAGCTCAGACAGCTCCAGCACCGACATGTTGGCGATGGCGTCGAGGATGTCGTCCTTGGAAAGGGTGGCCATGATCAGTTGTCTCCGTCTTCGTTGTTCTCGTTCTGGGCTGCGTCATCAGCCGGCGCCTCGGCCGGCTCGGGGGTGGGCTCGCTGTCGGCCACCTCGTCAACAGGGGCGGCCGGGGCGGCCTCATCGTCAGCTGGGCTGTCGGCCGGGCTGTCCACCGCAGTGTCCACCGGAGCGGCCGACGCAGGGGCACCGTCGGCGCCGCCCTGGTCGATGAGGGCCTTGAGCCCGTAGGCGAAGTTGCGGGGCAGTGCCTGGAGCAGCCCGGCGAACTGGGTCATCGGTGCGGCCATGAGACCGGCCAGCTTGGCCAGCAGGACCTCGCGGGGCTCGATGTCGGCCAGCCGGCGTACCTCGTCGGCGTTCAGGGTGGTGCCGTCGAGCAGCCCACCCTTCACCACCAGGGCCGGGTTGGTCCGGGCGAACTCCTTGAGCACCTTGGCCACCGAGACCACGTCGCCGGGGGTCCCGTCGGGCGCAGTACCGGTGAAGGCGAGGGCCGTGGGGCCCACGAGATGCTCGTCGAGGTCGAAGCCGGCCTCATTGGCCGCCCGGCGGACCAGGGTGTTCTTGTACACCTTGTAGGTTCCACCGGCCGGTCGCAGCGAGCGCCGGAGATCGGCCATCGCCTTCACGCTGAGGCCCCGGTACTCGGTGACGAGCACCGAGGGCGACTCCTGGAGTCGTTCCCGTACCTCGGCGACGATCGCCACCTTCTCCGGACGAGGATCTGTCCGTGCGGTTTCCATGTTGCACCTCCTTTCGGTTGTCGTGTTGTGGGTTGGGTTTCTCGGCTCCCAATCGCCGATCACCGCAACCCGACGACACCGGTTGGTGCACAGGTTCCAGAACGATCGCCTCACACAGGATTTACACGCGGTTCCCGTGGAGGGAACCCCGACACCGGAGGTCTCGGGCGAGGTGGGATTCGAATGTGGCCCCCTACGGGGAACAGCCCGCCAGTTTACAGGCGGGTCAGCTCCTCGAGGCGGAGCGGATCGACCTTGACACCGGGGCCCATGGTCGACGAGATCGTGATCTTCTTGAAGTACCGGCCCTTGGCTGCTGCCGGCTTGGCCCGCTGCAGCTCGTCCACCACGGTGGCGAGGTTCACCTGCAGGGCCGGGGCGTCGAAGCTGGACTTGCCGATCGACACGTGGATATTGCCGTAGCGGTCGGTCCGGTATTCGACGGTGCCGCCCTTGAAGTCGGTGACGGCCTTGGCCGGATCGGGGGTGACCGTGCCGGTCTTGGGGTTGGGCATGAGGCCCCGGGGGCCGAGCACCCGGCCCAGCTTGCCCACCTGGGGCATGAGCTCCGGGGTGGCGATGGCCAGATCGAAGTCGAGCATCCCGCCCTCCACCTGGGCCACGAGTTCTTCGCCGCCCACGATGTCGGCGCCGGCGTCCCGAGCGGCGTTAGCCGCGTCGCCGGTGGCGAACACGGCCACCCGGATGGTCTTGCCCGTCCCGGACGGCAGCGACACGGTGCCCCGTACGATCTGATCGGCCTTGCGGGGGTCGACTCCCAGATTGAAGGCCACGTCGATCGACTCGTCGAAGCCGGCCGACGACAGGCTCTTCACCAGATCGACAGCCTCGCTCGGCCCGTGGAGGTGGTCCCGGTCGTAGCGCCGGCTCGCCTCGCTGTACTTCTTACCTTTCGCCATGTCGGCTCCCTCGTGGTTCGGCCGCCGGGCGAGGTCCTCCCGGTCGGCGGTTGGATTGTGAACTCGGGTGGGCTCCGGCGTTTCGCCGCAGGCGAAACCCGAGGTCCCGAAGGGCTCCCGTCCCCGAAGGGGAAACTCAGCCCCGGATGATCACGCCCATCTGGCGGGCGGTACCGGCGACCTGCTTCTTGGCCGCATCGATGTCGTTGGCGTTGAGGTCGGGCAGCTTGGTCTGCGCGATCTCGGTGAGCTGGGCCTCGGTGATGGTGCCGGCCCGGTCCCGGAGGGGATCGGCTGCGCCCTTCTCGATCCGAGCCGCCTTCTTGATCAGCTCCGAGGTGGGGGGCGTCTTCAGCACGAAGGAGAACGTGCGATCCTCGAAGATCGTGATCTCCACCGGCACCACCTGGCCCCGCTGGGCCTCGGTGCGGGCGTTGTACTCCTTGCAGAAGTCCATGATGGCGACGCCGTAGGGGCCCAGCGCGGTACCAACCGGCGGGGCGGGGGTGGCGGCGCCGGCCGGGATCTGGATCTTCACTACGGACAGGATCTGCTTCTTGGCCATCGGGGTTCTTTCGTGACTGATGAGGCTGGCCGCGCCGGAAGGGGCGAGCGGCAGCTGACCATTCTGCCTTGGTTTCTAGATTTTCGCGACCTGCGAGAATTCGAGCTCCACCGGAGTTTCCCGGCCGAAGATGTTGACCAGCACCTTGAGCTTGAGCTGGTCCTCGTTGATCTCCACGATCTCGCCCTGGAAATCGGCGAAGGGGCCTTCCTTGACCCGCACGGTCTCGCCCAGGCCGTACTCGAGCCGGGGGCGACCCTTGCGGGAGCCGTCGTCGCCCTCTACCTTCACCGACAGGAACGACTCGACGTCGCGCCGGGGCAGGGGTGACGGCTTGTTGCCGGCCCCCACGAACCCGGTGACACCGGGGGTGTTGCGGACCACGAACCAGGAGTCGTCGTCGAGGCGCATCCGCACCAGCAGGTAGCCGGGGAACACCTTCTTCTGGACGACGACCTTCTTGCCGTTCTTGAACTCGACCACGTCTTCCAGGGGGATGACGATCTCGAAGATCCGCTCCTCCATGTTCATGGACTGGGTGCGGGCCTCGAGGTTCGACTTCACCTTGTTCTCGTAACCCGACTGGGTGTGGAGCACGTACCACCGGCCGGGACGGTCGTAGGGGGAGTCGCGGCGGGGGGCGGGGGCCGGAGCCTCTTCCTCCTCCTCGGCGTCGGCGTCGGCGTCGGCGGCCACCGGATCCTCGGCGTCGGCGTCGGCCTCGTCGTCCACCAGGTCGGCACGCTCGTCGGTCTCGATGTCGGGATCGACGTCGTCGTCCGGGTCGGTGTAGTCGTCCGGATCGGTGTCGGCCAGGGCCTCAGCCTCAACCTCGGCCTCGTCGGTCTCGTCGTCGAGCAGGGGGGCGGCGTCGACCTCGCTCACAGGGGCCTCCTCGGGCGGCGCCTCGACAGCGCCATCGATATCGGGCTGGTCGGTCACGAGCCCAACTTCAGCAGCTGGATGATCATCTCGCCGAAGAGGTAGTCACAGGCGGCGATGAGCGCCGTCATGACCGCCAGCGCGCACAGGACGATGATGGTGTAGTTGACCACCTCGTTGCGCGTGGGCCAGCTGACCCGGCGCATCTCCGACCGAACCTCGGAAACGTACTGCTTGGGACCCACCCGGTCTCGCGGCGCCGTGGCCGCACGCGGCTCGCGGGCGGTGGCCACGGGGTTGCCTTCCTCGTCGAGCTGGCCCTGCTTCTGCAGGTACCGGCGCTGTTCCCGGTTCATCGCCATGTGTCGTGCCTCGTGGGTACACCTGTGCTGGGCGCGAGCCTCGTCGGTGGTGCGTGTGGTGTCGTTGGTGCCTGTCGTGTCGTTAAAACACGTCGTGTCGTTAAACACGCTGTGCAGGGCAGGAGGGAATCGAACCCCCAACCTTCGGTTTTGGAGACCGGCGCTCTACCAATTGAGCTACTGCCCTTGGACCGGTTTCGAGGCTACCAGCGATCCTGGCCGGAACCGCCGCGGTTACCGGCTCAGCTGGCCAGGCTCTGGCGGGCGGCCAGGCGGGACGCGATCACGATGGCGCCGGCGGCGCCGGCGGTGGCGGCCGCCGCAATCCCGCCCAGGTAGGCGGCCTTGCGGCTCCTACGGTGCAGCCGATGGACGGTGGCCGGCGGTCGCAGCGCGGCCAGGATGTCTTCCAGCAGGCCGTCGTCGGGGGCGAGGTAGTGTCCCCGGAGCGAGGTGAGGGCCCGGAGGAGGCGCCGGTACTGCACCAGCTCGGCCTGGCACCGCAGACACGACTCCACGTGGCGCTCGGCGTCGAGCGGGAGCCGGTTGAGCCCGTCGGCGATCTCGGCCAGCTGCAGGCTCACGCTCTCACACCGCACGAGCTTCCTCTTCCTCGCCCAACGGGTAGAGGCGCTCCCGGAGCCGCTTGCGGGCCCGGTGGAGGCGGACCTTGGCCGCCGACTCGGTGATACCCAGCTGGTCGGCGATGGTCTCGTGGGGCAGGTCGTAGATGTCGCGCAGCACCACAACGGCCCGCAGCTTCGGCGGCAGCTCCAGCAGGGCGGCGCTCAGCTGGTCTCGCAGGTCACCCAGACCCACCCGCTGCTCGGGATCCCGCTGGGGGTTGAGGTCGGCGATAACCGGATCGTCGGGAAGCAGGTCGTGGCTGTGGCGGCCCCGCCGGCCCAGGTAGGTGTTGGCGCAGTTGGCCGTGATGCGGTGCAGCCAGGTGGAGAACTGGGCGTCGCCCCGAAACCGCTTCAGCCCTTTGTGGGCCCGAAGATAGGTCTCCTGCACCACGTCCCGTGCGTCCTCCTCATCGCCCACCAGGCGATATGCCAAGGTGTAGGTGTCGGTATAGGTCAGACGTACGAGCTGTTCGAAGGCCAGATGGTCGCCCGCCTTGGCCCGTTCAACCAGCTCATCGACGTCGGCCGATTCCAGCAACTCAGACCTCGACAGGGGCTCGGAGGTTACGTGACGATCCTATGGCGATGAGGTTACCCCGGCACCGGGCCTGATCGGATCTGCCTACCCCCGTTCACTGTCAGTGGGTGGTCCTACGATCTCCACCACGGGCCGCCCCCGAACCCGGCGGGCGGCGCTTCCCCACCGTGACATCAGCCCCCTTCTGCGAAAAGGACGAGATCACGATGGCGGACTCCCCCACCCCCGAACCCACCCCTCCGGCGCCGTCCGGCGCCGATCCGGCCGCCGTCGAGCCCGCCTCCCGGGCCGACGTGGCCGGTCTGGCCCACCAGGTGCGCACCGAGGTGGCCCACCTCCGTCGAGACCTGGCATCCCGGCTCGACGCCGCCGGCGAGCGCCTCGAGCTGGCGCTGGGCCGCCGGGCCATCCGGCTCGGCCTGACTCTCATCACCGCCCAGTGCCTGGTGACGGTGCTGTCGGTGACCGTCGTGTACCTGACCGGCTGACCGGCGGCGCACCGCCGGCGCCCTCGGCCCGTCAGTAGACGAGCGGGCTCGACTCGCTCCAATCGAGCGGCACCTCGGCGATGTCGAGGCGCACCTGCTTCCAGGTGACGCGGATGGAGTCGGCCGCTGCCCCGCCGTCGGCGGCCGATTCCACCAGCAGCTCGAAGGCGCCCCGGTCGATATCGGCCCGGGGGCGGTTCACCAGCTGGGCGAAGGCCTCGGCGCACTCATGGGTCTCCAGCATCCGGGGCTGCCACCGACCCCACACCTTCTCGTTCTCGGTGTATTCGTGCGTCATGCCGGTGCGGATGAAGGGAAACAGGACGCACAGGCTCGACACGCGCGACGACGCCTTGCCCAGATTCACCTGCAGCACCTCGGGCAGCTGGAGCACGGCGAAGTTGGCGATGGCGTACCCCGGCACCGAGGGACCGGGGTCGATGGCCTGGCGGGACGACACGTACACGAACTGGACGTCCTGCTCGTGGTAGACGGCCTCGCCGGCCCACAGATGGGTGGTGGCCAGGAAGCCGTCGATCTTGGTGTCGAGCACCGAGCGCGACTCCTCCAGGTTGTCGATGAAGTGCTGACGAACCCGGGCCCGACGGATGGCGTTGGGCTCGTCGTCGATGGTGCGCAGGGCCCGGCCGAACGAGTAGCCCTTCTCCGACAGTCCCGAGTTGCAGATCACCATCGAGGGCGGCAGACCGCCCATCTGCTCGATGACGTAGCTCCTCGTGGCCCACAGGTCCCGCAGGTTGGTGACGTCGGCCTGGAGGGGGAAGGCGTTCACCCCCTCGGCCTGGAGACGCTCCACCAGGTCGAATCCGTCTTCGTAGCTCCGGTGGAAATGGATCCCGACGGAGGCAGCGCCGTTGAGCCCGGCGGTGAGGGCGAACGCCTGCCCGATGCCCCCGTCCTTGCCGGCACCCGTGATCAGAACCCGTTGGCCCTCGAAACCGGCCCGGAGCTCGTCGGAGAAGCGGAACTGCTCGGTGTTGGCGCTGTACATGGCCTGAGTATCCGACGCCGGAAGGGGCGGCGCAACCGGTTCGGAGCCGCCACCACGACCCCCCGAACGCGCCAGAGGCGCCCCCGGCCGGAGGGCGCCTCTGGAGCTGAGCGCTGTGAGCTCTACTTGATGATCTTGGTGACGCGGCCGGCGCCTACCGTCCGGCCACCCTCACGAA
>CADEDH010000034.1:0-10955 GCA_902826025.1 uncultured Actinomycetes bacterium
CGCCTCAGCTCAATCGATGTCGTCTTCGGCGAGCCCCGCCACATCCTGGGCATGGACCAGTTCCTCGCCCCCGTCGGTGGCGATCACCAGCCACTGGCCGTCGCCGGGGTTGTCCACCACCTCGGCCACGGTGCCGTCGGTGAGGCGGATCTTCGCCCCCACCGCCACCTCGATCAGGTTGAGCATCATCCGACGCTACCTGCCGCACTAGAAGAAGGTGGTGAGGTTCTTGGCCAGGAGCACGTTCTGGTCGAGGATGATCTCCCGGCGGGCCAGCAACCAACCGGCGGGGCTGGATGCAGCACGCCGCAGGATGTCATGGCGCCGCCCGATGAACGTGTAGGTCTCGTACTGCACCCGGTTCTGATGCACGAGGAACCGGCACGACACCGCCACCTCACCCGCCACCGGCTGCCCCGTCACCATGATGTTCGACACCATGTGGGTGGTGCGGCTGAGCGGCTCCTCGGCGTAGTGGAGGCCGGTCTGGATCTGCTCCACCCGCTTGGTGAGCGTCCAGCGGTCTTCGTCGAACCACGAGATCCCCTCACCCTGGCGGGTGTTCTCGGCCTCGGCGTGCAGCCCGTAGCGCACGTTGCGGCGCTGGGGCATGAAGTACACGAGGTCGTCGGCCAGGAGGGCCAGCCACTCGTCGAACCGGCGGCTGTCGAGCAGGTCGGCCTCCAGGTGGAGGAACGCCTCCACCTCAGCCTTCAACAACAAGTCCTCGAGGTTCACGATGGGTTCCGCAGAGACCCGCCGTCACTCGGCGGCGGACGCAACGGCCCGCCCTGCCCGGCGAAGCAGCCGACGTCGATCACGGTGCCCGACAGGGTCTCGGCCCCGGGCGACAGGAGGAAGGCCACGGTGTGGGCGATGTCGTGGCCGGTGGCGGGCCGGCCGGCCACGGTGCCGGGGGCCGACGCCTGGAGCCGGGCCACGTCATCGTCGGTTCTGGTGCCGCCGAGACGGCCCAAGCTCATGCCCGACACGATCCCGCCCCCGCCCGGGATCACCATGTTCACGGCGACGCCCTGATGGAAGTGGTCGTAGGCCATGGCCATGGTCAACCCGTGGAGGCCGGCCTTGGTGGCCGAGTACACGGCCATGTTGTGCTTGCCCCACCCGGCCCCGGAGCCCACGTTCACGATCCGGCCCCCACCGGCGGCGATCATGGCGGGGAGCACGGCGCGGGCCATGAGGTACGGGCCCTTGAGGTTGACAGCCACGATGCGGTCGAAGTCGGCCTCGGGGGTGTCGAGCACGGTGCCCAGCGGCCCGATGGCGGCGTTGTTGACCAGGGCATCGATCCGGCCGTGGAGCTCGAGCGTGCGGGCCACCGCCCGCTCCACGTCGCGGGCCGAGGCCACGTCGGCCTGGATCAGCTCGGCTTCCAGGCCCCGCCCGGCCAGCTCGGCCTCGAACCCGGGGATCGCCTTCTCGGCGATCGACGACAGCTGGCGCCCCTCCAGACCCAGGGCCACCACCCGGTGGCCCTCGGCGGCCAGGTGGGCGGTGATAGCGCGCCCGATCCCGAACGTGCCACCGGTGACGATGACCACGCTCATCGGGACCCGCCCTCACCCGGGCCCGGCTCGGGCTCCCGTTCCAGCTCCTGCTCCAGATGGCGACGGGCCGCCCGCTGCTCCGGCGGCTCCTCCACCGGCAGTTCGGCCCGGGCCGCCTTGGCCGCCGCCCGACCCTGGGCCAAGCCGTACCAGCCGATCACCATGCCGATGACAATGCCGATCCCGAGCCCGACGATCAGACCGGTCACGACGCCGCCGCCGATCCGAACCGGGTGTCGCCCAGGCCCAGCAGCACGTCCCAGCTCCGTTCCTCCAGATGGTCGGCCCAGCGGCGGTAGAACCCGAGCGACATGTGCTCGGTCACCTGGGTCGACACCAGGCCCGGTACCCGGTACCCGAGCACCTCGGGGTCGAGCGAGGCGGCGGTGATCGATTGCTGGTAGTTGAACGGGTGGCGGCGGGCGATGGCCCCCCGGGAGGCGGCGGTGGCGTAGTTCCAGTTCTCCATGTCGTCCTGCTCGGTCATGCCGGCGGGGCCGGAGTAGCGCATGTAGTAGCGGCGGAGGAAGTCCTTCACCGCCGCCGGAGCGTCGGCGTCGACCAGGAAGAACCGCCAGGCCTCGGTCTCGGTGGGGCCGTGGGGGTGCCACACGCACAGACCCCGGGGCTGGCGCCCGTGGTAGGAGGTGTTGGGGAAGATCGTGCCCACGAACGGGATGAGCCGAGCGTCTTCGCCCTTGCGCCGCTGGCGCTCCTCGAAGCAGTGGCGGAAGTAGGCCTCGATCTCCGGGTTGTCCTTGAACGACTCCTGGTACGTGTCGCCGAGAGGGGCGATGGCGGAGTGGATGCCGTGGCCCGCCGGGAAGCTGATCCACACGTGGGTGGCCTTGGCCATCTCGTTGTCGCGCCGGCCCTTCACCCCGGCCGCTGCGCTGGGCCCGATGCCGATCAGGTCGACCGAGCGGTGCGACGGGTTGTGGTAGGTGTCGCCCAGGAAGTTCTCGGCTGCGAACTTCCAGTTGGAGGGGAAGATCCACTTGTGGACCCCGATCACCTCGCTGCCACCGGGGCGCCCGTCGCGGCAGTCGAGGGCTTCGTCGAGGTGCTGGCGGGCGTCACCGAGCCAGGTCTCGAAGTCGGGAGCCTCGGGATCCCACGTGGCCCACACCGTGCCCTTGTAGCGGGCCAGCTTCGGCACCTCCACCAGGGGCCAGTCGGCCTTGTCGAGCACGCCCTCGTAGAGCTGCTTGTACTGGGGCACACCCATCAGGCGACCGTCGAGCCCGTAGGCCCAGTTGTGATAGGGGCAGGTGAACAGAGTGGTGCTGCCCTCGTCGTAGCGGCACACCTTCATCCCCCGGTGGCGACACGAGTTGAGGAACACGTGGACCGCGCCGGCCTTGTCCCGGCACAGGATCACCGACTCCTCCCCCATACGGGAGGTGAAGAAGTCTCCCGGGTTGGCCACCTGGCTCTCATGGCCCACGAACAGCCAGGCCCGGGTGAACAGGGTGTCGAGCTCGCGTTGGAACACCTCGGGGCTGACGAAGATGTCGCGACTCACGATCCCGTTGTCGATGTCGACCAGCCCGTCGGTGGAGAACATGGGGCGAGGTTAGGCGCCGGAGCCGGCAGCCGCGGCCCGGACGGGGCGCGGCGTGATCGTGAGGTCGAGCCGCTCGAAGCCCATGAACGACCCGCCGGCGGTGGGGACCGGCGGCTCAGGCTCGGCGGCCACCGCCAGCTCGTAGCGGGCCAGCTCCTCTCCCAGCAGACGCAGCTCCAGGGTGGCCAGGAAGGCGCCCACGCAACGGTGGAGGCCCCAGCCGAAGGCGAGGTGGCCGGTGGCGTCGCGGTCGGGGTCGAACTCGTCGGGCGGGAGCCGGGTGGGGTCGGTGGCCCACCGGGCGGGGTCCCGATTGGCGGCGCCGAAGTGGACGACCACCCGCTCCCCGGCCGCCACAGCCTCGCCTCCTACGGTTGTGTCGGCGACGGCGGTGCGGGCCATCAGCTGCACCGGCGAGCGGTGCCGGAGGCTCTCCTCCACCAGGCGGGCGGCCAGCGCGCCCAGGTCGTCGGGCCCGGTGCCGTCAGCGGCGGCGGCCAGGCGGGCCTGGAGCGCCGGGTCACTCGCCAGCTGGTACGCCAGGTTCCCCATGCCGGCCATGGTGGTCTCATGGCCGGCCACGGCAGTGGAGGTGAGGAAGGCCACGAGCTCCCGGTCGGTCAGGTCCTCGGCGGCCAGGCGGGTGAGGAAATCGTCATGGGGTTCGGCCCGTCGCAACTCGGCCTCCTCCACGAACAGGCGGCCCAGCGTCGGCTCACCCGGTTGGGGCGGCGTGCCCCGGCCGGTGAGCCGGTTCCACAGCTGCTCGGTCAGCTCCCGCACCCGGGCCACGGTGGAGCCGGAGAATCCGGCCATCACGGCGATGGCCTCCACCGGCACGCGGCCGGCCACGCCGGCCATGAAGTCGCCCCCGCCGGTCTCGGCGAAGGTGGCGACGTGGCGCCGGGTGATGGCCCGGATCTCGGGCTCGGCCGCCCGCACCGCCGGCCGACCCAGCATCTCCACGAACAGGCGGCGGACGCCGGTGTGCTCCGGCGGGTCCTGCTCCAGGCCGGCCGAGCGGATGCCGGGTGTGAGATCGGGGATGAACACGCCCTGGCCCGAGGCGAAGGTAGCCCAGTCTCGACAGATCGCCTCCACCTCTGCATGGCGACCGGTGATCCAGAAGCCGCCGTGGCGGTCGGAGTGCTCGACGGGGCAGGCCCGGAGCTCGGCATAACGGGCGTAGCGGGCGGCCTCGGTGAGGCCAGGCTCGTGATGGTCGAACTCCCCATTGTCGGTGGCGGCCACCGGCCGACCGTACCGAAAGTTCGCTGGCGGAGCGAGTGGGCGCCACAATCTCGGGCTGTGATCAACAGCAGTGCAGTCAACCGCTTCGTCCTCACCCCGGCCGCCGCCGGCCCGAGCGGTACCGCCGTGATCGACGCCCCCTCCGGCCGGATGGCCAGCCGGGCCGAGCTGGCCGACGGGGTGCTCCGGGCCGCCGCCGCCCTCCGTCACCTCGGCGTGCAGCCCGAGCAGCGGGTGATGCTGGTGCTGGCCGACCGGCCCGCATTCCTCCACGCCTTCTTCGGGGCCATGGCCATCGGGGCCGTCCCGGTGCCGGTGTCGACCATGCTCACGGCCAAGGACTACCGCTTCCTGCTGGAAGACTCCCGGGCCGTGGCCCTGCTGGTGTCCGACCTCTACACGGTGGAAGCCTTGCCGGCGGCCGAGGGCCAGCCGTTCCTGCGCCACGTGCTGGTGGACGGCGGCGACGCCGACCCCTGGGGCACCGCCTGCACCGTCGCCCGCCCGCTCCGCCCCGACGAGGTGTTCCCCGCCACCGACGACGACACCGCCTTCTGGCTCTACACCTCGGGCACAACCGGTTTCCCCAAGGCGGCGGTCCATCGCCACGTCGACCTGGGCTTCCTCACCGACGCCTACGCCCGGAGGGTGCTGGCCATGGGGCCGGCCGACAGGGTGTACTCGGTGCCCAAGCTGTTCTTCGCTTACGGCCTGGGCAACGCCTATTTCGCCCTGGGCACCGGGGCCACCCTGGTTCTCCACGACGGCCGGCCGACGGTGGAGGCCGTGGCCGACCATGTGGAGCGCCACGGGGTCACCCTGTTCTTCGCCGTGCCCACGTTCCTGGCCCAGACGCTGGGGTCCGACGTGGACCCCGCTGCGTTCGCCACCGTGCGCCAGGGGATCACCGGCGGCGAGCCGCTGCCGCCCGACATCGGCCGCCGGTTCCTGGAGCGGTTCGGGGTGGAGTTGCTCGATGGGATCGGCACCACCGAGCTGGGCCACATCTTCATCAGCCAGCGTCCGGGCCGGGTGCGCCCCGGTGCCACCGGATGGCCGGTCGACGGGTTCGACATCGAGCTGCGGGCCGACGACGGCTCGCTGGTGGCCGACGGGGAGCCGGGCAACCTGTGGGTGGCCGGGGAGTCGGTGACCACCGGCTACTGGCGCCGCACCGACCTCAACCGCCGGGTGTTCCAGGGCCGGTTCCTGGCCACCGGCGACACCTTCGTCCACAACGACGACGGCTCCTACACCTACCTCGGCCGCAACGACGACATGATCAAGGCCGGCGGGATCTGGGTGTCGCCCAGCGAGGTGGAGGCCTGCATCGTGGAGCTGGAGGAGGTGGCGGTGGCGGCCGTGGTGGGGGCCACCGATGCCGATGGGCTGACCAAGCCCAAGGCGTTCGTGATCCCGGCCCCGGCCGGCGCCGGGCTCGCCCCGGGCGAGCTGGAGGCCCGGGTGCAGGCCCACGTGAAGGCCAGGCTGGCCCCGTTCAAGTACCCCCGGTGGGTGGAGGTGCGGGCCGAGCTGCCCATGACCGCCACCGGCAAGATCAAGCGGTATCTGCTCCGGGACTGACCACCGGCCTGAGCATCCGGTCGGGCCGGTGGTGGCGGCCCTGGTTATTCTGCCGTTCGCCCTGCCCGGCTGATCGAGCGCTCAGTCCGGCTCGGGCGCCGGTCGGCGCCGGCGGAGGCGGCCCTGGATCGCGGCGCGGACCGGGCCCAGCATGCCGCCCTCGTCATCACCCTCTCCGCCCTCGCCCTGCTCGGGCGAACCGTTCAGCCGCTCGGCCACCTTGGCCAGCTCGAACGACACCGCATGCCAGAGCCCCACCAGGCTCCCGGCCGCCGGGTCGTCGCCCCGCAGGGGGCCGCCGGCAGCCCCGGTGATCATCTCCACCAGGGCCACCGTCCGCTCGTCGCCCAGCTCGATCACCGCTCGCCGGGCGGCCGGGTCACCGGCATCGCCCTCGGCAAAGCTGTCGAGGCGCACCGTCATCCGGCGGGCGGCGGACTCGGCCGGGGTGAGGTCGGTGGTGCCGTCGAGGCCGATCTCGTCGATCTTGGCCGACAAGGCCTCGGCGTCCACACCGAGGGCGGCCAGCACCCGGGCCGCCGCGCTGTCGGGCGAGCGGGCCAGGGCCTCCAGCAGGTGGTGGCTGCCCAGCGGCCCGGTGGCGGCGAGCTGGCGGGCCACGGCCAGGGCGGAGTCGGTGGCCGGCGTCTGCCCGCCAGCCCTGTGGGAGGGGGGCGGCGGGTGGCCAACCGGCGAGCGGGTGAGCCGGGCCAGTGCTGCGTCCCGCACCTGATCGAGCGACGCCCCCTGTTTGACCAACACCTGGGCCGCCACCCCCTCCCCCTCCCGCACCAGGCCCAAAAGCACGTGCTCGGCCCGGATGCTGTTGTCGCCGAGCTTGATCGCCTCCCGCAGCGACAGCTCCAAGACCTTCTTGGCCCGGGGGGTGAACGGAATGTGGCCGGTGGGAGACGAGCCGCCTTCCCCCACGATGTCGACCACCATGGCCCGAGTGGGCTCGAGGCTGATCCCGAGGGTGCTCAGAGCGGCGGCGGTGGCCGTATCGGGGCGGAGCATGGCCAGCAGCAGGTGCTCGGTGCCGACGTAGTTGTGCTTGATGAGGCGGGCCTCGTCCTGGGCCTGGACCACGATGGAGCGGGCCTCGGTGGTGAAACGCTCGAACATGTGGCGATCGTAAGCACCCTGTCAATACCATGGTTGTATTAGGGTTACTTCTGACACGGTGGGCGAACGTCGGCCGTCAGGACCGACCACGGGACGAGTGAGGACCGAGCCATGAACGACATCGACGGCACCGAGGGCTGGGAGACCGACCTGGAGCGCTACCTCACCCAGCGGGAGCTGTTCGCCCAACTCCAGGACACGGTGTGGGTGCCGCTGGCCCAGGCCGAGAGCGAGGCCGGCGTGTCACGCTCGGCCCTCCGGGCCTGGTTCCGAGCCGGCGAGATCCCGTCCCGCCTGGTCGACAGCCCCCACGGCCCCCAGCGGATCGTGCCCCTCGACGCCGTGCTCGAACGGGCTGCCCGGTCGCCCCGCCTCCGCCGACGGGCCGAGCGGGACCAGGAGCTGGCCCACGAGGTAGGGGTGTTGCGGCAACGTCTGGCCGACGTCGAGAGCCGGCTGGCCGCCCTCGAGGAACGGGACGGGCGGCGTTAGTCGGTTGGGGCCCGGGATGCGTCGTCGGCCAACTGGTCGAGGACGGCGAGGGCCAACTCCTCCAAGGAGTTCAGCTTGGCGTCATCGTCGTCGACGACGGCCCGATCGAGCTGGTGCAGCGCCTCGCGCCGTATACGCGAGTTCAGGAGTAGCTCAGGAGCACATCCCACGGGCAGTCCCCCTTCGGGAGAGCGTGATCCGAGAAGAACACCACGGGGTGGACCGGCGGGCCCACCACTCACCGACCGACCATACCACCAGGGGTGACACCGGTCCATACGCACTGTTGTGACCCCTGGTGCACCGAACCTCTTACGTCCGGTGGCGGCCCGCCCGGTAGTGTCACCGCCATGAGCACCGACGCCGCCTACCGCCGGTTCGTGTCCTACATCGACCGGTCACGCGAGTACTACGCGGCCCAGGGCTACGACCGCCCCTACCGGTGGGCCCGACCGGAGGAGGCCCCGGCCCTCCAGCCCCTCTCGACACCGCTGGCCGAGCTCCGCCTCGGCCTGGTCACCAGCGCCTTCCCCCTTCCCCCGGCCGGCGAGAAGGCACCGCTGGAGGCGCCCTACGCCCAAGCCGTGGAGCCCCTACCCACCGGCGGGTTCACGGCCGACGACAACCGTGACCAGAGCGTGGCGCCGGCCAACGAGCGGGAGTCGTACCTGCCGCTGGCCCGGCTGGGCGAGCTGGCCGGCGAGGGGCGCATCGGGTCGCTGTCGCCCCGTTTCTACGGCGCCCCCTTCGACTACTCCCAGCGCCGCACGGTCACCGCCGACGCCCCCGCCGTGCTCGACCTGCTCCGGGCCGACGGGGTGGACGTGGCCGTGCTGGCGCCACATTGCCCCGTGTGCCACCAGAGCCTGGCACTGGTGGCCCGCCACCTGGAGGCCAACGGCGTGCCCACGGTGCTGGTGGGCTCGGCCCGGGACATCGTGGAGGAGATCGGGGTGCCCCGTTTCCTGTTCGTGGACGGGCCGCTTGGGTACCCGTTCGGCCGGCCCGGCGACACCGCCCAGCAGCGCCAGGTCTGCGTCGAGGCGCTCGACCTACTGGAGCGGGCATGGGCCCCCCGAACCACCGTGCAGGCCACGGCGAGCTGGGGCGACGACAGCTGGCGGGAGCGCTACATGCGTGTGGACGAGATCACCCGAGCCAACCTGGCCCAGGCCGGCGACCGGCGCCGGGCCGACCAGGATCAGGCCCGGGCCGAGGGTCGGGTGCGCGACTGAGCCGGTCATCCGGCGGCACGGTCCGCTTGACCCTCTGCGTGGCCACCTGTCAACCTGGTTGTGTCGGGGGCGACCCGCCGCATGAGGGGTACAGCAATGAGCTCGGTCCGTCTTCGGGTTGTCGCCGCCGCGTTCGTGATCCTGTCGGGCCTGGGCTTCGGCCTGGCCACCGGCGTCGAGGCCATCCCGCCCCCGGCGTCGGAGTGCAACTCGCTGACGAAAAACGTCGTGCAGATCGGGGCCGACGGCGTCGGCACGTACAAGTGCATCTGCCTGCGTGACCTGTCCACGGGGATCGACAAGTGCCGCTGGACGTTGTGGTCGTCGTCGCCGGCCTGGACCAACTCCCGCACCTACCTGGTCAACGGCCTGGAGTGGGTGTGGGGTGCGGCGGAGACGAGCAACAGCAAGGGCTACGCCGACGTGCTGGTGTACGACGGGTACGGCCCGTGGCAGCGACCGGCCGGCTCGATCCGGCTCCGCAATGTGCTGCAGAAGTACAACGGCGCAGCCAACACCTGGGACACCTGCCTCGACACGGGCTACCTGACGAACACCACGTCCGCCACCGGCCTGGCCGTGTGGTGGGGCTACAGCTCACCCCCGTGCGGCGCCGGTTGGTACAACACGGTGAGCACGGGCCACGACTTCAACGGGTCCTGGCACGGGGGAACCGTGCAGTCGGGCGCCTACCTGCTCGATCTCCCGGCGGCCGCCGCCGCCAGCGCCGCCAGCCCGACCGGGGGCGGCGACCGCCCGGCGCCGCCGTCATTCGATCGCCGCCGCAAGCCGGCGGTGCAGCCGGTGGCGGTCGATCCGCCGCCTCCCGGGCCGATGCCGGTGTCGGAGGCCGACCAGGCCGCCCAGCTCGCCGCATCCGGGGCCACGCTGGAACAGAAGCCGTGATCGGGTACCGAGGCCGGCGGGGTCAGCCCCGGGTGAACGAGGCCCGGGCGGCAGCGGCGATCTCGGGCGGGGCCAGGGCCACGGTCCAGTCCCGACAGTCCTCGCTCTCCACCTCGGTCCACACCAGGAGGTCGCCGGTGGGGCTGACGATCAGCTCCTGGGCCCGGCTCTCGTCGTCGAACGAGAACAGCACCTGGTAGGGGTGCCCGCTCGGCCAGCGGGGCAGCCCCGGCTCGGTCATGAGCAGCGCTCCGGTGTTCACCCGGAGCCCCCGGTAGAACGCTTGCAGCTCGTCGTCATCCACGGCAGTCATCCACGGCAGTCACCTCCCGGCGCCGGCCCCTCGCTCCGAGGGCCGGTGGCGATCACTGATGCCGTAAGGGTACCGCTGGTGGGATGCTGGCCTCCATGAGCGACTACAGCGAGTACCAGCACCTGCGGATATCGGTGGACGACGTGGGGGTGGCGACGGTGGCGATCCCGGTGGTGGGGTCGGTGGGGCGGCGCCAGGCCGAGATCCATCGGGAGATCTCGACCATCTGGACCCGGTTGGGCGAAGACCGGGCGGTGCGATCGATCCTGGTGACCGGCGAGGGCGACGAGTTCTACGTCAGCGCCGATCTCCACGGGGTGAAAGCGATCCCCGGCATGAGCAAGGAAGACACCTTCGACCTGCTCCAGCGGATGGCGAAGGAGGGGGTGGACATCGTCTACAAGATGGTGGAGCTGGACAAACCGATCGTGGCCGCCATCAACGGCAAGGCAGCCGGGGGCGGCTTGGCGGTGGCACTGCTGGCCGACATCTCGATCGCGGCCGACGACGCCGAGCTGGTCGATCCCCATGTGGCCATGGGGCTGGCCGCCGGCGATCACGCCGCCATGATCTGGCCACTGTTGTGCGGGATGGCGAAGGCGAAGCTGTACCTGCTCACGTCGGATCCGGTGAGCGGGGCCGAGGCGGAGCGGATCGGGCTGGTGAGCCTGGCCCGGCCGGCGGGCGAGGTGGTGCCGACGGCCCGGCGGTACGCCGAGCGGCTGGCGGAGGGGGCGCCGTTCGCCATCCGATACACCAAGAAGGCGTTGAACCAGTGGCTTCGGCTGGGCGGAGTGGCCGCCATGGACTACTCCAACGCCCTGGAGCTGCTGAACTTCTTCGGCTCCGAGCTTCGCGACGCCGTGGCCCGCGGAACCGGTGACCCGAGCGTCGGGTCCTGACGCGCGAGGATC
>CADEDH010000034.1:11055-13186 GCA_902826025.1 uncultured Actinomycetes bacterium
GAGCTGTACTTCCTGCCCGGGAAGTTCGGGGCCGAAGAGGCCAAGCGGATCGGGCTGGTGGTCGACGTGTTCGACGACGACCGGTTCACCGAGGAGGTGAACCAGGTGGTGGCCCGCCTGGCCGGAGCGGCGCCCCTGGCCATTCGAGGGATGAAGGCCAACTTCCTCGACGCCGAGCGCATCGGCCTGGCCGACTACATCACGGCCGAGACCGAGCGGCACAACGCCATCACCGCCAGCGAAGACACCCGAGAGGCGTTCAAAGCCTTCGTGGAGAAGCGCACCCCGGTCTTCAAGGGCCGCTGAGTGGAGGACCTTCCCCCCGGACTGTACGACAATCTGGTCGACGAGCTACTGCACGGACAGCTCGGTCGACTCGATGCCGAGCGGCTCAGAGCCGAGCTGGCCGAGGTCGAGCCGGCCGAGGTTCCCGCTCGCCTGGGGGAGTTGGTCAGCGACTGGACTGCAGCGGCACTCGCCGCCACGCCGGTCGAAGACCGCAACGAGGCCGCCGTCGAGGTATCGACCGCTCTGCTGCAGGTGTTGCGGAAGCGACGGTTCGACGCCGTGGACGAAGGCCGCCGGCTGGTGGAACCGCTGCGCCGACTGGCCGCCGTCGAACCCCTCGACCCTCGACGGGAGCCCATCGCGATCCGACGGCCGTTGACGCCGCTCCGTGACACGGTGCTCATGACGAACGCCCGGGGCCAACCCTCAGTGGGTCGGGAGATCGAGAACGAAATCGATTCGGCCGAGCGGATCGACGCCGTTCTGGCCTTCATCCGGTGGACCGGTGTCCGCCACCTTCTCCCCCATCTCCGACGCCACGTGGAGTCGGGCCGGGCTTTGCGGATCATTACCACCACCTACACGGGCTCCACGGAGCTGCGGGCCCTGGCCGCTCTGGTAGATCTTGGAGCTGAGGTCAAGGTCTCCTACGACACGTCCACAACGCGCCTCCATGCCAAGGCATGGCTGTTCGGCCGCCGCAGCGGCCTCTCTACCGTCTACATCGGCTCGTCGAACCTGACGCACTCGGCCCAGGTCACCGGCCTCGAATGGAACGTGCGGGGCTCGCAACGCTCAAACCCTGAGTTGGTGGCGGGCTTCGAACGGGCCTTCGCCACCTACTGGGACGACCCTCACTTCGAGACCTTCGACGAAGGCCAATTCGTCGCCGCCACCGAGCGAGCCGTCGCCCACGACGATGGTTCGATACTCACGCCATTCGAGATCACGCCCCTCCCGTTCCAGGCCCACATCCTGGAGCAACTCCAGGTTGAACGGCTACGAGGCCACGCCAATACCCTGCTGGCCGCCGCCACCGGCACGGGCAAGACCGTGATGGCTGCGTTGGACTACCGCCATCTCGCCTCCACCCTGCCCCGGGCCCGCCTGCTGTTCGTGGCCCATCGCAGTGAAATCCTCGAGCAGAGCCGGGCGATGTTCCGACACGTCCTGCGGGAGGGAGCCTTCGGAGAGCTGTGGGTGGGTGGGCAGCGCCCGAGCCGCTGGGAGCACGTGTTCGCCTCGATCCAGTCGATTTCAGCCAGCGACGCGGTTCGCATAGATCCCCGCCAATTCGACGTCGTCATTGTCGACGAGTTCCACCACGCGGCCGCCGACAGCTACGCGGCCCTGCTCGACCACCTGCAACCGCACCACCTCGTGGGTCTTACGGCGACCCCGGAACGGGCCGACGGTCTAGACGTCAGCCGATGGTTCGGCGGCCGCCTGGCCGTTGAGCTTCGCCTGTGGGATGCCCTCGAGCAGGGGCTGCTGGCTCCTTTCCACTACTTCGGGATTCACGACGACATCGACCTGCGCCAGATCCCGTGGCGGCGGGGTACGGGCTATGACGTCGAAGCTTTGACGGGCGTCTACACGGCCAACACCCTTTGGGCGAGCAAGGTGATCCAGGCGGTCAGCGACAAGGTCGGCGACCCCAGCCGGATGCGGGCGTTGGGATTCTGCGTCTCGATCGCTCACGCCAACTTCATGGCCGAGTGCTTCAACGCGGCCGGGTTCACGACACGCGCCGTCACCGCCGCGACGCCGGCTCACGGGCGCCGCGAGGCACTGGTAGCGCTGCGTGGCGGCCGACTGCAGGCGATCTTCACCGTCGACCTTT
>CADEDH010000034.1:13196-67948 GCA_902826025.1 uncultured Actinomycetes bacterium
CTGCTCCTGCGACCAACAGAGAGCGCCACGGTGTTCCTCCAGCAGATCGGCCGCGGGTTGCGCCGCGCCCAGGGAAAGGACGTACTGACCGTCCTCGATTTCGTCGGCACGCACAGGCGCGAGTTCCGGTTCGACCTCACGATTCCGGGGGTTGCTCGGCCGCACCCGTCGCCAAGTCGAAGACGACATCGTCAATGACTTCCCGTACTTGCCAGCCGGGTGCGATCTGGAGCTCGACGACGTGGCTCGGGACATCGTGCTCGGGAACGTGAAGAACGCGCTGCCAACAAGATGGCGAAGCCAGGTGGCAGAGCTCCGCCAGCTGGGCCACATCGACCTGGCGACCTACCTACACGAGACCGGCCTCGACCTCGATGACCTCTATCAGAACGGCAACTACTGGACGAAGCTCCGCCGGGATGCCGGTCTGGCAGCTGACGGCACACCGCCAGGCGAGGCGGGCATCGGCCGAGGTATAGGGCGTCTCCTCCACCTCGACGACAGCCACCGGATCGAGACCTACCGCTGGCTGCTTGACCGAGCGACTCCACCCACCGAGCCGGAGCTGGACGAACGACAACGTCGCCAGTTCGAGGGTCTTCTCCTTACCGCCCTGGCCCCTCGTCGAGGTACCTTCGCCGAGCTCGACGCGGCTGCAGCTGAGCTGTGGGCTCATCCCGCTCTCCGGCTCGAGCTGCTGGACGTGCTGTCGCTCCTCGACGACTCGGTGGCCCATCTTCACCAGCCCCTCGGCCTGCTCCACCCGGTGCCCCTTCAGGTACACGCCAGCTACAACCGCGAAGAGATCCTGGCGGCCTTTGGAAACGCCACCGTCGACAAGCCTCCCTCGCTGCAGACCGGGGTGTTCTTCCATCAACCAACCAGTACCGACCTGCTTTTCATCACCCTGCAGAAGTCGGAGCGGGACTATTCACCGACCACCCGGTACCTGGACTACGCCATCAGTGATCGGCTGTTCCACTGGGAGAGCCAGTCCACCACCGCGGCGTCCAGCGAGCGGGGCCAGAACTACATCCATCACGTGAGCCGGGAGCGCTCGGTGGTCCTCTTCGTCCGCGCCACCAAGCAGGTGTCACGGGGAGCGACAACCCCCTATTTTTGCGCTGGCACTGCACGCTACGTCGAGCACCGGTCGGAGCGGCCGATGCAGATCACCTGGCTACTCGACCATCGACTGCCCGGCGACGTGTTCGCCGCCTATCGGGCGGCCGTCGCATGACAACAACGGAGGAACCCATGACCGAATCGGTCGTCCTGTACGACGTGGCCGATCACGTGGCCACGATCACGATCAACCGGCCCGAGCGGTACAACTCGCTCAACTATGAGGCCTACGAGCTGCTCACCCGCCGCTTCGAGGCGGCCAACGCCGACGACGATGTGCGTGCCATCATCTTCACCGGCAACGGCCGCGGCTTCTGTACCGGCGACGACGTCATCGAGCTCCTTGGGGCCGGGGCGGCCGAGCTGTCGCGCCGCATCGCCACCGGCGAGCTCGAGTTGCCCAGCGCCCCCATGAAGCGGTCCGACAAGCCCATCATCGCCGCCGTCAACGGCGCCGCCGTCGGCTACGGCATGGAGCTGAGCCTGCTGGCCGACATCCGGATCGCCGGCGAGTCGGCCCGGTTCTCCGAGATGTTCGTGAAGCGGGCCATCGTGGCCGGCCCCGACAGCTTCGAGCTCCTTCCCCAGCTCGTCGGCACCGCAGCGGCGGCCGAGATCCTCCTCACCGGCGACCTGATCGACGCCCGCCGGGCCCACGAGATCGGCCTCGTGACCCAGGTGGTGCCCGACGCCGACCTCCCGGCCGCAGCCCGGGCCCTGGCCGCCCGCATGACGGTCAACGCCCCCCTCGCCGTCCGGGCGGCCAAGCGGGCCATCTCCTATGCCCGCACCGGCCAGCGCGACGAGCTCCACCGTTACCTCGGCCCCCGCCTGGGCGAGCTGCTGGCCAGCGCCGACCACCGGGAGAGCGTGGCCGCCTTCCTCGAGAAGCGCGAGCCCACCTACCAGGGCCTCTGACCGGAGGCGGGGCGGCCGCCCCGCTAGTGTGGCCCCCGTGTCCGTGGGGCGACCAGCGAGCGAGAGCCAACATCAGCCGCCGTCCGCACCTGATCTCGACATCGACGGCCTCAGCGACTTCCGCCCCATCGGGACCGGCGGCTTCGCCACCGTCTACTCGGCGCTGGAGGCCAACGCCGGCCGCCGGGTGGCGGTCAAGGTGCTGGCGGCGGTGGACGCATCGGGCCGCCGCCGTTTCGACCGGGAGTGCCTCACCATGGGCACCGCCGGCGAGCACCAGCACGTCGTCACCCTGCTCCGGGCCGGCTATCTCCACCACACCGGTCAGCCCTACCTGGTGATGGAGCACATGGCCGGCGGTTCCCTGGCCCACCGCCTGGCCACCGAGGGCGCCATACCCTGGACCGACGCGGTCGAGGCCGCGCTAGCCATCGCCTCTGCCCTCGGCTTCACCCACGGACGGGGCATCCTCCACAAGGACGTGAAGCCGGGCAACATCCTGGTATCGGGCGCCGGCACGGTGAAGCTCACCGACTTCGGCATCTCGGCCATTCGGGAGGCCAGCGGCACCAGCCAGCTGGCCTACTCGATCCACTACACGGCGCCCGAGATCTTCGGTGGCACGGCCGACCCCGACGCTGAGCTGATCATCGACCCCCGGGACGAGCGGTCCGACCTCTACTCCCTGGCCGCCTCCCTCTACACCCTCGGCGTCGGCCGCCCCCCGTTCCAGGCCCCCACCCATGTGGCCCTCATGCGCCAGATCCTGCTCGACCCGGTTCCGCCCACCGGCATCCCGGCCCTCGATGGATTCTTCGTCCGGGCCCTGGCCAAGGAGCCGACCCAGCGCCCGCTGACCGCCGCCGACCTCACCGCCGAACTGCTCCGGCTCCGCGACACCGTCGCCCAACTCGGTGGCCTCACGAGCCAGTGGCCTTCGGGGCCCGCGCCACTTGTCGGCTCGGCCGGCCCCACCGGCCCGGCGCCGCTCGGACACGACGCCACCAGGGCAGACCACACGATCACGACCGTGCAGTCGCTCGTCGGCGGTGAGTCGGGGGGCCAGTCGGGCGGTACCGGGCCGCCGTCGGGTGTCGCCGGGTCGAGCGTGGAGCCCGACAGCCTGGCCCCGCCCGGGCGGCGCAGCCGACGGCGCTGGTTCATGATGGCGGCGACGGCCTTCGCCGCGGTGGCCGTGGCGGCCGGTGTGGTGGCGGCGGTTCAGCTGAGCGGCCGCGACCGGGACGGCGAGGAGGAGGCCTCCTCGACGCCGATCGTCGACCCCAGCCATCGCCAGCAGGCGGCCGATCCCGACGACGACGCCGTGCTGGGCGTCACCCAGCTCAGCGACGGCCGCCTGGCCTCGGTGTCGGCCGACGGGACGGTGATCGTGGCCGACCCGGCCCAGCCGCAGGATGCCGTGGTCTGGTCGGGCTACCGCGACACGGTGAACGATCCGGCGGGCGACGCTCTGTACGCCGTCACCGTCCTGGACGACGGGCGCTTGGCCCTGGCCGGGGCCGATGGCACCGTGCAGCTGTGGGACCCGGCCCACCCCGACGAGCCGCCTACCGCCTTCACCGGCCATCGCGACAACGCCAAAGACCCCAGCAACGACGACGTGTACGCCGTCATCCAGCTGGCCAACGGTCGGATGGCGTCGGGAGGCGACGACGGCACCGTGCAGGTCTGGGACCCGGACCAGCCAGGAAGCGCCACCGATCGCTACACCCAGCATCATGAGCGGGCCGGCAGCAACGACGGCGACGCCGTCTGGTCACTGGCCGAGTTGCCCGACGGCCGAATCGCCTCGGGCAGTGCCGACGGCGAGGTCCACCTGTGGACACCCGGGCGGCCCGGCTCGACAGCCGTCATCTACACCGGGCATTTCGAGGCGGCGGCCAACCCCGACGACGACGCGGTACGAGCGATCGTCTCCCTGGCGGGCGACCTCATCGCCTCTGGCGGGGCCGACGGCACGGTACGGATCTGGGACCCGGCCCGAACCGACCAGACGATCGCCACCTTCACCGGCCACGCCGACCGGGCCACCGGATCCGACACCGATTCGGTGCGGACCATCATCCAGCTCGCCGACAGCGGCTGGATCGCCTCGGCCGGCATGGACACCGAGATCCTGTTGTGGGATCCCGCCAACCCCACCATCGTCATCGACGCCTACCCGGGCCACACCGAGCAGGTCACGGCGCTCGAGCAACTGGCCAACGGCCGGATTGCGTCCACCAGCGACGACGGCACCGTGCAGGTCTGGGACCCGGCCCACGCCGGGGCCGGGTCCGTCAACTGAGTCAGCCGAGGATCAGTTGTAGATCTCGACGAGACCGGCGGCGCCCTGGCCACCGCCGATGCACATGGTCACGACGCCCCAGCGGGCGCCCCGGCGGCGGCCCTCCTGCAGGATGTGGCCGGCGCAACGGGTGCCGGTCATGCCGAACGGGTGGCCGATGGCGATCGAGCCGCCGTTGACGTTGTACTTCTCGGGGTCGATGCCGAGGGTGTCACGGCTGTAGAGGCACTGGCTGGCGAAAGCCTCGTTGAGCTCCCACAGGTCGATGTCGTCGACAGTGAGGCCGTGCCGCTTGAGCAGCTTCGGCACGGCGAAGACGGGGCCGATACCCATCTCGTCGGGCTCACAGCCGGCCACGGCCCAACCCCGGAAGGCGCCAAGGGGCTCGATGTTGCGGCGGGCGGCCTCCTCGTCGGACATCATCACCACGGCCGCCGCGCCGTCGGACAGCTGGCTGGCGTTGCCGGCGGTGATGAACTTGCCCTCGCCCCGGACGGGCTTGAGCTTGGCCAGACCCTCGGCCGTGGTGTCGGGCCGGTTGCACTCGTCGCCGGTGACGGTGGCGTCGACGATCGACTCCTCACCGGTCTCCCGGTTCACCACCCGCATCTTGGTGTCCATGGGGACGATCTCGTCCTCGAACAGGCCCCGCTCCTGGGCCGAGGCCATCCGCTGCTGAGACTGGAGCGAGTACTCGTCCTGGTACTCGCGGGAGACCTTGTAGCGCTCGGCCACGATGTCGGCGGTCTCGATCATGGCCATGTAGATCGCCGGGTACATGTCGGTGAGCTGGGAGTCCATGTTGGCGCTGCCGCCGAAACCGGGGCTGGGGATCGAGATCGACTCGACGCCACCGGCCACCACCACTTCGGCCCCGTCGTTGCGGATGTAGTTGGCGGCCAGGGCGATGGAGTTCAGGCCCGACGAGCAGTGCCGCTGCACGGTGGCCCCACCGGTGGTGATGGGCAGGCCGGCCAGCAGACCGGTCAGGCGGCCCAGGTTGCCGGCGCCGTGGGCGCCGTTACCGAGGTAGAAGTCCTCCACCGCTTCCGGCTCCACGCCCGACTTCTCCACCGCATGCTTCACGGCATGGGCGGCCATGCTCATCGCCGGGGTCATGTTGAACCCCCCTCGGGCGGCCTTGGCCAACCCGGTGCGGGCGTAGGATACGAACACTGCTTCGCGCACGATGAGCTCCAACTCTTGAATCGGCTCCGACGATCAAACGCTACCGAGCGCCGGTGACGCTGGCGAGTCCAGTCGGTTTTGACGTCACCACTAGTATCTCGGCCGTGATGCTCTCGGACCGATCACTGGGGTGGTTGCGGTACCTCGACGGCAAGGCCCACGTGCCCGATCGATGGGATCGGGAGGGCCGGCCCCACCCCCATTGGGACGGCGGACGGGCCGATCTCCTCGCTTCGGCCTGTGCTCTGGGGCTGACCGCCCAGCGCACTCCGGCCTGGGTCGAGCGTCACGTGGCCGTGCTCGATCTGCTGATCCAGCGGCATACGGCCTGGTGGTCGCTGGACGGCTGGATCGACGCCAGCGGCGGCGACGGCGCCGTGGCCGGCGATGCCCCGGATCCGGTCACCACGGCGGAGACGTTCGGGTGGACCGGCTCCCTGCTGGTCCTGCTCGGGCTCCGGGCCGTTCTCGCCGGCGGCGACCGCTGGAACGAGCCATTTGCCCTGGTGGAAGGGGGTGGACCGGACGGCGCCGGGTTCACCTGGACCCACACCGGGATCGCCGAGGCGGTGGCGGCCGGCTGGCCCGCCCCCGGCACGGGTGACACCGTCGAGGCGGTCGTGGCTGGGCTCGGCCTCCAGCTCCACGACCGCCGCCACGGCACCCGCCTGCACGCCGCTGCGTTCGCTCCGTGGTGGGCCGCGGTTCGGGAGCAGGCTTTGGGCCAGGCCGAGGGCGCTGCTCCCCCGGCCGACACCCTGATAACGGCCGCCCTTCTTGCCCCCCAGGCGCCCGAAGACGCCCGGCGCCTGTTCGACGCCGGCCTTGCCGCCCTCGGTCCCGGCGGAGGGCTGCTACCGGGGGATCGGGGTGAGGCCGCCGGCGCCGCGCTGGCGCTCGCCCGGGAGTGGGCCCTGGGCGACAACGCCACTCAGCTGACGGCGACCATCGAGGCCTCCTACCGGTCGACCGGGGACGACCAGGGCAGCCACACCTGGGCTCTGGAGGCCGACGAGGAGCACCCTGCGGGTCGGGCCAACGCCTGGTTGGCCGCCGGGGAAGTGGCCGGGCCCGGCCAGTGGACCAGCCTGTTCATCGGCCCGTGGAACCCTTGCCATCAGGTGGTGGGCGTCAACGCCCCCGACGTGATGTTGCGGCGGGCCGAGTGGATCAACGAGGTCCTGTACGTGGGCCTGGCCCCCCGGCAGGCCGATCCCGCCCGCTGGACGACGTTCCGCATCACAGGGGCCGAACCCCGCATGTGGTATCTGACCGGGCTCAACGGCACCACGATGGACACCGCCGGTAACGCCACCATCGTCCGGGCCCCCATGGCCCACGGCGAGCTGGAATTCGCCCCCGGCAGCTACTGAGCGGCTTCCGGCTCGGTTGCCATCCCCGGCCAGCGCCTCAGCCCCGGGCGCTCCGGCTCACGTTCCCGCCATAACCGATCCTGCCGTCTCCGGCACAGACCTGGTGCCGTGGGCCGAGCTGACCTCCGGTCCGTTGAAGGGCCGGCACGAGACGGCGAAGAACACGGTCCAGAACGTCCGGTAGCCACCGATGCCGGGGCCGTTTTCCCGCTGTCACAGGGCCGAAGTAGCGTTGAGGTGTCAGCGGGGGCGAAGGGGATCGGAGCGCACCATGGAGATCACGAGGATCAAGGGCAAGGTGTTCGGGGCGGTCGTGACCGGGGTCGACCTGAACGACCTGACCGGCGAGGAGTTCGGCACCATCCACCGGGCCTTCCTGGAGCACGGGTTCCTCGTGTTCCCGGGGCAGAACCTGAACGAGGAGCAGAGCGCCGCCTTTGGTGAGCGCTTCGGACCGCTCGAGTTCGGCGGCGCAGCCATGTCCAACATGAAGAAGGACAAGAACGGCACGCTCGGCGGCATCTACGACTTCGATACCCAGATGATGCGCACCAACATCGGCAACGAGACGTGGCACACCGACTCCACGTACAAGCCGGTGAGCTCCAAGTGCGCCATGCTCTCGGCCGTGATCGTGCCCGACGAGGGCGGCGGCACCGAGCTGGCCGATGCCCGGGCCGGCTACGCCGCGCTCGACCAGGCCACCAAGGATCGCATCGAGCATCTGAGCGCCTACCACTCCACCCAGTACTCGCAGGCCAACGACATCGGCGACTTTCCCCCGATCAGTGAGGCCGGCGCCTACGGCAGCGTCTACCACGGCGAGGCCTACCTGCGACCACTGGTGAAGCTCCATCCCGAGACCGGGGTGAAGAACCTGTTCGTGGGCCGTCACGCCTTCGGCATCCCGGGCCTGAGCCGGAGCGAGAGCCGGGAACTCATTCGCCACCTGATGGACGTGATCGTGAGCGACGAGAGCCGCACCTACCTCCACATGTGGACGCCGGGCGACACCATGATCTGGGACAACCGCAGCGTGCTGCACCGGGCCCGCCCGTACGACTACGCCAAGCCCCGTTACCTGATCGGCACCCGGATCGCCGGCGACGACACCGAGCTCTCCTACTGGCCCACCGATCCCGAGGCCGAGGCCGGCCGCCAGGCCCTGTCGGCCGAGCTGGCCATCCTGCGGGAGGAAGCCAAGGACCGCCTCTACGGCGCCACCACGGCCACCCGCTAACCCCCCGCCTGCCGTCGGTCCTCGGCCGGGCCGCCGCCCTGCTGCGACAGGTTGCGGGCGCCATTGACCAGCGACACGTGGGAGAAGGCCTGGGGGAAGTTGCCGAGCAGCCGCCCGGCTACAGGGTCGTACTCCTCGGCCAGCAGGCCCACGTCGTTGGCCAGCCCGGCCAACTTCTCGAACAAGGCCCGGCTTTCGGCCCGGCGTCCCAGCAGCATCAGGTTGTCGGCCAGCCAGAACGTGCAGGGCAGGAACGCCCCCTCCCCCGCCGGGAGCCCGTCGACCTCGCCATCGGTGTCGGTCCGGTAGCGGAGCACGAACCCGTCATGGCACAGGTCTCGCTGGACGGCGTCCACCGTGCCCGCCACCCGGGGATCGGACGGCGGGAGGAACCCCACCAGGGGGATCATCAGCAGTGAGGCATCGAGGTGGGGGGCGCCGTAGGACTGGGTGAACGTGTTGCGGTCGGGGTCGAAGCCATGACGGCACACATCGCGGTGGATCTCGGCCCGCAGCGACCGCCAGCGATCGACCGGGCCGTCGTAGCCGAACTGTTCCACCGTCTTCACCGCCCGGTCGGCCGCCACCCAGGCCATCACCTTGGAGTGGGTGAACTGGCGGCGAGAGCCCCGCACCTCCCATATGCCCTCGTCGGGTTCCCGCCACCGCCCCTCGAGTGTCTCCAGGAGAGCCCGCTGGAGATCCCAGCCGGCGGCCTCGTGCGGCACCCCGGCCCGGCGCGACTGATGCATGGCGTCGAGGATCTCCCCGTAGATGTCGAGCTGGAACTGATTGGAGGCGGCGTTGCCGATCCGCACCGGGGCCGAGCCCTCGTAGCCAGGCAGCCAGGGCAGCTCATGCTCGGTGATACGCCGCTCGCCGGCCGGGCCGTACATGATCTGCATCTCGTCGGGCTCGCCGGCCACGGCCCGTAGCAGCCAGTCCCGCCAGGCCAGCGCCTCGTCCTCGTAACCGGCCACCAACAGGGAGTAGAGGGTGAAGGTGGCGTCTCGCAGCCAGCAGTACCGGTAGTCCCAGTTGCGGACGCCGCCGATCCATTCGGGCAGTGAGGTCGTGGGGGCAGCCACGATCCCGCCGGTCGGGGCGTAGGTGAGGGCCTTGAGCGTGAGCAGGGAGCGCATCACCAACTCGGGCCATTCGCCGTCGTAGCGGCACCGCCCGGCCCACTCCTCCCACCAGGCCATCGAGTCGTCGAGCAAGGCCAGCCCGTCGATCGGGGGCGGCGGTGCCAGGTGCGACGGGTGCCAGGCCAGCACGAAGGCCAACCGGTCGCCCTCCCCCACGGACAGATCGGCCGTGATCAGATGGTCGAGGGCGTCGACGGGCACGGGGCTGGAGAGGCATACGGCGTCGGGGCCGGCGACCGCCCGGAGCCGACCGTCATCGTGGCGGTAGACCCAGGGCGTGGCCGTCCCGTAGTCGAAGGCGATCGCCAGTTCGGACCGCAGGGCCACCTGACCCCGGACTCCCTCCACCACCCGCACCAGGTCGGGCTCGACCTGGCGGGGAGGCATGAAGTCGATGATCCGCACCGTGCCTTCGTCGGTGTCGAACTCGGTCTCCAGCACCAGGGTGTTCCCCCGGTACCGGCGCCGGACCGCGCGGATCCCACCACGTGGGGCGAGCCGCCAACGCCCGTGCTCCGGGGTGCCGAGCAGCTTGGCGAAGCACGAGGCCGAATCGAACCGGGGCAAGCACAGCCAGTCGATCGACCCGTCGTTGCCCACCAGCGCCGCGGTCTGGGTGTCGCCGATCAGGGCATAGTCTTCGAGTCGCACACCCCGGTCTTCCCTCCCGGGCCCCCGCCGACACCCGCCCTGCTAGTGGTCAGGTGTTCCAGAGCCAGCCGTAGACGTACCAGGGTGGGCTGGTGGGTGGGATGGGGATGCCGTCGTGTTTGCGTTGGCGCCACGTCTGGGGGAACGGGGGTGGTGTCCGCTGTGAGCGGGCAACGATGACCCAGTCTCGGGAGCGGCGGGCGAGGATGGTGATCCGCCGGGACGTGGCCTGGGTGGCGTTCACCCATTGGTACACGCC
Source organism: uncultured Actinomycetes bacterium (assembly GCA_902826025.1). Classification (GTDB taxonomy): domain Bacteria; phylum Actinomycetota; class Acidimicrobiia; order Acidimicrobiales; family SZUA-35; genus CADEDH01. The sequence continues at coordinate 23,407 of CADEDH010000034.1, forward strand.
GCGGGCGGGTCGGGTGATCCGGCCCCGGCGTACTTCCCACCGCAGGGCGTCGGAGATCAGTTTCGAGGCGCGGCCCGGGCCGAGGTGGAACCCGTGGTCAGCGAGGATGCGGGCCATGGCGGCGACGGTGAGTTGGGTGTGGCGTTTGAGTTCGTCGAGCAGGACCCACCGCAGGCCCCGGCCCCGCAGGGGTGGATGGTCAGCCGGGTCGATCACCGTGACAGACATTGCGGTGAACAGTTCGGCGGGAGGAGAGGAGAACATCGACACGCTCACCATTGTCCCCGGGGGGTGTGACAGTGAACCGCCCATCCAGCCCGGTCTCCCTCCCGTAGTTGATCTGAATTCGGGTCACAGCGACAACCCCACCGGCCCCCAACCCATTGTCGCTACGACCCGAATTCGAAGGACATACGGGAGAGACCGGGCCCGCTGTGAGATTCAGGACGGGACGGGTCGCCGTGGGGGCTGGACCGGTCGGGCTGGGGCACTCGGAGGAGCGGGCGGCGCCGGTGGCTGGGGCGGGAGCGGGGCCGGGCTGGGGGTGGCGCCGACCGGGGGGTGGCGCCGACCGGGGGGTCGACGATCGTGCGCAGCAACCAGCGCAGGCCCGGGATCGGGGTCACCAGGTCGAGCACGCGCCGAACGGCCCGCTCGGGCAGCGCTGGGGGATCGGTCACGTCGAGGAACCGCAGGAGCAGGGGCCCGAGGCCCACGGTGTGGCTGACGGCGACCGGGAGCGTCGGGCCGGGATCGACCTTGGCGAACAGCTCCCACAGCGGGGCGCCACCGGCCAGATCCAGGTTCATCCGCTCGAACACGGCCACCGAGGTGCCACGGCTCTCTTCCGTGGCGCCGAGTGCGTCGAGGGCGTCGAGCTCGGGATCGAGACCGGGATCCGGCACGTCCGGCGGGCCGTCGTCGCCCTCGATCAGGTCCCGCGTGCGGTCACGCAGGGAACGGACCCCGTCGCCCAGCCGACCGCCGACGCTCTCGCCGAGCCCGGCCAGCCGGCGCCGCCCTTCCTCGATTCGGTCCGGACCCACCGGGCGGGGAGCGTATCAGAGCAGACCCAGCGGCTCCGGCGCGCCCGGCAGCACCGAGGCCGCCTCCACCCCCAGCCACTCCTGGGCCAGGGTGGCCAGATAGCGGTCGAACCCGATCGTGGTGCGCAGGTTGTCGTTCTCGTCGAGGTCGTCGAGCGGGGGCCGCTCCCCGGCCCGCCGGTCGCCCACCGGACCCGCCACCAACATGGTGGAGGCGTTGCCGTGGTCGAGCCCGCTGCCGTTCTCCGGCACCCGGCGCCCGAACTCACTGATCGTGGTCACCAGCACCCGGTCGGCGAACCCGAGCTCATCGGCCCGGCTGAGGAACCCGTCGACGGCCACGTCGAGCTGGGCCAGGTTGGCCTCGGCGGCGTAGGCGTGACCGGTGTGGGTGTCGTACCCTCCCACCCCGGCGTACACCACCCGGGTACCGAGCCCGGCCCCGATCAGGTCGGCGGCCAGGTAGAGCTGCCAGCCCAGCTCACCGCCCTCGGCCACCATGGGGTGGTCCCAATCCACGTCTCGACCGTCCGCGTCGCCGCCGGCCGACAGACGGCCAGCCAGATCGAGGAGCTGGCGGTAGGACCCGGCGGCCACCGCCGGGAACTGGTCGTCGCCGCCGAACGCGGCCAGGCCCTGTTGGTAGGCGGAGGCTTCCGACCAATCGGCCGGCTCCAGGAACCACAGGGCGTCGAGCGAGTCGAGCGACATGGTCGATGCCCGATCGTTGACCAGATGGGGGGTGGACCCGCCCAGGGCCACGCCGACCAGGGGCGATCCATCGTCGAGGGCGTCGGTGAGGCGGCCCAGGAAGCCGGTGCGGAGCCGGGTACCGGTGCCGTCCACGTCGCCCCGCTGCCAGCGGGCCGACATGTCGAAGTGGGAGAGGTCGCCCGCCATCGGTCCCACCCCCTCCACCGTCACCAGACCCCGCCGGGCCAGCCGCTCGAGCGACGGGTGGAACCCGACCTCGCCGTCGCCCGCCAGCACCTCGTCGCCGGGCACGGCCAGGTTGGGCCGCAGGTCCCGGTAGCGGCTGGAGGTGTAGGGCACGAGGGTCGACAACCCGTCGTTGCCCCCTTGGAGGTCGACCACCACCAGCACCCGGCCGTCCACTGCACCCGGCACCACCCGGCCCACCGGGTCACCGGGTCCGGAACCCCCGGTCGGTCCGGCACCGCTGCCCCCCGGCCCCGAACCCCCCGGCGGCGCGGCCGACGGCCCGGAGGTGCACCCCGAGAGCGCACCCGCCCCGGCGGCCACAGCCCCGGCGGCGCCCAGCGCGCTGAGAAAGGCCCGGCGGCTGAGCAGCCGGCGGGCGGCGGCGCTTCCGGTCAGGGCGGCGGAGCCCGGTGGACCGAAGGGAAACGACGAGGATCTCATGCGAGGCTGAACTCCGGGCTCGACAGGGCGAGGCGCCACCGGGTGTGCTGGGCCTCCTCCACCGGCAGCTCGTCCGACGAGCGAACGGCGTCGAGGGCGGCCCTGGTGGCGGTTGACAGTTCCTGCAGGCCGCAGCGGTCGAGGATGTCGTCCACCGTGCCCGAGCGGCCAGGGGCCATGGCCTCCCAGTCGGTGTCGAAGGCGAGCGACGCCCGGGCCAGCAGCGAGCCGGGGCTGAGCCAGCGCGGGCCGTCGGGCCAGCCTCCCACGTTGGGCGGTTGGTACGGCATCTGGCCCAGACTCTGGAGGGTCCAGGCATCGTCGGCCGGGGTGCCGACCACCGCCCGGTAGGCGGTGAACCACTCCAGCCCGCTGCGGGGCCGGTTGAGGCGGGCGGTGGCGGCGGCCGGGTCGAGCAGAACGCGCTCCACCAGGTCGGGTACGGCCAGTTCCTGCTCCTGCCACCACTTCCCCAGGTCGGCGGCGGCCGCCGGATCGAGGTCGGTGCCCACCAGGTGGTGCCACAAGCGGGTGCTCACGCGCTGGGCCGTCTCCGGCTGGTCGCACAGGAAGTCGACCACCTTGGCGGTGTCCCAGTCGTCCTGCACCCCCTTGAACAGCAGGGGGGCCACGAAGGCGTTCTCCCGCCGCCAGCTCACCTCGCCGTCCTCCACCACCCAACCGGCCAGGGCCCGGGCGGCCGAGCGCACGTCATCCTCGGTGTAGGCGTCTCGGCCGACGGTGAACAGCTCCATCAGCTCCCGGGCCAGGTTCTCGTTCGGGTTGGCCGCCATCGAGCCGTCGGCGTCGAGGTACTGGACGAGGGCCCCGCCCGTCACGTAGGCGTGCAGGATCGTGCGGTAGTCGCCCAGGGCACCAGACCGCAGGTCGGTGAGCTGGCGGCGGATGAGGCCGGCCGACGACACCTTGTCGGCCGAGGTGGTGAGCAGCCCGTGCCAGAACCAGGCCATCCGCTCCCGGAGACCGCTGGTGGGGTCGATCATCCGGTTCACCCACCAGGTGACGAGGTCGGTCCAGTCGTCGGTGGCCGGCGGGTCGTCGCCGGCGTCGGCACCGGTGGCACGGCTGAGCACGTCGGCCACGGCGTCGTCCCAGCTCAGATCGGCCAGTTGGTCGATCCGGGACGGGTTGACGGTGAGGCTGGTGCGTCGCAGGAGGTGGGCGGCCCGCGCCCGGCCCGGGTGGCGCTCGATCATGGGGTACACCCGCTCATGAGGTGCACCGTAGAGAACAGGCGATGATGGCAGCGTGAAGGCGACCTTCATCCCGTCTTCATACGGCCCGTGAGAGACTCCCGGGGTATGCGCGTGCTGCTGGTGGAGGACGACGACGCCCTGGCCCGGGTGCTGACCCGGGGTATGGCCGAGGAGGGCCACGCCGTCGACCACGCCGGCACCGTGGCCGCCGCCGCCGAGGCCCACGCCGTGAACCAGTACGATCTGGTCGTGCTCGACCTCGGCCTGCCCGACGGCGACGGCGTGGCCCTGTGCCGGGACCTGCGGGCCACCGGCGCCACCACCCCCATCCTGATGCTCACGGCCCGCGACGCCCTGTCGGACAAGGTGGCCGGGCTCGACGCCGGCGCCGACGACTACCTCACGAAGCCCTTTGCCTATCCCGAGCTGGCGGCCCGGGTGCGAGCCCTGCTGCGCCGACCTCGGGAGACGGTCAGTCCGGTGCTGGCCTGCGGCGACGTGCGGCTCGACCCGGCGGCCCACACGGCGTGGCGGGGGGCGATCATGATCCCCCTCACTCCACGGGAGTTCAGCCTGCTCGACTACCTGCTGCGCCGGGCCGGGCAGGTCTGCACCCGGGAGGATCTGCTCGAGCACGTGTGGGACGCCCACTACGACGGACTGTCGAACGTGGTGGACGTCCATATCGCCAACCTGCGGCGCAAGCTGGAGCAACCGGGGCGGCCCGACCCGCTGCAGACGGTTCGGGGTGTGGGCTACCGGCTAGTGGACGAGCGGTGAACGCCGCTGCTGGCTCCGCCGCCGCCGTCGCCCGCAGCCGGTGGCGGTGGTCGGCCGCCGGGGCCGGGGTGGCGGCCGCCATCGCCCTGCCGCTGGCCGCCCTCAACTACCGCCACGACACGGCCGATGCCCGGGACCAGACACTGACCTGGGCGGCAGAGCGGATCGACGCCGCTGAGCGAATTCGTTTCGGTGCCGAGGTGGAGCCGCCGGTGAACACCTGGGTGGTCAACACCGAGTACGGCAGCGCTGAGCCGGTGGGCGAGACCTACACCGACCCGCCCCTGTTGAGCCTGGCCGAGGAGGCGGGCGAGGGCGACGTGGTGCGGGACTACGAGTTCGCCGGTCGGTGGCTGGCCTACGGCCACTGGATCACCGGCACCGAGGTGATGGTGGCGGTGATCGAGCGCGACGACGAGTTGGGGGCGGTGACGGCCGCCCGGTTCCGGTGGACGCTGGCCACGCTGGGCGTGGCCGCCGCCGGCGGTGTAGCCGCCTGGCTGGTGGCGGGACGGATGCAGGCGCCGGTTCGGCGGGCTCACGCCGTGAACCGAGACTTCATCGCCGACGCCGCTCACGAGTTGCGGACGCCACTGTCGATCATCCAGGCCTCGGCCGGGTTCGCCCTCGACCGGGAGCGCTCTCCCGACGACTATCGGGAGTCGCTCAGCGAGATCCTCACCGCCAGCGAGCGAGCGGCGGCCAGCGTGGGTGACCTGTTGGAGTTCGCCCGGCTGGAGGCAGGGCAGGAGTCGCTGCGGCTGGCCCCGCTCCGGCTCGACCTGCTGGTGGAAGAGGTGGCGGCCTCGATCCGGGTCGACGGGGTGACGGTGGAGGCCGAGGCGGGCGAGGCGGTGGTGGTGGCCGCCGACTACAGCCTGGTTCGCCAGGCCATCGACAACATCGCCCGCAACGCCGCCGCCCGAGCCGGCAAGGTGAGGTTGTCGACACGGCTGGCGGCCCGAGAGGCCGTGATCGAGGTGGCCGACGACGGGCCGGGGTTCGACCCCGGCATGATCGACCACGTCTTCGAGCGCTTCCGGCGGGGCGACCGGGCGGGCTCGGTGGGCCTGGGCATGGCCATCGCCCGCACCATCGTGGACCTCCACGGGGGGAGTTGCACGGCGGCCAACCGGGCGCCGGCCGAAGGGGGCGGCGCCGTGGTGTCGATCCGGCTGCCCTACAACCCGGCGCTGTAGGGCGGGCACGGCTCGCGCTGCGGGCCCCGGCCCAGGCTTCGGCCCCGGCCGATGCGGGTAGCCGGAGGCAGAACTGTTCCCGGGAGATCCGATCGTGAACCACAGCCACTGGCCGGGCGGCGGTCGGCCATGAGCCCTACCGTCGTCGTCTGGGTGATCGCCATCATCATCGTGGCCGCTCTCGCGTTGGGCGTCCTCCGGGGCGGCCCGTGACGGTCGGCTGGGCCGTCACGGCAATAGTGATGTCAGCCGTGCTCATGCTCGGGGTCACGCCGCTGGGCCGATCGGGATGGCGGGGCCGCGTGAGTTGGTTGGGCGGCCTGGTCTCGGCCGAGATGCCGTTCCTGCCTCTGGCCTGGTTGCTACTCACGACGGCGGTGGCGGCAACCGCTGGCGACCTCCACGGCGCCGGCTGGTGGCTGGCGCTCGGATTGCAGGTGCCGGCCGGGGCGGCCGCGGCTGTGATCACGGTGCGCAGCGTGAAAGCCCGGCCGATTCTGTACCGGGCCTTCGACGCCGAACTGGGTGCCGGTGAGCCCGGGCGGCAGGCCTGGGAGGAGGCCCGGGGCCAGCTCGGGCAGCGGCTCCGCTGGTGGCGGATCGTCCTGGCCCCTCTGCCGCTGACGGTCCCGCCGGCCCTTCGCCGCACCGCCGACGTGAGCTACGGACCCGACGGCCGGTGGCACCGGCTCGACGTGTATCGCCACCGCCGCCGCCCGCTGACCGGACCGGTGCTCGTCCACCTCCACGGCGGCGGGTTCACCGGGGGGCGCAAGAGCTTCGAGGCCCGGCCGCTCGTGCACCGTCTGGCCCGGCACGGCTGGCTGTGTGTCAGCGTCGACTACCGTCGCCTGCCCCTCACCCCGTTTGCCGGCATGGTCGACGATGTACAACGGGCTCTGGCCTGGACCCGACGCCACGCCGCCCAGGTGGGAGCCGACCCCGACCTGGTGTTCCTGGCCGGCAGCTCAGCCGGAGCCCACCTGGCGCTGACGGCCGCCCTGGCCAACGCCGGGCCGCCAGTCGACAACAACCGGGCCGGTGACCGGGCCGTCGGCGATTGCACCGAGGCTGGCCCGGTGGCCGGGGTGATCGGGCTCTACGGCTATTACGGCGCGGCCGCCATCGGCAGCGGCGTGCCCCCGGTGGCGAGCGGCGGCCCAGCCGCCACCCGTCCGATCGGGTCCGGCCGATCGTTCCCGGCCCTCATCGCCCACGGTGTGAACGACACGTTCGTTTCCCCCTCCAACGCCCGGGCGGCGGTGGACCGGTTGCGACGGGCGACGGCCGGACCGGTGGTCTACGTCGAGCTGCCGGGAGCCCAGCACTCGTTCGACCTGTTCCACTCGATCCGGTTCGAGATCTTGGTCAACGGCATCGAGACCTTCGCCCAGTGGGTGCTGGCCACCCGGGCGGCCGACACGGGCCAGGGCGTCGGCCCGGGCGCCCCGCCGCCGGTCAGAGGCGACCGGCGGCGAAGTCGGCCATGAGCTGGGGTGCGGCCGTGTCGAACCCGACGACGTCGAGCATGCCGGCATCGGCCGGGTCGGCGATGGTGAACCCGTTCGACACCATGGCCACCACCGTGAGCCGGGCGGCGATGCCCGTTCGCTCCCGGTACCGCTGCAGGGCCTGGGCCGGATGGATGTCACCAGCCCACGTCTCGGAGTCGGTGTAGACCACGAAGTGGTCGACGGCCAGACCCCGTTCGAGGGCGTAGAGCATGGGCAGGGAGCAGTCGGTGCCGCAGAACGGGAACCCGTCCACGGCGGCCAGGATGTCGTCGAGCCGCTGGCGGCGCGACAGAGGCAGCGGCGTGATCCCGTAATCCGAACCGCCGCGCCGGTGGTTGGGCGACACCCACGCCCCCTTGCCCGCGATGTTGAACGCCACCGTGATCACCTCGGGCTCGGTGGCCAGGGTGACGGCGGCCATGGCGGCCGACGCCAGCCTCGGCGTGAGCCCGGGCACCCCGGCCACCACGCCGCCCGACATCGAACCCGAGACGTCGAGGGCGGCCAGCGTACGGACACCGGCCGGCTTAACCGAAGCGAAGGCGCGGTAGAAGGTGTCGTCGAGCGCGTCGACAATGGCCGGAATTGGGTCCCACGTGAGCCGACCCCTCGCCCCCCGACCACTGCGGTAGGTGATGAGAGCGGCCAGCACGGCGATCGGGTGGAGACGAGCGGACCGGATGGCACCGGTGTCGGCCAGGCGGGCCAGCACGGCATGGGTGCCGGGGCTGCCAGGGGCCAGAGTCCCGTTGGCCGTCATCCGGCCCAGGTTGCGGACCAGGGCGCCGAGGCCGGTCACCGGGATCAGAGCCTGCCACACCTCGGGCGCGGCCAGATGCTCCGAGCGCAGCGCCTCCCACGGGAGCCGGTGCTCGGTGATCAGGGGGATGACGTCGGCCGCCGTCGACGCCGCCTGGGCCGACCGGTGGGCGTGGAGGATGCGGGGGGTGCCGGCCGGGAGTGCGCCGTTCACCTCGGCCTTGCCCACCGCCCAGCGCAGGGCGAGGTCGGTGGCCGAGTCCCGCTCGGGGCGGGGCTTGGCCAGGCGCAGCAGGTCGCGGTGGGACCAGCCGTCCCGCTGCTGGTACTTGACCAGCTGGTAGGCCAGGGCGTCGGCGTCCTTGGTGGTGTACCAGTCGGCCACGGCCCGACGCAGGCCGCGACCCCACCCCCGGAACTGCTCCACGTAGCCGGCGAACAGGAAGAGATGGGTGCCGGTGCGGCACACGGCGGGCAGGGCGGCCAGCGCCCGGGCCCTCGTGTCGGGATCGTGTGCGGCGGCGCAGGCGGCCAGGGCGAAGATCACCGGCTGATGGCGGGGGTTGCGGCCGGCGGTCGACACGGCGGTGATCTCGTCGACCGTGCGGGGCCCGTCGAGCACGACACAGCGCAGAACGGCGGCCGCGCTCTCGGCCACCAGAGCGCTCTCAGAGGCGTAGTAGGACGGGCCGTCGACCCCGAGGATCAGGAAGCGGCGGAGGCGGGCCCAGTCGTCGACCGGCCAGACATAACCACCGGCCGAGTTCGGCACCTGGCCGCTACCAGGGATGCGCTGGCTCTGTGGGGTGGCGCGGGTGATGAACCCGGCGAGGGGGTTCCGGCTGGGCATGGCTCGCTCGCAGGTGTCGGACGGAGGGAGAGGCGTTACGGGCGAGAGATGGGACCCGGAATTCGCCCCATGGGGGCGAACCATCCTGAGTGGTAACCGGAACCCGCCGGCCCGCAACGTGGGTCTGACGGTAGCAGCACGCTGTCATGCGGTGTCGTCGGGTTTCTGACGGGAGGGACTCGAACCCCCGACCCATTGAGTAGGAAAGTAACCGGCGCACGCCGGCCCGCAGCGCCGACATCGTACTGCGAGCCTCGTTATGCCGTCGGGGACTTCTTCACCCGGGTGGTGGCCCGGGCCTGGACCGTCAGGGTGGCTATCCCGGCCACCACGAGCCCGGCCACGTTGACGACGAGCTGGAGGGCGGCACCTCCCACCTCCGGCCATTCCCCGTAGGCGGTGGCCACGCCGACATTGGCGGCGGCGGGGATGGTGGTCACGGAGACAAGCACCCCGATCAGGGCACCGCTGCGGGCTTCGGTGAGAGCCAGCATGCCGACGATCCCGGCCAGGACGGCCACGACCGCCGCCATCCCGTCAGGATGGGCGATGAAGGCGGTCAGCTGCCGGTCGGTGATGTCGTAGGTGTCGGGCGCCAGATCGGTGACCCGGAAGATGGAGGTGGCCACCAGGGCGGCGACGGCGGCAGCCACCAGCCCGACGGTCAGGGTGACGGCGGCCTGGACCGCCGGCGGGCGACGCCAGCGGCAGACGGCCACGCACAGGGCGGACAGGGGACCGTACTCGGGCCCGACCACCATTGCGCCCACGATGAGGATCGGGGCGTCGAGGAGGATGCCGATACCGGAGATGACGGCGGCCACGGCGATGAACACGAGGTAGGAAACGGTGAGCGAGGCATCGGACCGAGCCCTCGCTTCGAGCTCCTCCCAGATGAGGAAGTCGCCACCGTCGCCCGGAGCGACGTCAGCCGCTCGTTGGGCGGCGTCGGACACCACCGTGTCGAGCGCTTCGATGGTTATGGCGCCGACACGGTGGACCCCCTGACGCTGGAGCCACTCCACCACCCCGTTGGCCGCCTCCCGCGCCACGTCGCACAGGATGACCTCGCCCGGCGGGCTCACCTCGGCCGTCGGGAGCCGCACCACATGGGCCACCCCGGCGGTGCCGGCCAAGCGCTGGAACACGGCGGAGGCGATCTCAGCCGGCACGATCAAGCGGAGATGGATCATCGACGGGTCAGGGCTGAGCGGCCGGCGCGGCCAGGTCGAGCAAACTGTCCATCAGGCCGTCGGTAGCGCTCACCACCCGAGAATACGCTCCAGCTCGACGGCCACGCCGTCATCGTCGTTGGAGCCCACCACCCGGTCGGCGGCGGCCAGCACCAGCTCGTGGGCGTTGGCCACGGCCAGACCGTGGCCGGCCCAGCGCAGCATGCCGATGTCGTTGGGCATGTCGCCGAAAGCCACCGCGGTAGCGGCGTCGATGCCGAGGCGGAGCGCCAGCTCGGCCAGGGCGAAGTCCTTGGTGATGCCGGGGGCACTCATCTCCAGCAGGTGGCTGCCGCCCGACCAGGTGACCTCGGCCAGACCGCTCACCTCGACGGTGGCGGCGGCCAGGGCAGCCTCGACCGGGTGGCCCTCCAGGCGGGCCAGGAGCTTGACCGGGGGCACGGCCACCAGCTCGTGGGCATCGGCCCGGACGGTGTTGTCGGGCACCGGGAAGGTGACCGGCCAGGAGGGTTCGAGGCCGAGATGGTCGATCGTCTCGACGGCGAAGACGGCGTCGGGCCAGCGGCTTCGGATGCGGGCCACCACCTCCCGGGCGGCATCGGTGGCGATCGTGTGGTGGGCCAGCACCCGGTCCTGGTCGAGGTCGTAGATCACGGCGCCGTTGGCGCACAGGGCGACGCCCCGGTGCCCGAGGCGGTCGCTGATGTCGCCGATCCAGCGGGGCGGACGGCCGGTGGCCAGCACGAACGTGACGCCGTCGGCCTCGCAGGCGGCGATGGCCGCCACCGTGCGGTCGCTGATCGTCTTGTCGGTGCGCAGCAGGGTCCCGTCGAGATCAGAGGCGACGAGCAGCGGAAGGTCATCGGATGCCATGGTCACCCGCCATGCTGCCCCAGCCGGAGAGCAAATGCGTCACCATCATTTGTGACCGATCCCGAAGGGGCGGTTGGTCTGGCCGTCGCGCCAGGTGCCGTGCTGGTCGATCCACGCCCGCTCGGAGTGGGATCGGGAGGCCACGGCAGTACGGCCCGCATCCGATCGTCCCGCACCCCGAACCCCTCGAGGTCGCTCCGCCCGATCAGCCCGTCGGTCTCCGACCAGTCGTACCCGGTAGGGGTGACGCCCTTGGTGCGGGCGGCGGCGTCGAGGTCGTTGAACAGGCCCGGGTCCGACGCCAACCGGTAGGCGGCATCCCGCAACTCGTCAGGCGCCCGCTCGTCATCGGCCACCGCCCGCAGCCCGGCCAGCGTCACCCCGTGCCCGTAGCCGTCGCTGGCCCGTTCGGCCTCGTCCCAGTGCTCCAGCACCACCGCCGCTACCGCCGCCCGCCCCAGCCCGAACGCCCGCCCCCGCCGCTCGAACTCCTCCTCCGACACTCCGGTAGCGGTGGCCGACGCCCGGCGCAACGCCTCGTGCACGGTCAACGACGGATCGTCCCCGACCAGCCGCACCGTCTCGGCGGCGATGGCCGCCGCCAGCGGCTCCGTCATCCCGGCCCCCACCAGATCGACGGCCAGGTCGTCGGCCACACTGCGCCGGGCCTGGCCGACCAGAGACCCGATGTCGATGACGACCGGCACCGGCCCGGCCAACGGCCCGAGCCCCCCGTCGGCGCCCACCAGTGCCTCACGCACGCTCGCCACCCCGGTTTCCGACAGCTCCCACTGGAGGGCCAGCGCCGCCAACCGCTCCACCAACGACGCCATCCCGGGCAGGCCGGAGTCGACACAGCCCGACTCGACCCACCGCACGAGGTCATCAAGCTCTGCCGCTCGCTCCGACAGCTCAGCCCGTAGCCGGCCGCTCGTGGCCACGAAGCGGGCCAAGGCGTCGGAATCAGCCGACGTCGGCTCCGTCATCAATCACCCTCGCCATCCCCGGTGGGCGGTCATCCCCCGCCGACCTCGGCCGCCCCGCCAATGCCCCGGGCGGCTCGCCGTCTCTGGCGGCGGCCCGTAGCCGCCGCAACACCCGACCAGGTCGGGACCCGCCTCGGAGCCTACCCGGCGGATGGCCGGGGGCACCGGCGGCGTGCTACCACGGGCGGATGCGAGCATTCCATCTGACCGGGGGCGGTATCGACGGGCTGGAGCTGCGGGACGTCCCGACTCCCGAGCCGGGAGCAGGCCAGGTGGCGCTACGGGTGGAGGCGACGTCGCTCAACTACCGGGATCTCATGATCGCCCGGCGGTTGGGCGGCGACCGGATCCCGCTGTCCGACGGGGCCGGCGTGGTCACCGCCGTGGGCGACCGGGTGAGCGAGGTGTCGGTGGGCGACCGGGTGGCGGCCACCTTCTTCGTCGACTGGGTGGACGGCACGCCGTTCGCAGCCGTCCACGACAAGGCCCGGGGCGGGACGGTGGACGGGATGCTGGCCGAGGTGGTGGTGGCTGACGCCCACAGCGTGGTCCCGGTGCCGGCCGGCTGGTCGTCGGCTCAGGCTGCCACCCTGCCCTGCGCCGCCCTGACGGCCTGGAACGCTCTCATGGAGGGCCGGCGCCTGCTCCCGGGCCAGACCGTGCTCCTGCTCGGCACCGGCGGGGTATCGGTCTTCGGGCTGCAGCTGGCCAAGGCGGCCGGGGCCCGGGTGATCATCACCTCGAGCAGCGACGAGAAGCTGGAGCGGATGCGGGCCCTGGGGGCCGACGTCACGGTCAACTACACGGCGGAACCCGACTGGGAGCGGGCGGTGCTCGACGCCACCGGCGGCGTCGGGGCCGACATCGTGCTGGAGGTGGGTGGAGCTGGCACCCTCCCGAAATCGATCGCCGCCACCCGGTTCGGGGGCGAGATCGCCCTCATCGGCATCCTCACCGGGGCGGCGGGTGAGACCAACCCGTTCCCGCTGGTCACTCGGTGCCAGACGATGCGGGGGGTGTACGTGGGCAGCCGTCGGATGTTCGCCGACATGAACGCCGCCCTGGAGGCCAACGCCATCGAGCCGTTGATCGACCGGGTGTTCCCCTTCGACCAGGCCCCCGACGCCTACCGCCACCTCACCAGCCAGCAGCACATCGGCAAGGTCGTGATCGACCACACCTGAGCTGCTCGGCCCGGCCCTGGCAGACTGGGCCGGTTGTGACTGCCCGACGCCCCGAACTCATCGTGCCCGTGACCGGGCTGCCCGTCGAGACGGCCCGGGACGCCATCGAGGGCGAGGTGCGAACCGCCGGAGCGGTGGTGGTGCGGGCTGAGCCGGGAGCCGGCAAGTCGAGCCTGGTGCCGTTGTTCGTTCTCGCCGCCCGTCCCGACGCCGGTCGGGTGATCGTCACCGAGCCCCGGCGATTGGCGGCCCGGGCGACGGCCACCCGGTTGGCCGACCTGCTGGGCGAGCCGGTGGGGCGGACCGTCGGGCTGACGATGCGGGGGGATCACAGCGTGAGCGACGCCACCCGGATCGAGGTGGTGACCGAGGCGGTCCTTACCAACCGGATCCAGCGCGACCCCGAGCTGGCCGGGGTGGGGGCCGTCGTGTTCGACGAGTTCCACGAGCGGAACCTGCACAGCGACCTCGGGCTGGCCATGGCCCTCGAGGCCCGGGCCGCACTGCGCGACGACCTGGCCATCGTGGTGATGTCGGCCACCCTCGACACCGGGCGGGTGGCCGCCCTGATCGGAGCGGACGCGGCGATCGACGTGCCGGGCCGCACATTCCCGGTGACCACCCATCATCTGGCCCGGCCCGAGCGGGCCCGCTTCGCCGGGGCCGTGACCGATGCGGTGGTCACGGCCCTGGGTGCGGTGACGGGCGATGTGTTGGCCTTCGTGCCCGGTCGGCGCGAGATCGACGACGTGCTGGCGGCGCTGGTCCGGCGGGGCATCGGCGGGGCCGGGACCGGGGTAGGCCCCGCCGTCGAGTGCATGGGCCTGCACGGCAGCACACCGGTGGAGGTCCAGCGCTCGATCCTGCGGGGCAGCCCGCCGGCCGGGCGGCGGGTGATCGTGGCCACCGCCGTGGCCGAGACGTCGGTGACGGTGCCCGGGGTGGAGGCGGTGGTGGACGGCGGGCTCCTGCGCCGGGCCCGGTTCGATCCGACCACCGGGCTGGGACGTCTGGAGACCGGCTTCGTGACGGCGTTCGCCGCTGACCAGCGCCGGGGGCGGGCCGGGCGGGTGGGGCCGGGGGTGTGCTGGCGGTTGTGGTCGGCCGAGGAGCACCGGCACCTGGAGCCCTCGACCCCGCCCGAGATCATCGACGGCGATCCCCTGCCGGTGGCCTTCGAGCTGGCCCGGTGGGGTGACCCGTGGGCCCGGTCGCTGCCTCTGCTCGACCATCCGGGTGAGGCCCGGCTTGAGGCGGCGCAACGCCTGCTGGCCGGTCTGGGCCTCGCCGACGGCACCGGGCGGCTCACCGAGGCCGGGCAGCGGGCTTCCCGGCTGGGGCTCCATCCCCGCCTGGCCGTGCTGGTGCTCGTGGCCGAGACGCTGGGTTGGGGGGAGCTGGGCCGGCGGGTGGCGGCCCTTCTCGACGACGACACCTGGCCCGATCGGCCCGACCTGGCGGCCGAGCTGGACCGGCGGTGGTCATCGCTGGCCGGTCCCGCTGGCCGCCTGGCCGCCCCGCGCCTCGATCGCCGGTCGCGGTCGGACGCCCGGGCTTCGTCGGGGGCCCCGTCGGCGGCTGCCGGCCGGCTCGACGAGCTGGGGGCCCTCCTGGTCCGGGCCTGGCCCGACCGGGTGGCCATGGCCCGCCCCGACCGGCCGGGGCGTTTCCTGCTCTCCACCGGGCGGGAGGTGATGGTGGGTGGCGCCCCCGGCCCAAGCCACGGAAGCGGGCGGGGCGGCGACGAGCGCCTGGCCGGGGCGCCGTTCGTGGTGGTGGCCGAGGCCGACGGCGACCCCCGGGCGGCGCGGGTGCGGCGAGCGGTGGCGGTCGACCGGACCACGGTGCTGGCGGCGTCGACCGAGCGGATCGAGTGGGTGGAGCACGTGGCCTGGGACCAGCGGGACGACACGTTGCGGGCCGAGCGTCAGCAGCGCCTGGGCGGGCTGGTGCTCCACCGCCAGCCGTTGGCCCGACCGGGGGCGGCGGCCGTGGCCGAGGCTCTGGCCGTGGGGTTGCGAACCAGCGGGCTCGGGCTGCTCCGATGGGGCGAGCGGGGTCCGTCGGTGCGGGCCCGGCTGGCCTGGCTCCACGAGCAGGACCCGACCACCTGGCCCGATCTGGGCGACGAGGAGCTACTGGCCCGGCTCGACGAGTGGCTGGACCTGTCGAGGTGCCGGTCGGTGGCCGACCTGAGACGGATCGACGCCACCGAGGCGGTGCTCGGGTTGCTGGGGTGGGAGCAACGGCGCCAGCTCGACGTGGTGGCGCCGCCTGAGCTGACCCCACCCGGGGGTCGGAGCCGCCCGGTGCGTTACGACAGCGGGCGGCCGGTGTGGTCGGTGCGGATCCAGCACCTGTTCGGGCTGGACGACCACCCCGTGGTGGGCCCGAACCGGGTACCGGTGGCGGTCGAGCTGCTGTCGCCAGCCGATCGCCCGGCCCAGGTCACGACCGATCTGCCGGGGTTCTGGCGGGGCTCGTACCGGGCGGTGCGGGCCGACCTGCGGGGCCGGTACCCCAAGCACGACTGGCCCGAGGATCCTCTGGCCGGGCGATGAGGGGGCGGCCGGCGGCCCGCCCGGCCGATGGTCAGAGGCGCGTGACCAGGGGGATCAGCACCATCTGGATCACCAGCAGCACCACGAGCACCGAGAAGTCGAACGGGCCCAAGCTGGGCATGACCCGCCGAACGGGGCCCACCACCGGTTCGGTGAGCGTCAGCAGCACCCCGTTGATCTGACCCAGGAAGGTGCTGGGATCGGGACGGATCCAGCTGAAGATCACCCGGCCGAACAGGACGAAGACGTAGATCTCGAGGATGATGAGCAGCACTGAAGACATGGAGAACGGTCGCCTTTCGCGCCAGGTGTCGGCACCATGATGGCGCGTCCCCGGCCCCGACGGGGGACGGGACGCTCAGGCCCGAGCGCCCCGGACGCCGGAGAACACCGACACCTTCCACTCGCCGTCTCGCTTGTGGAGGATGTAGAAGCTGTCGATCGACTCGATGATCGAGCCGTCGGCCCGGTGACGGGTGCCCTCGATCACGAGGTGGGCCCGGGTCTCCTCCAGGTGGACGATGCGGGTGGTGGTGTCGGCATGGTCGAAGTCGTTGGCCGCCCGCATCTTCACCGGGTCGAACGGGTAGCGGTCCCGCACCTGCGCTTCGGTCTCGCTGACATAGATCACCGGAAGGTGCACGAGGGCCTGTAGGTCGTCCCTGGTGCCGCCGGTGAACCCGGCGTGGTAGCGCTTCATCAACGCCTCGATCTCGGCCTCCAGCTCGGCCTGCCGTTCCGGGGTCAACCGGTTGTCGCTCATCTCGTCGCTCCCTCTCACATCCCGGTCAGGCGACCGGCGAGCACCCGCACCACATCGAGGTCGCCCTCGGCCCGCCCGTCGGCCACGGCGGCGGCCAGGTCGAGGCGGCCGGAGCAGCCAAGCGTGAAATCGGCGGCGTCGACCCGAAGGCGACCGTCGACGGTTCGCCCCTCGTCCACGGCGACCAGGCGGGTCTTGTCGGGTTCGAGGATGAGGTCCCGCTCCCCCACCACGGCCCCGGTTGTGGTCACCCGGATCGTCACGGCGCCGGGGCTGCGGCCGGGGTCGGTGACCCACCGCAGGGAGCCGGAGGCGATCTCCTCCTCCAGAGCCTGGAAGGCGGCGTCGGCCCCCCACCGGCTCATGACGCACGGTGGTTCGAGGGCTTCGAACATGTCCCACTCGTGGAGCCCCAACTCTTTGAGGAACAGGACCAGGAACCGGTTGGCGGGCACGAGGCCGCCGGGGTGGAAACAGGGGTAGCCGAGGTCGGCTTCGTCGCCGCTGAGGGCGTCGGCCAGTGCCTCGGCCGAGCGGCGGAACCGGCCGATCACGTCGTCGCTCTTGCGGGCCAGGGCCACCGCGCCCTTACGGATGCCCTCGGCCGCGATCTCACCCCGCCCGGTTCCGGCCGCCGTCGGGTGTCCGGCCCCCCCGGTGTCGCCGGCGGCGCCGCGCACAACGCCGTCGGTGTAGAACTCGGGCACCACCGCCATGTGGGCCACCACCTCCCGCACCGTCCAGTCGCCGATGGCGGGTTGGTCGAGACGGTCGGGGCTCAGGGCCGACAAGCGGGCGGCCAGCCGGTCGATCTCGTGGCGCATGATCGAGACGCGCTCGGCCAGCGGCCGGGCGCCGAGCCGGGCATCAGAAGCGAGGTCCATACCGGCCGACCCTAGCGGCCGCCGAGCGGGGCGGCCCAAGGCGGAGATGGCGGCGGCGGGCCGGGGCCTGCAAACTCGTCGAGGTGCGAATCCTGGTGACGAACGACGACGGCATCGACTCCCCCGGGCTCCACGCCCTGGCCCAGCGGATGACCGAGCTGGGTGAGGTGATCGTGTTCGCCCCGAGCAGCGAGCACTCGGGGGCGGGGGCGGCCATCGGCCA
The DNA here is from genome assembly GCA_902826025.1 of uncultured Actinomycetes bacterium. GTDB lineage: Bacteria > Actinomycetota > Acidimicrobiia > Acidimicrobiales > SZUA-35 > CADEDH01. The sequence continues at coordinate 40,822 of CADEDH010000034.1, forward strand.
TCTGAGCGAGGGCGTGCCCGACGTCCACACGGTCGTGCGGCCGGAGATGCCCGACGTGGCCGCCGTCCATCATCTGGGCGGACCTCCGGCCCTGGCCGCGCTGTTGGCCTGCCAGGGCCTGTTCGGCCCCCCGCCCGACCTGGTGGTGTCGGGCATCAACCCCGGGTGGAACGTGGGCTGGTCGGTGTTGTTCTCGGGCACGATCGGGGCCTGCCTGACGGGCCGGGTGTGCGGGGTCAGCGGGATCGCCGTCAGCCAGCGACGCACGGGCGAGCCCCAGCGGTGGGAGGCGGCGGCCGAGCTCGTGGCCCACCTGGTGCCCGAGATCGTCGACCGCCCGGCCGGCGATCCGGTGGTGTGGAGCGTGAACGTGCCCAACGTCGACTACCCCCAGATCCTCGGGGTGCGCCGGGCCGCCCTGGCCGACCGCCTGCCGTACGGGCTGCACTCGGCCCGGCTGTCGGGCCGGGCGGTGACGTTCGAGAGCAGCGACGAGCTCGACGAGTCGACCGACGTCGACACCGGTGTCGTGCTGGCCGGCTACGCCTCGCTCACCGAGCTGAGCCCGGTCGGCGTCTGGCTCTGATCGGTGACAGGCATCGCCGGCGCCCTGGCTTCGCTGGATCGAATCAGACCGGATCGGATCAGAACAGCGGGTCTTCGGCGTCGAGGCCTAGCAGCACCCGGCCGACGTCGAGGCGATGGAAGCCGCCCACCATCACGTGCTGCGACACGGCCCGCACGTCGGCCAGACACCGTTGCAGGGTGGAGCCCCGCACGTTGGCACTGGTGCCGGCGGCGGTGCACAGCGTCTCGACGGCCTGCACACAGCTGGCCACGGCGTGGGAGCAGGCGAGCCGGGTGCGGGCGTGGACATCGGGGGGCACCCGGTCGCCCTGCTCGGCCAGGGCCCAGATCGTCTCCACCATCTCGGCGGCGAAATACCAACCGGCACCAACCAGCGCCTCGGCCTCGGCCATGGCCAGCTGGGCGTCGGGCCGGTCACGCAGGAGGGTGCGGCTGACCCGGGCCTTCTTGCCCTGGGCCAGGTCGCTGAAGGCCTCGATGGCCGACCGGGCGATCCCGGTGGCCACCCCGACCTTGGGGAACGGGAACCGCAGGGCCGGCGGCAGCCGGAACAGGGTGGCGTCGGGCACGGTGTGGCGGCCGGTGGCCACCACCCCGGTCCGCTCGGTGGGCACGAACACGTCGTGCAGCTCGACGTCGTGGGAGCCGGTGCCTCGCAGGCCAACCGTGTCCCACGTGTCGCAGATCTCCACCTCGTCCGCCGGCACCAGGGCGAAGCACAGGGGCCGCGGCCGCTCGTCGCCGGTCACGGTGGCCCCGATCACGATCTCGTCGGCCGCCGGGCCGCCGGTCACGAACGGCCACCGGCCGGTGATGCGGAACCCGCCGTCGACCGGGAGGGCCCGACCGAGGGTGGCGCCCGAGCCGGCCACGATCACGGCCGGCGACGAGGAGCAGACGGCGGTCATCGTGGCCGGGTTGATGTAGCCGGCGGAGATCTCGATCTCCTCGTTGAGGGTCATCACGGTCCATCCGGCCGAACCGTCGGCCCGGGCCACGGCCTCGGTCAGCTCCATGAACTGGAGACCGGTGGCCTCCTCCCCGCCGTAGCTGCGAGGGGCCAGGATGCGCAGCAGGCCCTCGTCGGCGAAGGCCCGCATCACGGTGGGCGAGGGGCGACGGGCCTCCTGGGTCTCGTCGGCATGCCGGCGCACGAGATCGGCCAACGCCGCGGCCCGCACGGCCGGCGGTGCCAGGGTCGTGGGCACGGTGCTGGCCGGCGGCTCCCCCATGGGGGCCGACGCTAGCCCAGCGGGCCGGAACCCTCCCAGCCCGTTGGGGCCTCCGAGGGGTGTGGCAACTAGGCTCGGCTCAGGCCGCCGGCGACAGACCACGCCGGGTCGGCGCAAGGGGGAACGCCATGACCGCTGCGGAGACGACAGCGCCCATCATCGATGCCGACGGGCACCTGGTGGAGATGCCCGACCTGTTCCGGGACCATACCGACGCCGCCCACGCCCACCTGGCGCTGGGGTTCGGGCCCGACGCCCTGGGATGGGACTGCGTCACCTTCGGCGGAGAGCCGATCATGCAGTGCCAGCTGACGATCCCGGGCGACCGCAGCACCCAGGGGGCGTTCATGGAGCAGCGCCGGGCGGGCCAGCCGGCCCCGTTCTCGGTGTTCGACCGGATGCCCGAGCCGTACTGGAACCCGGCGGCTCGGCGCGACCACCTGGCCGAATGGGGGGTCGACGCCACCATCCTGTTCCCCAACTGGGCCCTGACGTGGGAATACCTGCTCCGCCACGAGCCCGAAGCCCTGCAGGTGAACATGGCGGCGTGGAACCGGTGGGTGGTCACCGTCCAGGCCGAAGGTCGGGGGCGCCTGTTCCCCGTGGGTCACGTCAACCTGGAGGACGTCGACTGGGCTGTGGGCCAGATCCGGGCGCTGGCGGCGGGAGGCGTGCGGCTGGTCAAGATCCCCCACGGCCTGGCCGCCGGGCGGCGGCTGTCGCACCCCGACTTCGAACGGTTCTGGTCGGCCATGGAGGAGCTCGATCTGGCCGCCGTGTTCCACATCGGGGCCACGTACAACCGGATGATGGACGACGCCTGGACCGAGAACGACCCGTCACCGGCGGCGTCGCTGCTGTCGTTCCCCACCATGGCGGCCGACATGCAACTGGTGCTGGCCGACCTCATCCTCAACGGCGTGCTGCACCGCCACCCTGGACTGCGGGTGGGGGTGATGGAGCTGATGGTGGACTGGCTGCCGATGTTCCTGGGCCGCATCGACCGGGCGCCCCGGGCCCATGAGTCGTTCGGGGGGCGGCGGCTGTACGACTGCCCCGAGGATCCCAGCGAGTACTTCCGACGTCAGGTGCGGGTGGGCACGTTCGCCGGCGAAGACCCCGCCGGCCACCTGGCCCAGGTGGGACCGGTGCTCATGTTCGGCGGCGACTTCCCCCACTCCGAGGGGGAGCCCAGCCTCGACGCCTACCGGGCCAAGGCCGGCCCGATCGACGCCGAGCACACCGACGCCTTCTACGGGGGCAACGCCTCGTTCCTGCTCAACCTGGGGTAGGGAGGAACCCACTGAAGGTGGCTATGGCGCCCCGGGGGCGCCTCTGCTCAGGCGAGCCGGTAGACGCGATAGGCGACACCGAAGCCGGCGCAGATCCGCCCCTCGCCGACGAAAACCGACTGGTTGAGCCAGGCGTAGCGGGGATGACCGGTCTCGAAGCGGGGTGCTGTGCGGAAGTATTGGTCGCCGAACTCGGTCTCACCACCGTTCATGGCCGCCACCACCTTCTCGTTCATCTCCAGCAGGCCGTGAAACGACAGGTAGACGAACGCTCCGTCGTCGGTCTCGATCTGGCCCCGGACGTCGAGCCGGGCGAACCCGTCGGCCCCGACCAGCGCCCAGTCGCCGCCGGCGCCGACGAACCGGCCCCGGAGGCGGGGACCTTCGAACGTCCCCTCGGTGACGTCGAAGAACATCCGAGCTCCGAACGGGCCTGCGCCTACCACCACGGGTGGCTTGAGCATGGCGTGGTAGGTGAACTCCTCGATCAGCTCCATGGGCTGCTCCCCCTCTTCAGCCGGCGACTCGACCGACACAACCAGCACAACAAACTGTTCCGTCAGCCTAGCAGTCGACCAGGCACGCGACCCGTCCAGACCTGGTCGGGGAGCTGTCGGGTATCGACAGAGCCGCCATCGCGATGCGAGCGGTCAGTTCTGCCGTCTGCCACCGATCCGGGTCACCCGTCGTCGCGCTGAAGGAGCAGACCTCGTTGGAGGGCGCCGAGGAGGTAGCGATACTCGGCGTCGTGCTCGGCCCGTGAGGCGGTGCTGTGCTCGATGGCCAGGAAGCCATGGATGGCGCTGCGCATCGCCCGGGCCGCCAGTTCCGATTCGGCTTCGTCAAGCCCGGCGGCCCGATAGACGAGCACGAAGACCCGGAGCAGCTCGGCGTTGGCGTCGGCCAGATCGCCGTTACCGACCCGGGGGGGAAGAAGCGTGGAGGCGAACTGGCCCGGATGGTCGAGCGCGAACTCGCGGTAGGCCACGGCCATGGCCAGCAGGGCGTCGGGCCCAGAGATGCCGATGGCCGAGTTGCGCAGCTCGCCGGTGAGGTTGCGGGTGGCGGCTTCGGCCACGAGGTGCTTCAGGCCGTCGAGGCCGCCGATGTGGGTGTAGAGGGTGGAGGTGGCCACGCCCAGTTCGTCAGCCACGGCCGTCAACGTGAGGGCGTCGAAGCCGCTGCGCTCGACCACACCGATGGCGGCGGAGGTCAGGGCGGCCAGGGTCAGACGGGTTGAGGCCATAGCCGGACAGCGTAGCCCGTCCTGAGGGGGATTCGGCCTAAGTGAAGGTGAATCGCTCATCCCGAAAGCCATTCGGTAGACTCGAAGGAGATCGAGTCGGCGCCGCTGGCTGATCGCCACAGAGAGCAGACCCACATGGCCACGCAGATCGTCCACGGGAGTGCGGCTCGCCGCGGCCTGCAGTCGGGGGTCGACAAGCTCGCCGATGCCGTCAAGGTGACGTTGGGCCCGAAGGGGCGCAACGTGGTGCTCGGCAGCTCGTGGGGTGCGCCCACCATCACCAATGACGGGGTCACGATCGCCCGTGAGGTCGATCTGGAAGACCCGTTCGAGAACATGGGGGCTCAGCTCGTCAAGCAGGTCGCTACCCGCACCAACGACGTGGCCGGTGACGGCACGACCACAGCCACCGTGCTGGCCCAGGCGATGCTGAAAGCGGGGCTGCGCAACGTGGCCGCCGGGGCTGATCCCCTCGCGCTGCGGCGGGGCATCGAGGCGGCGGTTCCGGCTGCGGTGGCCGCGGTGGCCGGTCTCGCCGTGGCGGTTGCCGACCGGTCCGACGTCGAGCACGTCGCCACCGTGTCGGCCGGAGATCCCCTGATCGGAGCCATCGTGGCCGAGGCCTTCCACCGGGTGGGCCGGGCCGGCGTGATCACGGTGGAGGAATCGAACATTGTCGGTCTCGAGCTCGACCACGTCGAGGGGATGCAGTTCGACAACGGCTACCTGTCGCCGTACTTCGTCACCGATCCCGAAGCGATGGAGGCCGTCCTCGACGACTGCTACGTGCTGATGTATCGGGGCCGGATCAGCCACCTGGCCGACTTCCTTCCCTTGATGGAGCTGGTAGCCGGCACCGAGCGGCCCCTGGTGGTGATCGCTGACGACGTCGACGGGGAAGCGCTGGCCGCCCTGGTGGTGAATCGGATCCGTGGGGTGTTCGCCTCGGTGGCGATCAAGGCCCCGGGATTCGGCGACCGCCGCCGGGAGATGCTGGGCGATCTCGCTGCGCTGACCGGGGGGCAGGTGGTGAGCGACGAGATCGGGCTCAACTTGGACGAAGTGACCGTCGAGGACCTGGGGCGGGCCCGCCGGGTGGTCGTCACCCGTCACACCACCACGGTGGTGGACGGTGCCGGGTCGGCGGCCGAGGTCGAGGCCCGAGTAAGCCAGCTCCAGTACGAGATCGATACCACCGAAGCCGAGTTCGACCGGGCGAAGCTGGAGGAGCGGGTGGCCAAGCTCACCGGCGGCGTGGCCGTGGTGCGAGTGGGAGCGGCCACCGATCTGGAGCTGAAGGAGCGCAAGCTCCGGATAGAAGACGCCGTGTCGGCCACCCGGTCGGCGGTGGCCGAAGGTGTGGTGCCCGGCGGCGGGGTGGCCCTGCTGCGGGCCCGTGATGCGGTGGCCGCGGTGGCCGCCGGGCTCGGTTCGGGCGATGAGGCCACCGGGGCCCGCATCGTGTGGCAGGCCCTTGCTGCCCCCATCCGCCAGATCGCTGCGAACGCCGGCCATCAGCCAGGAGTGGTGGTGGCCCACGTGGAGCGGGAGTTGGGGGCCATCGGGCTGAACGCCGCCACCAGCGTCTACGAGGACCTGAACAAAGCCGGGGTCATCGACCCGGCAATGGTGGTGCGGGCGGCGCTGGAGAACGCGGCCTCGGTGGTGGGGCTGGTGCTGACGACCGAGTGCCTGGTGGCCGATGTGTCGGGAGCCGATGTGTCCGGCGCCGGGAACTGAGGGGGAGTCTGTGATGCCTGTCGTGATCGTGTTCGTTGCCGTCGTCCTGGTTCTTCTGCTGGGCCTGTCGTTGTCGGTCCGGATCGTCCAGCAGTACCAGGAAGGCGTGTTGTTCCGCCTGGGGCGGGTGGTGGCGGTGAAGTCGCCCGGTCTGAGCTTCGTGATCCCCGTGATCGACGTGCTGCGGCGGGTGTCGTTGCGGATCGTGACCATGCCCATCCAGTCGCAGGGGATCATCACGCGGGACAACGTGAGCGTCGACGTGTCGGCCGTGGCCTACTACCAGGTGGTCGACGCAACGAAATCGGTGGTGGCCATCGAGAACGTGGCGGCGGCGATCAACCAGATCGCCCAGACCACCCTGCGGAAGGTCGTGGGCCAGCACACGCTGGACGAGATCCTGGCCGAGACCGACAGGATCAACGTCAGCATCCGGGAGATCCTCGACCAGGCCACCGAGAGCTGGGGCGTGGTGGTGACGCTGGTGGAGCTGAAGGACATCCAACTGCCCGAGAGCATGCAGCGGGCCATGGCCCGCCAGGCCGAGGCGGAGCGGGAGAAGCGGGCCAAGATCATCGCCGCCGAAGGCGAATCGCTGGCGGCCGCCGCGCTGGGTGACGCGTCGGACACGATGATGGATCATCCGCTGGCGCTCCAGTTGCGGGTGCTGCAGAGCCTGGTGGAGATCGGCGTGGACAAGAACACCACGGTGGTGTTCCCAGCGCCCCTCATGAGCACCATCCAGGAGATCGGCAGCTTCCTGTCGAGCGAGGCGCTGGCTTCGGCCACGGCCACCAGCAACGGGGCCCGCACCTAACTGGTCCCGGTCAATCCACCTCACTCACCCGGTTCGGCCACGACCACCCGGCCGTGGATCTCGGTGGCGAGCTGGTGGATCGCCCGGGTGAGTTCGGTGTTGAGCTTGAGCTCCTGTTCCTGTTCGATGAAGTCATGGTCGGCCTTCGCCTGTTGGAAGGCCGACTGGCGGTTCTGGCCGATCATGACGAACGTCGACAGGAAGATCGCTTCGAGGGAGACGACCAGGGTCAGCTTGGGCCACGGGTCGGTCTCGACGAACAGCATCCAGACGGCGAAGGCGACGGCGTGGATGTAGACGAACGGCATCGACCCGGCGAAGGCCGTGATGGCGTCGGCCACCCGTAGCTGGGCGTCGGCCGCCCGGCGCTCGAGGTGGGCGGCCACGATCGGATGGTGCTCGCCGTGGCGGTGTCGGGGGCTGGTAGCTGGCATGGCCCGATCCTCGCCCCCCACCCGGGCGGGCGACAACCGGTTGCTCCCGAGATCCCGATGGCGTCAGCTTCCGGTGAACCGGGGCGGGCGGCGTTCGGCGAACGCCTTCACCCCTTCCATGGTGTCCTCGCAGCCGAGTAGTGACAGGTTCAGGAGATTCTCGTGGTCGGTGTAGGCGTCGAGCTCCTGCAGGGCGGCCCGGTTCACGCTGGCCTTCCAGGCGGCGTACACCCGTGTGGGCCCGGTGGCCAGCTCGGTCACGAAGGAGTCGAGCTCGGTGGGGTAGTCGGCTTCGGACCAGACCCGGGCCACCAGGCCGTAGCGCTCGGCTTCGGCGGCTTCGATCACGCGGCCGGTCATCAGCAGGTCCATGGCCCGGGCCGAGCCGATCAGTTGGGGTAGGAGCAGGCCGACGCCCTGGTTGGCGAAGATGGCCTTGCCCGAGCGGATGTCGCCGATGAGGGCGTCGGCCCGGGCCACCCGGAAGTCGCAGCCGAGGGCGATGACGAACCCGGCACCGTGGCACCGCCCATTGAGGGCGGCCACCACCGGCTTCGGGGTCGACAGCAGGGTCCTGACCAGCTCGTAGTGCCAGCCCCGCTGGTGGGCTCGGGCGATGCGGCTGCGGGCGTCGAGGGGGACTTCGGGGCCCATGCCGCCCACGATGTCGTCGCCGGAGGAGAAGGCCCGGCCGGCGCCGGTGATCACGATCACCCGGACGTCGGGGTCGGCGCCGGCCTGGCGGAGCAGGTCGACGAGGCCGATCACCATGTTCCAGCGGATGGCGTTGAGCTTGTCGGGCCGGTTGAGGGTGATGGTGGCCACCCCGTCGGCCTGGTCGTAGCGCAGGCCCTCGATCGTCTCCATGGCTGTCCACGTCAGCCCAGATCGCCCAGACGGTCAAGATCTGGAGGCCAGGGTCGATCGCCCCTTCCGCCCCCGGGCGCCCGGGCATCTGGGCTAGGTTCGGTCCGAGCATGCGCCGATCGATCTTCGCCGTGATCCCACTGGTCCTGATGGCGGCGGCGTGCAGCGGCGGTGATGGTGGGGGCCGGACCGAACCGACGGTGGCCACCGATGTTCCGGCCGATGGGGCCAGCACGGCGGTGTCGACCGATGCTGCGGTCTCGACGAGCGAGCCGGTGGACACGGCGCCGCCCGGCAGCGCCGCTCCGGCTCGTTTCACCGTCACCCCCGGCCCACCGGTGGGGCAGCTGCAGACCGAGCCCGACCCGGGCGAGGTGAAGCTCTGGCTGTCGAACCAGAGCTTCAGCGATGATCTCGTCTCGGTCAGCGTCGTCATCGACGGGGAGCCGGCGTTCGACGCCGACCTCGAGGTGATGGGCCAGCACAACTGGATTGCCTGGGAGATCGGCGGGCTGAACCCGGGGCGACACACGATCACGGCCCGCAGCGACACCGGGGCCGAGCTAACCAGTTCGTTCACCCTGCCCGCCGGCGAACCCCGATGGGTGGTGATCGACTACTGGTACGACCCCGCCGACCCCGAGGGCCGGCGGTTCACCCTCAACGAGTCCGACCAGGTGGTGGCGTTCGACTGACGAGGCCGGGTCAGCCCTGACGGCACCAGGCGGCGAGATCACCGAAATAGGCGTGGGCCATGGGTGTGGGCGAGCAGATGCTGCTGACGTCGGCCCGGTCGGGCTGGTCGCTCCGGCCCAGCAGCAGGCCGAGGACGCCGAGGTCGGGGGTGATGGATCGTACGTCGTAGGGTCCGGTTATCCCAGCCAACTCGGCGGCGACCTGGTGGGCCCGGTCGAAGTTCCCGGTCTCGTCGACCAGCTTGTTGTCGACGGCGTCGGAGGCGGTGAAGACCCCCGCTCCGAGCTCGTTGATGATGGTGGCGGGAGGAATGTCGCGGTTGGTGGCCACGTGGTTGACGAAGTCGTCGTAGCTGCCGTCGACCAGGGCCTGGAACATGGCCTGCTCGCTCGGCGTGAGGTCCCGGAAGGGGTTACCGGCGTCCTTGCCCGTACCGGCGGTGATGTAGAACTGCTCGATGCCGCCGGTGGTCTCCACGCCGCCGCCGAGAATGCCGCCGTCGATGGCGACCACGTCGGTGTAGCGGGAGAGGGGGCCGAAGATGACCCCGATGGAGCCGACGAGGGAGCCGTTGGAGGCCACGATCCGATCGGCCGGGGCCATGGCCCACATGCCGCCCGAAGCGGAGATCTCGGTGACGTGGGCCACCACCGGCTTGCCGGCGGCCTGGACCGCCGCCACCCCGTCGACGATCAGCTCCGAGCCGACCACGGATCCGCCGGGCGTGTTCATCCGGAGGATCACGGCGTCGATGTCGGCGTCGGTGGCGGCCGCTTCCAGTTGCTCCTTGATCTGCTCGCCGCCGGCCACCAGCCCACCGAAGGGACCGATCCCGCCGTCGTCGGCCAGGATCACGCCCTGGACGTCGACCACGAGGATCACCGCGTCGGCGCCCTCGTCGCCGTCGATGTGGTCGGTCACGGCGATGGGATCGCTGCTCGTGGACCCGGTGGCACCAGCGCCGAGGGCGGCCGTGCACCCGGCGGCCAGGATCACCAGGCCGAACAGCACCACGATGAAGCCGATCGGGGCGACGAGAGCAGCGGTGAGGGCACGGCCGAGGAACTGGCCGTAGCTCAGATGCCCGCTGGCCGCCGGTGCCATCGGAATCACGGGCCGGGTGGTGGGCGGCGGATACGAGCCGGGAGCCGGAGCCGGGCCAGGCGGACGGGCGGCGGGCCCAGGATCACCGGGTGGGGGCGTCGGAGCCGTCATGGATGACGACGGTACTTCGCCGGCTCCGCAATCAGGGCGCGATGCCGCGCTGAGCCAGGTCCTGCCGGCCTCCGCCTCAATCGTCCAACTCGGCGTCGTCCCCCTCACCGTCACACCGCCTCACTATCGTCGATCCCATGACCCTCGACGACCGGCGGACGGGGCAGGAGGTGGCGACCTACCAGCGGCTCCGCGAGCAGAACCCGGCCTGGCGCCTCCTGGCCGCCCGGCGGGCCCCTCTCGTCCTGGCCTGCCTGAGCCGCCTGTTCGCCCACCCGGGGGAACGGGTCACGTTCGACGATGCCGTCCAGTTGCTGGCCGAGCTACTGGCTGAGCACGCCAACAATCCCGACTACGAAATCCGATCGGCCGAACTGGGCCGGCTGGCCCGCCGGGAGCTGCGCGACCAGATCCGGGCCAAGCTGCTGGTGGAGCGGGACGGCGAGCTGGCCGCCACCGATGCCCTCCAGCAGGTGTTCCGCTTCGTCGAACGGCTGGAAGACCGGATGATGAGCTCCACCGCCTCCCGCCTTGCCATGGTGCAGCACCAGATCGCCGAGGTTGCGGCCCGGCTCGATCCCGACCCCGAGGCCCGGTCGGCCCGGATCCGGCAGCGGATCGCCGAGCTCGAGGCCGAGCTGGCGGCGGTCGACGCCGGCGACGTCCCGGTGCTGGAGGGCGAACCGGCGGTGGAAGCCATCCAGGACGTCTACGCCCTCACGTTGAGCCTGCGGGATGATTTCGGGCGGGTCGAAGACTCCTACCGCCGGGCCGACCAGGATCTCCGTATCGCCATCATCCGCGATCAGCAGCATCGGGGTCTGGTGGTCGACCGCTTGCTCGAAGGGCACGAGGCCCTGATCGAGACCTCCGAGGGGCGGGTGTTCCAGGCCTTCTACACCCAGCTGAACGCCAGCGAAGACCTGGAGCAGATGAGCCGGAACCTGGCCCGGATCCTCGAGTCGGAGGCGGCCCTGGCCGGCCTGTCCCGCCAGCAGCAGATCGACCTGCGCCGGATCCGCAGCCGCCTGGTGGCCGAGTCGACCAACGTGGTCCGGGCCCGGGCCCGCAGCGAACGCGACGTCCGCAATTACCTCCGCAGCGGTCTCGGCCTCGAGCACCAGCGGGTCACCGAGCTCCTCGATGCCATCCTGGAGCGGGCGCTCGACGTCGACTGGAGCCGCCAGGCGGTACGTCGCTCCCCCACCCCGCTCCCGCCGGTCGGGATACCGGTGGCGGTGCCCGTGCCCGAACGGCTCCGGGCCGCCGACATCGATATCGACGGGTCGGGCGATCTCGACTTCGTACCCCAACCGGCCCAGCTGGCCGACATCGACAACGAGTTGTGGCTCGCTCTCCAGGGGCTCGACCGCCAGGCCTGGGCCTCCCGCACGGTCGAGGTGCTGGTGCGGGAAGGTCGTCCCCTGACGATGGCCGAGCTGGCCGGGGCCCTGCCCCCCACCCACGACCTGGAGACGGTGACGGTGTGGATCGAGATGGCCAGTCAGGCGGAAGCGGCGGTGGGCGACGAGCCCGACTCGTTCGACGTCGAACCCGACGACGGGCCACCGCTGCGGTTCACGGTGCCCACCATCGTGTTCGAGCCGGAGGCGATGGCCGAACGGAGCTGGGAGCTGTGAGGCGATGACGACGGAAATCAACGAGCCACCCCGATCGGTGTTCGACGAGCTGACGCTCGGTGTGCCGGCCGGGCCGGGCCCCACCGGTGCAGCCGTTGCAACCGTCGTTGCCCCGGTGGCGCCGGCCATCCCCCCGGCCGGACCCCCCGAGGGAACACCGGCCCGGGTCAAGCAGGCCACCCAGGAGCTGTTGCGTCTCGGGGCCCTCTACGCCGAGGCCAAACCGAACCTCTACCAGGCGGTGCTGGCCAACCGGACCCTGGTGGCGGCCGCCCTGGAACCGCTCGACCTGGCCTTCCGGGTCGACGAGGTGCGGGGCCTCGTGGTGCTCGTGGTGTCCCCGTCGATCAAGGCCGGAGCGGCGGCCGAGCCGGGTGCCGGCGACTCGGGCCCGACCGGCCAGCGTCCGGGCGATCCGGGCGAGGAGTGGCAGCATCCACTGGTGCGACGGCAACGGCTCACGCTGGCCCAGTCGCTGCTGCTGGCCATCCTGCGCCGGCGGTATGTAGAGCACGAGAAGACGGCGTCGGGCACCACGGCGGCCCGGGTGCCGGTCGACGAGCTCGTACCCGAGCTGGCCACCTACCTGGGAGACGAGGGGAGCGACTCGGCCAACCAGTCCCGCCTTCGGCGGCTGCTGGACCAGCTACGGGATCACGGCATCGTGTCCGCCGTCGACGACGACGAGCAGGTCACCATCCGGCCCCTCATCTGTCACGTGGCCGACCCGACGTCGCTGGCCCTGCTCCTGCACCACTACAACCAGCTGACCGGTGGAGGTGACGAGCGGTGACGGTCAACGCGCTCGCCCTGGACTTCGACGACCTGCACGAGACGCTGATCCTGCGGCAACTGGAGGTCTACAACTGGGGCCCGTTCGCCCGTAGCCACCGGGCCGAGATCGACCCCCGGGGCACCGCCATCGTGGGGCCCACCGGCAGCGGCAAGACCACCCTGGTCGACGCGCTCATGACCCTCATCGTCGGCCAGCCCCGGTACAACCTGGCATCCACCGGAGGCCACGACAGTGACCGCGATCTCATGTCCTACGTGCGGGGTGTGGTGGGCCACGGAAACGACACGGGCGACGTCAGCCACGTGTCACGCCCCGGTCGCACGGTCACCGGCCTGGCGGCCACCTTCAGCCGCCCCGGCCGGACCGTCATACTCGGCGCGCTGCTGTGGACCGACGGCACCTCCATGTCGGCGGCGGACTGCAAGAAGCGGTGGCTCATAGCCGAAGACGCCGGGGAGAGCCTGGAGCAGTGGTTGCGGGTCCATCACGAAGGCGGCGCCCGGGCGCTGGGCCGCTACGAGTCCGAGCGGCCCCGGCTGGCGATCTTCGAGTCGAAGAAGACCTACCTGGCCCGGGTGCGCCGCCTGTTCGACATCAGCGAGAACGCCTTCGATCTGCTCAACCGGGCGGCCGGCCTCAAGCAGCTCGACAGTGTCGACCATCTGTTCCGGGAGCTGGTGCTCGACGACCATTCGGCCTTTCGCCGGGCCACCCAGGTGGTGGCCGAGTTCGACGACCTGGCCGGCATCCGGGCCGAGCTGGAGACGGCCCGCCGCCAGCAGGCCTCGTTGGCCCCCCTCGTCCGCTTGGAGGAGCGGCACCGGCTGCTTACCGGTGAGCGGGTCGAACAGGAACAGGCCGGGGCGCTCCTCGGGCGGTGGGTGGCGCGGGCCGGCCAGCGCCTGTGGCGGGCCCGGCGTGATGAGCTGATCGCTGATCTGGCCCGGCTGGAGGCCGAGGGCGACGAGCTGGCCCGCCGCATCTCCCAGGCCCAGGCCGAGGCTGAGGAGCGTCACGCCGCCTATCTGCAGGCCGGGGGCGCCAACCTCGACCAGCTGGAGGCCACGATGGCCCACCAGCGACGGCTGCTGGCCGATCGGGAGCGGGCCTTGGCCCACCACGGCCAGGTGGTGAGCCAGCTGCGGGCCGTGCTGGGCCTGGCCGTTGCGGACCCCGGTCCCGAGCCGTCGGCGGCGTGGCTGAGCGGGCTGCAGGCCGAGGCCCGACGGCTCGAGCCCACCCTGAACGACAGCCGAGAGGAGACCGAGGCCGAGTTCCAGCGGGCGGCTTCGGCGGTGGGGACGGCCAGCACCGAGCTGGAGGCGGCCCGCCACGACCTGGAACAGATCAGGTCTCGGCCGGGATCGAACATCCCGCCCGCCTACCAGGACTTCCGGGCCGACCTGGCGGCAGCGGTGGGGGCCGACCCGTTCGAGCTGCCGTTCGTGGCCGAGCTGGTGTCGGTGCGGGCCAGCGAGCAGGCGTGGCGGGGGGCGATCGAGCGGGCCATCGGCGCCCACCGGCTGCGGATCCTGGTGCCCGAGGTCCGGCTGGGTGAGGCACTGCGATGGGTGAATGACCGCCACCACGGGCTGCACGTGCGGTTGGAGCAGGGTGACGGATCCGTCGGCCGATCGGCCGACCGGCAGGGCGAGCCGTTCGACGACAGCTTCCTCCACAAGCTCGACCGGCGCGACCATCCGCTCGCCGGTGGGCTGTGGCGGCTCCTGGTGTCGGTCGACCGGCACTGCGTCGAGCGGGCCAGCGACCTGGAGCGTACGCCGTTCGCCATGACCCGGGAGGGTTTGCTGTCGGGCCCGACCGGGCGGTTCGACAAGCAGGATCAGCGGCGGCTCACCGACGATTGGCTCACCGGGTTCGACAACCGGGCCCAGCTGGCGGCGCTCGGCGAACGGGTGGCGGAGTTGGAGGTGGAGACCGCCTCGGCTCAGGCCCGGTACCGGGCCGCCGCCGTCCGACGCGATGGTTTCGTCCGCGGTCTCGAGCTGCTCGACGGCCTGGAGCGGCTCACGTTCGACGAGATCGACGTGGCCGGCGCCCGGCGGGAGCTGGAAACGCTGGAGCAGCGGCACCAGCGCCTGAGCGACCCTGCGGGCGACGCCGCCCAGGCCCAGCTCAGGTACCGGGAAGCCCAGCAGGCCGTCGGCGAGCTGCAAGCCGAGGAGGCGGCCCGGCTCAAGGCGGTGGGGGCCACCGACCGCGACCAGCAGCAGGCGGCGGCCGAGCTGGCCCAGGCCGAGGCGGGGATGGGGGATGAGTTCAGCGGGGCCGAGGCCGAGCTGGCGGCACGGATCCTGCCCGACCTCAGCGACCAGGCTCCAGCGGGGCTGGCCGGGGTGGAACGGGAGTGGCGGGGGCGGATCGGGGCCAGGGTGGTGGAGTTGGGTGACGAGCTGGGTCGGGTCGGTCAGCTGCTGGTCCGGCAGATGACGGCGGCCAAGGGAGAAGACACGGGCGAGCTGGCCGAGGCCGGTACCGACCTGATCGACCTGCCGGTGTACCTCAACCGCCTGGAGGTGCTGACCACCGAGGCGCTGCCCAAGCGTCAGCAGCGCTTCCTCGAGTACCTGAACCTGTCGTCGGACCAGGGGGTGTCGTCGCTGCTGGCCACGATCGACGCCGAGGTCGATGCCATCGTGAACCGGATCGCCGACCTTAACCGCACGCTGGAGAAGGTCGACTTCCAACCCGAGCGGTTCCTGCAACTGCGGCCCCGGCGGGTCACCCAGCAGGTGCTGGCCGAGCTGGTGCGGGCCCAGAAGGCGCTGGCGGCGGCCCGGTTCACCGACGAGACAGGGGAAGCCCAGTATCGGGCGCTGCAGGTGGTGATCGGTTTGCTGCGCCAGGCGGCCGACAACCGGGGGACGGTGGCGGCCCGGGCCCTGCTCGACCCGCGGCACCGGCTGACGTTCTCGGTGGCGGTGGTGGAGCGGCAGTCGGGGGCGACGGTGGAGGTACGCACCAGCTCGGAGGGGGGCAGCGGCGGCGAGAAGGAGATCATCGCCAGCTACATCCTCACCGCCTCGCTGTCGTACGCGCTGTGCCTCGACGGGGCGGCCCAGCCGTTGTTCGGCACGATCGTGCTCGACGAGGCGTTCTCCAAGAGCTCGCAGACGGTGGCGGGGCGGATCATCGATGCGCTGGCCGTGTTCGGGTTGCATCCGCTGTTCGTCACACCGAACAAGGAGGTGCGGTTGCTGCGGGCCAACACCCGGTCGGCCATCGTGGTGAGCCGCCGAGGGCAGGAGTCGAGGTTGGTGGCCGTGTCGTGGGAGGAGCTCGACCAGTTGGCGGCCCGGGCCGGCGACGGCCCGTCGTGAGATCGCCCGACGAGGAGGCCCGACGGTTGGCCCGCCAGTGGGCTACCACCCGCACCCGGGCGGCCCGTTTGCTCGACGCCGGGCAGTGGCCGCTGGTGGTGACGTTGCCGCGGCCGCCGGCGGGCCTGGTGGCGGGGGGTGGCTGGGCCGAGGTGCGGGCCCATCTCGACGCCTGGCGGCGGGTGACGGTGGGAGAGGTGGTGTGGGAGCCGGTGTCGTACCGGGCCACCGGGGAGCCGATCGACGTGCCGGTGCGGTGGGTGCTGCGCTCCCCCACCGAATGGGTGGCGGCCACTGGTAGCGAGGTCGTGCGCCGGGAGCACGACGTGCTGGCCCGGCTGGTGGCCGGGGCCGATGCCCGGTACCGGCAGTTCCTGGTGGAGCGGAGCCCGTTGGTGCTGCGGCACCCGGAGGGCGAGGTGGCGGCGGCACTGCGGGTAGTGGAGGAGCTCGATGAGGGCTGCGCCGGCGGGGTCCCGCTGCGGGCGTTGCCGGTGGCGGGAGTCGACACCAAGTTCTTCGAGCGGAACCGGGCCCTGGTCACGGCCCTGCTCGACGTCCGGTTCGGGGGCGAGGTGTCGGCCCGGGGCCTGGAGGGGTTCCTGGGGGCGGCGGGGCCCGATGGCCACTGGTTGCTGGTAGCCGACCTCGACGGGGGGCTACTGCCATACCGGCGGATGCGGGTGACCGACGGTGACCTGGCCGCCCACGGTGTGGCCGGACATCGCCTTCTGGTGGTGGAGAACGAGCGGTGCCTGCACGTGTTGCCGGCGGTGGCCGGCACGGTTGGCGTGCTGGGAGCCGGGCTCAACGTGGGGTGGGTGGCGGGGCCGGGCCTGGCCGGTCACGCCGTGGCCTACTGGGGTGATCTCGACACCTGGGGGTTGACGATGCTGGCCCGGGCCCGGGCGGCCCGGCCCGATCTGGTGGCGCTGTTGATGGACGGCGCCACGTTCGATGCGCACGAAGGCCGGGCGGTGCCCGAGCCCCAGCCGGCCCGGGCGCCCGAAGCCGGGCTGCAACCGGCGGAGGCGGCCCTGTTCGCCCGGTTGGCCGCGGCTGAGCGGGGCCGGCTGGAACAGGAACTGCTCCCAGCCGATCTCGTCGCTGCTGCGGTTGCCCGCTGGGCCTCTTGCTGAGCGGCGCTCCCTGTCTTTTCCTTCCTCGCTGTTGTCAGAAATGGGCCTCGGCGCACGGCAGCTTCGAGTTGCTCGTCGTCGTGACCTCGCCGTTCCAGGTGACGGGCCAGCTCTTGGCGGGGGAGTACTTGGCGATCTCGTCCAGGAAGATCCGCAGCCCGAAGCTGGAGTGCCCATTGCGACGAAGAGCGCCGAAAACGAAGCTGGATACCGTTCGCAGCCGACCCGACAGCGAGGTCCAGTAGTAGAGCCGAGCCGGTTACCGGACCTCGATACCGCTCGAGGTCTGTCGCAGCGGGAGGCGGGTGGCCTGGTCGCCGAGGAGCTGGAACGAGACCGCTGCTGCCATCCAGGCCGGCTCGCCCCGGTCCAGCATCGAGAGCCGCGCCCCGAGGACGGCGTCGTCCATGGGCATCCGGTCGACCAGGCCCCGGTGCACCAGTACGGCATACTCGGCCGCAGCGGAGTCCTGCACGATGGCCGAGGGGGCCAGCACCGCTCGGGCACCCAGGCCACGGAGTTCGAGGGCGGTACCGATCACCACATCACCATCGCTGCGGCGGGCCACGGCCGTGGCCCCAGCATCGCACGATGCGAGGACCACGATCGACGGCACCCGAT
The DNA here is from genome assembly GCA_902826025.1 of uncultured Actinomycetes bacterium. Classification (GTDB taxonomy): domain Bacteria; phylum Actinomycetota; class Acidimicrobiia; order Acidimicrobiales; family SZUA-35; genus CADEDH01. The sequence goes on from CADEDH010000034.1 coordinate 58,486, forward strand.
CGAGAGAACCCATCTCCAGCAATGAGAGCTCTCCGTCAGCGAACACCAGTGAGGAGAAGAAGGGATTGTCGGTACGGAACGAGCCATGGGCGGCGATGTGCACAAGGTCGGATGAGCGCAGCGCCGCCATGGCGTCGGCGCAGGTGGTCTCGGCGTCGGCCATGGACGGCTGGTTCCACATCGAGCGGATTCGAGCCAGCTCGCCGGCCGCGGCGGCCAGGTCGGGCCCGCTGAGGAGCGCGAGCCGCTCCACCGTCAGCGGTTCGGTACCGGCCAGCCATGATGCCAATGTCGGGGTGAAGGTGAGGGGGCGGCGCTGGAGCGAGGGAAGGGCGGCCCAGGTGACGTCGCGGAGCGCGGTCGGCACCGTCATCACCACCCGGGCTTGGCTGTCCAGGTCGAGCGGCCTGACGAGGAGATGATCGAGGGCCCGGCTCGCGTCGAGCAGGCGGGCGGTCTGACCCAGGGAGCGCTGCGGGGGGCCAGAGGCCAACCCCCGCAGCGCGCTCCGCTGGGAGCGCACCGCAGGACCGATGCTGTCCACCGGGCCCACGTCACGCAGCACCGTGGCGCCGGTGGTGTGGACGACCGCCATGACCTGCCCGGCGTGTACCGCGTAGGTGACGTAGACGGTGTCCGCCGGCAGGCCCTGGTGGCCAACCGGAGGATCAGCGGCTCGGGCCGCCAGCAGCGCACCTTCTGTGCGACGGGATCGGAGGATCTCGTGTTCCGCCGTCCGCAGCTCGGCGGCCCAGGGCGTTGGATCGCCCCCGGTGATCTTGGCTTCCGCCACCTGCACCCGGAGGTGACGGAGCCGGGCCAGTGCGGCGTCGTGGCCCGCCAGCGAACCCGGGCGTGAGGCGGCTGTGGCCTGGACGCTGCGAACCCGCTCCAACACCTCGAGTACCGCAGGCGCGCGATCCTCGGCCCGGAGGGCCAGCCCCAGAGCCAGCTCCTGGATGGGTTGGGCCCGTTCCACGATCACTCGCCGCAGCTCAGCCGAGCCGAGCAGGTCCCGCTGGCGGTGCAGCGCATCCAGAGCCTCGTCGAAGGCGCGGCGGGCACTGTCGACATCGTGATCGAGGCTGGCCTGGAGCAGGGCGCAGACCGACCGGTCGAGGGGGTCCACGTCGACGCCGGTCGTGCTTCGGCTCACCAGCGCCAGCAGGTGTCGAGCGCCTTCGGGATCGCTGGTCTGGCGGGCCATGGCCTGGCCCAGGCCGTAGGCGAACGCTTCGCGCGCCCAACCGGAGCGGAGGAACCGTTGGAGCTGTTTCTCCACGTCGCCCCGGTCGAGCTGATGCGATGGGTCCAAGTCGGCGGTGAGCTGCAGGGCCCGGAGCTGCCACGTCTCCTGCCCCACCTGCCGGGCCAGGACGGCTCCTCGCTCGATGGCCTGACGGGCCCCACGCCGATCGTTCAGCCGGACGAGGGCTTCGGCCAGGACGAGCTGGGCCTGGGTCTCGAGCATCTGGTTGGCACCCTCCCCGGCCAACCGGGCGGACCGCTGAGCCGCCTCGGCCGCATCGACCAGCAGGCCGACATCGAGCAAGGTTCGAGCGTGGTCGAGCTCGAGCACCGCCACCAGGAGCTCCACGTTGCCGAACTTCTCGAACCGAGCCCGTGCCAGCTCATACCACCGAAGGGCGGCGGCGAAGTCACCCCGCCGGGAGGCGAGGTCGCCCAGGTTGCCCTCGATCCCGGCGGCCACCACGTGCTGCTCGGTGGTCACGGCCAGCTCCAGCGCCTGGGCGTACCAGCGCTCAGCGTCGTCCAGGTGGCCCATCAGGGCGGCGATGACCGCCAGGTTCACCATGGCCCGGGCCTCACGGTTCTGGTCTCCAGCCTCGCGCAGCAAGTGCACGGCTTCCGTGGCCTGGTCCCGCGCCTCGTGCAGGCGACCCATCTCGAGGAGGATGACACCGCGTTGGTTGCGCAGCTGCCCGGCATGCCCGTGGCCCAGCTCCAGATCAGAGCGGTCCAGCAGAGCCAATGCCTCGTCGGGGTGGCCCTCCTTGCTCAGCACCGGCGCCAGTGAGAGCAGGATCTCGGTGACGAGAGCCGGTTCGACGGCAAGCTGCCGTGCCTCGGACAGGAGGCGAACGGCATCGGCGATCCGGTTCCCGTACTGCGCGGCCCGACCCAGTACCAGCAGGGCGCGGGCACGGTCGGTGGACGACGCATCATGTCTCGCCAGGACGGCTCTGGCGTGGGCCAGCGCCTCGGCTGGAGCCGAGTAGATCCCTTCGGCGCCAGTGTTGTCCGGAGTGGATCCTTGTCCCATGAGCTGGTGGAACGTAGATTTCTACGGCCCTACCCGTCCTTTTTGTATCTGGCCCGCGCCAGCGGCGTTCTTGCTTTCAGCACCGCTTGGCCTAGTTGCCATCGCCATCCCTCATGGAGAACCAACGTGGCAATCGACAGTAACCTCTTGAACGATGCGGATCCATCTGACTATCCCGCCGACCGGTTCCAGTTTCGAGCTGATTCCGCGGGGCGTCCGATTGTCATTCGCCCCCGGGAGTTCCTCGCCAGTGGTGATCCGGTACAGGTGCGCGCTGCACTGAGCGCTGTCGCTCAGGAGCTCAACGTCGGGTCGAGCGCTGTCGACCCCGTCTCGTTGCGGCGAACGGTGAACGACCCCGAGACACCGTGGTTCCGCTATGTCCTCACCGGCCCCGAAGACACTGACGTGTTGAGGCTGGTCCAGGGCCTGCGCCAACGTGGAATCCCGGCCCAGCCGAACCACGTCTATTTCATAGCTTCCCTGTCGGCCCAGGGCACCACGGTGTCGGCGCCGAACACGTTCACCCCGAACACGTTCACCGGTCAGGTGTTCGCCCCCAACACCTTTACTCCCAACACGTTCACCCCCAACACGTTCACCGGTGGAGCTTGGGGTGGGGGCGGGTGCTGCTGTGAGGCCGGACCGGCCGAAACGGTGTCGGTCCCGGTGCCGCAGTTCGGTGCCCGACCCGCAGAGGCACCCGCTGCCGACCCCGCCGTGGCGGAACCGGCTGGCCACGATCGCCTGGACGTCCACGTCATCGACATCGCAAGCCCATTGGCGGCCGAGCACAAGGCCAACGCGGTCGGCGAGCTGGACAAGGCGACCATCGATCCGCCTGGCAATCCGGGCAAGGGCGAGATCGATTTTCGCAACACAAGCTGGAACGTGAACGAGAACCTCGACGATTGGGCCGACCCGGCCACCGGCCACGGCGACTTTGTCAGGAGCGTGCTGCGGCTGCACTCGGGCCTCAAGGCCCCGAACCTGACCTTGTGGCACGCCGCCGGTCCACTCGGTGACATCGACGACGCTGCACTCGTGAGCGCCCTCAATCACGCGGTTGCCAAAAGCAAGCCTGATTGCTGGCGCATTCTCAACCTGTCGCTCTGCGGCTACAACGACGGTGACCTCTCCGCGCTGTACCTGGCGGACCGGATCCGGACGATGGTCGACGACGGTTGGGTGATCGTCGCCGCTGCGGGCAACAACGCCAGCTGCCGACCGGCGTATCCTGCCGCCCTTCCAGGGGTGGTGGCGGTTGCGGCCCTCAGCCGGTGCGTGCCGGCCTGGTTCTCCAACTTCGGCCCCTGGGTGGACGTGGCGGTCCGTGGCGTGGATGTCCTCGCTGAGCTCCCGGACATGTCTCAAGAGGACCCCGGCGTCAAGGCTCTGAAGGTCGGTATAGGTGAGCTCCCGTCCAATCCCGGAACGAAGGTGATGCTGCAGCTGGGCGATTTCAACACGGGTTGGGCGACCTGGAGCGGTACCAGCTTCGCGGCGCCCCGGGTGGCGGCCTGGATCGGACGGGCACTTGCCGACGAGGATCCGGCCCAGGCGGCCGACAGCGCGGCGAAGCGGGCTGTCATCGCCTCGGTGCTCAAGCGTGTGATCGACAATGAAGACTGCGACTGGCTGCCCTATTACGGCCGGCTGATGCCATGACGGTTCAGGCAGCATCGGGGAGGCCCGGCTCCGGCACGAGAGCTACGGTGGGCCCAGTGGACGGGGAGTCGACGACCGCCGGGCTGCTCGCAGCGGCCCTCGCCGGCGATGCGGAAGCTTGGGCCGAGATCGTGGCCGAACACACGCAGATGCTGTGGTGGATAGCGCGCGGTTACCGGCTCGATGACGCCACGGCCATGGACGTCGTCCAGACGGTGTGGTTGCAGCTCCTCCGGTTCGGTGACCGGATTCAGGACCACTCGCGGTTGCCCGGCTGGCTGGCCACCACCGCACGGCGTGAGTCGCTGCGGCGCTTGTCGGGCCACGAGGTGCTTCCCGGCCGGCCGCTCGACGTGGTCGACACGACTGCCCCCTCCCCGGAGGAGTTGGCGGTGGACGACGACCAGGTGGGCCGGGCGCTGGCGGCCTTCGCCCAACTCGATCCGGCCGACCAACGGCTGCTCCGGCTCGTCTGCGCCGTGCCGCCTAAGAGCTACAAAGAGATCGCGGCTCTCCTGAACTGGCCGGTTGGTTCCATCGGCCCGTCCCGCCAGCGGGCGATCCGTCGACTGAAAGCGTTCTTGAACGAGGAGGACTTGTGACCAACGATCCGGTGACGTCGGACGACGACATGCTGGCGTTGCTCCGCTCCGCCTTCCGAGGGTTCACGCCGGGCACCGTTCCGGCCGATGCCGAGCCGCCACCATCGCTCTTGGAGGGTTCGCTCTGGGTCCACCAGTGGCACAACATGGAATCGGAGCTTGCTGAGCTGACCTATGACTCATCCGTCCAGTCCCCAGTGAGCGTGCGATCGGGCAGCTCCCTCCGTCAGCTCACGTTCAGAAGCGGCGACCGCTCGATCGAGATGGCGATCGAGCCCGCCGGGCGTAGCGTCGTGGTGTCGGGAGAGATCAGTCCCCCGCTCATCGGCACCATGCAACTGCTGGTGGGCGGCGAAATGTTCGTGGCGGAGATCGATCCCAGTGGCAGCTTCATCGTCGAGGACGTGCCATTCGGCACGGTGTTGGCCTTCGTCGCCACGACGGGGATGAAGATCCGTCTCGGTGCCTTCGAGGTGTGAACGCTTTGCCGCGCGGCACCCCGAGGGTCCCCTGCATGATAAGGCCAACGCCCCGCGGGGTGACCGCTGACGCGGCCACCGGACGTGAACGCCGCCGGTCATCCAGGCCGGACGCCCGCGCCCATTGCCGAGCCGGCGGTCGGAGAACGTGGGAATCTAGGGGGAATCGTAGCTGCTCTCGTAATCTCTGGACTTCTGACGTTCGCAGCTGCATCTTTCGTATCTGGCTCGGTTTCGTCCTAGGGTCACAAAAGAGCCAGCTGCGAATCTCATCGTGCTTAGCGAAGATCGGCGGCTTGGACGGCTCGGATTAGGGCGGCTGGGCTGTCGTCGAGCGGTGTCAACGGCGCCGACGCCGAACTCAGGAAGCGCCCCGGCGGTGTGGCCCAGGGCGTTCGAGGCGAAGGCGTCCTTGGACGCCGTGCCGGAACTAGTTGGTCCAGCCTCGGAGCACCCGTTTAGTTGGCGCTGAGTCCGGAGAGCTGGTTGTTCGTTCCCTGCCGGGTGATCATCTTCAGCTTGGCCTTGATCGGAGCGAGTGACTTCTCCGACGGCCAGGTGTAGACGAACGCCTTGTTCGAGCCTCGCTTGGGTTGCCGTTGGATACGGAAACCGAGGAAGTCGAACCCATCGTCGATGTGGACGGTCATCGCCTTTCCTCCGACAGGCGCTGGGGTGGCCTGTGGATGCTCGCGCCAGGCGTGGTGTCGGTACGGCCTCCGACGCGCAGAAGTCCGAGGGACTGACGCGGCGCCGGATAGGATTCCCCACACTCGCCACAACCCCTTCTGGGAGAAAAAATGCAGATTGGAAATCCAGTCCGATCACTTGCCTCCGATCAGCTCGCTGAGATCGGCCAATTCTTCGCCGACTACCAGCCAGGATTGGAGGACCGCATCTCACTGGAGCACGACACATTCCTCCTGGGAGCCATCAACTGGCGGAAGAGCCTTGGCCGTCCTGTCCGAGGCGGCATCACGGCCGGCTTCAAGATCCTCGTGACGCACTACGAATCCGTCTTCGACAACGGCCCCCCGCCCCATCACATCGAGCTTCCCTTCGTGCAGGTGATCACTGGAACATGGGATGCGACGCAGGACGGGAGCGAAGACTACAGCGTGGGCTTCGCTGCCAGCGAGTTCGAGAACGACGAACGCGCTTCACCACGGCGGATCTATTCGGTCGAGGTGATCCTCAGCGAAACGGTCGAGTGGACCGACGAGGTGCCGTTCGTCCTTCGTCGCGTCTCGCCACCAGGTCGCAACTTCACGAAGGGCCCGACCAATGTCTGGCTCGAGCCGTTTCGAGTGGTGAAGCGCTCGCTGGTTGAGCTGGAGTCCGCCATCGCCGCCGCCGTCGATTAGGCCCGTCTTGACCAGTTAGGGGCCATTCGAAGCCAAACTGGCGCAATCTGACTCAGGGTGCTCGCCAGTCGAGCGTCACAATCAACCCCTGTGTCAGGGTGCCAAACTCGCAGAACGACACATCGCTGCAACTCGAAGTCGACGCTGCACAACCGCCACCACCCCTCGGTCCGGTCCGACGGCGCTACAACGTCGTCGGGCTGAGGTGCAGCGACTCCGTAGTCGTGAATCACGACGGGCTGTCCTTCCGGCAGTCAGATTCGGAGGGAACGTCTTGGTAGATCGGTCAGGTCGAGGCACGGTGAAGCACGGTAAGGTGGGCGAACGACTGTCTGGAGGTCACGTCAGTGCCGTTCGCCGATAGGCGAGGTACGAACATCTACTATGAGGTTGAAGGTTCGGGAGAAGCAGTAGTGCTTCAGCACGGCTTCTCTGACAGCCTCGAAACCTGGCGAGAGTACGGCTATGTCGGCGCACTTTCACGATCCCTCAAGGTGATTCTGATCGATGCCCGGGGCCATGGCGCTAGTGACAAGCCGCATGATCCGATGCAGTATAAGTTCAGGACGCTAGTCGACGATGTCAGGGCCGTTCTCGACGCTGTCGGAGTACAGAAGTGCCACTTCTTTGGTGTGTCGATGGGAGGTCAATATGGGTTCGGCATGGCCCGTTTCGCCCCGGAGCGGCTGTCGTCCTTGATGATCGGGGCGTGCAACCCCTTTCTGAACTCCGACTCGGGAGAGGCCTTCGCCTCGTTCCTGCGGCAGGAAGGTCCCGAAGCCTTGATTCCGATATGGGAGTCACAGGCCCCTATCTCTGACGCACTAAAGAGCCGGCTCAGAGCAAATGACATCGAGGCCCTGGCAGCGATGCAGCGGGCGGGAAGACTCGACGAATACGAAGACAGTGCACCTGCGGAGTGGCTCTCGTCCCTTTCTTGCCCCTATCAGCTCATCGCTGGCGAGGAGGACGAGGACTACCCTGAGATTACTCAGTTGGCTCGACAGTTGACCCCAGGAAAGCTCATCTCCTTACAGGGGATAAATCACCTGCAATCAATGCAGCGCATCGATCTGGTGCTGCCCTATCTCGAGTCCGTCTTTGATGAGGCCAGAGAGCGGCGCGCTTGAGGCACACACCAGGCGCCCGAGTCCGGCGCGAGTGTTGTGCTCGCAGATGACGGGCCGAAGCCTGCTTACCCCAGCGCGGCGAAGGCGACCGTGGCATCGTCGGAAAGCTTCGAGCGGGGCCAGCGCTGGGTGCTCTGATCGCTTGCGTCGGCGGCTCGGACCGCTCGGATCAGGGCGGTTGGGCCGTCGTCGTCGAGCGATGTCAACAGCGCCGGCCACGTCGTCAGGCCGTAGAGCACGACGGCCCGGGCCGCATCGTCGGTGAGTAGAGCGGCAGAGTGCACGGCGCCGGCGTCGAAGGCGCGAGTTGCAGACTCGACGGCCTCCGTCGGGTCGCTGCTGGCGACGTAGTACCTGCCCGGCTTGTTCTTCCCAGCGAGCTGGATCTGCTTCGCTGCTCTCAGAGCATCCTGCCGGGGTTCCTCCGACACGGGCCGGGCCGGGGCCTCGGCCAGCTTGGGTGCCGCCCGATCTGGGCCTGTCGTCCGTCAGGAGCTACACCGCTCCGTCGTCGGTCAACACGACTGCGGTGACGTCGGCCAGGGTCAGGGCTTCGAGCCGGACGGCCCGCAGTCGCAGTAGACCGACGGCGCGCCGATCAACCGCGCAACGTTCACCGCTCGCTGGCCATCGCCTGCAAGCGGGCCGACATCGCACCGGCCGCCTCGGGCTACTATCCCCGGCACACCGCCATCACGTTCCAGATCGAGCGGGGCTACCCCGTCCACCAGATCGCCGACTGGGCCGACACCTCCGAGCGTATGATCATCGACGTCTACCGGCACAAAGCTCACCGACGTCATCGACCTAGGCCCGAGCGACTACCAGTAGAAGGCCCGGCCAGGCCACCCACCGGCTCCCCTACGGGACAGCGATAGTGGTGGTCACGCCTACGTCCTGCGGCCGGACGTCGGTCCATTCATTGCCGTCCCACCGGAAGAGGTACGGCTGAAGGACCCCCGAGTCGGGCGTTGCTGCGATCCAGACCTCGACGCTGCGGACGTCGGTCTTCTCGGTCAGCTTCACACCGGCCACGCGTACAACCACCACATCGTGGTCCGGGTAGTTCGGCACCGGGCCGGCCATCGCCTGCAGCTCGTCCTCGCTCACGAACTCGGCCGCCGGGAGTCTCTCGGCGATGGCCCTCTGCACGGCCTCCTCGGTGTTGCTCGGAAGCAGGAGGCGTCGGTCCGTACAAGAGTGTTCTTCACACGCTCGCTCGAGGGCCCTGGCCTGAAGCTCAGCCGAAGCCAGGACATCGATCACCGGCACCGAGTCAGCGATGGCACCTGACTCCGAGGTTGGCGGCTCATCAACAGGCGATGAATCCGTACACCCACCGCCGGCCAGCATCGCCAGCATCAGCACCGTCAATGAGCGTGGGTTCCTCATGGTCCTCCGACGTTCCTAGCCTGGGCGCAGTTCCGAGCCCCGGCGCTTCGTCCCACAACGGTCCCACAACCGTTGCTTCCGCGGTTGCTCCCAAAAGCGCTTTGCGGGGACCGACCAGCTGCTCCGAACAGGTGAGCTGGGGAGTATCAAGATCGGTCACCGCCGACTGATCACCCGGGCCGACCTCGATGCGTTCATCGCTTCGCTGCGGAGTGACGCAGCATGAGCCGGCGGGCCAACGGCGATGGCTCGGTGTACCGGGCGGCCAACGGCTGGATGGCGCAGGTCACGTTCATCGACCCGACCTCGGGAACGACGAAGCTGCGGCGCCGGCGAGCGCGCACGAAGGCTGATGCGGTCCAACGACTGCGGGCGATGCTTCGAGAGCTGGAGGACTTCGGCCAGGTGCCGGACGCCTCCCGAGTTGTCGAGACGATGGTGGGTGACTATCTCGCCGCCAGGGCCGGCCGGCCACTCGAGCTGGGCGCCCGGAACCTGTCAAGGGTGGTGAGACAGTTTCTTGCTATTCGGTTGTGATGAGTGC
>CADEDH010000035.1:0-30571 GCA_902826025.1 uncultured Actinomycetes bacterium
AGGGCCAGCAGGGCCAGGTTGCGGAGCAGGGTGGTGGGGGAGATCGGACGGCTCGACAGGGCCCCGAAGCAGTTGCAGCTCACGGTCCGCCCCGACCGCAGCACCCGCACCAGCACGGTGGTGAACGCCACGAGCAGGGCGAACGCCGCCATCCCACCCCACACCGGCACCACCACCAGCAGCAGCGCCACCCCCAGCTCGGCCGCCGGCACCAGCCAGGCCAGCATCTCCGGCGCCACCAGCCCCAGCGAGGCGAGCTCCCGGCCGGTGTCGCCCTGCCGGGCCAGCTTGGCCCCGGCCGCCACCACCAGGATCACGGCCAGCGCCAGCGCCGCCGCCCGGGCCACCGTCATCGAGACTTCACGGGTGACCGTTGCGGCGCCGATCGAGGCGGTCGGCACCGGCGTCGATCCCCGGGAGCTGGGGTTGCACGGCCGAGCCCCGGAGCGCCGCCAGCTCCAGCACCAGGTCCTCCACCTGGTCCCAGCCGGTCACCCGGGGGCCGTCGAGATCCTTGTTGTAGGGCTGGTCGAACACGATCACGATGTTGCCGGCGGCCCGGAGGGCCTCCACGTTGTGGGGGGCGTCGTCGATGTAGGCGTCGGCCCCGACGTCGGGCTTGTTGCCCAGGAAGCACAGGTCCCGGTAGGGCACCCGGGCCTCGTCGAGCCAGGTCACGGTGTCCGACACCACCTGGGCGTGACCCCAGTTCACGTAGAGGCGATGGGTGATGATCCGGATCCACACCCCGGCGTCGGACAACCGCCACAGCGTCTCGGCACACCCCTCGAAGGCGGGCAGTTTCCGGAACATCCGTTCCTCGGTGACCGCCCGGCGGTGCAGACGGCCGAACTCGGCAGCATCGAGCCCCCACTCCTCGAATCCCCAGGACCGCTCGATCGGCAGCTCCTCGGGGCGGATCCCCCGATCGGCCGCCACCACCCGGCGGAACCCACCGGTGTAGTCGGCGCACACCCCGTCCAGGTCCACTCCGAGCACGAACGCCTGCTGCACCCGTTCGACCCTATCGATCCGGCCCCGGTTCGCTGCTCACGGCCCGTCGCCCGTTGCCCGGGCAGCATCGCCCACTTTGGCGTTGGACCTCTGCTTGAGTCGTACGTTATGCTATGTCCACTCGCCGGAGGTTGCCGCAGCAGGCAGCGGCCGGCGAGTGTGCGGACTGACACGGGCAAGGGCGACCAGGTCACCATGAGCAACCTGCCAATCGGAGTGCCAATCACTCCTCTGCCCCGTCGCGCCAATGCGGCGGTGGTGGGGGCCTTGATAGTACTGGCGTACATGCTGGCAACCGGCCAGCCGGGCGACCTGGGTGCCACGGTGCAGCAGGAGCTGCGCAGCCCCCTGCTGTTCCTCGTCTCCGTCCAGTCGCTGGTGATCATCCCGCTGATCTTCCTGGCCGAACGGGTGATCCCGGCCAACCCGGCCCAGAAGAGCTTCAGCCCGTCGGTCGTGGTCGACGCGTTCATGATGATGATCCTGTTCCCAGCCACCCATGGGCTCGCCATCGTGGCCACGCGGCCGCTGGGCCACTGGCTCGGCGCCCACGCCGGTTTCCTCGTCCTCGACGCCACCCGGAGCTGGCCGCTGTGGCCGTCGGTGATCCTGGGCATCCTGATCGGCGATCTCGGCGCCTACGTCGTCCACCTGATCAAGCATCAGGTGCCGTTGTTCTGGCGGTTCCATGCCGTCCACCACTCACAAGCGAACCTCACCTATTTCACCACCAACAAGATCCACCCGTTCGACTACCTGATCGAGCACTTCGTGCTGTTCGTGCCGTACTTCTTTCTGCTCCCGGAGGTGACGGAGCAGCCAAAGGCCGTGATGGTCGTCACGCTGGGCCTGCTCTGGTTCAGGGCCCCGCAGCACGCCAACCTGCGGACGAACTTCGGCCCTCTGCGGTATGTCATGGTGACGCCCCAGACCCACCGCATCCATCACTCGGCCGAGCCCGCCCACTACAACTCGAACTACTCGAGCCTGTTCACCTGGGACCGGCTGTTCGGGACCCAGCACCCGGACGACATCTCCTATCCGCCAACCGGCATCGGCGATCCTGGGTACCCGGAGCCCCGGTCGTACCGACCCTGGGACCTGCTGGGCAGCGTGACGGCCCAACTGCTGTATCCCTTCCGCCAGCTCCGCTCCTGACGGCCGCGCCCAACCGCCCGCCGTTCGTGCGGGCAAATGGCTCGGGGTCACCCGCGACCGGCCCCCGTCCCGACATGCTAGGAACGTGACCTCTGCTGAGCGCCCCTCCCGCTCCCTCCGCCCGCCGGTGGCCGCCCTGGTGGTGGGCCCCGGCCACGCCGATCAGACCGAGGCCGGCCCGCTGGCCCAGGCCCGCCTGTTCGGCTTCGACGTCGAGCGGATCGAGCAGTTCCGGCTCTATCACCTGGAGGGTGACCTCTCGGCCGACGATCTCGACCGCCTGGCCGGCGCCCTGCTGACCGAGCCGGTGGGCCAGTGGTGGTCCACGGCCGAGGAGCACCTGGCCGCCGTGGCCGGGCAACCCGAAGGTTTGCCTGGGCCCCCCGGGTGCAGGGTGGTGGAAGTGGGTCTGCGGCCCGGCGTCACCGACCGGGAGGGGGCCGAGCTGGTGCGGGCGTCGCGGGAGTTGGGCTTCGACGTCCAGGCCGCCTCGGTGGCCCGCCGGCTGGTCGTCACCGGCCGCCTCAGCGATGCCCAACTGGCCGCCCTGTCCTCCGGCGTGCTCCACAACGAGGTGGTGGAGCGGTGGGCCGAGGGGCTCCTGGAGCCGGCCTTCACCGACCCCGAGGCCAAGTCGCCCGGTACCGACCACCTGGTCGTGCGGCGGGGCACCGACGCCGAGCTGGCGGCCGTGAGCCGCAGCCGACGCCTGGGCCTGTCGCTACCCGAGATGCGGGCCGTGGCCGAACACTTCGAGGCCCTCGACCGCGATCCCACCGACGCCGAGCTGGAGACGATCGCCCAGACCTGGAGCGAGCACTGCTCCCACAAGACCTTCCGGGCCCGGATCACGTTCGACGATCCGGCCGCGGCCCCGGTCGACGGGCTCCTCGACACCTACCTACGGGCCGCCACCGACCGGATCGCCGCTCCCTGGGTGCGGAGCGCCTTCGTCGACAACGCCGGCATCGTCGCCTTCGACGACCATCACGACCTGGCCATCAAGGTCGAGACGCACAACCACCCTTCGGCCCTCGAACCCTTCGGCGGGGCCAACACCGGGGTGGGCGGCGTGGTGCGCGACATCCTCGGGGTCTCGGCCAAGCCGGTGGCTGTCACCGATGTGCTCTGCTTCGGCCCCCTCGACCTCGATCCGGCCGAGGTTCCGGCCGGCGTGCTCCACCCCCGCCGGATCCGCTCCGGGGTGGTGGCCGGGGTTGGCGACTACGGCAACAAGATCGGGGTACCCACGGTGGCCGGTGCCATCGTGCACGACCCCAGCTACACCACCACGCCGCTGGTGTTCGCCGGCTGCGTGGGCCTGCTACCCCACGGCTCCCACCGCACCCGCCCGCAGGCCGGCGACGCCGTGGTGGTGCTGGGCGGGGCCGTGGGTCGAGACGGGGTGGGCGGGGCCACGTTCTCCTCCCAGTCGATGGGGGCCGAGACGGCCGACATCGCCGGCTCGTCGGTCCAGATCGGCGACCCCCTGATCGAGAAGGGCCTGATCGACGTCGTGGTGGCGGCCCGCGACGCCGGGCTCTACAACGCCATCACCGACTGTGGCGCCGGCGGCCTGTCCTCCGCCGTCGGCGAGATGGCCGAGGGACTGGGGGCCGAGGTCGACCTGGCCCTCGTGCCCCGCAAGTATCCGGGCCTGGCCCCGTGGGAGGTGTGGCTGTCGGAGGCGCAGGAGCGGATGGTGCTGGCCTGCCCCGACCCGGCCGCCGTACTGGCCCTGGCCGCCCGCTGGCAGGTGGGGGCCGACGTGATCGGCCGCTTCACCGGCGACGGCCGCCTCGTGGTGCGCGACGGCGACGACGTGGTGGTCGACCTCGACACCGGCTTCCTCCACGACGGCCGGCCCCCGCTCGAGCTGCGGGCTGCGGTGCTGGACTCGGCCCGCCCGCCGCGGCGCCCCGTCGCCGCCGATCCGGCCGCCGCCCTGCTGGCCCTGCTGGCCCACCCGTCGATCCGGTCGAACGAGGCGGTGGTCCGCACGTTCGACCACGAGGTGCTGGGCGGCACCGTGATCCGCCCCTACGGCGGGGTGGCGGGCGACGCCCCGGCCGATGGCACCGTGCTGGTGCCCCCCGGCACCCCCGGCCCCCGGGGCTACGCCATCGGCGTGGGGGTGAACGTTGTGCTCGGCCGCTACGACACCGAGGCCATGGCCTGGGCCACGGTCGACGAGGCGGTGCGCAACGCCGTGGCCGCCGGGGCCGACCCGGGCCAGCTCAGCCTGCTCGACAACTTCTCGTGGGGGAACCCCACCGACCCCACCACCCTCGCCCAGCTCGTGGCCGCCTGCCGGGGCTGCCACGACGCAGCCCTGGCCTACGGCGCCCCGTTCGTGTCGGGCAAGGATTCGCTCTACAACGAGTTCGTCGGCCCCGACGGCCGGCCTGACCCTGTCACCCCCACCCTCGTGATCACCGCTCTGGGAGTGGTGCCCGACGTCGACCAGGGTGCCCCTGTCACCGGCGTGACCGCCCCCGACCACGATGTGTGGTTGGTGGGGCCGGTGGCCGGCGCTCTCGGCGGCAGCCACTTCGACGACATGCTGGGGGCCGACCACGGCGGCCCGGTGCCGGCCCCCGATCCCGCCGCCCCGGCCCGCCATCGGGCCGTGCACGCCGCCATCTCCGGCGGCCTGGTCCGCAGCGCCCATGACCTGGCCGAGGGCGGACTGGCCGTCGCCGCCGCCGAGTGGGCCCTGGGGGGCCGCCTCGGCCTCCGCCTCCTCGATGGCGACGCCGTGGGCGACGACGTGCTGTTCGGCGAGGGCCCGGCCCGCTACCTGTTAGAGGTGGCTCCCGCCGACGGGGCCCGCTTGGCCGAGCTGATTCCCGGCGCCACGCGGATCGGCGTCACCACGGCCCTTCCCGCGGTGAGCATCGGCGGTGGTGCCCTCCAGGTGGGGCTCGACGCCATCCGCACCGCCTTCGTCCACCCCGGCGGCGACCTTGCGGCCACGCCCACCACCACCACCAACCCCGAGGGAGGCCCCCGATGAGCGACGGCGCAGCACGAGCGGGGCAGCCGTCGGTGCTCATACCGGTGGCGCCCGGCACCAACCGCAACCAGGAGTTGGCCGACGCCTTCGCCCGGGCCGGGGCCCGCACCACCCAGATCCCCCTGGCCGCCCTGCGCCAGGGTGAGACCAAGCTCGTCGATCACCAGATCCTGGCCCTCCCCGGCGGTTTCTCCTACGGCGACGCCCTGGGCGCCGGTCGCCTGCTCGGCCTCGACATCACGAGCTGGTTCGGCGACCAGCTTCAAGAGGCCGTCAGCCGCCACATGCCGATCATCGGGATCTGCAACGGGTTCCAGGCCCTGGTGGCCGCCGGCCTGCTCCCCGGCGGAGGCCAGCCGGCGGCCCTGGTGGCCAACGAATCGGGCCGGTTCGAGTGCCGCTGGGTCACCCTCGAACCCGGCCCGGCGCCCTCGCCCTGGCTCGACGGGCTCACCGGACCGATCCGGTGCCCGGTGGCCCACGGCGAGGGCCGCCTCACCGTGGCCGACCCCGTGGCGGTGGAAGGGCACGTGGCCTTCCGCTACCTCGACGACACCGGCGGCCCGGCCGCCGGTCGCTACCCCCACAACCCCAACGGGTCGGTGGGCGATGTCGCCGGCCTGGTCGACACGACCGGCCTCGTACTCGGTCTCATGCCCCATCCCGAAGACCACGTCGATCCCCGCCAGGACCCCCAGCGGGGCCGGCGCCACGACGGGCTGGCCCGGGGTCTGTTCGAGGCCGGTGTCCGGGCCGTCACCGCCTGACCCGCCCACCCGACTGTCCAGTTGACTGTCCAGCTGACTGTCGTCAGATGAATCCCAGCTGACACCTGGGTGACTTCCCGGTCAGGTTTTCGGGTGAAATGTCACCGGATCCACCGGAACTGGCGCCGAAAACAACCATGATGGGGGCATGGATTCCCGGGCCGTGCTGGAGACCCTCGACCTCGATCTCCCCGACCATCACAGCGGCAAGGTACGGGAGAGCTGGCGCCTTCCCGCCGGCCACCGTCTGCTGGTCACCACCGACCGGATCAGCGCCTTCGACCGCGTGATCGGCACCGTCGAGCACAAGGGCCAGGTGCTCAACCAGCTCTCGGCCTGGTGGTTCGCCCGCACGGCCGACATCGTGGCCAACCACGTGATCACGGTGCCCGACCCCAACGCCCTGGTGGCGGTCGATGCCAACCCCCTGGCGGTGGAGGTGGTGGTACGGGGCCGGCTCACCGGCAGCACGTCCACCTCGCTCCTGCCTCGCTACGAGGCGGGCGAGCGGGTGCTCTACGGCCACCGGCTGCCCGAGGGGCTCACCGCCCACGGCCCCCTGCCCGAGCCGATGATCACCCCCACCACCAAGGAGACCGGCGGCGCCCACGACCGTCCGGTCACCATCGATGAGGTGGTGGAGCTGGGGCTGGTGGAAGCCGGCCTGTGGACCCAGGTCCAGAAAGCGGCCATAGACCTGTTCGCCCGGGGCACCGAGATCGCCGCCGCCGCCGGGTTCGTCCTGGCCGACACGAAGTACGAGTTCGGGCTGGGCCCCGAGGGTGAGCTGCTCCTGATCGACGAGGTCCACACGCCGGACTCGTCACGGTTCTGGGCGGTCGACAGCATGGACGACCGGATCCGGGCCGGGCTCGCGCCCGAGAGCTACGACAAGGAGCCGGTGCGGCTGGCCCTCAAGGCGGCTGGCTACTCCGGCTCGGGCCCGGTGCCCCATCTGCCGGCGAGCGTGCTGGGCGACACGTCGGCCCGCTACGTCGAGCTCTACGAGCGGCTCACAGGCCTGGCCTTCGAACCGGGAGAGCGGCCCATCGCCGAGCGGATCGCCACCAACCTGGCCCCGCTGGCCGGACAGTGACAGAGTCAGTGGCTGCGCTGGTGTCCGGGTGCAGAACCGAAGACGACATCGTGTGACCTCACACGGAAAGGGGTAGGCCGGTGCGGGTTGTCATCCTGTCGGGATCGCCGCGAGACAGTGGCTGGGTCGACCAGATCGCCGGGGTTCTCGACCGCCTGGCCGTGCCGGTGATCCGCCGGGTCGGCTCGGCCCACCGGGTTCCCGAGCACGTGCTGGGCCTGCTCCGCCAGTACGACGCCGAAACCGAGCCCACCGTGTTCATCACCGTGGCCGGCATGAGCGACGCCCTGTCGGGCCTGAGCGACGCCAACGTCTTGTCGCCCGTGATCGCCTGCCCGCCCCGGTCCGAGGCCTTCGCCGGTCTCGACGTGCTGTCGAGCCTTCGCACCCCGCCCGGGGTGGCCCCCATCGTGGCCCTGGAACCGGGCAACGCCGCACTGGCGGCGGCCAAGATCCTGGGTCTGAACGACGCCGACCTGCGCCTACGGATCTCGGCCTACCAGGCCGAGATGGCCAACCGGGTGCTCGACGCCGACGCCGAGCTGGCGGGCGGTGTGCGCTCGTGAACCCCATCGCCGACAGCCCCGACAGCTCCGACAGCGACAGCCCCAGGGAGGAGTGCGGGGTCATCGCCGTCGACACCATGAGCGACGACGCCGCCCGCCTCAGCTTCTTCGGGCTCTACGCCCTGCAGCACCGGGGCCAGGAGGCGGCTGGCATCGCCGTGGCCGACGGCCGGGTGGTACGGGTCCACAAGGGCCAGGGCCTGGTGGCCCAGGTGTTCGAGGCCGGCACCCTCGATCCTCTGATCGGCCGGTTCGCCATCGGCCACACGCGGTACTCCACCACCGGCTCGAACTCCGATCGCAACGTCCAGCCCTACGTGGTGGAGACGATGTGGGGCCCGCTGGCCGTGGCCCACAACGGCAATCTGGTCAACGCCGACAAGCTCCGCCAGGAGCTGCTCCAGCGGGGCTTCGGCCTCCAGACCTCGTCCGACTCCGAGGTGCTGGCCCTGATGCTGGCCGGGGCCGAGGGGGAGAGCTGGGAGGAGCGGCTGGCCAACGTCATGCCCCGGTGGGAGGGCGCCTTCTGCCTGGTCGTGCTCACCGGCAACAAGGTGATGGCGGCCCGAGACCCCTGGGGCTTCCGTCCCCTGTCGCTGGGCCAGCTCCCGTCGGGGGGTCACGTGATCGCCTCGGAGACGGGGGCCCTGCGCACCCTGGGGTGCACCACGATCAGCGAGGTCGAGCCGGGCGAGATCGTCGTCCTCGGCGGCGGCCTGGCCCGCCGCACCCAGGCCGTGCCGGCCAAGGCCACCCAGGCCCGCTGCACGTTCGAGCACATCTACTTCTCCCGGCCCGACGCCACCTGGGACGGGCTGTCGGTCCACCAGGCCCGCCAGAATCTGGGCGAGGAGCTGGCCCGCCAGCATCCGGTCGACGCCGATGTGGTGATCGCCGTGCCCGACTCGTCCACCCCCGCCGCCATCGGCTACGCCAGCGTGTCGGGCATCGCCTACAACGAAGGCTTCGTCAAGAACCGCTACATCGGCCGCACCTTCATCGAGCCGACCGACGAGCTCCGGCGCCAGGGCGTGGCCCTCAAGTTCAACACCCTGCCCGACAATCTCCGGGGCAAGCGGGTGGTGATGGTGGACGACTCGATCGTCCGGGGCACCACCTCGGGGCCGCTGGTCCGCCTGGTCCGGGAGGCCGGAGCGTCGGAGGTGCACGTGCGCATCACCTGCCCGCCCATCGCCCACCCCTGCTTCTTCGGCGTCGACATGGGCACCTACGACCAGCTGATCGCCCACCAGCTGGGGGTCCCCGAGATCTGCGCCCACATCGGCGCCGACAGCCTGGGCTTTTTGTCGGTGGAGCGGATGATGAAGGCGCTCGGCCGCGATGACGGCTACTGCAATGCCTGCTTCACTGGTAGCTACGCGGTTCCCGTCCAGCTGACGATGCTGAGCGCAAAAGGCCGCTTCGACGGAGCGTTGGGATGAGCAACGAAGAGACCCTGTCGGTTCTGCTCCTGGGCTCGGGTGCCCGGGAGCACGCCATGGCGGAGGCGATCTCCCGGTCGTCGCTGCTGGGGCAGCTGATGGTGGCGCCGGGCAACGCCGGCACCGCCGCCTGGAACGTGGAGCTCGACGCCAGCTCCAACCTGAAGATCGTCGACTTCTGCGTCCACCACGGCATCGACCTGGTGATCGTGGGGCCCGAGGCCCCGCTGGTGGACGGGGTGGCCGACGACCTGGCCCTGGTCGGCATCAACTGTTTCGGCCCGTCGGCCGGGGCGGCCAAGCTGGAGGGGTCGAAGGCCTTCGCCCGGGAGTTCGCCGCCCGCCACAACATCCCCGGTCCGGTGGTCCGCACCTTCCGGGAGGTGGAGCCGGCCCTGGCCTGGCTCGACGAGTTCAACAAGCCGGTGGTGGTCAAGGCCGACGGCCTGGCCGCCGGCAAGGGCGTGATCGTGCCCGAGAGCCGGGTCGACACCGAGCGGGCCATCTTCGCTTTCCTGGCTGAGCACTCGATGGGCGAGGCGGGCGAGGTCATCCTGCTGGAGCAGCGGCTGGTGGGGGAGGAGGTGTCGCTGTTCGGCATCTCCGACGGCGTCACCCTGGTGCCGCTCATCTCGGCCCAGGACCACAAGCGGGTGGGGGAGGGCAACACCGGGCTCAACACCGGCGGCATGGGCGCCTTCGCCCCGGTGCCCCGGGTCACGCCCGAGCTGGAGGCCGAGCTCACCGAGATCTTCCTGCGCCGTGCCATCGACGGTATGGCGGCCGAGGGCCAGCCCTACGTGGGCGTGCTCTACGCCGGCATCATGCTCACCGACGACGGCCCCCGCCTGGTGGAATACAACTGCCGCTTCGGCGATCCCGAGGCCCAGGCCATCGTGTCGCTTATGGAGTCGGACCTGTTGGAGGTGCTGCACGCCGCCACCACCCACAGCCTGGCCGACGTGCCGATCAAGCTGAAGCCGGGCACGGCGGCCGCCATCACCATCGCCGCCGAGGGCTACCCCACCGATCCCCGGATGGGGATCCCGGTGCCTGTGGTCGACGAGCCCGACGGGGTCCGGGTCTTCCACGCCGCCACCCGCATGGACGGCGATCAGCTGGTGAGCACCGGCGGCCGGGTGCTGAGCGTGGTGGGCACCGGGGCCGATCTGGCCCAGGCGCTCGACCGGGCCTATTCGGTGGTCGACAAGATCACGGGCGACGGGCTGTTCGCCCGGTCCGACATCGGTTGGCGTCACGCCCCTCGGCCGGCCAAGAAGAAGTCGGCCTACGCCGAGGCCGGGGTGAGCTTCGATGCCGGCCTGGCCGCCCACAACCGCCTGGCCCAGGCGGTCAAGACCACCCACGACCACCGGGTGATCGCCGGGCACGGTTCGTTCGGCGGTGTGTTCGACGTGTCGGCCCTCACCAGGCTGAAGTCCCCTCTCCTGGTGGCCAGCACCGACGGGGTGGGCACCAAGACCCTGCTCACCCGGGAGATGGGCCGGTGGGAAGACTGCGGGGCCGACATCGTCAACCACTGCATCAACGACGTCCTGGTGCAGGGGGCCCGTCCGCTGTTCTTCCTCGACTCCCTGGGCTCGGCCGTACTCGAGCCTGAGATCGTGGGCCGCATCGTCGACGGCATGGCCGCTGCCTGCCGCGAGGCGGAATGCGTCCTGCTGGGCGGGGAGACGGCCGAGATGCCCGACATGTTCAACGCCGGCTCGGTCGACGTGATCGGCACCATGGTGGGCTACGTCGACCGGCCCAAGCTGCTCCCCACCGACGCCATCGCGCCTGGCCACAAGCTGGTGGGGCTGGCCTCCTCCGGCCTGCACACCAACGGCTACTCGCTGGCCCGCAAGGTGTTCTCCGGTATGGACCTCACCGAGCCCCTGCCCGGCGGCACCGGGGAGTCGATCGGCGACGCCCTGCTCGCCGTCCACCGGTCGTACCTCAAGCCGTTGAGTGCGGCGCTGGAGGCCGGCCTGGTCGACGGGATGGCCCACATCACCGGCGGCGGCTTCGTCGACAACATCCCGCGGGTGCTGCCTCCGGGTTGCGGAGCCGTCATCGACACCTCCACCTGGCGCCGGCCGGTGCTGTTCAACTATCTGATCTCCCGCAGCGGCATGACCGACGACGAAGCCCACCGGGTGCTGAACTGCGGGGTCGGGATGGTGGTGGTGGTCGCCCCCGACCAGGTCGACGAGCTGCAGGCCTCCATCCCCGAACCGACCTGGGTGATCGGTGAGGTCACACTGGGTCGGAGCGTGAGCCTCAAGTGACCGCTGGTCGACCCCGCCTGGTGGTGCTGGTGTCGGGTTCGGGCACCAACCTCCAGGCCGTGATCGACGCCTGTTCCCGCGATGCTCTGGCGGCCGACGTCGCTGCCGTGGTGTCCAACGTGGGCTCGGCCTTCGCCCTGGAACGGGCCCGGGCCGCCGGCATCCCCACCGAAGTGTTGCCCCACGGCGGGCGCAGCCGGGCCGCCTACGACCAGGAGCTGGCCGAGGTGGTGGCCGGCTACGAGCCCGATCTGGTGGTGCTGGCCGGCTGGATGCGCATCCTCACCGGCACCTTCTTGTCCCGCTTCGCCACGATCAACCTGCATCCGGCCCAGCCCGGGGCCTTCCCCGGTGTCGGCGCCATCGAGGCGGCCTTCGAGGCCTGGCAGCGGGGCGAGATCACCGCCGGAGGGGTGATGGTGCACCATGTCCCCGACGAGGGGGTGGACAATGGACCCGTGATCGTGTGGGAGCCGGTGCCGTTCCAGTCGGGAGACAGCGTCGAGGTCTTCACCCGGCGGGTGCACGAGGTGGAGCACCGCCTGCTGGTCGACGCCATCGCCCGTGTCCTCGCTCTCGATATCCGCCGCTCATCCCCATCCCCACCCCCAGTTACAGTGCCCGGGAGGTAACCCATGTTGTCGCTGCCCAACACCGAGCTGTTCGCCGGTCGCGACGCCCTCACGTTCGATGATGTGCTGGTGGTGCCGGGGTGGAGCGAGGTGCTGCCCTCCGAGGTCTCCACGTCCACCACCATCGCCGGGATCGACCTCCGCTTGCCGCTGTTGTCGGCGGCCATGGACACGGTCACCGAGGCCCCGCTGGCCATCTCCCTGGCCCGGGAGGGCGGCATCGGCATCCTCCACCGCAACATGACGATCCTGGAGCAGGCCGCCCAGGTCGACCGGGTGAAGCGGTCGCAGGCAGGGATGATCACCGCCCCTGTGAGCCTCAGCCCCAACGCCACCCTGGCCGACGCCGAGGCCCTCATGTCCCGCCACAGCATCTCCGGCGTGCCGATCACCGACGACGACGAGCGGTTGGTGGGCATCCTCACCAACCGCGACATCCGGTTCTGCACCGAGGCCGAGTACCACCGCCCGGTCACCGACTTCATGACCTCCCGCAACCTGGTGACAGCGCCGGTTGGCACGTCGCTGGAAGACGCCGTGCACATCCTGCACGAGCACCGGATCGAGAAGCTGCCCCTCGTTGACGCCCAGGGCCGGCTCCGGGGTCTGATCACGGTGAAGGACATCACGAAGCGGGTGCAGAAGCCCCACGCCACCCTCGACCCCGAGGGGCGCCTGCGGGTGGGGGCCGCCATCGGGGTGAACGACGCCATGGAGCGGGCCGAGGCCCTGGCCCATGCCGGCGTCGATGTGCTGGTGATCGACACCGCCCACGGCCACTCCCGGGGCGTGATCGACACGGTGGCCGACGTGAAGCAGAAGTGGCCCGAGATCGTGGTCATCGGGGGCAACGTGGTGACCCGGGAAGGGGTCCAGGCGCTCGTGTCGGCCGGGGCCGACGTGGTGAAGGTGGGGGTGGGGGCCGGCTCGATCTGCACCACCCGGATCGTGGCCGGGGCCGGTATGCCCCAGCTCACGGCGATCTACGAGTGCGCCACGGCGGCCGCCGACCTGGGGGTGCCGGTGATCGCCGACGGCGGCATCGTCACCTCGGGCGACATCGTGAAGGCGTTTGCCGCCGGGGCCGCCGCGGTCATGCTGGGCAACGCCCTGGCCGGGGTCGACGAAGCCCCGGGCGACCTCGAGTTGGTGGACGGCTCGATGTGGAAGACGTACCGGGGCATGGGCTCGGCCGGGGCCATGAAGGGCCGGGCCGCCGACCGGTACGCCGGGGGTCAGATGGGGGCCCCGGGAGCCGGCGGGCCCGACCACGGCGGCAAGCATGTTCCCGAAGGGGTGGAGGCCCGGGTCCGCTACGCCGGGGCCCTGTCGAAGCTGGTGAGCCAGTTGGCCGGCGGACTCCGCTCGGGCATGGGCTATGCCGGCGCCGGCAACCTCGATGAGCTGCGTACCGCCACCCGCCTGGTCCGGGTGACCGGGGCCGGGCTGCGGGAGAGCCACCCCCACGATGTGCAGGTGGTCACCGACTCCCAGTGGTAGGCCCGTAGCTGGCTACCATCGCCGGGATGTCAACGCTGGTCTGCTTCCACGCCCACCCCGACGACGAGTCGCTGTCGACCGGGGGGCTGATGGCCAAGGCGTCGACCGCCGGCCACCGGGTGATCCTCGTCACCGCCACCCGGGGGGAGCAGGGGGAGCCCCAGCCCGGGGTCCTGGCTCCCGGTGAGGCGCTGTGGGAGCGCCGGGTCCAGGAGCTGGCCGAGGCGGCCGCCCTCCTGGGGGCCGAGCCGCCCCGGTTCCTGGACTACGAAGACTCGGGGATGATGGAGACTCCGGCCAACGCCAACCCGGCCTGCTTCTGGCAGGCCGACCTCAACGAGGCGGCCGATCGGCTGGCCGCCATCCTGGCCGAGGTATCGGCCGACGTGCTCACCATCTACGACCCCAACGGCCTGTACGGCCACCCCGATCACATCCAGGTGCACCGGGTGGGGCGCCTGGCGGGGGAGCGGGCCGGCCTGGCCCACGTCTACGAGGCCACGGTGGGCCGGGAGCGGGCCAGGGACGGGTTCCGGGCCATGGCGACCGAGATGAAGGCCCGGGGCCTGCAGGGCCCGAACATCGACGACATCCCCGACTTCGGCGTGCCCGAGGCCGACCTGGCCTACCTCGTCGACGTGTCGGCCCACACCCGGGCCAAGCGCGAGGCGCTGGCCCGACACCGCAGCCAGGTGTCGGCGGAGAACGGGTTCCTGGCCCTGCCCGACGAGTACTACGACCAGATGTTCGCCCTGGAGCATTTCGCTCTCCCCGGCGTGTTCGGCAACGGTGGGCCCCAGCTGGTCGAGCTGTTACCTGGTCTGTAGGTCGAGCAGCCGGAGAACGGCCGCCGACGCCAGGGCCAGCACCATGGCGATCACGAGGGTGGGGGTGTAGTCGTAGGCGTCGATCAGGCGGCCCATCAGGGGCGGACCGACCAGACCGCCGATCCCGGCCGAGGTGTACAGGGCGCCGAGAATGGCACCGAGACCGATGGTGCCGAACTGCTCGGCCGCCACCGCCGGGGCCAGGGCGATGAAGCCGCCGTATGACACCCCCATCACCAGGGCGAAGGCCAGCAGGGCGGCGTAGCTGTGCCCCACCATCACCCAGATGAGGAAGCTGGCGCCGTTGACGGCGATGCAGGTCCGGTAGAGCCGCAGCGATGACCACCGGGCGGCCAATCGACCCAGCACCAGGCGCCCGGCCACCGACGACATCCCGATCAGGCCCACGAGCCAGCCGGCCGACCCGCTGATGCTCTCCGTCTCCAGGTAGTCGTCGAGGAACACGAAGGGCACGAACAGGGCGATGCTGAGCAGGAACATCGATCCGTAGAGGATCCAGAACGGGCGGCTGGTCCGCAGCAACCGCCCCAGATCCTGGGCCGGAGCGGACTGGGCCGCCCGTTCCGGCCGGTGGGCCCCGACGGCGGCCACGCTCAGCAACACCGCCACGCCCACGGCCAGGATCACGTAGCTCTGCCGCCATCCGTACCGTCCGACCAGGGTCTCGGCCAACGGGGCCACCACCAGCGTCCCCACACCGATGCCGGCCACGGCCACGCCCAGGGCCGTGGTCCGGCGACGCTCGAACCAGCCGCCCACGGTCGACACCATCGGCACGTAGGCGCAGGCCACCCCGATGCCCACCCCCAGGCCGTAGGTGAGGAACCCCAGCTCGATCGAGTCGACCTGGGAGGTGGCGAGCAGGCCGGCCACCATGCAGACCGCACCCACCAGGAGCACGGGCCTGGGGCCCTTCAGGTCGGCTACCCGCCCGGCGGCCACGCCGATGGCGAAGTAGAGGAAGGTGGTGATGGAGAAGAACAGCGCCGTGGTCGACCGGTCGGTGCCGAACTCGTCGGCCATCGGCTTGAAGAAGGCGCCGAAGCTGTAGACCACGCCGAACACGGTGAACGTCGACAGGAAGGCCGAGGCCGCCACCACCCAGGCCCGGGGCCCGTCGATGCCCGCCGGGGCGGGAGCGGCCGCGGTGTCCTGCTGGAGGCTCATCGGCTCGCGACAGTACCAGGCGGCCGGTACCGTGGCCCGGTGCCCGAGCCGAGTGCGTCGTCCTCCGATCCCGTCGAGGACGAATCGAAGCGCCTGCCCCGGCCGGTGGTGGCCCTCCTGGCCGCCCTGTTCCTCACGTCGTTTGCCTCGGTGGGCCAGGTGACGATCCTGGGCAAGCAGGTCTTCGACATGACCGGCCGTCCCTTCGACCTGGGCATGCTGGGCCTGGCCGAGTTCCTGCCGGCGTTCGTGCTGGCCCCGGTCACGGGATCGGTGGCCGACTCGTTCGACCGGCGCCGGGTCTACGCCATCAGCCTGGCCGGCGAGGCCGTGTTCTCCCTCGGGCTGTGGGCCTACGTGGCCACCGGCCCCACCGCCCTGTGGCCCATCTTCGTGCTGGTGGTGTTGTTCGGGGTGGCCCGGGCCTTCGTGGCCCCCTCCAGCCGGGCCCTGCCCATCGACCTGGCCCCGACTCATCTGGTGGAGCGGGTGGTGGCGCTGCGGTCGCTGTCCTACCAGGCGGGCACGATCTCGGGCCCGGTGCTGTTCGGCCTGGCCTTCCTCCTCGGTCGTTCCGTGCCCTACCTGGTGGCCACGACCGGATTCGTGGCCGCGGTGGGAGCCCTGGTCTTCGTCGGGCCCACCGCGGTGGCCCGCCTGGCCCGGGCCACCGGCTACCGCCAGGCCCTGCGGGACGCCACCGACGGGCTGCGGCTGATGCGTCGGGCCCCGATCCTGTCGGGGGCCATCACCCTCGACCTGTTCGCTGTGCTCCTGGGCGGTGCCGTGGCTCTGCTGCCCGCCATCGCCACCCAGCGCCTGAACGTGGGGGCGGTCGGCCTGGGCTGGCTGCGGGCCACGATCGGGATCGGGGCCGGTTGCGCCGCCCTCACGCTGTCGTTCCGCCCCCTGCGGCGCCGGGTGGGCCCGGTGCTGTTGGCAGCGGTGGCGGTGTTCGGGGTGGCCACCATCGCGCTCGGGTTCACCCGCAACTTCGTCGTGGCCTGCGCCGCCCTGTTCGTGCTGGCGGCAGCCGACGCCGTCAGCGTGTTCATCCGGGCCACGCTGGTGCCGCTGGCCACCCCCGAAGAGATGCGGGGCCGGGTGCTGGCGGTGGAGAACGTGTTCATCGGGGCGTCGAACGAGCTGGGGGCGGTGGAGTCGGGCCTGGCCGCCCAGTGGCTGGGTCTGGTGCCGGCGGTGGTGGGCGGCGGCGTGGGCACGATCCTGGTGGTGATCGGCTTCTGGTTCTGGGTGCCGGCCCTGCGCAACGTCAACCGCTTCGCCGAGGCCCGGGTGGACCACGGCTGAGCTCCCCGGCCCAGCCGAGCTGCTACCAGCCGTCGACCGAGGCCCGCTTCTTGTGGGTACGGGGGGCGGGAGGCCGGATCGACGCCATCAGGTGGCCCAGCCAGTGGCGGGTCTCGGCCGGGTCGATCGTGTCGTCGAGGGCGAATCCGGTGGCGTAGTTGAGGGCTCCGCCCCGCACGTACTCCTTGGCCACCAGCTCGTCGTACTTCGCCTTGCGCTCGGCCGGGTTTTCGATGGCGGCCAGCACGTCGCGGAACCCCAGCTTCACCGACCCCTCCAGCCCCATGGCCCCGAACTCGGCCGTGGGCCAGGCCACGGTGGCCATCGGCACCTTGTAGGACCCGCCGGCCATGGCGATGCCACCCAGGCCGTAGCTCTTGCGCACGATCACGGTGAAGGTGGGAATGTCGAGGTTCGCCCCCACCAGGAACATGCGGCTGGAGTGGCGGACCAGGGCCGTCTTCTCGATCTCGGGGCCCACCATGATGCCGGGCGTGTCGCACAGGAACAGGATGGGGATGTCGAAAGCGTCGCACAGTTGCATGAAGCGGGCGCCCTTGTCGGACCCGTCGGAGTCGATGGCCCCACCCAGATGGTTGGGGTTGTTGGCGATGATCCCCACCGGGCGACCCTCGATGCGGGCCAGGCCGGTGATCATCCCCACCCCGAACAGTGGACGCAGCTCCAGCCAGGATCCCACGTCGGCCAGGTTCTCGATCACGTGGCGGATCTCATAGCTGCGGAGCCGGTTCTCGGGCACGATGTGGCGCAGCCGACGCTGGTCGTGGGCCTCCCAGTGCGAGACCGGGCCCTGGAAGTAGCTCAGATACTGCTTGGCCACCCGGGTGGCCTCGGCCTCGTCGTCCACCAGCACGTCGATCACGCCGGAGCGGGTCTGCACCTCCACCGGGCCGATCTCCTCGGGGCGGAACACGCCGAGCCCGCCGCCCTCGATCATGGCCGGGCCGCCCATGCCGATGTTGGCGTCACGGGTGGCGATGATCACGTCGCAGCAGCCGAGAAGGGAGGCGTTGCCGGCGTAGCAGCGGCCCGACACCACGGCCACCATCGGCACCAGGCCCGACAGGGTGGCGAAGCGGGAGAACGTGCGGGACCCGAAGTCGCCGCCGTCGGTGTCGCCCGGCCGGCCGCCGCCGCCCTCGGCGAACAGGATCAGTGGCATCCGACCCTCGGCCGCGATGTCGATGATGCGGTCGGTCTTGGCGTGGTTGCGGATGCCCTGGGTGCCGGCGAACACCGTGTAGTCGTAGATCATCACCGCACAGCGGTTGTCGGGCTCGCCGAACAGGTCGCCGTTGACCGAGCCCACACCGGTGATCAGCCCGTCGGCCGGGCTCCGCTGGATCAGGTCCTCCCGGGTGCGGCGCCGGCGCTGGGCGGCCAGGGCCATCGGCCCGTATTCCACGAAGGTGTGGTCGTCCACCAGGTCGGCCAGGTTCTCCCGGGCCGTGCGCTGGTTGGTGGCCCGGCGCCGGGCTACGGCGTCGGGGCGGGCCTCGTCCATCATCCGGGCCCGCAGCGCCAGCACCTGGGCCAGGCTGGGGCGGATCTCGTCGAGGTCCACCGCGTCCTCGGCCTCCTCAGCGGTGGCCGTGTGGTCGACATCGGTTAGCACCAGCAGGGCCTGGTCGGCCCACAGGGTGTCGCCGGAGGTGGCGGCCAGCGACGCCACGATGCCGGCGGCCGGGGCCCGCACCTCGTGCTCCATCTTCATGGCTTCCACCACGGCCACCAGCTGGCCCGGGCGAACCGGATCGCCCACCGCCACCTCGACCACCACCACCGTGCCCTGGAGCGGGGTGCGCACGGTGAACGTGCCCTCGGGATCGGGCGCGGCGGCGGCCGGCCCGGTGCCATCGGCCGGGCCGTCCTGGCGTTGCCCGAAGGCCAACACGGCCAGAGGATCGTCGCTGTCGAGCCTGGCCCCGGCCCGGGCCGGCGGCGCCCCGGCCGGCCCGCCGCCGTTGCCGCCGCCCGCCGGGGTGGCGTGGAGGGTGCGGTGGCCGGCGGTGTCGAGCAGCTGGGCCAGGTTGGCCTCCAGGAACCCGGTGGTGGCTGTGCCCATCCGGTGGTGGTCGGCGATCGAGCGGAGCAGGTCGAGGTTGGTGTCGACGCCGTCCACCCGGGTCTCGCACAGGGCCCGGTACAGCTTGGTGGCCACCCCGTCGAACGAGCCCGACCGGCGGTGCACGATCAGCTTGGCCAGGAGCGAGTCGAACGCCGGGTTCACCGCCATGCCCTGGTGGGCGGCGGTGTCGACCCGGACTCCGGGGCCAGCCGCCGGCTCGAACAGCGCCAGGGTGCCGGCCGAGGGACGGGTCAGGCCGTCGGCTCCGATCGTCTCGGCGTTGATGCGGGCCTGGATGGCCCAGCCGGTCACCGGGGCGCCGCTGCCGTCGCCGGGGCCGGCCAGGCCCAGGTCGGCCAGGGTGGCCCCGGCGGCCAGGCGGAGCTGGACCTCCACCAGATCGAGGCCGGTGACCTCCTCGGTCACGGTGTGCTCCACCTGGATGCGGGCATTGGTCTCGATGAACCACAGCTCGGCGTCGGCCCCCAGCTCGGCCGGGGCCGGCCCCTCGCCGTCGGGTGCCGCCACCAGGAACTCCACCGTGCCCACGTTGGCGTAGCGGACCGACCGGGCCAGGGCGACGGCGGCCCCCGTGATCCGGTGGCGCAGCTCGTCGGCCAGGCCGGGGGCGGGGGCGATCTCCACGATCTTCTGATTGCGGCGCTGGATCGAGCAGTCCCGCTCGCCCAGATGGACGGCGGCCCCGGTACCGTCGCCCACGATCTGCACCTCGATGTGACGGGCCGCCGGAACCAGGCGCTCGGCGTACACGTCACCCCGGCCGAAGGCCTTGACCGCCTCCGAGGTGCAGCGGGCCCAGGCCGCCTCCAGCTCGTCGGCGGAGCGGACGGCCCGCATGCCCCGGCCGCCGCCGCCGGCCACCGCCTTCAGCATCACCGCGCCGTGCTCGGCCAGCAGGGCGGCGGCCTCTTCGATCGTCGCTGGCCCGTCGGAGCCGGCCAGTACCGGCAGCCCGGCCGCAGCGGCCGCCCGGCGGGCGGGCACCTTGTCGCCGAACAGGTCGAGCAGCTCGGGCCGGGGGCCCACGAAACAGAGCCCGGCCGCCTCACAGGCGCGGGCCAGCTCGGCGCTCTCGGCCAGGAAGCCGTACCCGGGGTGCACGGCGTCGGCCCCCGATGCGCGGGCCGCCCCGATCACGGCTGGGATGTCGAGATAGCCCGCCACCCCTGGAATGGGGAGCACCCGCACGTCGTCGGCCAGGGCCAGATGAGTGCTGCCGGCGTCGTCCGGCGTGTGGACGGCCACCGTGGCCACTCCGAGCTCGGTGGCCGTGCGCAGGATCCGCACCGCGATCTCGCCCCGGTTGGCCACCAGCAGCCGCTCGATCATCGTCCCAGTCATGGCAGAGAACCTAGTGGGCGAAGACCTGGGCGTCGTCGGTGAAGGCCTTGAACTCGAGCGCATTGCCCGACGGGTCGAGCAGGAACATCGTCCACTGCTCGCCCACCTCGCCCGGGAACCGTACGTGGGGCTCGATCACGAACGCGGTGCCGGCGGCACGGAGCCGGTCGGCCAGCTGGTGCCAGGCATCGGGCGACAGCAGCACGCCGTAGTGGGGGACCGGGACGTGGTGGCCGTCGACCTCGTTGCCCACCGGGCTGGGCCCCGGATGGGCCGGGTCGAGGTGGGCCACGAACTGGTGACCGTAGAGGTCGAAATCCACCCAGGCGTCGGCTGAGCGCCCCTCATCACAGCCCAGGAGGCCGCCGTAGAAGGCCCGGGCGGCGGCGAGATCGTGGACCGGCATGGCGAGGTGGAAGCGGTGCAGCTCGGGCATGGGCCCAGTGTGCCTGTTGACGTCGGCTTGAGCGTTGTCCGTCAGGGGCGTAGTATGAGAGGCGTTAAGGCTTCCTATCGGGAGCTATCAAGCTGATCGGGGAACCATGTCAGCAGCCAGCACCACCGAGCACGGTGATCAGCAGGGCGATCGGAACCGCATCCTGGTGCGGTCGATCACTGCGTCCGACGGAGGGACGGTGCTGGCGGCCGGCGACGGCCCGGGCGACGAGGTGTTCCGGTTCCGGGTGCCGGTCCGGCCCGATGCAACGTCGGCCCGCCGCTGGCAGCGGGTGATGCGACGCATCCACCGGGTGGAGATCGACGGGGGGAGCGGCTGCTTCCAGGCCATGGTCTGGGGCGTGGGCCACCGTCGGGAGGTCCGGATGCCGGTGCCCCTGGGCACCGCGCTCGGGCTGGGGCTGGCCGGTGTGCCTCTGGTGCTGGATCTGACCGGCCGCTGACCGTCGCCGACCAGCCGCCGGCAGGGGCGGGGGCGGGGGTACTCAGCCTTCGAGGCCGGCCCCGGTGATCATGTCCCGGGTTGCGGTAAGCCCGCCGCCCAGCCCGGCCACGTCGATGTCGGCGTCGGCGAAGTCGATCGGCGGGACCTCGCCCGACGGCGCCATCCCGGTGGCCAGCGGGTACTCGAAGGTCTGGTCGGCGAAGTAGCGCTGACCGCTCTCGCTCAACAGAAAGGCGATCAGCTCGGCTGCCGCCTCCGGGTTGGCCGCCCCTTGGGGGATGGCGGCCCCTGTGGTGATCAGGGTTGCCCCGGGGTCGCCGCTCACCATCTGGTGGTTGCGAGCCGGGTGCGACGGGTCTTCGATCAGGAACTGGTGGTTGTAGTAGTGGTTCACGAGGCCGGCGTCGACCTCGCCCCGAGCCACAGCGGCGACGATGGCGTTGTTGTTGGCGTAGCTCACCACCTCGTTGGCCACCATCGCATCCAGCCACAGGGCAGTGGCCTCGTCGCCCTCGGTGGCCCGCATGGTCGTGACGAAGTCCTGGAACGAGCCGTTGGACGGGGCGATCCCTATCCGCCCCTTCCACGCCGGGTCGGTGAGATCGAACACGCTGGCCGGTAGCTCGGCCTCGGTCACCAGTTCGGGGTTGTACACCATCACCCGTTGACGG
Source organism: uncultured Actinomycetes bacterium (assembly GCA_902826025.1). GTDB lineage: Bacteria > Actinomycetota > Acidimicrobiia > Acidimicrobiales > SZUA-35 > CADEDH01. Next base: position 21,832 of record CADEDH010000035.1, read on the forward strand.
CCGCTGAACCCCACCCAGCGCCCGTCGCTGTCGCGCACGTTCTCGGGAACCAACGCCAGCACGTCCTCCGGGAGGGGGGTCAGCCGCCCGGAGGCCTCCAGCAGACCGATCGAGCCGGGGCTCTGCGACAGGAACACATCAGCCCGCGTCTCGCCGGCGGCCGCTTCCTCCTCGATCAGGAGGGCCAGGTCGGCCGACTGGCCGTAGCGGACCTCCACCTCGACCCCGGTCTCGGCCGTGAACTCTTCGAGGATCGGGCTGATGAGGTTCTCCGTCCGCCCCGAGTAGATCGTCACCGTGCCGTTCTCGGGCTCGGCCCCGCTCGCGCCGCCGGCGACGTCGTCGTCACCGCCGCCGCCGCAGGCGGCAGTGACCAGGATGAGGCTCAGGAAGGCGGGAACGATGGAGCGGTGTCGCATAGGTGAAGTGTTGATCACCTATCCAGATCTGTCAAGGGTACCTACCAAACCATCTTGCCATGCCATGGTGGCCGGCCCCTGAAACCTGATCTGCACCGGGCTGCCCCGGGGGTGAACGGGCTCGGGTGGGCAGCGGGCGATCACGGTTGAGCCGTCATCGAGCTGCAGCCGGTAGCGGATGTCGTGGCCGTGGTACTCCACCCCGGCCACGGTGGCCGTCCCGGCCCCGACTCCGACCGGTTCCACCGAGACCTGCTCGGGGCGAATCAGCACGGTCGCAGCATCGCCGACGGCGAGTCGGGTGCCGTCGGGCCGGCTGGGTAGGGCCTCGATCGGGACCGGCCCGATGGCGGTCGTGACACAACGTCCCGGGCCGACGCGCCCCGTCAGCAGGTTCGACTCGCCCACGAACCCGGCCACCCAGGGGTTGGCGGGCCGCCGGTACAGGCCGTCAGGGGTGTCGAGCTGCTCCACGCGGCCATTGCGCATCACAGCCACCCGGTCGCCGAGCACGAACGCCTCGGTCTGGTCGTGGGTGACCACCAGCGTCGTCACCGCTATCTGGCGGAGGATCCGGCTCACCTCGGAGCGGACCTGTACCCGGAGCGCGGCATCGAGGGCCGAGAACGGCTCGTCGAGAAGGAGCACGGCGGGCGACGGCGCCAAGGACCGGGCCAGCGCCACCCGCTGTTGCTGGCCGCCCGACAGGGTTCGGGGCAGGCGCTCGCCGTAATCGGCCAGGTCGACCAACGACAACACCTCGTCCACTCGTCTCGCCGTCTCGCTCCGGGCATGGGATCGCAGGCCGAAGGCGACGTTGGCAGCCACGGTGAGGTGAGGGAACAAGGCCCCGTCCTGGAAGACCATCCCGACCCGGCGACGCTCGGGCCTCACCCATGCTCCGGGGCCCGAGACGACCACGGCACCGATGGTGATGCTCCCCTGGCGGAGGGGTTCGAGCCCGGCCACCGCCCGCAGGAGCGATGTCTTGCCGCACCCGGATGGGCCGAGCAGGGCCAGAGTCTCTCCCGGTGCCACCGCCAGCGAGACCTCACGTACGGCGTCGATGCCGGGCGCGTAGCCCATCGACACCGCCTCGATCGCAACGCCGGCCCCGGCGCCGACTCCCGGCGTCTCCCCAGCCTCGTGAGCGCCCCTCATCCGGTCAGCCCCCGACGCAGCACGAGCAACCAGGTCAGTGCGGCCGACACGGCCACGAGCAGGAGGGACGCCACGCCCGCCTCGGCGTAGAAGCCGTCTTCGTAGGCGTGGAAGATCGCAGTGGCCAGGGTGGAAAATCCGATCGGTGACAGCAGCAGCGTGGCCGGCAGCTCCTTCACGGTCGACAGCAGCACCAGCCCCCCGCCGGCTACCAGATTCGGGGTCATCAGCGGCAGATCGACCCGGGCGATCCGCCGCCACCGTGACGGTTCGAGCAGGGCGGACGCTTCCCGGACGGGCTGGGGCACCGACCGCTCCGCCTGCTCGTCGGGGCCGAGGGCCTGGAGTCCGAAATGCACCACATAGGCCACCACCAATAGCCCGGCACTCTGATAGAAGCGGCCGAGCAGGGGGGTGTTGAGCGTGAGGTAGGCGAGCGACAGCGCGATCACGAGCCCGGGCACGGCGAACCCGCCGGCCACTCCCAGGGCGGCCAACCCGGCACCAGGGTGCCGGTGGCGGACCGAGGCCAGCGCCACCGGGAGCACGGCGATCACGGCCAGGGCCGCCGCCGCCACACTCACCACAGCGGTGGAGCGGGCCGGGTCGATCAGCTGGCCCAGATCGACCCGGCCCGAGGCGATTCCCCGCTGGGCCCACAGCCCGAGGCTGGCCAGCGGCACGAGCAGGCCGACGGTTGCGACGAGGGCGCAGACCGCGGTGGCTGGGACGGCGGCCCACCCGAGGCTGATCAGCCGGCCGGGTACCAGGGCGGTCCGGTCATCCTGCCGGACCTGCGGTCGCCCCCGCAGCCGCCGCTCGCCCAGCACCACCCCGGCGGCCGCCACGGCCAGCAGGGCGGCGGCGCCGAACGACGTCGGCCGGTCGACCAGACGGGAGGCGTAGACCACACGGGTGAGGGTGTCGTACCCGACCAGTTGTACGGCCCCGAGCTCGCTCAGGGTGTAGAGGAAGACGAGCAGGGTGCTGGCTGCCAGCGATGCCCTGATGTGGGGGACCGTGACCCGCACGAAGGTCGACCAGGGGGAATGGCCCAGCAGGCGGGCGCTGTCGTGGAGCGACTGGGGCACCGTCGACAGCCGGGCGCTCACCGGCAGCAACACGTAGGGGTAGGTGAAGGCGCTGAGCACCAACCAGCCCGCCCCCAAGCCCCGGAACCGCCGGGGCGGGGTGATCCCGACGGCGTCGAGGGCGAGGTGGAGCACCCCGCCCGGGGCCAGGCCGGCGATGAAGGCGGCCGCGCCCACGAACGACGGCAGCACCAGGGGTAGCACCAGCAGTACCCGCCACGTCCGCCGCCCGGGAAGATCGGTTCGGGTCAGCAGCCAGGCGAGCAGGGTCCCGACGATGGCCGCGGTGAACGACACCAGCACCGACAACTGGATCGACCGCCACAACGGCCCCCCCAGCTGGCGAGCGAGGGGGACGAGGTCGCCGCTCAGCAACGCAGCTCGGGCCAGCACGAGCACGGCGGGAGCGGCGAACACCAGGCCCACCAGGGCGCACGTGAGCCTCAGGCCCAGGTGGGCCGGAATCAGCCTCGGCGTGCGCCAGGCAGGCGACGCCTGAGTCGGGGCGACCACGGCCCGAGTCTAGCCCGGGCCCGGCGATTGTTAACCAAGCTTTATAGGAGGCGTCAGGGTTGCCCGGAGGCGGCGTCGAGCTCGGCCAGGATCTCCTCGGTGTGCTCGCCCAGGGCGGGCACCATGCGGCGGGGCTTGAGGGTGGACCCGTTGTAGATGACGGGGGCGGCGATCGTCATCAGGTTGTCGCCGTCGCCATCGGTCACCGGGATGAAGCTGTCCAAAGCCAGGGCCTGGGGGTCCTGGGCCACCTCGGCCATCGTCTGGCAGGGGGCCCACCAGACGTCGAACTCCTCGAACTTCTGAGCCCAGTAGGCCAGGTCCTGGGTGGCGAAGGCCTCGTCGAGCAGGCGGATGAGCTCCACCTTGTTCTCCATCATCCTGGGGGCGGTGGAGAACCGTTCGTCGTCGGTGATGTCGGGCCAGCCGATGGCAGCGCCGACACCGGGCAGGTGCCGGGCCGCTTCCACCCCGATTAGGTAGAACCACTTCTCGTCGGCCGTCTTGTAGCAGTTGACCAGCGGGGTGCTCAGCTCGGTGCGGGGCCGCATCCGGGCCAACCGGCCGAACGTCATCTGGGTGGCCAGGTCGACCGAGACGGCGTACAGCCCGGTCTGGAACAGCGAGGTCTCCACCACTTGACCCTCGCCCGTCCGCTCCCGCCCCATCAGGGCGGCCAATACGGCCATGCAGGTGGTGATGCCGGTCATGTGGTCGCCGATGCCACCCTTGAGGTTCACCGGGTCGTCCTGCTCGGGCCGGTTGGTGCGGGCCATGCCGGTGCGGGCTATGAAGGCCCCGATGTCGTACCCCGGTGTGTCCCGGTCGGGGCCCACGGGGCCGTACCCGGTCTGGGAGGCGATCACCAGGGTGGGGTGGCGCTCCCGGACCGACGTCGGATCGAGCTTCAGGCGCTCCAGGGCATTGGGCCGCCAGTTGGTGAGGAACACGTCGGCCGTGGCCAGCAGCCGGTCGAAGGTGCGCAGGCCGTCGTCGGTGTTGAGATCCAGCACCACCGACCGCTTGCCCTTGTTGTCCTGGGCGAAGCTGGGGTTGGGCAGCTTCTTGGCCACCCCCAGGGCAGCCAGGAACCCCCGTTGCGGATCGCCGCTGGGGGCCTCTACCTTCACCACGTCGGCGCCCCAGTCGGCCAGGAGGCCGGCGGCTGAGGGGCCGGCGATCCATTGGGTCAGCTCCACCACGCGGATGCCGTCGAGCGGCCGTCGATCGTCCTGTTGCCTGTCCACCGTCACAGTCTGGTGGCTGACCCGGGGGTCGGCCAGTCGGTGGAGATGGGGTAGGACAGAACCATGCAGGATCGGTCGAAGGTGGTCGTGGTGGGGGCGGGGTTCGGCGGACTGGCCGTGGCCCGGGAGTTGGGTGACGACCCGGGGGTGGAGGTCACCCTGATCGACGGGAACAACTACCACACGTTCTGGCCCCTGCTCTACCAGGTGGCCACCGCCGGCCTCGACGCCAGCGACGTGTGCTTTCCCGTACGCCGGATCTTCCGCCGCCAGCCCGGGGTGAGGGTGGTGCTGGGGTGGGTGACGGGGCTCGACCTCGATCGCCGGGAGGTCACCGTCGACAACGACCGCACGTTCGCTTACGACCACCTGGTCCTTGCCGCCGGCACCGTCAACTCGAGTTTCGGCGTGCCCGGGGTGGAGGAGCACACCTTCCCCCTCAAGTCGGCCGACGACGCCCTCGACCTGCGCACCCACCTCCTCGCCGGCTTCGAGCGGGCCGCGGCCGGCCGTAGCCCGCAAGGAGATCTGGCGGTGGTGATCGTGGGCGGTGGGCCCACCGGGGTGGAGCTGGCCGGCAGCATCCGGGAGCTGGTGGACAAGGTGCTGTGCCGGGAGTTCCCCGAGATCGACCTGACCCACCTGCCGATCACACTGGTGGAGCTCGCCGACCGGGTGCTGGCCCCGTTCCATCCCAAGCTGTCGGCCGCCGCGGCTCACGCGCTGCGGCTCCGGGGAGTGACGGTGGAACTCGGTGTCGGGGTGGAGCGGGTGGAGCCGGGCACGGTGGTGCTGGGCGATGGGCGCCGCCTGGCGGCGTCCACCATCGTGTGGGCCGCCGGGGTGACGGCCAGTCCGCTGGCCCGGCGGGCCGGGGTCGAACTGGGCCGGGGTGGGCGGATCGTGACCAGCGCCGATCTCTCGCTCCCGGGCCGACCCGAGGTGTTCGCCGTGGGCGACATCGCGCTGCCTCCGGGCCCGCCCCTACCTCAGGTGGCCCAGCCCGCCATCCAGGGCGGCCGGCACGTGGCAGCCCAGATCCGGGCCCGCCTGGCCGGTGCGCCCACCCGGCCGTTCCGGTATCGCGACCGAGGCTCGATGGCCACCATCGGGCGGAACAGCGCGGTAGCCGAGTTTCCCAACGGCTGGCGCTTCCACGGGGTGATCGGCTGGGTGATGTGGCTGGTGCTGCACCTGGTGGAGCTGATCGGGTTCCGCAACCGGGCCTCCGTGCTCGTCAACTGGGTGTGGAACTACCTCACCTACGATCGGGGGGCCCGCATCATCCTGCGTCACCAGGTGCCCCCGGCGACGACTCAGCTAGCGTGGCCAGGATCTCGGCCAGCGTCGGCGCCGGATGGTCCTTGAACCCGGCCAGCCGGTGGTACAGCTCCTCGGCTCCCCGGTGGAACCCCTCGGGCAGCCCGGCGGCCGCCATGGTGGCGGCGATCTCGGCCATCTCGCCCTCGAACCGCCACGCCTTGGGCCCGGAGCCGGCCGCCACCCGGTCGGACCGTTCCCGCAGGCCGGGCTGCGACAGCTCCCACTCGGCCCGCAGGGCGTCGAGCGCTCCGGCCTGGCTGGCCAGGGCGTTCACCGCCAGCAGCAGGGCGTTGGAGCCCTTGGTCCAGGCGGCGTAGGCCATCTTGAGGGTGGAGGCCGGGGCACCGTCGGCGGTGGCGGACAGTGCCCGGACATCGAGGGCGGAGCCGGCCCACAGCGGGGCCAACCCGGCGGCCTGGGGCCCGGCCAGGTAGAGGCGGGTGGTGCCGGGCCGCTCGGCCGGCGGGCCGATCACGCCTCCGTCGATGTACCGGTCGCCGAAGCGGGCCTCCACCCGCTGGGCCGTGGCGGGCGACACGGCGTTGGCGTCGATGTACACCCCGCCGAATCCGGTGGCCGCTACCTCAGCGGCCACGCCGTCGGCGGCCGAGGGCGGGCAGATCGACACGATCACATCGCTGCGGCGGCACAGCTCGTCCAGGCTGCCGACGTCGACGAGGCCGGCGGTTACGGCCCGGGTGGCGGTGGCGGGGGAGCGGCCGGCCGAGGCCCACAGCCGCTCGGCGGCGCCGGTGGCGCAGGCGGCCAGGCTGGCACCCATCTTGCCGGGGTGGAGAAAGCCGATGGTGGTCACCGCTGTGACCGTAGCCTTGGACATCCAGGAGGAGGACCATCATGCACACCCTCGAAACGGCCGCCCCGGCGTTCGTCGCCATGGCCCATCGGATCGTCTGGTGCACGGCCGCGACCGTCACCCCCGACGGGCGACCCGCCACCCGCGTCCTGCACCCGATCTGGGAATGGACAGGGACCTCCCTCACCGGCTGGATCGCCACGTCGCCTCGATCGCCCAAGGCGGCCGACCTGGCGGCGAACCCGCAGGTGTCGCTCACCTACTGGGACCCGTCGCACGACACCTGCACCGCCGACTGCGATACCGCCTGGGAGGACTCCCCGGAGGAGCGGCAGGCCGGATGGGACCGGTTCAAGCACGGCCCCGCCCCCGTCGGCTACGACCCGGCCATCATCCCCCAGTGGACCGACGCCCAGAACCCCGACTTCGGCGTACTGCGCCTCACCCCTCGGCGGTTGCGGGTGATGCCCGGCACGCTGATGCTGGCCGGCCAGGGCGAGTTGGTCACCTGGCGGGCCTGAAGCCGGGCGGCTTTCGGTTGTCAAGGAGCTCCGGGCGTAGGCCGGGGAACCGGCGCACCCGATCGGTTCAGGCAGAGGGCGGCCTCAGGCCGCCGCCCGCCCGTTGTCCGCTGGTGGCGGACAGCCCTCGGCGGTGAGCCGGTCGGGCCGTGCGGTGCGCCATCGGGAGCCGTCAGGCTGGTGTAGGTGCAGGGCCCGGCTGGCGTCGAGGACGAGGCGCCAGCCTCCCTCGTGGGCCAGGTGGTGGTGCCGGGAACAGAGCGGAACCAGATTGGCCAGGTCGGTAGGTCCGTTGGCCGGTGGTGACCACTCGATCACGTGATGGGCCTGGCACCAGTCGAGCGGACGGTCGCAGCCGAACCAGCCGCACCCGGTCTACATAGAGCGCAGGGCCGCCCACTGGGCGTCGGTGGCGGTGCGGAACCGCCGGCCCACGTCCACCGGGACCCGCCGCTCGTCCAACACGACCTTGCGGATCACAGTGTCGCACGCGCACCGGCGGGCTGTCTCCACCGGGACCGGGAGCCCGCCGCCAGTCTCGCACACCGTTCCTTCGTGGGGACCGTCGAGCAGGGTGGCGGCGTCGACCACCAGCGTGAGGGACGGCCGCCCCACCGACGACACACCCTGCCCCGACACCAGATCCACCAGGGCCCGGGCCGTCAATCGCTCGTCGAGCGGTACCGGCTCCGACGCGCCGTCGGCCACCTCGGCCGAACCGTCTGAGTCTCGGCAGAGCGCCGCCATCTCGGCCGCCAGCCGCGACGAGATCCGTTCGAAGTCTTCCGGGCTGAAGCTGCCCGCCAGCCGGCCGACGCCGTTGCGGCCCTGCCACAGCCGTAGCTCCGACCGCACCGGCTCGCCGCTCGTGCCCACCCGCTCCTTGATCTGCTGCACGGCCCGGCTCAGGTGGCGGCCGAAGGAGTCGACCGAGAGGCGCCGGGCTGCGTCGAGCAGGGCGTCAGCCCGGCTCACCAGCTCCGCCCGTTCGGCCTCGGTGGCCTGACCCAATGCCCTGGCCACGGCATCGAGATGGCCGGTTCCGATCGATCCCGATGACAGTGCGGCGGTGAACGAGGGGAGAGCAGCCGCTGCTCCGGCCCGGGCTGCCTCGGCCCGAACGGCAGACGCCGACACCTCGCCGGCACCACTCAGCGTGCCCTCGATTCCCGGGCCTGCTCCGCTGGCAGCCAGCTCGTCGGCCCGCTGGGCGGCACGTACCAGCAATCCGGCCACCGACCGCTCGACCAGGCGAGAGGCCGCCACGATCTCGTGGAGGGCTCCGGGGTCGAGCCCGGACAGATCCAGTAGCCCGATCTCACCGGCGATGGCCCGCAACAATCCGGGCCCTCCCCACGACGCATCGATCGGCTCCGCCTCACCGGTCCGACCTTCCGCTTCAACAGCAACGCCGCACATCCGAACCTCCCGCACCGGCGGTGGGCACCGCCGGTCACTGTCACAAGCCATGAGTAGAACTTGGGGAAGACGCCAGCGCCACGAGTGAAGGCACTGACCGGAAGCCGGAGCTTCGAGACCGCCGCTGGGGTGGTAACTACTCATCGTAGTGAACGTCAGTTCGGGAAACAACCCTCCAAGAGAGAAAATATGAGCAAAGAGGAGCCAACAAGCGTCGGATTTGGCGCGGGGT
>CADEDH010000035.1:30671-43373 GCA_902826025.1 uncultured Actinomycetes bacterium
AAGAGAGAAAATATGAGCAAAGAGGAGCCAACAAGCGTCGGATTTGGCGCGGGGTGGAGCGACCCCCAGACCGGCTACGGTGGCCCTCTCCATGGCACACGAGACCACCATCGCCGTCCGGTTCTCCGAGCTCGACCCCTATGGCCACGTCAACCACGCCGTGTATCTCACCTACTTCGAGCAGGCCCGGTGCGAGGCGCTCGAGCACTGCGGCATCCCGATCGAGACGATCAGCGAGCGGGGGTACCAGCTGGTGGTCACCGAATTGACGGCCCGCTTCGTCCGTTCGGCCGGCCCGGGCGACATCGTCACCGTCGAGACCCGGCTGGCTGAGCAGCGGCGGGCCCGGGGCACGTGGGCCCAGAGGATCCTGCGCGAGGGCGTGGAGTTGGTGACGGCCGACATCACGATCGGGGTCACCGACCGCAACGGCCGGCCCGCCCGGCCGCCCGACTGGCTGTTCCCCGCCCTCCAACCCCTGCTTGACTAGTCGGGTGAGCTTCATCGGCACCGGGGGCGAAGACTGGGTGGAGCTCGACATGGACCTGTTCGAACGGAGCCGGGTCAGTGCGCTCCAGTCGATCCTGGTCGATCGCAGCCCCATGGTCGAGGCCGCCATCGGCACCCCCTACGAGGTGGAAACCGACGACGATGGCACGGTCTACCTGCTCGTCGGCGGCCGCCGGCGCTTCCAGGCCGAGGTCGGTTACGACGAGCGCCTGCTGCTCACCTCCGTCCTCGCTCCCGACGGGCCGTTGTAGTTCGCCCCTTGTCTGGCACGAGGGAGCGAAGCCCGACAGACTGACGGGCGACGGAAAACGGAGGCCGACCCCTATGACTGCTCCCGCGTTCAACCGCAACTTCAAACCGGAGTACGGGCAGGTAGACGAGCTGTCGCCCCTGATCCGACGGGTGGTGGCGAAGAACCCCAACCCGTTCACGTTCACCGGTACCGGGGTCTACCTGATCGGGCGGGGCGACGTGGCCGTCATCGATCCCGGCCCCACCATGGATGAGCACCTCGACGCCATCGAGGGCGCCCTCGGCTCCGACGAGCAGATCACCCGTGTCATCGTCACCCACACCCACTCCGACCACACGGCCGGTGTGGCCAAGCTCGTGGCTCGCACCGGTGCCCGCACCTACGGCTTCGGGCCCCACGGCGAGGTGCCCAAGGAAGACCCGCTCGACAAGATCTCCTTCGACGAGTACTTCACCCCCGAGGAGAAGGCCAAGATCGACAAGGAATGGGCCGAGATGCCCGACGAGCTGAAGCGGGAGGGCCCCGACACGTCGTTCGTGCCTGACGTGGCCTTGGCCGACGGCGATCTGGTGGAAGCCGACGGCTGGACCGTCGAGGCCGTCCACACCCCCGGCCACACCTCGAATCACCTGTGCTACGCCCTGACCGACGAGGCGGTCCTCTTCACCGGCGACCACGTCATGGGATGGGCCACCTCGGTGATCTCACCCCCCGACGGCGACCTGTTCGACTACATGAACAGCCTCCGCAAGCTCCTCGGCCGCAGCCAGGACGCCCGCTACTGGCCCACCCACGGCCCTGCCATCGACAGCCCCCAGACCTACGTCCAGAGCTTCATCGATCACCGTCTGGAGCGGGAAGCTCAGATCATCGAGGCCCTCAAGCCGGGCCCCAGCACGATCAAGGCCATCGTCCCCGGCATCTATGCCGAGGTGGACAAGCGGCTGTGGCGGGCCGCCGCCAACTCCGTCTACTCCCACCTCCTGGCCATGCACCGCGACGGCCGGGCCCGCTCCGACGGCGAACCCTCGCTCACCGCCACCTGGTCGCTGGCCTAGCGCCGACCGGCGGCGCCGGCCATCACGCCAGATAGTCGACGCCGGACAGGCGGGCCGACAAGGCCCACAGGTCGGGCCCCAGCCCGGAGTCGGCGGCCGACGCCGGCAGTGGCACTGCCACCGCCCGGCCCCGGTGCTGGCGAAACCCCGACGGGCCCCAGTAGGAGCCTCCGGCGGCATCGGGATCGGTGGCCGCCCGCAGGATCGGCTGCGCCCCGGCCGCCGCCGACGCCAGCACCAGCCGGCTCCCGGCCAGGGCCACCCGCCGGGCCGCAACGTTCACCGGCCCTCCGCCGGCGAAGCGGGTCGACACGAGGTTGGTATGGGTGACGCCGGGGTGGGCGGCCAACGACGTCACCGACAGTCCGGCGGCCCGCAGACGGCGGTCGAGCTCCCGGGCGAACACCAGGTTGGCCAGCTTGGAAGCGGCGTAGGCGGGCCACCAGCGGTAGCCGTCGAGCGTGGTCGGGTCGTAGCCCCGGAGGCGGCCGGCCCCGGCGGCCACGCTCGACACCGCCACCACCCGGCCGGCGGGAGCCGCCGCCAGAGCGGCGAGCAGGCGGCCGGTGAGCACGAAGTGACCGAGGTGATTCGTGGCCCAGTGCAGCTCGATGCCCTCGGCCGTGAGCCGGGGCGGCGCCGCCATCACGCCGGCATTGTTGACGAGGAGATCGAGCCGGCCGTGGCGCTCTGTGAACCAGCGGGCGAAGGCGTCGACCGAGGCCGGGGCGGCCAGGTCGATCAGCCCGACCACGGCCCGGCCCGGCCCGGCGCAGCCAGCCGCCGCCTCCTCGCCCCGCCCCTGATCGCGACACGCCAGCACCACCACCGCACCGGCTGCCACCAGGGCCCGGGCCGTCACCAGCCCCAACCCGTTCGACGCCCCGGTGACCACGGCCACCGGCGTCTGGTCGAACCGCTCCCGCCAGCCGGCGGGAGGCCAGGCGCTGGCGCTCAACCGGCGGCCGGGGCGTCATCGGCCCCGACCTCGGCTCTGGCGCCGGTTCCACCAACCGGGATCTCCGAGCTCGACAGCTCGTCGTACTCGATCTCGTCGCGCCGCATACCCAGCACGAACAGGATGGCATCGAGGTACGGGACGTTCACGGCGGCGTCGGCCGCCTGGCGCACCACCGGCCGGGCGTTGAAGGCGATCCCCAGCCCCACGGTGCGTAGCATGTCGAGGTCGTTGGCCCCGTCGCCCACGGCCACCACCTGGTCGAGCGGGATGCCCTCCTTGGCTGCCAGTTCCCGCACGAACTGGGCCTTCGCCGCCCGGTCCACCACCGGCCCGACGGTGCGCCCGGTCAGCCGACCGTCGACGATCTCCAGGGTGTTGGCGTGGCTGTGGTCGATGCCCAGCTCGGCCACCAGGTGGTCGGTGACCGAGGTGAACCCGCCCGACACGATCGCCGTGCGGTACCCCAGTCGGCGTAGCGTGCGAATGAACGTGCGGGCCCCCGGCGTGAGACGGATCCGCCGGTTGAGCCGGTCGAGTACCGAGGCGTCGAGGCCCTCCAGCGTGGCCACCCGGGTGGCCAGCGACTGAGCGAAGTCGAGCTCGCCGGCCATGGCCCGCTCGGTGATGGCCGCCACCTGGTCCCGGGTGCCGGCCTCGTCGGCCAGGAGCTCGATGGCCTCGTCCTGGATCAGGGTGGAGTCGACGTCGAGGACCACGAGGCGGTTGGCCCGCCGCCCGAGGCCCTGATAGTGGACGGCCACGTCGCAGGGCAGCTCATTGGCCCGGGCCAGCAGGGCCTCCTGGATGCGGGGCCGGTCGGGGCCGCTGATCGCCAACTCGAACGCCATCACCGGGTACCGGGCCAGCCGGACGATCCGGTCGATGTTGCCCCCGTTGGCCGCCACCACCGCAGCGATGGCCCCGAATTCGGCCGGCGACACCACCGAGCCCAGGATCGTGGCCACCAGCCCCGGGTTGGCCCGGGACGGCGTGGCGGCCACCGGCTCGAAGTCGACCGTCATGTTCTGGTCGTAGCCGAACAGCAGCAGCTCGCCGTACAGCTCCCGCACCGCCTCCTCGGTGGCTCCCAGCCCGCCCGGTGACGGGAGTGTCACCACCAGGCTGAGGTCGAGCCGGCCTCGGATCACGATCTGCTCGATGTCGTCGATCCCGCACCGGTGCTCGCTGAGCAGACCCATGAGGCTGGCCGTGATCCCGGGCCGGTCGGGGCCCGACACGCGCACCAGGATCGACTGCAGGGCGCCTTCGCTGCCCGGGGCGGGAGCCATGGCCGGCGAGCCCTGTCTACTCGACCGGGGCGAGCTGGGCCGAGACGGCCAGCTCGGTGCCCTCGGCCGTCAACAGTTCGGCGGCCACGCTGGCGTCCCGCAGGTCGGGCAGGGCCGGGACCAGCAGGGCCAGCCGCTCGGCCGTGTCGACGATGGTGGCAGTGGTGATCGGGGCCCGGAGCGACAGCTTGGCCTCGGTCTTGGTCTTGCGCAGCTCGGTCAGCACGGTGCCGGCGAGTGGCAACAGCTCGGCCGCCGCGCCATCGCCGGCGTCGGCCCGCAGCGCAGCGGCGTCGGGCCACGACGAGGTGTGCACCGACCCCTCCCGCCACCACGACCAGATCTCTTCGGTGACGAACGGGAGGAAGGGGGCGAACAGCCGGAGCAGGGTGTCGAGGGCCCGGGCCAGGGCGGCGTGGGCCGAGGCGGCGGCGTCGCTTCCCCGGCTGGCGTAGGCCCGGTTCTTCACCAGCTCGATGTAGTCGTCGGTGAATGACCAGAAGAACGTCTCGGTGCGCTCCAGGGCCCGGGCGTAGTCGAACCCGTCGAGGGCCCGGGTGCAGTCGCTCACCAGGTTGGCCAGCCCGGCCAGCATGGCCCGGTCGAGCGCCTCGGTGACGGGACGCTCGAGGGCATCGGCCAGCGTGCCACCGGCCGGGGCCATACCCAGGGCGAACTTGGAGGCGTTGAGCAGCTTGATGGCCAGCCGGCGCCCGATCTTCATCTGGCCCTCGTCGAAGGCGGTGTCGGTGCCGGGGCGGCCGGAGGCGGCCCAGTAGCGCACGGCGTCGGACCCGTAGGTGGCCAGCAGATCGGTTGGCACCACCACGTTGCCCTTGGATTTCGACATCTTCTTACGGTCGGGATCGAGGATCCAGCCCGAGATGCAGGCGTTGTACCAGGGGATCGAGTCTTCCTCGAAATGCGAGCGGACCACGGTGGAGAACAGCCAGGTGCGGATGATGTCGTGGGCCTGGGGCCGCATGTCGAAGGGGTAGACGCGGGCCCACAGGTCGTCGTCGTGGCCCCATTGACCGGCGATCTGGGGGGTGAGCGACGACGTGGCCCACGTGTCCATCACATCGGGATCGGCCATGAATCCGCCATGCTGGCCCCGCTGGGCCTCGGTGTAGCCCTCGGGGGCGTCGGTGGAGGGATCGATCGGGAGCCGGTCGAGCGCCGGCACCAGCGGCTGCTCGTAGATCGGCTCGCCGTTCTCGTCGAGCGCGTACCACAGCGGCAGCGGCACGCCGAAGAAGCGCTGGCGGGAGATCAGCCAGTCGCCGTTGAGGCCCTCAACCCAGTTGCGGTAGCGGGTGCGCATGTAGTCGGGGTGGAAGGCGATCTGCTCGCCCCGCTTGATCAGGGTCTCCCGCAGGTCCTCTTCCCGCCCGCCGTTGCGGATGTACCACTGGCGGGTGGTGATGATCTCGAGCGGCTTGTCGCCCTTCTCGTAGAACTTCACCGGGTGGGTGATGGCCCGGGGCTCACCCACCAGGGCCCCGGTATCCCGAAGCTGGCCCACCACGATGTCGCGGCCGGTGTTGACCGTCTTGCCCACCAGCTCGGCGTAGCGTTCCTGGGCGTCGGGCCCGAAGCCGGCCGGGACGTCTTCAACGAAGCGGCCGTTGCGGCCGATCACGGCCCGGGTGTCGAGGTTGAGCTCCCGCCACCAGGTGACGTCGGTGAGGTCGCCGAAGGTGCAGATCATGGCCAGGCCGGTGCCCTTCTCGGGGTCGGCCAACGAATGGAACACGAGCGGCACCTGCACCCCGTAGACCGGGGTGGTGATGGTCTGCCCCTTCAAGGGCTGATAGCGCTCGTCGTCGGGGTTGGCCACCACCGCCACGCAGGCCGCCAGGAGCTCGGGCCGGGTGGTGTCGATCAGCAGATCGCTGCCGCTGTCGGTGACCGTGAAGCGCATCGTGTGGTAGGCGCTGGGGCGCTCCCGGTCTTCCAGCTCGGCCTGGGCCACCGCCGTCTGGAAGGTGACGTCCCACAGGGACGGCGCCTCCTGCTGGTAGGCGTGGCCGGCGGCGAGGTGGTCGAGGAAGCTGCGCTGGGAGATGCGGCGGCTGCGTTCGTCGATCGTGGAGTAGAGGTGGTGCCAGTCGACCGACAGGCCAAGCAGGCGGAACAGGTTCTCGAACGCCTTTTCGTCTTCCGCCACGAGTTGCTCACACAGCTCGATGAAGTTGGGGCGGCTGACCGACACCTCGTTCTTGGCCTTGCCCTCGGTGCCGGGCGGGGCGAAATCGGGGGTATAGGGGAGCGACGGGTCGCAGCGGACACCGAAGTAATTCTGCACCCGGCGCTCGGTGGGCAGGCCGTTGTCGTCCCACCCCATGGGGTAGAACACGGCCTTGCCCGTCATCCGCTGGTAACGGGCGATGGTGTCGGTGTGGGTGTAGGAGAAGACGTGGCCCACGTGGAGCGAACCCGACACGGTAGGGGGTGGGGTGTCGACCGAGAACACCTCGGCCCGGGGGCGGGAGCGGTCGAAGGCGTAGGTGTCGTCGGCCTTCCAGCGCTCTACCCAGCGCGCTTCGACTCCCTCAAGTGTTGGCTTGTCGGGGATCTGGGCGGCGTTGGGGTTGGAGCCTGTCATAGTGCCATCCAGGCTAAGGCCTGTGGGGGGCGACCCGGCCCGAATTGCCGGCCCGGCGGAGGCGGCATCTCGGTACTCTGGGAGCCATGATCAGCCTGTACGACACCGCCACCCAGCAGGTGGTCCCGCTCGCTCAGCGTGACCCGGGCAAGGTGTCGATGTACGTGTGCGGGCCCACCGTGTACGGGCCCCCGCACCTGGGGCATGGCCGCTCGGTGCTGGTATACGACGTCCTGCGGCGCTACCTCACGTGGACCGGGCTCGACGTCCGCCATGTGTCCAACGTGACCGACATCGATGACAAGATCATCGAGCGGGCCATCAACGAGGGCCGGGACTCCTCCGACATCGCCCGCAAGTGCGAGTCGATCTGGTGGGAGGCGATGGACCGCCTCGACGTCCAGCGCCCCACCGAGATCCCCCACGCCACCGACTACGTGGAGGGGATGGTGGCCCTGATCAGCGCGCTCATCGAGCGGGGCTCGGCCTACCTGGCCGGCGACGGCGTCTACCTCGCGGTTGAGACTGTGGCGGGCTACGGCCTGCTCAACCACCAGTCGCTCGACGACCTGCGGGAGGGCGGTGGCGACCGGGAGTTGGTAGGGGCGGAGAAGCGCCATCCGGCCGATTTCGCCCTGTGGAAGCTAGCCAAGCCGGGTGAGCCGTCGTGGCCGTCGCCCTGGGGTGACGGGCGCCCAGGCTGGCACACCGAGTGCGTGGTGATGAGCCTCGACCTGCTGGGCGACGGCTTCGACCTCCACTCCGGCGGGCTCGACCTCGTCTTCCCCCATCACGAGAACGAACGGGCCCAGGCGGTCGCCATGGGCAATCGGTTCGCCAACCACTGGATGCACCACGGGTTCATCGAGCTGGAGGGCGAGAAGATGTCCAAGTCGCTGGGCAACGTCCGCAACCTGCTCGACCTCACCGAGGCCTACGACCCTCGCGCCTTCCGGCTCCTGATCCTGCGGTCGCACTACCGGTCGCCCATGGAGGTCACCGACGCCTCCATGACCGACGCCGAGGCCGCCCTCGACCGGCTCGATGCCTTCACAAGGCGCACCGAAGGGCTGGAGGGCAAGCCTGACGCCGACGTGCTCGACGCGTTCCGGGCGGCGATGGACCGCGACCTCGACACGGCGGGCGCCGTCGACCTCCTGTTCCGCCAGGTGCGGGAGGGCAATTCGGCGCTCGATGCCGGCGACGAGGTGGTGGCGGCCAAGACGGCGGCCACGGCCCGGGAGATCGCCGGGGCGGTGGGCCTGGAGCTGCGCTCGGGGGCGGGCACTGAGGTGCCGGCCGAGGTGCTGGCCCTGGCCGAGCAGCGCCAAACGGCCCGGGGGGCCAAGGACTGGGCGCTGGCCGATCAGTTGCGCGAGCAGATCTCGGCCGCCGGCTACACGGTGGAGGACACCCCGGGCGGCCCGGTCGTTCGCCCGGCCTGACCCGGGGGCCAGGGGCGCCGGCGCTCAGCGGTTGGCGATAGGGGCGAACGTGGCCTCGAGGGTGGCAACGAGGTCGGCCGGGGCCAGCTCGATGTCGAGGCCCCGGCGTCCGCCGCTCACATACATGAGGTCGAGGGTCTGGGCCGAGTCGTCGACGAACGTGTCGAGGCGCTTCTTCTGGCCCAGCGGGCTGATCCCGCCCACCACGTAGCCGGTCATCCGCTCGGCGGCGGCGGGGTCGGCCATGGCCGCCTTCTTGCCCTTGGCCGCGGCGGCGATCGCCTTGAGGTCGAGCCTCGTGCTCACCGGAACCACGGCCACGACGTGGCGGTGGCCGTCGATTGTGGCCACCAGGGTCTTGAACACCTGGTCGGGGCTGACGCCGAGGGCCTCGGCCGCCTCCAGACCGTAGGAGTCGGCGGCGGGATCGTGGGGGTAGGGGATCACCCGATGGGCGACCTTCGCCTTCTCGAGCAGCTTGATGGCCGGCGTCACCCGCCCAGTGTGCCGCCCGGCCGGGGCACCGGCTACGATCCCGTGCTGCCGCCATGTGGCCATCCGGCGACACAGCGGCCGCTCCCGGGAGGGAGCAACACACACAACCGAAAAGACCGGGGAGCTCGGGTACAGCCGGGCTGAGAGGACAGTCGCTTGCACTGTCGACCCGCGAACCTGATCTGGGTAATACCAGCGCAAGGGAGGCACGAGCGTCATGCGCCGTTCAACCACGAGACCCACGGGGACCCACCGGGCCCTCGCCGTCGGAGCCAGCCTGGCGGCGGCCGCCATCCTGGCCGCCGGCTGCTCCGACTCCTCCGGGGAAGCCGGGGGTGAGGTGCGCACGATCACCTCCGAACAGGTGGCCCAGGCCGACACCAGCGGCACCACGATCCGCCTGATCACCCATGACTCGTTCAATGTGACCGAGGGTCTGCTCGACCAGTTCACGTCCGAGACGGGCATCACGGTGGAACAGGTGGCGTCGGGCGACGCCGGGGAGGTGGTGTCGAAGGCGATCCTCACGGCCGGCGAGCCCGAGGGCGACGTGCTGTTCGGGATCGACAACACGTTCCTCCAGCGGGGCCTCGACGCCGGCCTGTTCGAGGCCTACGCCTCGCCCGCCCTGGCCGACGTGCCCGACGAATACGAACTCGACGCCCAGCACCGGGTGACCCCGATCGACTACGGCGACGTGTGCGTGAACTACTGGAAGGATGGCGTCGCCGGTGGCACCCCGCCAGCATCGATGGACGACCTGACCAAGCCGGAGTACGCCGCCAGCTTCGTGACCCAGGACCCGGAGACGTCATCGCCCGGGTTCGCCTTCCTGCTGGCCACGATCGCCGCGTACGGGGAGGACGGCTGGGAGGAATACTGGCAGAAGCTGGCCGACGGTGGGGTCACCGTGAGCAGCGGCTGGGAGGACGCCTACAACGGCCAGTTCAAGGCTGGGGGCGAGGGCGACAAGACGTTGGTGACGTCGTACGCCTCGAGCCCGGTGGCCGAGGTGTTGTTCTCCGATCCCAAGGTCGACACGCCACCCACCGGGGTGGTGCTCGACTCGTGCTTCCGCCAGATCGAGTTCGCCGGCATCCTGGCCGGCACCGAGCACCCGGAGGCGGCGGCCAAGCTGATCGACTTCCTGCTGTCGGACACCTTCCAGGCCGACATTCCGCTCAACATGTTCGTCTCGCCGGTCAACTCCGAGGTGGAGGTGCCGGCGGAGTACACACAGTTCACGGCAACGCCGACCCGGACGCTGAGCCTGGAGCCGAGCGAGATCGAGGCCAAGCGAGCCGACTGGACCGAACGCTGGTCCCAGATCGTGACCCGCTGAACGTGCCCCTGTCGTCGGGCCAGACGCGGCTCCGGAGGCGAGCGGCGGAGATGTCGCTCGTCGCCGGGCCGGCTGCGTTCCTGGCCGTGCTCGTGGTGTGGCCGCTGGTGGCGGTGCTGGTGCGGTCGTTCGAAGGGGTGGGGCCGGGGCGCGTGGCCGAGGTGCTCGGCCGGGGCTCGGTGCGTTCGGTGGTGGCGTTCACCGTGGGCCAGGCATTGTTGTCGACCATGCTGACCCTGGCCCTGGGCCTGCCCGTGGCCCGGGTGGTGGCCCGCTACCGCTTCCCCGGGGTGCGGGTGCTGCGGGCGCTGGTGGTGGTGCCGTTCGTGCTGCCCACGGTGGTGGTGGCGGCGGCTTTCGCCACGTTGTTCGAGCGCTACGCCCCAGGGTGGCGTGACACGCTGGTGCCGGTGCTGGCCGCCCACGTGTTCTTCAACCTGGCCGTGGTGGTGCGGGTGGTGGGCGGCTACTGGGCCGGAGCCGACCGCCGGCTCGACGAGGCGGCTCAGGTACTGGGGGCCGGGCCGTGGCAGGTGTTCCGCTCGGTCACCGTGCCCCGCTTGGGGCCGGTGCTGGCCGGCTCGGCCGTGCTCGTGTTCCTGTTCACGTTCACCAGCTTCGGGATCATCCGCATCCTGGGCGGTCCGGGGCGGGCCACGCTCGAGACCGAGATTTTCCGCTACGCCGTCAACCGCACCGAGTTCGACGTGGCCGCGGTGCTGGCGGCACTGCAACTGGTGGTCGTCCTGGGGCTGGCCACCGTGTCGGCCGCGTTCCAGCGGCGGATCTCCCGGGCCCAGCGGGGGCGGGTCCGGCCGTCGGCCCGGACGGTGGCGGAGGGGGGCTGGCCGGCTCGGCTGTGGTTGGCCGGGGCGCTGGCCATCGTGGGAGTGGTGATCGTCGTGCCGATCGTCGTGCTGGGGCAGAGCTCGCTGCGGGTGGGCGACGGGTACGGGTTCGACAACTACCGCCGGCTGTTCACCACCGGGGATCTGCTGCCGGTGAGCGCGGCCCGGGCTCTGGCCACGTCGCTCCAGTACGCGCTGGTGGCGGCGGTGGTGGCCTCGGTGGTGGGTGTGGTGGCGGCGATGGCTGTGACCGGGGGCTCGGCCCTGGCCCGGCCGTTGGAGGTGTTGACCCTGGTGCCGTTGGGGGTGTCGGCGGTGACGCTGGGGTTCGGGTATCTGGTGGCGTTCGCCGTGTTCGACCTGCGGCGCTCCGTGTGGCTGGTGCCGGTGTCGCACGCCGTGATCGGGTTGCCGTTCGTGCTGGCGGCCGTGGTGCCGGCGTTGCGGTCGATCGATCCCCGCCTGCGGGAGGCAGCGGCCACGCTGGGGGCGGGCGGGTGGACGGTGCGTCGGCTCGTCGACTGGCCGCTGGTGCGGGGGGCGGCGGTGACGGGCGCGGGGTTCTCGGCGGCGGTGAGCCTGGGCGAGTTCGGGGCCACCTCGTTCCTGAGTCGGGGGGGTGACTCGTTCACGGCGCCGCTGGCTGTAGCCCGACTGGTGTCGCAGCCGGGGGCGGCGCTGCGGGGCCAGGCCCTGGCCCTCAGCATGGTGATCGGGCTGGTGGTGGCCGTGGTGGCGGCGCTGATCGAGTGGCGCCGGGGCGACCGGGTGAGCCTGCTGTGAGCCGGGCCGGACGATCGGGCCAGGCTGAGACCGGTGCCGCCGGGCTGTCGATCCGGGACGTGACGGTGGCGTTCGGGTCGGTGCGGGCGGTGGACGGGGTGTCGCTGGAGGTGGCGGCGGGTGAGACCCTGGCCGTGGTGGGCCCGAGCGGGAGCGGGAAGAGCACGCTGTTGCGGGCCATCGCCGGGTTGGAGCCGCTGGTGGCGGGAGAGATCCGGGCCGGGGGACGGTCGTTGGCGGGGGTGCCGGTGCCCGAGCGGGACCTGGGCCTGATGTTCCAGGACCATGCGCTGTTCCCCCATCTCGACGTGGCGGCCAATGTGGCGTTCGGGCTGCGGATGAAGCGGTGGCCGGCCGACCGGCAGCGGGCTCGGGTGGTGGCGTTGCTGGAGCTGGTGGGCCTGGCCGGCTTCGAGCGGCGGGCGGTGCACGAGCTGTCGGGCGGGGAGGCGCAGCGGGTGGCGCTGGCCCGGGCCCTGGCACCGGAGCCGGCGCTGCTGATGCTGGACGAGCCGTTCGGGTCTCTCGACCGGGTGCTGCGGGAGCAGCTGACGGAGGAGGTCCGGCGGCTGCTGCGGGAGCTGGGCCAGACGGCGCTGCACGTCACTCACGACCAGGCCGAGGCGTTCGCTCTGGCCGACCGGGTGGCGGTGCTGGCGGCGGGGCGCCTGGTGCAGGTGGGGGAGCCGGCCGAGCTGTGGCACCGCCCGGCCACGAGGTTCGTGGCCGAGTTCCTGGGCCACCCCAACCGGTGGCCGGCCACGGTGGGGGAGGGTGGCCGGGTGACGGTGGCGGGCTTGGACCTGGGCTCGTTGGCGGGTGTCGGGGCCGAGTCGGCGGGGGGCACGGTTGTCGTGCCGGTGACGGCGGTGGGGCCGTCCCGGTCGGGGACCGGACCGACGGTGGATGTCGAGGTGGGGTCGGTCGGATTCAACCAGGGGCGGTACCGGGTGACGGGCCGGCTGGTCGGCGTCGATGAGTCGGTCGATGTCGTATGGGAGGCCGACGAGGCACCGGCGGTGGGGGAGCGGGTGGCGCTCGGCGTCCGGGCCGACCAGGTGTGGTTCATGGCCGACTGAGCTCTTCGTCGGCCTGGGCGCGCCCCGCGCT
>CADEDH010000035.1:43473-62968 GCA_902826025.1 uncultured Actinomycetes bacterium
CAGGTGTGGTTCATGGCCGACTGAGCTCTTCGTCGGCCTGGGCGCGCCCCGCGCTGTCTAGGTGCGCAGAGCTCCGCCGGCGGTGCCTCCGGCCCCCGACGAGTGCGTGGGCCGCCGGAATCTTGTTGCACCAGGCGCCGCCGGTGGCGCAGTGCGCACAGAGATTTCGGGGGCGATGATTGGTTGAACAAGTTACCAATGGGTAATCTGTAGGCACGTGCATGCATTAGCTAGCACAATCCATCCGACCCGATTGGGCCCGAGCTGTCAGCTCGGCGCCCGCCACGCCGATCGGAGGCGCCATGGCCGAGTTCTCGCTCCAGCTCAGTGAAGACCAACTCCAGTTGCAGAAGTGGGTGCACGACTTCGCCGAAGAGGTGATCCGCCCGGCCGGGGCCGAGTGGGACCGGCGGGAGGAAACGCCGTGGCCGATCCTGGAGGAGGCGGCCAAGATCGGGTTGTACGGCTGGGAGTTCCTGGCCGAGATCATGATGAACGACAAGTCGGGGCTGTCGTCTCCGGTGGCCATGGAGGAGCTGTTCTGGGGTGATGCCGGTATCGGCATGGCCATCATGGGCTCGGGGCTGGCCGCGGCCGGGATCGCAGCGGCGGGCACGCCGGAGCAGGTGTTGGAGTGGGTGCCCCAGTGCTACGGGACAGCTGACGACATCAAGCTGGGGGCGTTCGCCGCCTCGGAGCCCGATGCCGGGTCCGACGTGGCGGCCTACCGGACGAGGGCGGTGTACGAGGAAGCCACCGACACCTGGGTGCTGAACGGGACCAAGACGTGGATCACCAACGGTGGGATCGCCGACATCCACGTGGTGGTGGCTGTGGTCGACCCCAAGCTCGGGGCGGCGGGGCAGGCCAGCTTCGTGGTGCCGCCGGGCACGGCTGGGTTGTCGCAGGGCCAGAAGTTCTCCAAGCACGGGATCCGGGCCAGCCACACCGCCGAGGTGGTGCTGAACGACGTCCGGGTGCCCGGGAGTTGCCTCCTGGGGAGCAAGGAGCGGCTCGACGAGCGCCTGGCCAAGGTTCGGGACGGGCAGAAGAGCACCAGTCAGGGGGCCATGCAGACGTTCGAGAACACGCGGCCGATCGTGGCGGCGCAGGCGCTGGGCATCGCCCGGGCGGCCTATGAGTACTCGCTGCAGTACGCCAAGGATCGGGTGGCGTTCGGCAAGCCGATCATCAAGAACCAGTCGATCGCCTTCATGCTGGCCGACATGGCCACCGAGATCGAAGCCACCCGGCTACTCACCTGGCGGGCGGCGTGGCTGGGCAAGCGCAAGGGCTTCAAGCACGCCGAGGGGTCGATGGCCAAGATGAAGGCCGGCCGCACCGCGGTGTGGGTCACCGAGCGGTCGATGCAGATCCTGGGCGGGGCCGGCTACGTGACCGACCATCCCGTCGAGCGGTGGCACCGCGACGCCAAGATCTACGACATCTTCGAAGGCACCGAGCAGATCCAGCAGCTGGTGATCAGCCGGGCCATCTCGGGGCTGCGGATCGAATGATCTGACCAGGGAGAACTCGGTTATGCAGCAGTCAGTCGAGAGCTGACGGTCCAGCGTCAATGGGGGGTCTGATTGCGGGCCATCCCTAGTTTTCCGCAGAGGCGACCGGAGAGCACCGGCTTGGGCCCGGCGAGACTGGCCCCCTGCACGACGGCCGGGCTGCGCAGGGTCGGACGTCGACGGGGCGCCGGAGGGCTACGGTGGGGCCGTGTTGGTGAGCGACTTGCGTCACTTTCTGGACATGCCCGACGCTGCGCCGGGGCCGGCGAAGCGGCTTGCGACGCAGCTGAGTGCCTCCTCGGCTGTGCGCTGCACGAAACGGCCGGGCCATCGTCCGTGCGCCAGGTTCGTGATGGTGTTCCGTCATGCGGACGGTGAGATTGCGTGGGGGTGTGATGAGGGCGTGATCACCGGTTGGGAGGGCTCGCCGACCGACGTGTCCGGGGGCTGTGTGGCGTCGGAGGTGAACGCAGAGGTCGAGCGGCGCCGGGCGCGTCTGCTCGATGAGGCGTGCGCCCTGCTCGAGGCGGCGCTGGACGCTGGCTAGCGGTGTTCACGATTCGGGGGACGAAGAAGTTCCTGGACCGTGTCGGACGTCCGGATCCCGATCCGCCGGCAACCTCGACGGTGTTGGGTGACTGGTATGCGAATGTGTTGTTCTGGCGGCCGCAGGTGGCGGTGTTCGTCAATGCCAACACGTTCGTGCCGGTGTTGATGCCGCTGGCCCCGGCGGCCGGTGTCGTTGGCCGCTTGCCGGCGGCGGTGGCTGAGGTGTTCGCTGCGCTCGGGATCGACCCAGGGTTCATCGCGGCGGAGACGGCCGAGATGGGATCGGCGGTGCTGGCCAAGACGGCGAGCCGCCGGGTGCTGGGTGTCATGAACGAGTTCGTGTTCATGGCAGAGCACGCGATCAACACCGGGCACTCAGAGCCCGAGGATCTGGTCGGTCTGTCGGTGTGGCTCTCCGACACGATCGTCGGTCCCATCAGCAGAGACGACGGGTCGACGCCGCTTGGCGCTCTCCAAAACCGGGTGGCCAGGATCGTCAACGGCTGAGCGCCCGTTGCCTCGAGATTTGAGAGCCACGCCATTCGCTGGCTCGCGACCGGCAGTGGGGCGCTGTCGAGTCGGTCCTATGGCCTTCCTGAAGGCTGGCGAACCGCACCACTCCGCTGGAGACCAGGCCCTCGAGCACCCATCGATCGTTGGCTTGGTCGGTCTGGTAGCCCGGCCTGTGGCCGGAGTCGCCTCAGATCAGGGTGATCCGGTGGCGCAGGTGACCGAGGTGACGGCGGCTGTGGGGTTGGTGAACTTGAAGGTGACCAGTCATCAGCGCAGCACCGGGGAGATCAGATTGATAATCATTCCTATTTTAGTCTAGGGTATCCCCCGATGACTACGCCGATCGTGAAGACGCCCTACGCCATCGACGCTTGGATCGAGTCGTGGGACCGCCAACAGGAGCTCTATGTCGCCGAGCGCGAGCAGCGCTTCGGTGTCGTTGTCGACACGGTGGCTGCGATCGTCGGCGATAACGGCATCCGGATCCTCGACCTCGGCTGCGGGCCGGGCGCGCTCGGTACCAGGATGCTGGACCGCATGCCGACGGCGACCTACATAGGCGTCGACATCGACCCGGTGCTCCTCCGTCTTGCCGAGGAGGTCGGCGGCCGCTACGGCGACCGCTTCACCCTTCGCGCCGCCAACCTCGTCTCGACAGGCTGGGCCGATGGTCTGGCACCACAGAGCTTCGACGCGATCGTCTCCACCACCGCCCTGCACTGGCTCGGCGCCGGAGCCCTGAGCGAGGTCTTCCGCACCTGCCGGGCGCTGCTGCACGACGGGGGCGTGTTCGTGAACGCCGACAACCTGCGCTACGCCCCGACCGCATCGCGTCTCCAGGCGCTCTCCGATCGGATCGAGGCCGACCATCAGCAACGCGCCGCAACGGAGGGAGCCCAGACGTGGACCGAATGGTGGGACCGGGCTCGAGCCGACGATGCACTGGGCCCGCTCTGTGTCGAGCGCGACGCGATCTACCCGCCCCGGCCCGTGACCGATGACGGCGACGCCCCACCGCCGCTGCTCGACCTCTACATCGGGCTGCTCCATGACGCAGGCTTCGCTGTGGTCGACACGGTCTGGCAGCGCTTCGATGATCGCGTGCTCGTCGCCTTGCCCCAACCATGACCGCTGATGTGACGGTCTCGCCCCGTGCTGCGTCCACCGGACTCGGATCACCGGAAGCCCGGGGCGCTGAGGACGTCCTCGCCGGCTTTGATGCCGCGCTGGGATTCGGGCGTCGACGGCGTGCGCTGTTCGTGCTGGCGGTCGTTCTCGCCACCTCCACGGTCGTGGCCGTGGGCCTTGGCCCCGTCTTCATCCCGCCCGGCACGGTGATGCGGATCGTCAGCCACCATCTCATCGGTGTGCCACGGGAATGGACATGGTCGGTGTCCGACGACGCCATCATCTGGCAGGTCCGGCTCCCTCGTGTTCTGCTCGGCATCGTGGTCGGCGCTGGCCTCGGTGTCACGGGCTTGGCACTGCAGGCGATCGTCCGCAACCCGCTGGCCGAGCCGTACCTGCTCGGCGTCAGCTCGGGAGCATCCACCGGAGCCGCTGCCGCGATCCTGTTCGGCGTGGGCGCATCCTTCGGTGTCTACGCCACGACGATCGTCGCGTTCATCGGGGCCCTGGGCGCCATGTTCATGGTCATGGCCCTGGCTGGCGTCGGTGGAGCCATCACGCCAGGTCGCATGTTGATCGCCGGCGTCGCGGTCTCCCAGATGCTCCACGCCAGCACGAGCCTGCTCGTGCTCTTCGCCGACTCCGAGAACGCTGCGACCGCCGTTCTGTTCTGGGTCCTCGGCTCCACCGCCGCGGGCGAGTGGTCGCTGTTGCCGTGGGCCACGATCGGAGTCGGCGTCACGACCGGGGTGTTGTCGTGGTGGCGACGGCGGCTCGATCTGCTCGCCCTCGGTGACGAGCCGGCGCGGGCGATGGGTGTCGACCCCGACCACACGCGCACCGTGCTTGTAATCCTCATCGCCCTCTGCACCGGCGCTGTCGTCGCCGTCGCTGGCGGCATCGGCTTCGTCGGTCTGGCAGTCCCGCACATCGCCCGTCGATTCGTCGGCGCGGCCCACGCCCTGGCCATCCCGGCCACGGCGATGCTCGGAGCCTTGCTGCTCGTCTGGGCCGACGTAGCTGCCCGCCTGGTCGTCCAACCGCGAGAGTTGCCGATCGGGGTGGTCACCGCCGTGGTTGGCGCCCCGGTGCTCGTCGCGCTCGTCCGCCGCCTCCACCTGCTCGACAACTGACGCCGAGACCTCGACCCCCAAGAGGAAGACCACGTGACCCCTTTCAGACCCCTTCCACATCCACGCCGGCGCGGTGTGCTCGCACTCGTGCTGGCGCTCGGCGTCGCCGCCTGCGGATCTGACGACGGCGCTGACGTCTCGTCGGGCTCCGTGCCGCCGGAGAGCGCGGCTGGCGAGACCTCGACGCCACCCGACGACACGACGCCGGATGACACCACCGCGGCGGCCGACACGGCGGGCGGATTCCCGCTCACGATCACGAACTGCGACTCCGAGGTCACCTTCGACGCAGCGCCGGAACGAGTGGTGCTGATCTCGCCGTACGCGGCGTCGATGCTCGACGCCGTCGATGCGGTCGACACCGTGGTGGCACGCGTCGGAGCGTTCACCGACGAGTACTTCGACGCCGAGTTGCTCGCCCAGCTCGAAGCGGTTCCAGAGCTCGCGTCGGGCACCGGCCAGACGGGAGGCGTCGAGATCTCGCTCGAGACGATTCTCGACCTCGAACCCGATCTGATCATCGGCTACGAGACGGAGACGATCACCCGCGACCGGCTCGCTGATTCTGGGATCAACCTCTACGTCGCCCCGCCCTTCTGCGACACACCACCCCCGGTCAGCTTCGCCAGCATCAGCGACGAAGTGCGTCTGTTCGGGGACATCTTCGGCGCCCGCGAAGCGGCCGAAGCCGCGGCCGACGACATCGACGAGCGCATCGCCGAGGCGAGCGCCAACCCGGTGGAAGACGGCACGACGGCCGCTGCCCTCTACGTGTCGAGCCAGGGACCGCCGCTCTACGTCTACTCCGCCCTCGGCATGGTCCATCCCATGATGGAAGCGATGGGGATGACGAACGTGTTCGCCGAGCTCCCCGAGCGGGTGCCCGAGGTCAGCATCGAGGAGCTCATCGCCCGCAACCCAGATGTGCTCATCCTGCTCCACGGTGAGCCCGACATCGATGAGCAGGTGATCATCGACGCCGTGGTGAACGCTCCTGGCGCCGATGCCATCGCCGCGGTGGCGAATGGGCGGGTGTACCCGATGCTGTTCAACTTCGCAGAACCACCGAGCCCAATCGTGATCGACGGCCTCGACGTCATGCGCTCCCTGCTCGAGAGCTGACGTGGAGCTGGCGGCCCGGTCGCTGACCGTCGAGCTCGGCGGTCGGGTCGTCGTCGACTGCGTCGACCTCGACACCCTGGAAGGCGCCGTGCTCGGGCTCCTCGGCCCCAACGGCTGCGGGAAGTCGACAGTCGTGCGGTCCCTGACCGGATCGGTGCCGATCCGGTCAGGGACCGTCACCCTCGACGGAATTGACGTACGGTCGCTGACGACCAGGGAGATCGCTCAACGCGTGGCACTCGTGCCCCAGGACGCGATGACCGTTCCCGGGCTCTCCGTCGCCGAGGTGGTGCTCCTCGGACGCACACCGCACCGGCGCGACCATCAGTCGTTCGGAGCCGAGGACCGGCGAATCGCAGCCGACGCCCTCGACACCGTCGGCTGCACCCACCTCGCCCAGCGGCGCTGGACCCAACTGTCGGGCGGCGAGCGCCAGCGCGTGCACGTCGCCCGGTGTCTGGCACAGGGGGCGGAGGTGCTCCTACTCGACGAGCCGACCAACCACCTCGACGTCCGCTACCAGCACGAGATCCTGGCGCTTGTGCGTCACAGCGGGCTAACGACGCTCGTCGTCCTCCACGACCTCAACCTAGCCGCGCAGTACTGCGACGCCGTAGCGCTGATGTCGGCCGGTGCGATCCGTTGTTGCGGGCCGACCGAGGCCGTCCTGGATCCCGCCGTCCTCACCGAGATCTACGAGATCGACGTCAAACGCCTCGTCGACGGCGACCGCAGCGCCTTCGCCTTCGGGCCAGGACCGAACCGAGCACCGACCTGATCCGGCCTCCTTCGGCGGATGGGCGGCACCCTCGCCTCGTCCGGCACGAGGTGGAGTCGATCATGCGGCCCGATGTGGTCAGGGGTGCGCAGCGGTCGGCAGCGTCGAGCGGTGCGCCCGACGTTGCCGATGGGCCGTGAACCCAGCAGCCAGTAGATGCTTGATGACCGCACGATCGCGGGTGTCGACCGAGGCGACGACGGTGCGGCCGGGAGCCGCCGGGGTGGCGGCCAGCGCTCTGGACGCCAACGACGCCACCGCCCCGAGTGGCGCGCCCGGCGTGCAGCGGATCGAGCTGATCTCGACTCGGCGGCCAGCGTCGTATGCCATCGCCCGGCACGAAGCGAGTGGGTGATCGTCGTTGTCGCCGACGACGAGTCGCACCCCGCCCCCCGATCCCCCCTGCTGCGGGGACGGACGTGGCTCTTCGGATGGATCCAGTGTGTGGTCGGGGCATGTCAGCTCGCACAGCGCGATGTCGGATCTGAACCCTATCGCCTGGGCCAATGCCGAGGTTCGTGGATCGCTGCTCCACCAGACGACGTCGCCTCCGCCGAGCATCAGGAGGTGGGCATAGAGCACGGTGAACATCTCGTACTCCACCCGCCCGGCCCAGAACGGATGGGTCACCAGCTCGAACACCCACACTGGCCCGTCCTCTGCCGGTGGTGCGGCGGCGCAGCGGGCGTAGCCGACGAGGTGCCCGTCGCCGTCGTCGAACTCCACGCCGAATGACCCGGGCTCGGGATGCTCGAGGTCCCGCAGAAGCCAGGGGGCGAGTGCGTCTGACGGGTGGCCGCCGCCGGCCCGCTCGAAAAGGGCGGTGAGCCGGGGGTCTGAGCGGTCGCCGGTGCCGTTCAGGAGCCGAGCCAACACCGGCCGGCTCCTGGTTCGACCGGCCATGCCTCGACGGCGAAGGTCGCCAGCCGGTCGTGCCGGCGCGGCGTGCGATTGCCGCCGCGGCGCCGGGGAGGTGTGCCGGAACGCCGGAGGAGGTCTGTCATTCCCTCAACCTAGCACAAAACAGGAATAAGTCTTAATCCTACTCTTCCTGGTCTGGGAGAAGCTTGTCCATGTGGACGGTCTGATCGGGGTCGTCATCGGTAGCGAACGGCTGGTAGCCGCGCCCGGCCCAGAACGCCACGCTGGCGGCCCGGTGGCCTGAGGTGTGGAGGTAGCAGTGTCGGCAGCCTGCCTCGATGGCTGCCAGCTCGAGGTGTCGTGTGATCTCCGAGCCGATGCCGGTTCCGCGTTGGTCGTCCTCGACGTACACCCGCCACAGGGAGGCGATGGGCTCCAGGTCTGGGTATCGAGCGGCGAACCGGCTGTGGAGCGCAGGTTTGGCAGTGAGCGGCCTCATGCCGCCACACGCCACGATTCGGCTCCCGGATCTCGCGACGACGAAGGCTCCGCCTCGCCGTGGGGCGTAGTCGTCGTGGTCGGTGCCCAGCCGGTCGAGGTCGCCGTGCCACTCCGGGCGGTAGCCGTGGCCGAAGGCCTCGGCGATCGTCGACAGGCAGAAGCGGCGGACGGCGCCGGCCTCGGCCGGAGCCATCGCCGTGAGCTCGAACCCGCCGGGCCGCATCCCGGCAGTCGGCATTGACAAGGGTCGGGAGATCATCGGCGGGAGCCTACCCGGCTTGTATAGGAATGATTCTTATAGTATCGATAGGGTGGGGCTCGTACCTGAACGGCGGTGCACGGAGGGCATGACATGTTCGCTACCGACTGCGACGACCCGCTCTGCGTCGTTCATCGCGACGATGTCGATCGTTTCACCGGCTGGCCTGAGCCGCGGCCGGTCGCTGGGCCGCCGGTCGGCCAGCTGGGGGAATGGGTGGTCGACCTGATTGCCGGCCCCGAGGGGGCTGTGGCCGTTGGGGCCGACGGCCAGGTGGCGATCTGGTCGGGTGCCACGGGCAGCGGCGGATCGGCCGTCGGAGGCGAGCTGCGAACCGTGAGCCGGCCGGTGGGGATAGCGGCACTGGTGGCCTGCGGCCCTGGCGGGGAGATCGCCGTCGCCGCCCCCGGGTCGCTGGCGGTGCTCGGTGCTGCTGGAGATTCGGCCGTGCCGTTGGCGTTGCCGGGTCGGCCGACGGCGATCGCCTGGCACCCGACGGGTGCGTACGTCGTGGCCGCCTACGGCCGGTGCCTGGTGCGGGTGAACGCCGATCGAGTGGAGGCCGCTCGATTCGATCAGCTGCCGTCGGAAGTTGGCTGCGTGCTGTTCGACGTCCACCGGCACCGGATCGGTGCGGTCATCAAGAAGGCCGTCGTGTGGTTCGACGACACGTTGCAGCCGGGGATGGTCGACGCCGTCCTGTGGGGCGACGGCTTGCGCCACGCCGCGCTGTCGCCCGGTGGCGATTGGCTCGCCATCGGTTGCTACGGCGGCACGACCCTGCTGTGGTCGATCGGCGGCGCCACGGCGAACCGGTCGGAGGCCGGTCCGCCCGGCCCTGGCGAGATCGTGACGTGGTCGCCCTACGGGGATTTGCTGGCTGTCGGCCATGATCGCCACATTGCCGTTCACCACCTGGGGGGTGACCTGGAGCCAGGGACTGAGGGGGCGTTCGGGGTTCCGATGGTCGGGATCGGGCTGGACTTCCCGTCGAGCCCGACCTCTTGCCTGGTGGAGGTGCCGTCCCGGCCGTCGGCCCTGCGCTGGGGGGCTGATGGTGGGGGCTCGGAGCGGGGCCTGTGCCTCCTTGCCGGCTACGGGACCGAGGTGGGGGAGTGGTTGGTGGTCGGTGGGCAGCTGACGCCGGTGCCGAGGCGTCGATGGTGCTTCGCCGAGCGCGTCTCGGCGGTCGCCACGATGGCTACCGACGCAGGGGGCGGGGTGCTCGTGGGCCTGGCCGACGGCGCGCTGCACATCATCGCCTGAAGCGCCAGACGCCCTCCGCGCTGCATTGGGTATCGCTACCGGGCCGGCGGAGCGTGGTCGGGCGAAACCAGCTCTACTCGCCCGTCGGCCATGCCCACCGCCAGGCGGCCGCCGTCGGGGTGCCAGGCCAGGGCCACGATCTCGGCGGGGGCATGGGGGGCCGCCTGGTCGTTGAGATCGATCACCGCCTCCGGCTTGGTCGACAGCGATCGCCACAGCCGGATGGTGCCGTCGGCTGAGGCCGAGGCCAGCACCTTCCCGGAGAACGCGAGTCCGGTGATGCGGCGGGTGTGGCCGGTGAGCGTGCGGGGCCGGCTCCCCCGTGGCCCGCGGCCGCTGAAGTCCCAGCAGGTGATCTCGCCGAGGTCGCCGACACAGAGCCAGCGGGAGGTCGGATCCCAGGCCAGCTGCTGGATCTTGGCCGCGTAGCCGGTCATCTCCATGTCCTCGGCCGTCCACAGCCGCCACACGTGCACCGAGTTGTCCTGGTTGCCCGACGCCACCCATTTCCCGTTCGGGGCCACCGCCAGGGTCAGGATCGACCCCTTCCACTCGAAGCGCTTCACCGGCTCACCGCCGTCGGGCCCGTACCAGCTCAGCGAGCCGTAGGCGCCCGCGCCGACCCGCCGGCCATCGGTCGACCACGCGAGCGAGGTGACGGTGGACGGCGCCGTGTCTCGGCCCAGCACCTCGCCGTCGAGGTTCATCAGCGCCGTGACCGGGCCGGCGGCCGCCGCCAGCCGGCCGGGGTCGGCCGGGCTCCACGCCAAGGCGTTCACCCAGGCTCCCAGCTCGCAGACCCGCTGACGCCCGTCCCGGTGGCGGAGGCGGAGTTGCCCGTCCTGGCCGCCCGTGGCCAGGGTCGCACCGTCGCGCGACCAGCCCAGGCACAGCGTGCCTCCCGGGTGTATACCGACCTCGTGGACCGCCTCTCGGCCGCCCGCAGGGTCGGCGTCGATCACGGCCAGATCACCGGCCAGGGAGGTCGCAGCCAGTCGATCTCCGGTGGGCGACCAGGCCAGGCCGGTCACATAGTCGTCGAGCCGGAGCAGGGGAGGGGGAGCGGTCGCGGCCTCTGTCATGCCAGGCAGGCGGCGAACCGCTGGGTCAGATCGTCCCGGTCGAGGTTGCGGCCGATGAACACGAGCCGGTTCACCCGGCGCTCGCCGGGCCCCCACGGCCGGTCGGGCTGGCCGTCGAAGAGCATGTGCACACCCTGGAACACGAACCGCCGCTCGTCGCCAGCCACGGCCAGGATCCCCTTCATCCGGAAGATGTCGGTGCCCTGGGTCGACAGGAGCCAGCTCAGCCACTGGTTCAGCCGGCCGCTGTCGAGCTCGCCCTCCAGCTCGATCCCAACCGAGGTCACGGTCAGGTCGTGCTGGTGCTCGCCGTCGGCCAGGAACTCGGGGTCGAGGTCGAGGGCCCGGCTCAGGTCGAACGCGCCGACGTCGAGGATCCGGTTCAGGTCCACCTGGCCATAGCTGGCGTGCAGGACCTCGGCCAGGCCGTTGACGGCCCGGACCCGGCTCTCCACCTCCTCGAGCTCGAGCTCGTCGACCAGATCGGTCTTGTTGATCACGATGCGGTCGGCGAAGGCGATCTGCTCGACCGCCTCGTTCTCCGTGCCCTCGGGCTTGACCTCGTCGAGGTGTTGGGTGACGTGGCGGGCGTCGACCAGGGTGACGATGGCGTCGAGGCGGAGACTGGCCTTCATCTCCTCGTCGACGAAGAACGTCTGGGCCACGGGGGCGGGATCGGCCAGCCCGGTTGTCTCGATAAGGATGTGGTCGAAGCGGTCGCGTCGCCGCACCAGGTTGCCGAGGATGCGGATGAGGTCGCCCCGCACGGTGCAGCAGATGCATCCGTTGTTCATCTCGAAGATCTCTTCGTCGGCGTCGATCACGAGAGCGTCATCGATGCCGATCTCGCCGAACTCGTTCTCGATCACGGCAATGCGCATCCCGTGCTGCTCGGTCAGTATCCGGTTCAGCAGGGTGGTCTTGCCCGAGCCCAGGAAGCCGGTCAGTACGGTCACGGGGATCTTGTCGCTCATGGCCGGGAGTGTACCCTTGGTAGGAACAGTTCTCATTTCTATTCCCCGGACCATTCGCCGGCGGTGGCCGACGGTGGGTCCGGGTGGGGTGGCGAGGTGGTTGCTGGCGGAGGCCAGCCACGGGTAAACCGACCTTCCGGGCGTGAGCACGACGCCCGCAACGGGCAGGCGGTGGTCCCGAATCAGAATGATTCCTATCCTGATTAGGACCTCTGGCTCAGGGTTGGGCGCAGGTGGTGCAGATGCCGATCACGTCCAGGCGATGGCCGGAGGGTCGGAAGCCCGACTCCGCGAGTGCCTTGGCCAGCGCCGCGTCCAGCGCCTTCTCGGTGCGGGTGGGGATGACGAAGTCGTCGACGGTCCCGCACCGGGTGCAGATGGAGTGGTGGTGATGGCCTATGAGGTCCTCGGCCAGTTCGTAGCGGGTGCGCTCGTCGCTGCCGATCACCTTCTGCACGACGCCAGCCGTCTCGAGATCGGTCATGTTCCGGTACACGGAGCTGAGTGTCAGGCGAGGTTGCTGTTCTAGGAGCTCAGGCATGGTCGCCGGCCGGCTCAGGTCGGCGAGCAGCTCGACGAGCTGGCGCCGGCCCTTGGTGTACATGAGCTGGGCGGCCCGTACCCGCTGCTCGGCCATGAGGTGCAGGTCTCTCGCTCCGTCGGCCATGACATCAGCATAGTGGCCTGGCGCCCCGACCTGAATAAGAATGGTTCCTATCGAACTGCTAGCGTGCTCGTATGATCCCGCAGTCGTCGTCTCGAGCCGAACAGCACAGCGCCGGGGCCGGGCGACCGGTTCCGCGTGCGATCGTGGGTGCGGACAGGGCGTCGGTTCGGCCCGACCGGTCCGCCAGTTCGGCCAACAGCCCGGTCCCGGCATGAGAGACCAGTCTTTCACCGTCGGTGGTCGCCCGGGGACGCCACGGGGCTCATCATTTGTTATCCGTTGGCGCCGCGTTCGATGCCGCTGGAGACGATGGCGTCATAGGCGGCTGGGGTGATGTGGGTTGGGGTGTAGATGGCTCCGTTGGCCTGGAGTTGGTTGGTGAAAGACCGTAGGTGATTGCGGGAACCCTTCTCCAAGTTGGCGTAGACCAGCGCAATGTCAGGTGTTGTCGTCGCTCGGGCCTGGAGATCCGCTATGTCGAGGTCCTCGATCGTCGCCCCGACGGTCAACGCTGCCACCAGGGAGGCATCGCCCTGGGACACCAGGTTCGTGTAGAGCGCTTGGATGTCCGGATTGATGAAGATCCCGGTGGCCGTTCCGGCCGCAGGGTCGGCGATGGCGTAGCGGTCCAACAGGGTCTTCACTGCATCCGTGTGCGTTTGTTCGGCGCTGGCGATGTTGTTGAAGACGGGCGTTTTCCACCTGTCGTACAACGCGGTGTAGACGTCGCGGGCGAGCTTCTCCTCCTCGCGCATCCAGATCAGGCCAGCCTGCTCGTCGGGTGTCAGCACCCCGTTGGGGAGCGCGTCGAGCTGGGTTTGCAGTGGGCCCGAGGGAATGTTCGTGACACCGTCCGCGCCGACCTGTGTCGGGTCTGCGTTGCCATGTGGGTTCGAGTTGGCGGCTGCCGGGCTGGTGTCCGGCGCGCTGTTACTCGTAGCCGACGAACAGCCGGCGCAGACCACAACGGCCGCCGCCGCCAATCCCACCCGTCGGAACAGGTGGACCGTCCGGCTCCTCCTGGCAGCTTTCATGAGGAGGGTTCGTCTGCGTAGCGGAGGTAGGGCTTGATCTCGACCAGATTGGCGAACCGCGACTTGGCGTCGTCGGTCGACACGCTGGTTGACACGATCACCCGGTCGCCCGGTTGCCAGTCGGCGGGGGTGGCGATGGGGTCGCGGTCGGTGGCTTGGAGTGCGTCGAGGACCCGCACGATCTCGTCGAAGTTGCGACCAACCGACTTGGGGTAGGTCAACATCAGGCGCAGCTTGTCGTCGGGGTCGATGATGAAGACCGACCGTACCGTGGAGGTGTCACCGGCCCCGGGATGGATCATGTCGTACAACTCGGCAACCTTGCGGTCCGGGTCGGCCACGATCGGGAAGTTCAGGGCCGTACCTGTCACTTCGCCGATGTCGGGGGCCCACCGGCGATGATCCTCTATCGAGTCGACCGAGAGCGCCATTGCCTTGGTGTTGCGCTTTTCGAACTCGCCGTGCAGGGCGGCCGTTCGGCCGAGCTCGGTGGTGCAGACCGGGGTGAAGTCGGCCGGATGGCTGAAGAATACGGCCCACGACCCCTTCTTCCATTCATGGAATGACACCGGCCCTTCAGTCGTGTCGGCGGTGAAATCGGGTGCGGTGTCGCCTAGATGTAAGCTCATAGCTCTTGTCCTCTCGTAGGTAAATCTCGCTCACCCCGGTTGGGATGAGTCGCCTTGTCTCAGGCTGCGATCTGATGGGGTCGGGATGTCGCCAGGCTGGTCGACGGGGTGGGGGCGGCCCGAGCAAGGAGTGGCGGGGCGGCCTTCCGACTGCACTTCGTCTGGTGATACCCGACGCCAGCGACGGATCCGAAGAAGGGTCCGGTCCAGAAGCCGACGAAGAGAGCCACACCTACTCGACCGGCGACTGACATGGATGGCGACCCGAGACTGGCCAGGCCGTATCCGAGCAGCAGGAACAGGACCATGCCCAGGGCGACGCCGCGAACCACCCGTCCCCAGAGGAGCTTCTCGTTGCCGGCACCGTCTGTTCGAGCAGTAATCACAATTGATCCCTACATTCGATTGTACGTACATTTAGTATGCCGCCGGTTGGCTCGGTTTCCACCACCTATCTCGACCAGGCAGGAACGTCCGGCTCGAGAGCCGCCAGCGGGTTACCCAGACACACGGGGACCGAAGCGCTCGCTCCGCCCGCCACTGAGTGGGACATCGAACTCACCTACTGGCGCTCGACCATCCGGTTGGCCAAACTCTGCGGCATGAACCAGCAGCCAAACCTGTGGGACGAGCGCTACGGGAACGAGGGCTTCGTGTTCGGCACCGAGCCGAACGACTTCCTGCGGGACAGCCTTTCACAGCTGCAGCCGGGTGCGGTGTGCTGCATCGGCGATGGAGAGGGCCGCAACGGTGTTTTCCTGGCGCGCGCCGGGTTCTCGGTGACCTCCGTCGATCTTTCCGCCGTCGGGCTGGCCAAGGCGGCCAAGCTGGCCGACTCGCATGGCGTGGCCTTGTCCACCATCGTGTCTGACCTCGGGCAGTGGGTCGGCACCGCAGAGGCGGCCGGCCCATGGAACGATGTGGTGTCGATCTTCTGTCACATGCCCAGCGCGGTTCGGGCAGTGGTGTATCCCAAGCTCATCGCCGCCATGGCGCCGGGGGCGGTGTTCCTGTTGGAGGCCTACACGCCGGACCAGATCGGGCGGGGTACGGGTGGGCCCGGCGACCCGGATCTGCTGCTGACGGCCAGCCAGGCGAGGCAGGAGTTGGACGGCCTGATGTTCGAGCATCTCGAGGAGCTTGAACGCAACGTCGTCGAGGGGGAGCTGCACACCGGCACGGCGGTGGTCGTCCAGTGCATCGCCCGTAAAGCGTAGGTAACCAACCAGAACCGCCACCGATCGCATCGGCCTTCCGGGGCGGGGTGCTGCGATCCGCTAGTCTCCAGCGGTCCAGGGACGGATCCGGCAGACCGGGTTGGGGCAGCGCCACCGGTGCTTGTGCCACACCAGCCGGGTCGGGCGGCCGATCCACGGCAGGTCGGCGGGCCTGGTTGATCTCGGCCTGGAGAGGACGCACCCCATCCATCAGCTGCACCAAGCTGCACGTCGTACTGAGTTCTTTCGGGCCGGTGATCAGCCGACGGGCCGGGGTGACGAGGCGTTCAAGTCGTAGGACGCCGTGTCGGAGATCGCGACGAGCGGTAGCGCTCGTTGGGGGACCGCCCGATCTGTCCGCCAGCGTCGACTGACGCGCTCACAAGCGAATCAGCGGCAACGGTCTGTTCCGGCTGCCTGGCGCCCGGCCGATCCCAGCGGATACGAGGCCAGGGCCCGGCCGGGCTTGACCGTGCCCTCGGGGTGATGGCTTCTCGCGTGTGAAGGATTCTCGGCGTGGTCAAAGCCGGCCGCTGATATCCGCTGCGGCGGCGTCTGACCAGGTCAGCCGGCCGCTAGCGGCCAATCCTGGTCGATGCGGGTCGACTACTCAGGCCTCACGACGAGCCTCGTAGTTAGGAGGTGCTGATAGCTCAATGGGCCATCTGCAGAGCGGCGGTGATGGGCATGAGCTCACGAGCGGCTACCGATCTCTACCAGCTCCAGGACGGTGCCGTCCGGATCCCTGAAGCACACGATCCGACTCGTCGGCTGACCCGGCCACTCCACCGTGGCCGGGTCGGACAAGAGCTCCACCCCAGCCGCTCGCAGCTCGGCCACATCGGCGTCGAAGCTCGTGCTCCGCAGCGCCACCCGGGCCAGGCCCCGGTGGTAGAGGTGGGGGTACGGGGGTGCCGGGTCGTTGGGCTCGATCCATTGCAGCAGATCGATCAGCGTCGACTCTCCCGGGAGGGCCAGGATCCCACCCCGTACCCGGTACGGCGGCATGCCGACGGCGCCCGCCACCGCCGCGGTGTTCGTCGGCGGCACCATTGCCACCAGCTGAAAACCGAGCATTGAGTAGAACGCCAGCGATTGGTCGAAGTCGCTGCAGTTGATGTTCACATGCACCATGGCGGTCACGTTCATGCAGCTGAACCTAACGAACCCCACCACCATCGTGCGCACCATGTCCGCACCTGGCCTGGGCCATCGGTGTTCTCACCGGGAGGCGAGGAGGCGTCGCCGCACCCGGGCGGGCCACAGCGGGCGGGGGCTCGGCAGCTCCTCTCGGGCTACGACCTGGAACAGGGCCCGTCTGTCCGAAGTAGGAGCCCGGCCGCTGGGTTCCCGGCCGAAGATAGCGAGCAGCCGGGTCTCAATTCCGGTCCGCTCCATCCACAGGAGAAACGCCTCCTCCTCGGCCGGTTCGGCGCCGGCGAACTCGTCGAACAGCAGCAGGCTGCCGTCGCCCAGCAGGGGAGTCAGCCAGTCGAGCGCAACTTGCGTGCTGTCGTACAGGTCGGCGTCGAGATG
Source organism: uncultured Actinomycetes bacterium (assembly GCA_902826025.1). Taxonomy (GTDB): domain Bacteria; phylum Actinomycetota; class Acidimicrobiia; order Acidimicrobiales; family SZUA-35; genus CADEDH01. The sequence continues at coordinate 60,240 of CADEDH010000035.1, forward strand.
GGCCAGGCTGACCCGGCCCACCTCCTGGGCCAACTTCTCGTCGAGGGAGTCCTCGAAGTAGCCCTCTACAATGCGCACACCGTGAAGGGTGGGCACAGCGGTGGCGAAGTTGCCCTCGGGGAGGCCGTCATAGACGGTAGGGAGACCTCGGAACGAGTCGCAGGCGTAGATGCGTTTGTGCCGGGCCGACCGGTCCCAGATCGCTGATCGCCAGAGTTCGTCGCGGATCACCCGGGTCGAGTGGCCCCGCCATGAGCCGAATTCCATCACGTGACCCGGGACCGGCCGGGAGAGATGGACGGCCAGGGCCAGCACGTCAGCCCGGCTCGGGTAGGTGATGCGGCGGGAGACCTTGGCCCAGTCGCCCTCCGAGCCCCATGCCCACTCCTGGCGTGCAGCTGAGCGCCGGTCGGTGTCTCGCCGGCTGGTGGTCGCCTCTCCCGAGGTCCCGTCGCGGGGTGAAGGGTTCATGCCGCCTCCACCCCCTCGATCGCCCGGCGGGGCCGGCCGCCAGCGGTCGTGTAGCGACGCATCCGGCGCAGTTGCCCAGCGTGATCGGCCAGCGCCTGGTGGAGCGTGGAGGACTCGTCCCAGATCGCCACGTCGCCGGTTGACCACCGCCAGCGGATGGCGATGTTCGGATCGTTCACAATCCGGTTGAGGTAACCCAGGAACAGATCTGACTCCTCTGCGGTGAGGCCCGGGATTCGGTCGAGGTACATCGGGCAGAGGTAGAGGAGGGGTTGGCCGGTATCAGGATGCGCCCGAACCAGCGGATGGTCGACCGGGGTGTGGCCCGCCTCGAGGCGGAAGGCGGTGGCCGCCCCGTGGTTGGCCTCCACCGTGCAACGCAATGTGGCATCGATGGCGTGTCGCCCGTCGAGTCGGGCCAGGAACGACCGGAACGGGGGCGACAACGCTTTGAAGGCGGCTTGGAGGCTGACCCATATCGTGTCGCCCCCGCTCGGGGGAATGTCCAGGGCCTGCAGAAAGCCGAACCGGGGCGGGCACGTCATCCAGCTGAGATCGGTGTGGAGGGGGAATGCGGCCGGAGGGTGATCGGCGGTATCGGTGATGACCGACACCGTGCGGGAGCGTCCGAGTAGCTCGTCGAGCGGATGGACCGAACGGGGACCGAACTCCTCGCTGAGCTCAACGAAGGTGTCCTCGTCCAGCCCGAAGCCGGTGATGAAGACGACATGATGATGGGTCACCAGAGATCGGAGCTGGGTCCGGCCTTCTCGGCCGGCGGCGGCCAGGTCGGCTCCGTCGACCTGGGCTCCGATCGCCCCTGATAGCGGGCGGAACGGCAGCTCGTGGCTGCCACCTGGGTCGGGTGGCCCCGGTCTGCTGATGGGAGAGGTCGACATCATTAGCGCTCCTTGTGGTCAGGCGTATCTCACGCTCGGTACGAAGCAAGAGGGCCGGTCAGTTCGTCGAATCCGTGAACTTCGCCACTCTGCCGGCGTCGGCGTTGTCGGGCGTTTCGCCGGTCATTCTTCGACCGCCGCAGGGGCGGCCTTTCACCACCCTGTCAGGGGTTGACCAGGAGTGAGCGGGGTCCTCTGAAGGCGATGATCGGGGGGAAATCGTAGGTCTGGTCGGGGATGAGCCGGAGCTCGGGAACGGCGGTGGTGAGTTCTTCGAGCACGATGCGTGTCTCGAGGCGGGCGAGGGGGGCACCGAGGCAGAGGTGAGCGCCGCCCCCGAAGCTGAGGTGGTCCCGGGCGTTGGGGCGGCCGATGTCGAAATGGTCGGGTTGGTCGAAAACCTCGGGGTCCCGGTTGGCGGCCCCGATGCAGAGGAGCAGGTTGGCATCGGCCGGGATGTCGATGCCGTTGAGGGTGACAGGCGTGGTGGTCCTCCGGCGCCAGTGGATGACCGAGGAGTCGTAGCGGAGGATCTCTTCCACCGCGTTGGGGATCATGGTTTGATCGGCGCACAGGGTGTCCCAGCTGGCCCGGTTCTCCAAGAGGCGGCGCAGGCCGTTGCTCAAGAGGTTGGTGGTGGTTTCGTGGCCGGCCAGGAGCAGGCCGAACAGGATGGTGGCGGCCTCTTGTTGGGTGAGAGGTCGGCCTGTTTCGTCGGGCCGGTTCACGATGTCGGAGGTGAAGTCATCGACCGGGTTGGCTCGGCGGTCGTTGGCCAGGGCTTCGCAGTAGCGCCAGAAGCTGGCCATGCCGGTGGCGGCGGTTACCTGCTGATCATCGTTGGCGTGGCCGAACATGAACTAGAGCCGGTCGGCCGAGCCGGCCTTCACGTCGGTGATGTTGTCGGAGGGGATGCCGAGAATGGAGAACAGCACCAGGGCCGGGAGTTCGTAGGTGAGGGAGGCAACGATGTCGGTCGGGGTACGCGTGGCGCGTTCGGTGAGGTTGTCGGCCACGAACTGAACCGGTCGAGGCCGCCGCTGCCGGCAGCACGTGGGACGCGGCCGCGATCACGGCCAGAACGAGGAGAACAGGGGTGAGTCGCTTCATGGGGTTCGTTCCTTTGGGTGGTGGGTTGGGGTCAGGGTCGGGTGGTTTCTTGCCGGTGCAGGCCGAGCGCTTCTTGGACGGGTCGGTCGGAGATGCGGAACAACACCAGCTCCTGCGTCCCGGCGTGCACCTCGTGCCAGGTCCACGACGGAATGGCCACCACATCATTGGGAGTCAGTGCGTGACGCTGCCCGCCGGTCACCAGCTCTCCGACTCCCCTAGCCACGAAGCAGACGCTGCTGGACGTGG
>CADEDH010000035.1:63068-66639 GCA_902826025.1 uncultured Actinomycetes bacterium
GAGTCTCGCAGCTCGGCCCGTTCGAGGGCGGCGGGAGCCGGTCGGTAGAAGCCGGCCCGCAACGCCCCGACCAGGGGCACGTCGAGCCCGTCGAACCAGACCGCGGGTTCGGCGCCGCCGGGATGGGTGTGGCCATGCCAGCACCAGGCCGGGGTCAGGATGAGATCGCCGGGGCCGAGGGGAACGCGCTCCCCGTCGACCACCATGCGAGCGGCGTTGCCGCTGGCGCCGAAGCGGAGCGCCGAGAAGGAGTGGCAGTGGACCGGCGCCTCTTCGCCCGGTAGCAGCATCTGGTACGCCGCCACCAGGCTGTGGGTCGCCCCCGGCACGGCACCGTGGTGACCCGGGTTGCGGAACAGCAGCGCCCGCCGCTGCAGAGTGGCGGCGTCGCCGGTGACCATCTGCTCGGAGCGGGCCAGCTCGGGCATGACCTCCGACCAGCGCCACACGTGGACGCGCTCGGGGACCACCGGGTCGTCGAACTCACCCAGCGTCCAGAACGGAACCGTGTGCAGCGCGGCGAGGCGCTCGTCGTAGGCGGCGTGCCCGCCGGTCGATTCCCGGTCAGGCCAGCTGGCAGGAATGGTGGTCTCGGTCACGGCGTCCTCCACGTGGTCGGTCTCCCACGATGATCCGCTTCAACGCCCCGGCGAGCATGTCCCGGAGGTCACGATCTGGCCAACGGCGCCGCTGGCACCGCGACCGTGACTCAGCGTCGACCCGGGCCGAAGGTCACAGGTCGCGGCGTACGGCCTCGACCGCCAGCTCGGCCCGATTGGCGACGCCGGTCTTGGCGAAGATGTGCGAGAGGTGGTTCTTGACCGTGCCCGGCGCCAGATACAGGCGCTGGGCGATGGCGTCGTTGCGTAGGCCCTCGGCCACCAGACGTACGACCTGCTCCTCGGTCGGGGTCAGGCTGGCCCATCCGACGCCGGGACGCTTGCGGCCCCCGAGCCCGCGGCGGGCGCTCTCCAGTGCCGCTTCCAGGTCCAGCTCCGCTCCGTCGGCCAGGAGGCGCCCAACCGCTTCGGAACCCATCGCCTCGGTGGCGGCGCCAACAGCCGCGGCCGCCTCCTGGCGGCACGCAGCAGGGCCCTGGCCGCCATAGCCCAGCACCCGGCGGGCGCCGGCAGCCGCCCCGATGAGGACAACCCCTTCCTCGTAGCGACCGCGGGCGATGGCGAGGCTGCCCAGCGTTTCGAGCCCATCGGCCGCTTCGAGCCGGGCACCAGCGGCGAGCCAACCGGCCGCGGCCTGGCCGGCGTGGCGTTGCGCCTCCGTCAGGTGGCCATGGTGCCAGGCCAGGACAGCTCGGGTGTAGGCCAGCATGGCCACGGCGAGCCGACCCTCCCGGCCGGCCAACGCCACCTCGGCCCGCCGGATGCCCTCGACGGCACCGACGTCATCACCCAGGCGGGCCAACAGGCACGCCCGGTCGGCCAGCCATCCCGCCTCGAAACACGAGAACGCCATCGCCCGGCCGTCGTCGACCGCCACCTGGAGGAAGGCAGCGGCGCCAGAGATGTCTCCCGCGCTCAACGCGGTGGCGGCCTGGCTGAACGGGCCCAGGGCGTCGACCACGCCGACGCCCTGGGCCCGCCCCGCAGCCCAGCAGCGCGCCGTCTCGGCTTCGGCTCCGGCGGTGTCCCCGCGAACGGCGGCCAACCAGGCCAGCTGGTAGTGGGCGATGGTCTCGCTGAAGCTGTCACCGGTTGCGGTGGCGACCGCCAGCGCCTCGTCGAGTAGCGCCCCGGCGGCGTCGAGGTCGCCGCTCAGCAGGGTCGGATGGGTCGACACGATCAGGGCCAACGCCAGGTTCTCCCGGCCCGGCGCGCCGCGGGCCAGCCCGGCCGCCTCCGAGCCCAGCCGTCGCGCCTCGTCGAGCTCTCCCTCGATGAACCGCACGTTGCTCACCAGCACCATTGCCCGTGCCGCCAGCGGACCTGCGCCGGCGGTGGCGGTCCAGGTCTCGTACCCCTCCAGATACTCCTGCACCCGGGCGACGTCGGCGGCGGACCAGGCCACGCCGGCGATCAGCACCTGGGCCCAGGCAGCCAGGAATCCGTCACCGGCCTCGTGCGCTGCGTCGAGGCCGCGCAGGGCGAGCGTTTCGGCTTCGGTGCTGTCACCGAGGTGATAGGTGCACCACCCAGCCGCCACCAGCAGCCGGGCCCGGATATCGGCCGGCTCATCCTCGGCCCCGTCAAGGGCTCGAACCAAGAACTCGCGACCCTCCGCATACCGCCCGGTCACGAACCACCAGCGGCCCAGGCGCGCCGCCAGCTGCCGGCCTGCAGACGGATCCCCACCATCGAGCGCCGAGGTCAGAGCGACGCGCATGTTGCCCTGCTCGATGGCGAGCCGCTCACTCCACGCCTGCCACCCGACGCCCCCGAGCTCGGCCTCGGCGGCGCAGGCGGTGCGCAGGGCCCAGTCGAGGTGGCGGCGGCCGAATTCGCCGACGCTGTCCAGCTCGGCCAAGCGCCCAGAGGCGAAGGATCGGATCGTCTCGAGCAGCGAGTAGCGCGTCCCGCCTTCGTGGGTCACCCGTACCAGCGACCGCTCGACCAGGCCGGCCACCATCGCCACCACCGAATCCGGGCCGGGGCTGTCGTCACCGCCCACGACGGCTCGGGCGGCATCCAGGTCGAAGCCATCGCGGAACACCGACAGACCAGCCAAGGCCCGCTGCTCGGCGGGAGCCAGCAGGTCGTAGGACCACTGGACCAGCGCATGAAGGGACTTGTGGCGGGCCGGTGCGACGGTACCGCCGCTGAGCAACCCGAAACGGGAGTCGAGGTGGGCCAACAGGTCGCCGAATGACAGCACGCCTGCCCGCGCCGCAGCGAGTTCGATGGCGAGCGGGATCCCGTCGAGCTGAGCGCAGATGGCGGCCACCACCGAGGCGTTGACCTCGTCCAGCGCAAAGCTCGGCTCGGCTGCTTGCGCTCGATCGATGAACAGCCGTACCGCCTCGGAGGCAGCGATGGCCTCCACCGTGCGCTCGTCGGGTGCCGGGAGACCAAGGGGGAGGACGGGGATCACCACCTCACCGGGCACGGCGAGTCGCTGTCGACTGGTGGCGAGGACGGTCACATTGGGGCAACGTTCCAGCACGACGAGAACCAGGCGGGCGGCGTCCTCCAGCACATGTTCGCAGTTGTCCAGCAGTAGAAGCAGCTCACGATCGGCCAGTGCCTCGGCCACCCGGTCCAGCGGGGACACCCCGGCCCGATCCGTCACCCGCAGAGCCTGAGCCACGGTGGTGGGCACGAGGAGCCCGGGCTCGACCGGGGCCAGCTCGACGAGCTCGACCTCGGCGAAGGACGGCCGCACGCTGTCGACGATGCGCAGAGCGAGGCGGGTCTTCCCGCAACCTCCGGGCCCGGTAAGGCTCACCAGGCGGGACGCATCGGGGCGGGAAACGTCCAGCCGTGCCGCAATCGCAGCCTGCTCCGCTGCTCTTCCCACGAACGAGCTCAGCTCGTGGCGCCAGCGTGCCATGCATGGCCTCCGTCTCGTCCCCTGTGCTCCATTCAAGCGCCAGGGGCAAGCGTTGCGCCCGCAATTT
>CADEDH010000036.1:0-23624 GCA_902826025.1 uncultured Actinomycetes bacterium
TGATGATGCCCAGCTCGTGGTGGCCCAACATCATGCAGCAGACCACGATCCGGGCGCTGACCAAGCTGGAGTTCGCCTACGGGCTGTGCGTCCGGATGGCCGAGATCGTCAACGACAACTCACCCCAGACGATCGACATGCTGGGCGAACTGGTGGGCTACGTGGAGCTCACCCGCAACGCCCTGGTGGCAGCCGTTGAGGAGAGCGTGACCTGGCCCGACGGAGGCGTGTTCCCGTCGGCCCGGGCCCTCACCTCGATCCGCTCGATCATGCCGATCTGGATGAGCCGCACCAACGACATCATCAAGACGATCGGCAGCCACAACCTCTTGGCCGTGGCCAGCCGCGGCCAGCTCGATGATGCCCGCCTCCGGCCCCTGCTGGAGGAGTTCCTCCCCGGCGCCAACGGCGTCGGTCCCGACGAGCGCTCGGCCGTGTACCGCACGGCGTGGGACTTCGTCGGCTCCGCCTTCGGCGCGCGCAACGAGCTGTACGAGCGCAACTACCTGGCGTCCACCAAGACCAACCGCTTCGCCCAGCAGATGATGTACTCCGAGGCCAACAAAGCCCGGGGCCGCGAGCTGCTGGACAAGGTCCTGGTCGACGCCCGACACCGCTCGTGAGCTGGGCGACCTTCGACTCTGGCGCACCGGGGCGAGCCCGTCGATGCTGAACGCGTAGGCGGGCCCGCTCGGGGCCCCAACTGGATGGAGGTGGCGACGATGGGACGGTTCGACGGCAGGGTGGCGCTGATCAGCGGTGGCGCCCGGGGGATGGGGGCCGAGCACGTGCGGGCCCTGGTGGCCGAAGGGGCCAGGGTGGTCTTCGGCGACGTGCTGGACGACGAGGGCAAGGCGTTGGCCGCCGAGCTGGGCGATGCCGTGCGCTACGTCCACCTCGACGTCACTGACGAAGAGCAGTGGAACGGGGCGGTGGCGCTGGCCGAGGAGGCCTTCGGGCCGGTCGGCCTGTTGGTGAACAACGCCGGGATCGTGGTGTTCGGCACCGTGGCCGACATGGACCCGGCCGCCTTCCGCCACGTCGTCGAGGTGAACCTCACCGGGGTCTACCTCGGTATGCATGCCGCCATCCCGTCGTTGCGGCGGGCCGGCGACGGGGTGATCGTGAACATCTCGTCCACCGCCGGGATGATGGGCTACGCCGGCATCAACGCCTACGTGGCCTCCAAATGGGGGGTACGGGGCCTGACCAAGGCGGCGGCCATGGAGTTGGCGCCCGACGGCATCCGGGTGGTTTCGATCCATCCCGGGCCGGTGCGGACGCCGATGACGGCCGGGCTGGGCGACGGCCTCATCGCCGGCCAGGCCATCCCCCGCATGGGCGAGCCGGAGGAGGTCACCAAGCTGCTGCTGTTCCTGGCGGCCGATGCCACGTTCTCCACCGGCTCGGAGTGGATCGCCGACGGCGGAGCCCTCCTGGGCCCGATCGCCGCGGTCGGCTGAGCCCGTTCGGGGTTCAGCGTCTCTAGCTCCAGGCTCGGGCCAGGGCCTGGGGTAGCTCCTCGCACCACTGGATCAGGTCGTGGCCCGATACCCGCTCGGTGAAGTGGTAGGGCGCCTTCATCATGTGGAGGTACCCGGCCCAGGCCGCCGTGGCCTGGTGAAACGGGCCCTCCAGGGTGCCGGCGCAGAGGTGGACGAACGGGGCGTCCTCGGCGCTCCACGGCAGCGTCGGCTCGGGCGGTGTGCCGGTGGAGTAGGCGAACACGTGACCGAAGCGCTGGCGGTGCAGCCGGCCGGTGGACAGGGCATGGCCGCCGCCGTCGCTGCAGCCGAACACGGCCCGCTTGGCCCGCTCGGTCGTCACGCCCAGCTCCTCCTCGGCCCAGGCCGCGAGCTCACCGACGAAGAATCGCTGATGGGCGTCGAACCGGCGGTCGTCGTACCCGGCCAGGTATTCGAGCGCCCGCTGGTTGCCCCGCACATGATCGGCCGGAGCGGAATGGGCGGCCACCACCACCACCCGGGGGCAGGTGCCGGCCTCGATGGCGGCGTCGAGGCGGCGGGCGTAGGGGGAGAACATGTTGCCGTCGGTGGCGTAGACCACCGGGATGTCTTCGCCCCGGGTGTGGCCCGGCGGCTTGTAGACGGTCACCCGGCGGGGCCCGCCCAGTGCCGTCGACTCCAGCGCGTGGTCGAACAGGGTGCCCTTGACCGGGTCGTTCGAGGCCAGCTCGGGTGGAGCTTCCGGCCCCCGGAACCGACCGTCGTGCGAGCCCCGGCTCAGGTTGGTGGTGACGCTGCCGTCGAGCGGGGTGAAGGTGTAGGTGATCACGGCCTCGTCGAGGCGGGCCACCCGCACACTCAGCACCTGGAGGCCGTCGCCGGCCGGCCATGACGGCATCTGGAACACCGGGGTGAGGGCCACCGGCACCGACGACTCGGTGACGAAGGTCAGGATGTCGCCGTCGGCCCAGGCCCGGCCGTCGGTGGCCATGCGTTCCCGCAACGCCGCGGGCTCAGGGTCGGTCCACACCCGGGTGAAGGCCTGGCCCGGGGGCAGGAACCCGGGCTGGGCCGCCCGGTCCGCCGCCAGCTCCCGGCCCCGCTCCATCGTCCGCTGGCGCAGCTCGGCCAGGGGCGGCACGCCGAACGCGGCCCGGTCGGCGTCGGTGGTGCGGCGGTCCACCGGGGGCATCACGATGTCGCCCTGGTGCTCCACCATCACCGTGCCGTAAGGCTGAGGACGGCCGGTCAGCAGGGAGAGCTTGTCGATGGCCTCAGCCGCCACCGGCCCGGCGCCGGGAACGCCGTCGTCGTGGGCCCGGGACGCCAACCGGGCGACCAGTTGCAGGTCCTCGTACCCGCCCCACCGGGCCAGCAGGTTGGCCGCCCGCAGGGCATCGGTGCCGCTGGCACCGGCTGTGTCGGGATGATCGACGAGGCGGGCCACGGTGCCGGCCACCCGGGGGTCGTCGGCCTGCTCGGCCGCTTCGGCCTCGTCGAGCAGGCTCTGGAGCGGCGCGTTGTCCATGGACCCGACCCTAGTGGCCGGCTCCGGTCCGGTCCCAGCTGACGGGTACCTGCGAGAGCCGATGCCGAAGCTGATGTGCACAGGTAGGCGGAATTGGGCAATAGTGGAGTCGTCCTCAGACGTCCCGCCGATCGGAGCCGGGGATGACCAACGAACGTCTACGAGATGCGGTAAACCGCGCTGGTCTCACTCTGGTGGAGCTGGCCGGGGAGGTAGGGGTCGACCCGAAGACGATCGAGCGGTGGATCAATCAGGCGCGGATGCCCTACCCCAAGCATCGGGCGAAGATCGCCGCCCTGCTCCAGGAGAGCGAAGCCTACCTCTGGCCTCAGAGCCACGGGGTGGATCGGCGGGCCCGGCTCTGGGAGTCCGAGGTGGTTCGCTTCTACCCCCGGCGGGCTGAGATCCCCCGCGAGATGTGGCAGCGGCTGCTGGGCGAGGCCGAGCACCGGATCGACATTCTGGTCTACGCCGGCCTGTTCTTTCCCGAGCAGATGCCCACCCTGGCCGCCACCCTGTGCGACAAGGTGCACGTCGGGGTGGAGGTGCGGCTGCTCATGGCCCGACCCGACGGCGAACAGGTGGCCCGCCGGGGTGTCGAGGAGGGGATCGGCGACGTGGTCCGGGGCCGGGTGCAGAACGCGCTGTCGTTCTTCGAGCCCCACGCCCGTCACGGGTGCATCAAGCTGCGGCTGCACGACACCACGCTCTACAACTCGATCTTCCGCTTCGACGACGAGATGCTGGTCAACACGCACGTGTTCGGCCTACCGGCGGCCCACGCCCCGGTGATCCATCTCCGCCGGCTCGACGGGGCCGAGCTGTTCAGCATCTACGGCGCCTCGTTCGACCGGGTGTGGGCGGCGTCGGAGCCGGTCTCGGCGCCGGAGGAGAACCTTTACGCTGGGAGGCCATGACCGGATCCCCACCTGCCCGCACCGCCAGCCCCGACTGGGTCGCCCAGATCGCCGACCGGGTCATCCGGGCGTTCGAGAAGCGCACGGCCGACGGGAAGGGTGCTGCTGGCGCAGCCTGCGACAAGGTGGTGTGCGCCTCGGGCATCTCGCCCTCGGGTCCGATCCACCTCGGCAACCTGCGCGAGCTGCTGGTACCCCATTTCGTGGCCGAGGAGATCAAGGCCCGAGGGATCCCCTGCGAACACCTGCTGAGCTGGGACGACTACGACCGGCTGCGCAAGGTGCCGGCGGGGGTGCCGGCCAGCTTCGCCGAGCACGTGGGCCGGCCCCTCACCGGGATCCCCGACCCCTACGGCGAACTCGGCAGCTGGGCCGAGCGGTTCAAGACCCCGTTCCGGGCGGCCATGGCCCGTCTGGGGGTGGAGGTCCGGGAGGTCAGCCAGACCGAGATGTACACCAGCGGCGCCTATCGGGACCAGATCCTCACCGCCCTCGATCAGCGTCTGGCCATCAACGACGTCCTGGCCCGCTTCCGGACCCTGGAGGCCGAGGCCGGCATCACCCCCGACGACGACGATGACAGCGGGCCGGCCATCGAGACCCAAGCCGAAGACGACAGCGACGTGGAGATCGGGTCGGGCTACTGGCCCTACAAGGTCTACTGCCACGAGTGCGGCCGGGACCATACCCACCTGACCGGTGTGGAGCGTTCCGGCGACGGGCCCGATGACGGTCCGGTGTGGGTGTCGTACACCTGCGATGGCTGTGGGCACAGCGGCCGCTTCGACCTGACGGTGGAGAACCCGGGCAAGCTGGTGTGGAAGGTCGACTGGCCGATGCGCTGGGCCTACGAGCGTGTGACGTTCGAGGCCGGCGGGGCCGACCACTCGTCGCCCGGCTCCAGCTTCAGTGTCGGCTCCGACCTGGTGCGCTCGATCTTCGACGGCCTGCCCCCCGAGTACGTCGCCTACTCCTTCGTCGGCACCCGGGGTGAGGGGAAGATGAGCAGCTCCCGGGGGGCGGTGCCCACACCGTCAGATGCCCTCGAGGTGTTGGAGGTGCCGATCCTGCGCTGGCTGTACGTGCGCAAGGCCCCCCGCCAGGGCATCACGATCGACCTGGCCGAAGGGATCCACGCCCTGTACGACGAGTGGGACGCCCTGAGCCGCAAGGCGGCAGACGGCAAGGCCCAGGCGTCGATGGGGCTGGCCTACGACCGGGCCCGGGCCACCGGCCTGGCCGGCGAGTTCGAGCGACCGGGGGCGGTGGTGTCGTTCCGCACCCTGGCCTCGGCCGTGTCGGTGGCGGCCGGTGACCCCACTCAGACCACCCGCATCGTGGGGGTGCTGGCCGAGCTCGACGAGGCCGACGTGCCCCGCACCGAGCCCCGCCTGGGGCTGGCCAAGCGATGGATGGACGCCTACGCCCCAGCGGGGGAGCGAATCACGGTGCGTGCCGAGCCCGACCGGGAGCGCCTGGCCCACCTGGGCGACAGCGAGGCGCGCTGGCTCGAGCTCCTGCTCGGCCACCTCGACGATGACTGGTCGCTGGAGGGGGCCCGCACCCTGGCCTACGGGGTGCCCAAGTTGGCCCTCGGCCTCCCGCTCGACACCGGGCCCACGGCCGAGCTGAAGGTGGCCCAACGGGAGTTCTTCAAGCTCTTGTACCAGCTCGTCCTCTCGGCCGATACCGGCCCCCGCATCCCCACCCTCCTCCTCGCCCTGGGCCAGGACCAGGTCCGCCACCTCCTCACGCCGTCGTCACCCTGACCGGCCTGGGCCCGCCAGGGCCGGCGGGGGCGCAGCCCCCGAAAAACAGGGAACCCCCGGCCCCCGACCGCGAGGGCCGGGGTACCGGGGGTGAATAGGACATCGGTATGACCGGGTTTGTGGCGGTCTACGCCACCGGGCTCACCCCTGCAGCAGCCGCAGGACCGACTGCGGGATGCTGTTGGCCTGGCCCAGCATGGCCGTACCGGCCTGCTGCAGGATCTGGCTTTTCGTGAACTGCACCATCTCGGTGGCCATGTCAGTGTCCCGGATCCGGGACTCCGAAGCGGCCAGGTTCTCCGTCGTCACCTGGAGGTTGTTGACGATCGACTCGAACCGGTTCTGAGCAGCACCCAGCGAACCCCGGCTCTCGGAGACAGCGGCGATGGCCTCGTCGATGTCTTCGATGGTGGTCCGGGCGTTGGTTGCCGTGTCGACCGCCAGAGCGGTCAGGTCGGAGCCGCCGATATCGGTGTTGTCGAGCGCCCCGACGGTCACCTGGAGCTGGTTGCCCACGCCCTCCGAGCCCACCTGGAAGCTCAGCGCCGTGGCGCTGAACACGGTGGCCCCGCTGAACGTGGTGTCGTCGCCGATCCGGCCGATCTCGTCGGCCAGGGCGTCGAGCTCGCTCTGGATGGCGTCACGGGCGGCGGTGTCATTGGTGTCGTTGGCCGCCTGCACAGCCAGGTCACGCATGCGGTTGAGCATGGAATGGACCTCACCCAGCGCACCTTCCGCCGTCTGGGCGAAGCTGATGCCGTCCTGAGCGTTGCGGGTGGCCTGGCGAAGCCCCGAGACCTCGGCCCGGAGCTTCTGGGAGATGACGAGGCCCGCAGCATCGTCACCGGCCCGGTTGATGCGGTAGCCCGAGCTCAGTTTCTCCAGGCTCTTGCCGAGGGCGCCGTTGGAGACTCCGAGGTTACGGGCGGCGTTGAACGCCATGATGTTGTTGTTTACGCGCATGCTCCCGTGATCCTTCCGTGTGAGAGCTTTTCCACCTGTCCAATCCGTTGGACCAGGACCGGGCGAACCCGGCAGAACAAGCTTCGGCCGATCAGGGCCGCAGCATTAGGACGAATTCGCGAAAATCTCGTAGCGTCGGGTCATGCGAGTGGATGCGACGGTGGTGGGGGACTACACCCGGATCCGGGTGGAGCCTCTGACGGGGGCAATCGGGGCCGAGGTGACGGGGATCGACCTGCGGGAGGTTGACGACGAGATCCAAGCCGAGCTGATGGACGCCTGGATGGCGCACAAGGTGCTGTTCTTCCGGGACCAGGAGCTCACACGGGCCCAGCACGTGGCCTACGGGCAGCGGTTCGGGGAGCTGGAGATCCACCCGTTCATCGGCGATGAGACCGGGTTCCCCGAGATCATCGTCCTCGAGTCGACGGCCGAGAAGTTCAATGCTGCCCAGGCCTGGCACTCCGACGTCACGTTCCGGGAGTGCCCGCCGCTGGGATCGGTGCTGCTGGGGCGGGTGGTGCCGAGCTGGGGCGGCGACACGTGCTGGGCCAACATGGAGCTGGCATTGGAACGCCTCCCCGATGCGGTGCGAGAGCGGATCGAGGACCGGGTGGCCATCCACTCCTACATGAAGGCCTTCGGCCGCAACATGAGTCCCGAGCAGCGGGCCAAGGCCGAGGAGGAGTTCCCGGCCCAGAAGCACCCCATGGTCCGCACCCATCCGGTCACCGGCCGGCGCTGCCTGTTCGTGAACGTGGCCTTCACCGTTGGCATCGACGGTATGGAACAGGGCGAGGCCGACGAGCTGCTCCGCTCGCTCTACGCCACTGTCAACGCCCCTGAGATCCAGTGCCGGTTCCGGTGGCGGCCGCACAGCGTGGCCCAGTGGGACAACCGCTGCACCCAGCACTACGCCGTGCCCGACCACGGGGGCCAGCACCGCCGGGTGGAGCGCGTCACCATCATCGGCGACCGCCCCGCGTGATCGATCGCTGGGCTGCTATCGGATGAAGTCGAGGAGGGACCGGCTGAGGGCCCGTGAGGTGGCCGACATGGTGGCCTCGTAGCTGACCTCGGCCGAGCGGAGGCGGATCACGGCGTCGGCGATGTCGACGTCGCGGATCTTGGAGATGTGCTCCTCGGTGTTCAGTTTCTCGGCGTTCTGGCGGGTTTCGGCCGCGTCCAGCTGCTGGGAGGCGGCGCCCACCCGGCCCTGGACCGAGCCGACGCGGGCCATGGCGGTGTCGACGGCCTCGATCCCGGCCCTGATCTGCGTGTTGTCGCCGTTCTCGATGGCGTCGGCCAGCGCCCCCAGCATCTCGAACACGTTGCCGTTCATGGGGTCGCCCGGGTTGACGTCGCCGAAGATGTCGGGGCCGTGGTAGCCCACCACCACCGTCTCGTCGGTGTCGAGGGCCCGGGTGACCTGGCCCGAGTCGCCAACGTAGCCCAGGGTGGTGGCGTCGTAGGCGCCGTCGGAGTCGGCGGTGCCGGCGAAGATGGCCCGGCCCGAGATCTTGGTGTTGGCCATGGCCATCATGCCCTGGGCGATGGAGCGGACGTCGGCGGCGATGGCCCGGCTCTCCTGGGCCCCCAGCGTGGTGTCGTTGCCGGCCTGGACGGCCAGCGTGCGGGCCCGTTCCAGGTAGTTGGCGCCGGTCTGCAGGGCCTGGTCGGCGGTGCCGACCCACAGCTTGGCGTTGTCGTTGTTGCGAGCGAACTGCGACACCCGCTGGAGGCGCAGATCGTGACGCATCAGCCGGGCCGACTCGCTCGGGTTGTCCGACGGCTTGTTGATGCGACGCCCGGTGGCGATCTCCTGCTCGGCTGCCGCCACCCGGGACTGCCCCTGGCGCATCCAAGCCATCCGGGATTCCATCATCCCCAGGTCGGTGATCCGTACGCTCATGATCGTTCAGTCCCTCCCCGTCAGGTCCCGACCCGGCCGGTGGAGTTGATCAGGGTCTGGAGCATCTCGTCGATGGCCGTGATCATCCGGGCCGACGCCTCGTAGGCCCGCTGGGCGGTGATGAGATCGGTCAGCTCCTGGTCGAGGCTGACGCCGCCGGCCGACTGGGCCAGGCTGGAGGCCTGCTCGCTCGCCACCTGGGCGGCGTCGGCCACCGAGGTGGCGGAGGCCACCTTCGCCGCCAGCACGCCCACCGCGTTGGAGAACACCGTCACCGGGCCGGTGGAGCTCTCGCCCAACTGGGCCAGCGCCCGGGCGTTGCCGTCGTCGAACACGCCGGCCCCCACCCGGGCCGCCGCCAGCTTCTCGGGGTGGCCCATCATGTCGGACGACACGGTCAGCTCGCCGATGTTGATGCCCACCTTGAACAGGTCGAGGCCGGTGGAGCCGTCAGCTCCCTGGCCGCCCCGGTGCACGGTGTTCACCTGGTCGGCCAGATCGGCGATGAGGGCGTCGATGGCCCGGCGCTGCTCGGGGATGCCGTTGGCCAGGGCGTCGAGGCTGGCCCCCACCTCGCCGCTGCCGATCCGCAGCTCCCGGCCGGTGGTGCCCACCACCTTGATCTTGTCGTAGCCCAGCGGGGCCAGCGCAGGATCGTTCTCCACCGCCACGGTGAGCGGGGTGGACTTGCCGGCCGACACCACGAGCTGGCCGTCGACCGAGATCGAGGTCTGCCCGTTGGGCAGCTCCACCACCTGGGCGTCGATCAGCTTGGCCAGCTTGGCCACCTTGAGGTCGCGGGCGTCGAGCAGGGTGTTGGGCTGGGCGTCGGAGTTGACGGCCGACAGCAGGGCCACGTCGTCGGCCGCGATCTGCTCGGTGAGGGCGTTGACGGCCCGCACGGTGTCCACCAGGCTGGCGTGCTCCTGGTCCCGGAGCTGGTCGATGGAGGCGGTGGTACGGGTGAACGCCTGGGCCACGTTGTCGGCCTGGCGCAGCACCACCTCACGGATGGCCTTGTCCTCGGGGGCGTTGGCCAGGTCGTCGAAGCTGTTGAACAGGGCGGTGAGCTTGTCGTGGAGGCCGCCGGGGTCGAGCCCGCCCACGATGTCCTCGATCCGTTGCAGGAGGTCGGCCTGCTTGGTCCGGGTGGCGGCGTTGCTGGCCTGGTCGCGCGCCGCGGTGGACAGGATCTGGTTCCGAAGCCGGGTCACCTGGCTGTAGTCGACGCCGCCGCCGGCCCCCACCCGGCCCGAGAACAGACCGACCGACGCCTGGTCGATGGAACGTAGCTCCACCCGTTGGCGGTGGTACCCATCGGTGTTGACGTTGGCGATGTTCTCGCTGATGACGTCGATGCGCTTGTGATGGGCGTTCAGGCCCGTGTACGCCACCTGGAGGCCACCGAAGTTCCCCATGGTCAGGCTCGCCCGTCGAACAGGAGGGGCGAGCCCCCCTGGGGTCGAATGCGGCCGTCCATCCCGTAGGACTCGGGGTTGGGTCCGGTGGTGGCCCCGCTGGCTTCGGCGATGGCGTCGAGCAGGGAACGGACGCCGGCCGAGCCGGCGGTGAGGGCCTGCTCGTTGCGCTGGCGGAGGCGGGCCACCTGGGCGGCGGCAGCGGCCAGGTGGGCCTGCTGTTCGGTGAGGATGGCCGACCACATCTCGGGGGCGGTGGCGGCCAGCTCGCTCAGCGTGGTGCGGTCGCCCAGCACCACCGTGCGTTCCAGGTCGAGCCGCCCGATGGTGAGGGCCAGGTCTTCCAGCAGGTCGGCCATGTGATGCTGCCAATCCTGGCGGCCAGATGCCGTGACCGCCATCTGCATCTCCAGCAGGAACTCGAAACGGTCGAAGCAGTTCCGGTACCGCCACAGCAGGTTGTTGAGGCGGTTGTAGTCGACGGAGGGGGCGGCGCCATCGAGAACCGGGGGCAGGGAGCTGGTGGGCGGATAGCTCATGATTGGAGACTCGGCACCAAGCGGCCACTTGTTAGGAATCGGGATGCCACCGGAGCTCACGTCCTCACGTTGATCCGGTCGGCGGGGGCCACGGCCGAGAACCCCTGGCCGGCGGCGATCCGGTCTCGCCACGGCCGCGAGTTCGCCAGCGCGTCGTTGAACCGCTTCTGGCGGCCGCCGACGGGGTCGGGGGCGGGCCGATCGCCGTAGACCTGGTCGAGCCCGGCCCGCAGCATACGGATGGCCTCGTCCTTCAGCTGGGACGCCCGCGACTGGGTGACCCCCAGCAGCTCGCCCAGCTCGGTCATGCTGCGGCCCTCGAAGAAGAAGCCGACCACCACCACCCGGTGGCGCTCGGGGAGCAGGGCCACGCCATCGCGCAGGTAGCCGATCATCTCGGCGTTGTCGACGTTGTCCTCCACCGGCATGCCGGGGTCGAACACGGTCGACGCCAGGGGGATGGCCACTCCGTCGGCGTTCACCGGCCGGTCGAGCGAATCGACCCGGGCCTTGTCGATGTCGGCCCGGATCCGGTTGAGCTGCTGGGCGGTCATGCCGAGCTCGTGGCACAGCCGCTGGGCCGTCACGACCTCGGGCCGGCCCTCAGCGCTGGCCATCGTGCCGTTGACGGCCGACAACCGCCGCTCATTGCTCCGGACCGAGCGTGGGGCCCAGTCGCCCTGGCGGAGCATGTCGATGATGGCCCCTTCGATGCGGCGCCCGGCGAAGGTGGAGAAGGCGGTGCCGTTGGTCGGGTCGAAGCGCACTGTGGCCGAGATGAGGCCGAGGATGCCGGTCTGCACCAGATCGTCCCGGGCGTAGGTGGACGGCAGGGTGGCCGCCACCCGGCTCACGATGTGCTCGACGAGCGCGAGATTGGCCACCACCATGTCTCTCTGCATCTCGGTGAGTACCGTCACGGCGCGCTCCTGGTGACCTGTCAGGTCTGGATCGGCGCCGGCGGCCCGGAACTTTACGGAATCTGCCGTTTGGGGGAAGAAAAGCTGAGGCGGGCCCTCATGGTCGCTTCCGGGCGGCCGACGCTGGAAGCGGGCCGGTATTCCGGCTGTCATTCGGCGCCCCCTCGGACGGGTGCGCCCGGCACCCGCCAAGGACGGCGAACCCGAACACCCAGAGGGTTTGTGGACGCATCCAAGCGAGGCGGCGGCCTGCTGTCGGCCGGCATCATAGGCGTTGTCGGCCTGATGATCGTCCCGTTGCCGGGGGCGGTCCTCGACCTGCTGCTGACCCTGAACGTCGCCTTCGCCGTGCTCCTCCTGCTCACCACGGTGATGACCACCCAGGCCCTCGACCTGGCATCCTTCCCGTCGCTGTTGCTGATCGGCACGCTGTTCCGGCTGGCCCTCAACGTGTCGTCGGTGCGCCTGATCCTCACCCACGGGGAGGCGGGCAAGGTCATCGAGTCGTTCGGTTCGTTCGTGGTCGGTGGCTCGGTGGTGGTGGGCCTGGTGGTCTTCCTGATCCTGGTGGTCATCCAGTTCGTCGTGATCACCAACGGTGCCTCCCGGGTGGCCGAGGTGGGGGCCCGCTTCACCCTCGACGCCATGCCGGGCAAGCAGATGGCGATCGACGCCGACCTGGGCGCCGGCCTGATCGACGAGGAGACCGCCCGCAAGCGGCGCAAGGAGATCGCGGCCGAGGCCGACTTCTACGGGGCCATGGACGGTGCGTCCAAGTTCGTGAAGGGCGACGCCGTGGCCGGCGTGCTGATCACGTTCATCAACCTCATCGGTGGCCTCATCATCGGGGTCACCCAGATGGGCCTGAGCTTCAGCGAGGCCGTGCAGCGCTACTCCACGCTCACCGTGGGTGACGGCCTGGTGTCGCAGATTCCGGCCCTGATGATCTCGGTGTCGAGCGGCATCATCGTCACCCGGGCCGCCGGCGAGACCGATCTGGGTTCCGACATCGTGGCTCAGCTCACGGGCCAGACCAAGGCCCTGCGCTACGGCGGCATCACCATCGGCCTGCTGGGCCTGGCCCCGGGCATGCCGATCCTGCCCTTCGCTCTGATCGGCGGGTCGATGGTGATCCTCAGCCAGCGGGTGGCCCGACGGACGGTGGCGGCCGAGGCGGTGGGGGTGGCCGAGGCCGAGGCCGACGCACCGCTCGACGAGCAGACCCAACTGGCTATCGAGATCCGCCCCGAGCCGCTGGAGCTGGAACTGGCGGTGGACATGATCGATCTGGTCGACGGTCCCGCCGGTGGCGATCTGCTCGACCGGGTGCGCGCCCTGCGGCGCAAGATCGCCCTCGAGATCGGCCTGATCATCCCCCCGGTGCGGACCCGGGACAACGTGGACCTGGCGCCGGGGGAGTACCTGATCATCGTCCACGGGGTGGAGATGGGTCGGGGCACCGCCCCCGCCGGCCACGTGCTGGTCATCACCGAAGACCTGAACCTCCTGCCCGGCCCCACCACCACCGAGCCGGTGTTCGGCTTACCGGCCAAATGGCTCCCCGTGGAGAAGGCACCGATGGCGGAGGCCATGAACGCCACGATCGTCGACCGGGCGTCGGTGATCACCACCCATCTGGCCGAGACGATCCGTCGCCACGCCGCTTCCCTCCTCAGCCGGCAGGAGACCAAGGAGCTGATCGACCTGGTGCGCCAGAGCGACCCGGCCGTGGTCGACGAGTTGATGGCTTCCGATCTCACGGTGGCCGAGGTCCAGCGGGTGCTCCAGGACCTGCTGTCGGAAGAGGTGCCGATCCGTGACATCGTCCGCATCCTCGACGTGCTGGGGGAGCGGGCCCGGGTCACCCGGGATCCGGTCGACCTCACCGAGGCGGTCCGGGTTGCCCTCGGACCCTCCATATCGGCCGGAAACGCCGATGGGAACGGTGTGCTGCACACGATCACCCTCGAACCGGCCCTGGAGCAGGGCCTGCTCGGTTCCCTCCAGGCCGGTGCCCAGGGCCCCGACTTCGTGCTCGACCCGTCGATGCTGCAGCAGCTGGCGATGATGGTACGGGCCGAGGTGGTGAAGGTCGAGCAGCGAGGGGCGTCGCCCGTGATCGTCACCGCCCGGCCGCTGCGCCGGCCCCTGCGTCGCCTGCTGGCCCTCACCGAGGTCAAGTCGCCCGTGCTCAGCCCCGACGAGCTCGGCCCCCAGGTGCGGGTGGAAACCGCCGGCGTCGTGACGCTGGAGACGCCGGCCGAGCCGGCCAACGCCGGGCCCGGGGTCGTGCCGATGCGGGTGGCGGGCTGAGATGGCCGGCTTCTGGAGCGAGCTGAGCCCGGCCGGCGCCGCCGCCGGCGGGCGTAACCCCGGTGGGGCGATCCGGGCCTGGTCTCCGGTGCTGGAAGGGGCGACGGTGGGAGTGGTGGGCCCGTTGGCCGCCGCCCTGGGCGTCGTGCGACGCCTCCAGCGGGAGGCCGGCCGGTGCGAGGTGGTGGTGCTGACCACCCGGGCCGAGCTGGTGTGCGAGCCGGGTTGGACGCTGGTGCGCAACGGAGCCCGCCTGGCCGAGGCCGTCCACCGCCCCGGTACCGCCATCGTCGTGATCGACGTGGCCGAGGGCGGTCCCCTGCCCGCCTGGTTGGGCCCCCTGGTGGCCCGCCTCCGCCGAGCCGGTATGGCCCATGTCCACCTGGCGGCCGACGACGAGCCCGACGACGCCACCCTGATCGCAGCGTCCGAGGTTCTCGGTCACCCGCTGGTGCTCGACCTGGCCGCCGCCGTGGCCCCCGGCCGGTTGGTGGAGCTGCTCGACCGCTCGGTCCCGGTGGCCAGCGTGCGTGGCCACGCCCTCACCGCTGAGCTCGTACTGGCCGCCCGCATCAGCTGCGGCCAGCGGGCCTAGGGGCGGATGAGAGGCGATGGCCGACACCAGCGCCGGACGGCGGGAGAACGGCGGCCAGGTGGGCGACGGCGACACCGGGTCGGCTGTCCGGTCCGGGGGGCAACGCCGAGTCGAGCTGGTGGAGCCGGCGGCCCCCGACGACGGCCACAACACAAGGATCGGCCTGGCGCTGCTGGCGTCGCTCGTGATCGGCTTCGGGCCGCTGCGTGACGCGGCCCTGGGCAACGGCTCGTTCCCTCAGGCCGTGGGCCGCTACCTGCTGTGCCTCGGCGCCTGCGTAGGGGCGATGCTCGTGCTGGGCCGGCTGCTCGACGGCGCCCCGCCGGCCGAGGAGGAACCAGAGGTTGCCGCCGAGACCGACAGTGGGGCACATTCCCCACCCGACCAGCTGTGACCGACGAAATGATCCGTTACGAGCTAGCGTCGTGCAGCGTGGTGAGGCCAGAGGTGTCGGTGTGCATACCGGCGTTCCGGGCCGAGCCATTTTTGCGGTCATCGATCGAGAGCGTGCTGGCCCAGACGTACGCCGACTGGGAGTTGGTGGTGGTCGACAACGCCAGCCCCGACCGTACCGGCGAGTTGGCCCGCTCCTACGACGATCCCCGGATCGTGGTCCACACCAACCCTGCCACCGTGCCGCTGGCCGACAACTGGAACCGGGCTGTCAGCCTGTGCCGGGGTCGGCTGGTGAAGCTGCTCCCGGCCGACGACCAGATCCGGCCCGACTGCCTGGAGCTCCAGGTGAAGATGATGGACGCCCACCCCGGCACGGCGCTCGTGGCCTGCCGGCGCGACCTGGTGGACGCCGACGGCCGGGTACTGGCGGCCGGACGGGGCCTGCGACACCTCGACGGGCCCCGCCCCTCGGCCGAGGTGATCCGCGAGATCCTGCGTAGCGGCATCAACCCGCTGGGCGAGCCCGGGGGCTGGCTGTTCCGGCGGGAGGACTTCGACCGGGTGGGCGGGTTCGACCCGGCGCTGGCCGGGGCCGTCGATCTCGATCTGGCCACCCGGCTGCTCCTCCTGGGAGGTTTCGTCGGCGTCCGCGACCCCCTGGCTGCGTTCACCGTTCGGGGCGACTCCTACACCGCCCGCACCATGCGGGCCCAGCTGGCTGAGCACCGCCGGCTCCTGCGCCGACTGGCCGACGACCGGCGATGGCCGGTGAGTCGACGCCTGCTGTGGTGGGCGCTGGGGGCCAGCCGGGTGGCGGCGGCCAAGCGCGGCCTCCTCTACCGCGCCTCCGACGGCCGCCTGCCCGGCGGGCGGGCCATGCTCACCGTCTGGTCGGGCCGGATCCAGGCCTGACCAAGCGTCGGTGGGCCCGCCAGCTTGCCCCGGCCCCGGTTCTCGGCCAACCTGGCGCACACGATCCAGCGGTACAGACGCGAGGAAGGGGGTCAGTGCATGGCAATCGAGCGCTTCCCGGTGGAAGCCAGCCACGTCATGATGTTCGCCCGTAGCATCGGCGATCCGAACCCGGTGTTCTACGACGCCGACTACGCCGCCGGCACCGAGGTGGGGGCGATTCCCGCTCCGCCCACCTTCGTGCAGTCGAGCGCCCAGTTCGACCCCGACTACTTCCTGCGGCCCAAGGTCGGCGAGCCCTGGTTCGGGTCGGGCAAGGAGCCCACCGGCATCAAGCGGGAGAGCTCTGGTGGGGGCGGCGGCGGAGGTGGGGGCGGTGGCCTCCACGCCGAGCAGCACTACGAGTACCACCGGCCCCTGGTGGTGGGCGACGTGCTCACCGCCACGGTGCTGGAGGGCAAGACCTGGGAGAAGCAGGGCCGCCGAGCCGGCAAGCTCGTCTTCTCCGAGACGATCACCGAGTACCGGGACCAGAACGGCGAGCTGGTGGTGACCGCCCGGGGTGTGGGTGTCCGCACCGAGCGGCCGGCCACCAGCGGCTGAGGACGAGGGAGACAGAGAGATGGCACTGTCGGCAAGCAACGTCTCGGTGGGTCAGACCTTCGAGCAGGTGTTGGTGGAAGACCTCAAGCGCACCCAGCTCGTGATGTACGCCGGCTCCTCCGGCGACTACAACCCGCTGCACTCGGACGAGCCGTTCGCCACCCAGGTGGCCGGCTACCCCAGCGTGTTCGCCCACGGCATGCTCACCATGGGCATGACCGGCCGGGTCCTGACCGACGCCCTGGGCGACGGCCGGCTTCTGTCCTACGGCGGCCGGTTCACCTCCCAGGTGTTCCCCGGCGACAACCTGAAGGGCGTCGCCACCATCACCTCGATCGACACCGTTGACGGGGTGCCGGTGGCCACCTTCTCGATCTCCACCACCAACCAGGACGGCGTGGAGGTCTTCTCGGGCGAGGCCCGGGGCCGCCTCGACAGTTGAGTTTCCGGGGGCTCGCCGCCCCCGTCGGCCCGCTGGCTCCCTGTGGGAGCCAGCGGGCCTCCCCATCGCCGGTGAGTCCCCCATCCCCAGCGGCCGCGCCTACCCTGCCAACATGAGTGAGGAGCTGTTACCGCCCGGCTACCCCACGATGTGGGAGACCCACGCCGTGCTGTCCGACGGCTCGCCGGTGGAGCTCCGCCCGGTCCGCCCGGCCGACCGGGCCCTGATCGAGGTCTTCCACAAGCGCCAGTCGCCCGAGAGCATCTACTTCCGCTTCTTCCAGCACCGGCCCGAGCTGAGCGACAAAGAGCTCGACTACTTCACCACGATCGACTACGAGGCCCGCATGGCCTTCGTGGCCCTCATGGGGGGCGAACTGGTGGCCGTGGCCCGCTACGAGTCGTCGCCCTACGATCCCCGGCCCGAGGTGGCATTCTTCGTCGACGACGCCCACCACGGTCTGGGGTTGGCCACCCTGCTGCTCGAGTACCTGGCCGCCGCCGCCCGCAGCCGGGGGCTCACCGGGTTCGTGGGCAGCGTGCTGCCCGAGAACTACGCCATGCTCGGCGTGTTCCGCAAGGCCGGGTTCGGGGTCAAGACCCGGTTCGAGGACGGGGTGATCCAGGTCGAGCTCGACATCACCCTCACCCCCCACACCACCGATGTGATCGCCGAGCGTAACAGCCGGGCCCGGTCCCGCTCGGTGGCCCGCCTCCTCCGCCCGGCCTCGGTGGCCGTGGTGGGGGCGAGCCGCCAGGCCGGGTCGGTGGGCCACGGGCTGCTCCGCAGCCTGACCGACGGCGAGTTCACCGGTGAGATCTTCCCCGTCAACCCGGCGGCCGACGAGGTGCTGGGCCGGCGGTGCTGGCCGTCGCTGGCCGCCATCGGGCGCCCGGTCGACCTGGTGATCGTTGCCGTGCCGGCGGCGGCCGTGGAGCAGGTGACGGCAGAGGCGGCCGAGGTCGGCTGCGGGGCGCTGCTGATCGTGTCGTCCGGCTTCGCCGAGGTGGGCCCGGCAGGGGCGGAACGGGAGCGCCGCCTCGTCACCACCGCCCGCAGCAACGGGATGCGGATCGTGGGGCCGAACGCCTTCGGCCTGGTCAACACGGATCCGTCGGTGCGGTTGCGGGCCTTGTTCCTCCCCATCTCCGTTGCCCCGGGGCCGGTGGCGCTGATGTCGGAGTCGGGCCCGCTGGGCGGGGCGGTGCTGGAGCGGATCTCCCAGGCCGGGCTCGGCATCTCGTCGTTCGTGGCCGCCGGCAACCGGGCCGACGTGTCGGTGAACGACGTGCTCGACTTCTGGCTCACCGACGATGCCACCTCCGCCGTCCTGCTCTACGTGGAGAACTACGGCAACCTGCGCACCTTCGCCCGCACCGCCCGTACCGTGTCGGCCCGCAAGCCGATCCTGGCCCTGCGCCCGCCCGATGAGGAGCTCACCGAGCTGTTGTCGCGCTCCGGGGTGATCCTGGTGGAGGGCGTGGCCGGTCTGGCCGAGATGGCCCAGGTGACGGTGGGCCAACCCCTGCCGGCCGGTCGGCGGGTGGCGGTGGTGTCCAACGCCGCCTCGGTGGCCCGCCTGGCCGTGGCCGCCTGCCGTCGCCAAGGTCTCGAGGTGGTCCACCCCACCGCTGGCCAGGGCGAGCTGGAGGCCGGGGCGGGCGGCGGTGCT
Source organism: uncultured Actinomycetes bacterium (assembly GCA_902826025.1). Taxonomy (GTDB): domain Bacteria; phylum Actinomycetota; class Acidimicrobiia; order Acidimicrobiales; family SZUA-35; genus CADEDH01. The sequence continues at coordinate 18,366 of CADEDH010000036.1, forward strand.
GTGCTGGTGGCCGACGTGGACGTGGTGGTGCCCGACGACGAGCGCAGCCGCCCCGACTACGACCAGGTGCTGGTGGCGGTGGCGGCCAGTGCCGAGGTCGACGCCCTGCTGGTGGCCCTGGTGCCCACGCTCGAACTCTCGGTCGACGACCTGGCCGCCCTGCTCCACCGCATCCACCGCACGATCCCCAAACCGGTGGCCGCCGTCGGCCTGGTGGGCCCCGATCGCCTGGTGGCGCCGGGGGTGCCGCTCTACACCTTTCCCGAGGAGGCCGCACGGTCACTGGGGCGTCTCGCCACCTACGCCGAGTGGCGGGCCCGGTACCTGGCCGACCAGGCCGAGGGACGTGACCCGGCCGGGGAGGAGGCGGCCCTGGAGGCGGCCCTGCGCCCCCACCTCCAGGAGCTGCTGGCCGTCCACGCCGAGCAGACCCACACCCTGTGGTCGCCGGCGTTCGACGATCTGGCCCGCCGGCTCGACCTGCCGGTGGCGCCGTGGCGGCGGGCCGCATCGCTGGCTGAGGCGACGGCGGCTGCCGCCGAACTGGGGTTCCCTGTGGTGCTGAAGGCGGCCAGCCCGATCCGGCGCACGGTGGGGGAGGCCGGCGGGGCCGCCATCGACCTCCACGACGAGGCCCAGCTGACCGCCGCCTACGAGCGGATGCTGGCGGTCCGGGGCCCGGCCATGTTGCCGGTGGTCGTGCAGCGCATGGTGGCGGCCCCGGCCCAAGCCAAGGTGGAGCTGCACCAGGATCGCTACCAGGGGGCGTGGGTGGCGGCCGGGCTGGGCGGCTCGGCCGGCGACGTGATGCGCCCGGTGGTGCGCCGTTTCCTGCCCTTGCTGGGCGGGGAGGCGAGGGAGATGGCGGCCGAGCTGGGCCGGGTGCTCCACCTCGACCAGGCATCGCAGGACGCCCTGGCCCGCCTCGTCGACCACCTGGCCACGTTGGGGGCCGCTGTGCCCGAGCTGGCCCTGCTGACCCTGGATCCGGTGCTGGTGGCCGGCCCGGCCACGGTGGCCGCCGACGCGGAGCTGGTGCTCCGGTCGTCCCGCCCCGACCCGCTGGCCGAGGTCCGGCGCCTGTGAGTGTCCCCTTCAGGGACCTCGAAAAACGAAACTGCACGTCTAACTCGCGCTGAGCGCGAGTTAGACGTGCAAGAAGCGGGGGGTTTCAGCGGTCGCCGACGGCCACGTAGTCCCGCACGCTGGGGCCCATGTAGACCTGGCGGGGCCGGGAGATCTTGGAGTTCTGCTCCAACGACTCCTGCCAGTGGGCCAGCCACCCGGGCATGCGGCCGATGGCGAACAACACGGTGAACATGTCCATCGGGAACTTCATGGCCTGGTAGATCAGGCCGGTGTAGAAGTCCACGTTGGGGTACAGGTTCCGGCTCTTGAAGTAGTCGTCGCTGAGGGCGATCTCCTCCAGCTTGAGCGCGATGTCGAGGAGTGGGCTCTTGCCCGTGACCTTGAACACCTCGTCGGCGTGGGCCTTCACGATCCGGGCCCGGGGATCGTAGGCCTTGTAGACCCGGTGGCCGAAGCCCATGAGGCGGTCCGACCCGCCCTTCACCGACTCGATGAAGGCGGGGATGTTCTCGTACGAGCCGATCTCGGTGAGCATGTGGATTACGGCCTCGTTGGCCCCACCGTGGCGGGGGCCGTAGAGGGCGGCAGTGGCGCCGGCCACGGCCGAGAACGGGTCGGCGTGGGACGAGCCGATCACCCGCATGGCGGTGGTGGAACAGTTCTGCTCGTGGTCGGCGTGGAGGATGAGCAGCACGTCGAGCGCCTTGGCCAGCACCGGGTCGGGCTCGTAGTGGGGCTCGGCCACCCGCCACATCATCGACAGGAAGTTCTCGGTGTAGTTCAGCGAGTTGTCGGGATAGACGAACGGCATGCCGATCGACGCCCGGTAGGCCATGGCGGCGATCGTGGGCGTCTTGGAGATCAGCCGGTTGATCTGGATGTTCCGGTTCTGGGGATCCTCGATGTTCTTGGCTTCGGGGTAGAACGTCGACAGGGCGGCCAGGGCCGACACCATCATCCCCATGGGGTGGGCGTCGTGGTGGAAGCCGTCCATGAACCGGCGGCGCATGTTCTCGTGGAGGAAGGTGTGATAGGTCACGTCGTGGACCCACGTCTCCAGCTGATCCTTGGTGGGGAGGTCCCCGTGCAGCAGGAGGTAGCAGACCTCGAGATAGGTCGAGTGCTCGGCCAGCTGCTCGATGGGATAGCCGCGGTAGCGGAGGATGCCGTTCTCGCCGTCGAGCTCGGTGATGGCGCTCTGGGCCGACGCAGTGGTCATGTAACCGGGATCGAGGAACCAGACACCGGGAAGCACATCGCTCCATGCCTTGGCGTCCACGCCCCCGTTGACGATGGGGGCCTCCACCGACCGCCCCGTCCGGTTGTCGGTGATCGTTACGGTTTCAGGCACGCGTGCTTCTCCTGTCGCTGGAGGTCCATCTTCCGCACCACGCTGTGCGTGACCGTGACCGATGCTGGTTGGACCAGGAATCTAGCTGGACCAACGCTGTTCAGTCACACTCGCAACGCGTGTGTTCTCGCAATGTTCGCGGTGATGTAGTCGGCACCGTCGAACCAGACCTGAATCCTTCAGGTGTTTGTCGGAGACGAACCCGAGGAACCCGAAGGGTTCCCTTAGAGAGGAGTGTTGTCGTGGCGGCGGGGGCGAAGCCGTTCCCGTTTGGTGGCCAGCAGGTCCAGAGCCGCGGCCAGCTCCCGGCGGGTGTCGGCCGGAGTGACCACCGAGGAGATCGAAGCCCGCTCGGCCGCCACCCAGGGCGTGAGCAGCTCGGCCTCGTATGCCTTCTCCAGCTCGGCCCGTTCCTCGGGTGACGCCTTGCGGTGCAGGATCTCCACTGCTCCCTTGGCCCCCATCACGGCCACCTCGGCCGAGGGCCAGGCCAGCATGAGGTCGTTGCCCATGTAGCGGGAATCCATCACGATGTAGGCGCCGCCGTAGCTCTTGCGCAGGATCAGGCAGATCCGGGGCACGGTGGCCCGGGCGTAGGCGAACGCCAGCTGGGCGCCGTGGCGGATCATGCCCCGCCATTCGAGGTCCTTGCCGGGCAGGAACCCCGAGGTGTCGACCAGGGTGAGCAGGGGCACGTTGAGCGCGTCGCACATGGCAACGAACCGGGCACCCTTCTGAGCCGCCGGGATGTCGATGGCCCCGGCCAGGGCCTGGGTCTGGTTGGCCACAACACCCACCGAGTGCCCGCCCACCGAGGCGAAGCCGGTGACCAGATTGGGGGCCCACGCCTCCCGCAGCTCGAGGAAGTGGCCGTCGTCGGCCAGGACCTCGACCACCTTGCGCACGTCGTAGGAACCGGTGGGGGAGGCGGGCAGCAGGTCGCCCGCTTCGGGCGTGAGCCGGTCGGTCGGATCGTCGGTGGGGATCCGGGGGGCGGGGCGATCGACATGGTCCGGTAGGTGGGCCAGCACGGCGCCCACGGCGTCGAGGGCGGCGTCGAGATCGTCGACCACCATCGAGGCCAGGCCGGTGGACCGGTGATGGGCGGTGATGCCGCCCAGGGCCGTGCTGGTGATCGGCTCGCCGGTGTAGGCCTCGACCACCCGAGGCCCGGTGACGAAGGCGCAGGCGTCGGCTGTGAACACCACCACGTCGGCCAAGGCCAGCAGCAGGGCCGGGCCCGAGGTGAGAGGCCCGTGCACCACCATCAACAACGGGATGATCCCGCTCGCCGCCACCAGCTCCCGGGCCGCCCGGGCCCAACCGTCGGAGGCGTCGAGGCCCTCGTCGATGGCCACGCCGTTCATCGACAGCACCGCCACCAGGGGCAGGCGCTGGTCCCGGGCGGCCCGGATGGCCTCGGCCAGGGTGACGGCATCGGCCGTGGTGAGGCCGGGCAGGGCTTCGGTTGGGGTGACGGTGACCATGACCACGGCGCGACCGTCGAGGTCCCGGGTGACAGCGGTCGTCAGCGGGCCCGACCGCGAGCGCAGTTGGAGGCTCACGCTGTTCTGTCTAGCCGGTTTCGCTCGTGATGAGATGCAGACCCGGGACGTCGGGCGCCCGCTCGGCGATGATCTGGCGTACCACCCGTTCGGTGGTCTGGGCGGCCACCGTGGGCATACCCCGGCGCCGGCTGGCCAGGCCCACCGTACGGCGCGACATCCCGCTCACCGGGATACGGGTCCACGGCCCGCCGATCCATCCCGGGGCGGCGGTGGCGGGCACGATCGACACCCCGAAGCCCTGGAAGGCGAGCGAGGCCAGCAGTCGCATCCCGTCGATCTCCATCCTGGCCTTGATCCGCAGCCCGGCGGCCCGGAACGTGTCTTCCACCTCCCGCCGGAACGGGGTGCCAGGGGCGGCCAGCAGCAGGGGGTACCGGGCCAGGTCGGCCAGCGTGACCTCCCGATCGATACGGGCCAGCGGATGGTCCTTGGGGCCGACCACGATGTGATCCTCGTGGAAGAGCGGGAACGTGGTGACCTCGGTGTCGTCGACGGGGAGGGCCACCACCCCCAGGTCGAGCTCGCCGTCGAGCAGGCGCAGGTTGAGCGACCGGGTGGTGCCGTCGGCCACCACCAGCTGGATGTCGGGGGCGGAGCGGGCCAGCTCGTCGGCCAGGATGGGGGCCAGCCATCGGGCGGTGGTGCCGATGATCCCCACCCGCACCACGCCCCGGGGCGAGCCCCGCAGGGAGGACACGTCGGACTCGAGCGAAGCCAGCTCGTTCTGGATGCGGCGGACGCGGAGCAGCACCGCCTCACCCTCCTGGGTGGGCCGGCCGGTGGCCCGGTCGATCAGCACCGCGTCGAGCTCGCGCTCGAGGCGGGCCACGTGGGTTGATACGTTCGACTGCACCGTGTGGGTGGCCCGGGCGGCGGCAGTGAAGCCCCCATGGTCGACGACGGCGAGGAAGGCCTGCAACTGGCGGAGATCCATCGCATCCAATGATGGCACAAATCGCCACTGCAAATACACACCCAGTGCTTGGGTATGAATACCCGGTTGCGTAGAACAGTGTCGCTCCATTGGCAAGGAGATATCGCGAGAACTGATCGGAGATATCGTTACCAACAGGTAGTCAGATGCTCGCCGGGCGGTTATAGTGATGATTGTTCACAGCGATCAGGTCCCCCTCTGAGAAGCTGTAACTAATGCGAGTCGGACAGGTCCCCCCCCTTCCAGTCCGATGTACGCACCGAAACCGGTCGCTTCTGCGGCCGGTTTCGTCGTTTTCCCCGCAGCTCACGAGTCCC
>CADEDH010000036.1:23724-28999 GCA_902826025.1 uncultured Actinomycetes bacterium
CATGGCTGGCGCCGCTGCGTTCTTCGATCTCGATCGCACATTGCTGCTCGGTGCCAGCGGGCCGATCATCACGGCCGGGCTGCGGGCCAGGGGCCTGATGGGGCCCGATCGTCTGGGTCTGGAGCGCCTCCTGTTCGGGACGTTCGACCTGGTGGGCGAAACCCTGCCGTCGATAGCGCTCACCCGGTTGGGAGTCCGGGCCACCCGGGGCTGGCTCCGGGCCGACGTCCAAGCGGTGGGAAAGGAGGTGGCCCCTCGGCTGGTGGCGGCGGTCGAGCCGTACGCCCACCACGCCCTGCGGGTCCACCGGGACCAGGGCCGGCAGGTGGTGCTGGCCACCACCACCCCCTACGACCTGGTGGCGCCGATGGCAGCCGAGCTGGGGTTCGATGCCGTGCTGGCCACCCGGTACAAGGTCGACGGGGGCGGCGCCTACACCGGCTCGATCGATGGCGAGTTCGTCTGGTCCCGGGGCAAGGCCCGCTCGGTCGAGGTGTGGGCCCGGGGCAACCAGGTAGACCTGGCCGACAGCTGGGCCTATTCCGACTCGGTGTACGACGTGCCCCTCCTGTCGAGGGTCGGCCAACCGGTGGCCGTGAACCCCGATCCCCGCTTGCTGGTGGTGGCCACCGCCCGCCGGTGGCCCGTGGTGTGGTTCAATGCCCCGCCCGGGGTGCCCAAACCGCGGGGGGTGGAACCGCAGGCCGTGCTCACCCGGCTGGCCCGACCCGAGCTGTTCCCTTGGATGCGCGTGCACGTCGAGGGGTTGGACAACCTGCCGGCCGCTGGTGGGGCGGTACTGACGCCCAACCACCGCAGCTACCTCGATCCCCTGCTGGTGGCGCTGCTGGCCGGTCGGGCCCGCCGTCCGGTGCGGTTCCTGGCCAAGAAGCAAGTCACCGACGCCCCGGTGGTGGGCCCGGTGGTCAAAGCCCTGGGCGTGATCCGGGTCGACCGGGGCTCCGGGTCCGACCAGCCCCTGGTGGAGGCGTCGGCCGCCCTCCAGGCGGGGGAGCTGATCGCCCTGTTCCCCCAGGGGACGATCCCGCGGGGCCCGGCGTTCTTCCAACCGACCCTGAGCGGCCGGCCGGGGGCCGTCCGCCTGGCCGCCTCCTCCGGTGCTCCCGTGGTGCCGGTGGGAATCTGGGGCTCGGAGCGGGCGTGGCCCCGGTCGAGCCGCTACCCCTACGTGCTCAACCTGGCCGACCCGCCCGAGATCACGGTGCGGGTGGGGGAGCCGTGGTACCCCGACGGCGACGACGTCGGAGCCGACACGGCCGAGCTCATGGGCCGGATCGCCGATCTGTTGCCGCCCGAGGCCCGGGAGGCCCGAACTCCCACCGAGTGGGAGCTGTCGCTCACCTACCCATCCTCCTCCTAGATTGAGCGGCCATGATCGTGTGCTGCGGTGAGGCCCTGGTCGACGTGCTGCCGGGCGACCGGGTGGTGCCGGGCGGCGGGCCCATGAACGCGGCGGTGGCCGCCGCCCGCCTCGGCCCGCCAACGGCCTTCGTGGGCCGGGTGTCGACCGACGCCGACGGCAATCGGATCTGGGCCCACCTGCAGGCTTCGGACGTGATCCTCGACGCCGCTCAGCGGGGCGGCGAGCCCACGGCCCGGGCCGTGGTGGAGCTGAAGCCAGGCCCCGTGTTCCGCTTCGAGGGCGAGGGCACAGCCGACGCCTCCATGACCACGGCCGACCTCTCGCCCCTGGGCCCCGGCCCCCACCTGCTGCACGGCGGCACGCTCGGGATCTTCCGGGGTTCCACCGCCGGCGTGCTGGCCGATCTGGTGGAGGGGCACCCCGGCCTGGTGTCGTTCGACCCCAACGTCCGGCCCCAGATCATCACCGACCGGGCCGCCTGGCAGGGGTACGCCCACCGTTGGCTGGCCCGGGCCGACGTGGTGAAGGCGTCGGACGAAGACCTGGAGTGGATGGAGGTCACGGCGGAAGAGCTGGTGGCCCAGGACGGCACGGGCGGTCCGGCCGTGGTGCTGCGGACGCTGGGGGCCGAAGGGGTAGAGGCCTTCCTGGCCGGCGGTGGCTACCTGCGGGTGGCGTCGCCGGTGGTGGAGATGGTCGACGCCGTGGGCGCCGGCGATGCCTTCTGCGGCGCCGTCCTGTGCCAGCTGTGGGAGCGCGGCATCGTGGGGCGGCCCGCCCTCGACGCCCTCGGCTCCGACGAGTGGGCCTCGATCCTGGCCTTTGCCACCCGGGTGGCCTCGATCACGGTGGGCCGACCCGGCGCCGACCCACCCCGTCGATCAGAGGTCTGAACCTGGGGGCTCGCCGCCCCCGCCGGCTTCGCCGGCTCCCCATCCGCCCGTGGGGCCCCACCCACGGGCCGGGGCTGCGCCGAGGGGGGTCAGCCCCGCTGCTGTTCCTCGACCTGTTTGCGGATGAGGGACAGGGCCGAGCCGGCCTTGAACCACTCGATCTGCTCGGGGCTGAAGGTGTGGTTGGCCTCGAAGGTCCACACGTTGCCGTCGGGCTGAGTGACCGTGATCGTGAGTGGCTTGCCCGGAGTCAGGTCGGCCAGGCCGATCGTGCCCAGGCGGTCGTCCTCGCCGATCTTGTCGTACACCCCCGGGTCGGCAAAGGTGCAGGGCACGACGCCCTGCTTCTTGAGGTTGGTCTCGTGGATCCGGGCGAACGAGCGGGCGATGATCAGCACCCCGCCCCGGAACCGGGGCTCCATGGCGGCATGCTCCCGGCTGGAGCCCTCGCCCATGTTCTCGTCGCCGATCACGGCCCACGGCTGGCCCGCCTCGTGGTAGGCCTTGGCGATGTCGGGGAAGCTGGCCCGCTCCCCGTTGATCTGGTTCTTGCCCATGCCCACGATGCCCTCGTTGAAGGCGCTGACGGCCCCCAGGTAGAGGTTGCCGGAGATGTTCTCCAGGTGGCCCCGGTACTTGAGCCAGGGGCCGGCCATCGAGATGTGGTCGGTGGTGAACTTGCCCTGGGCCTTGACCAGCACCGGGAGGTTGGCGAAGTCTTTGCCGTCCCACGGCTTGAACGGCGCCAGCAGCTGGAGCCGATCGCTGTTCGGGTCGACCTGGACCGTGATCGACGAGCCGTCTTCCGGCGGGGCGATGAAGCCGCTCTCGCCGGCGTCGAAGCCCCGCGGGGGCAGCTCGACGCCCACCGGCACGTCGAGGCGGACCGCCGTGCCGTCGGGGGCGGTCAGGGTCTCGGTGAGCGGATCGAAGTCCACCGTGCCGGCCAGGGCCAGGGCCATCACCGTCTCGGGGGAGGTGACGAAGGCCAGGGTGGCCCCGTCGCCGTCGTTGCGCTTGGGGAAGTTGCGGTTGTACGACGTGACGATGGTGTTGGCCACCCCGGGCTGGCGCTCGGCCGAACGGTCCCACTGGCCGATGCAGGGCCCGCAGGCGTTGGCCAGCACGGTCACGTCGGCCCCCAGGGCCTCGAAGTCGGCCAGCAGGCCGTCGCGCTCGATCGTGGCCCGCACCTGCTCCGAGCCGGGGGTGATCATCAGCTTGGTCTTCACCTGGAGCCCGGCGGCAGCGGCCTGGCGGGCGATCGACGCGGCCCGGGTGATGTCCTCGTAGGAAGAGTTGGTGCAGCTGCCGATGAGGGCGGCGCTGATCTCCAGCGGCCAGTTGTTGGCCTTGGCCTCGGCCCCCAGGGCCGACACCTCGCGGGCCAGGTCGGGGGTGTGGGGTCCGTTGATGTGGGGCCGCAGGGTGTTGAGATCGATCTCGACCACCCGGTCGTAGAAGCGGCCCGGATCGGCCAGCACCTCGTCGTCGGACCGGAGGTGGTGGGCCACCCGGTCGGCGGCGTCGGCCGTGCTCTCGCGGCCGGTGGCCTTGAGGTACCGGGCCATGGCGTCGTCGTAGCCGAACACGCTGGTGGTGGCGCCGATCTCGGCCCCCATGTTGCAGATCGTGGCCTTGCCGGTGGCCGACAGGCTGTTGGCCCCGGGGCCGAAGTACTCGACGATGGCGCCGGTGCCGCCCTCAACGGTGAGGATCTCGGCCACCTTCAGAATCACATCCTTGGAGGCCGACCAGCCGTTCAGCTCACCGGTGAGGTGGACGCCGATCATCTTGGGCCAGCGCACGTTCCACGGGAAGCCGGTCATCACGTCAACGGCGTCGGCCCCGCCCACCCCGATGGCGATCATGCCCAGGCCACCGGCATTGGGGGTGTGGCTGTCGGTGCCGATCATCATCCCGCCGGGGAAGGCGTAGTGCTCCAGCACCACCTGGTGGATGATGCCGCTGCCCGGCTTCCAGAACCCGCCCCCGTACTTGGCCGACACCGACTCCAGGAAGTCGTAGACCTCTTCGTTGGAGTCGAGGGCGGCCAGCAGGTCCTTCTTGCCGTCGTCGCGGGCCTGGATCAGGTGGTCGCAGTGGGTGGTGGTGGGCACCAGCACCGCGGGCAGGCCGGCGGTGGTGAACTGCAGCCACGCCATCTGGGCCGTGGCGTCCTGCATGGCCACCCGGTCGGGCCGGAAATCGACATAGCTCTTGCCCCGCTCCACCTCGGCGTCGGGAGAGTCGAGGTGGTTGGCCAGGATCTTCTCGGCCAGGGTGAGCGGTCTGCCGAGGCGGGTCCGCAGTCCGCCGACCCGTTCATCGAGCGTGGCGTAAACAGATTCGATCAGCTCGATGGGGGATTCGGGTCCGACGGCCATGGCGTTCAACTCCTCGAGTGCGATTTTCAGCGCCAACTCTAGGGGGAATGTCGGCTCGACCTGGATCTGGGGCGACAGCAAACGTGGGGCGACGGGCCCTCAACGGGGCAGCTCGGCCGCCCGCGACGTCAACAGCTGCTGCAAGCGGGCCGGATCTGGTGTGACCGGCGTCACTTCGAGGGTGGTGACAAGGTCGTCCAGCTGATCCACGTACACCCGGATCTCGGCCGAGGCGCCGACGGTGTCGACCTGCTCCACGATCAGGGCGCCGGCCCTGGTTCGCTCCGCCGAGGTGATCGTCACGGTGGCCGGCAGGGTGCCGGCGACGGTGTAGGTCTTGCAGGCCGATGCGTTCGCCACCATCTGGTCGATGACGGCCGACGCGGCGTCGGCCGAGGTGAAGACGGTGGCGGTGGAGGCGACGATGCCGTCGGGCGAGAGCGGGTTCGTGGTCAGCACCCGCTTGGCCGCTCCGCCGGCCTGGGCCCGATCGAGGGGCCGGTTGCAGAGGGCGTAGTCGGACAACGGGTGGTCGGCGTCCTGGCCCGAGCTGAACGTGGTGTCGTCCAGGACGATGGCGATGCCACCCAGATCGGCTTCGGTGATCAGGG
>CADEDH010000036.1:29099-39683 GCA_902826025.1 uncultured Actinomycetes bacterium
AGGAGCCGACACGGCCTCGCCGATGGCCGTGCCCTCGATGTTGGCGTCGCGACCGTTCCTGGTCAAGGCCCAGAGCCCGACCGCCACCACCAGCAGGCCGACCACCACGGCGGCGGCGAAGAGGGATCGACGGCTGCCGCCCGCCGCCGGGTCGGCGGGGGCAATGGGGGTCTGGTTGCCCGGTGCCGCGCTCACCGGGCCTGACGATAGCGGCCCGGCCGGCAGGGAGGGCTGCGGGCGTCGCGGCGGGTGGGGGCTCATGGCCGGCCGGCGCCGGCCGACGGGACCGCATGGCACCCCGCTCCAACCGGTCACGGGTCCGGGCCTCCCGCTCCCGTTGGCGTTCAGTACCCGCCATCGCTGCCGGGTCGGGGCTGGTGGCGGTAACCGTGATCGCCTCGACGGTGGCCGCCATCACCCTGGGGGGCGTCCGGATCGGCGGTTTCGGGCCCGATGAGCTGGCTGATCTGTTGGGACCGGGCGGCGACGGGAGCGTGGTGGTGGCCGAGGGCGACACCACGCTCACCACCGGCCGGACCCCGGCCACCGCCGGCGCCACCTCGCCCACTCCTCCCGCCGAACTGGCCTTCGCCGGGCAGGCGGGGGAAGCGTCGTCCGTCCCCGCCGCCACCGTGGCTGCCGCCGGACCCGCCCATCCTGAGCCCACCTCGGGGGCCAAGGGGCCCGCCACCACCGTGCCCGCCGCTCCCCCGCCCATCGACCCCGATGCTGTCTACCAGGGGCTCGTGGGCCGTCTCGGCCTCGATGACCCGGTGGCCACCCCGGTTGCCACCGCCCCGGTCGGGGCGCCGGGGGTTCAGCCGCTGACCGGCCTGCCCGGCTCGGCGCCCGACCGCCCGGCGGCAGTGGTGAAGATCGACAACTCGCCCAAGGCCCGACCCCAGGTGGGCCTGGAACAGGCCGACATCGTGGTGGAGGAGGAGGTGGAGGGTGGCGTCACCCGCCTGGCCGCCGTGTTCCACAGCCAGGGGGGCGTGGTGGGCCCGGTGCGGTCGGGCCGCACCACCGACATCCCGGTGCTCGACGGCCTGGGCTCGCCCCTGTTCGTGTATTCCGGCGCCAACCAGGTGATCGACGCCCTGCTGCTGCGCCAGCCAGCGGTGCAGAACCGCAGCGCCGAGCGGACCTCGGGCTACTGGCGGGAACGAACCCGCAAGGCGCCGTCGAACCTGTTCACCGACCTGGGCGCCCAGTGGGCGTCGGCCACCGGCGGCCCGCCCCCGGCCCAGTTCGCCTACCGGCCGGTGGGGGAGGCCCCGGCCGGCGGCCAGCCGGCTGCCAGCTTCTCCGTCAATTACCGGGCCAACCGGGTGTCGTGGGCCTGGAACGGCGAGCTGTGGGCCCGCAGCCAGGGCGGTGCCCCTCACGTGGTGGCGGCCGGCGGGCAGTTGGCCGTGGCCAACGTGGTGGTGGTGGAGACGGCGAAGCTCGACACCGGCATGGTCGACACCTCGGGGGCCCGGGTGCCGGAGTTCGCCTTCGTGGGCGCCGGCCCGGCCACCGTGTTCACCGACGGCCAGCGGATCGCCGCCACCTGGACCCGCCCCACGCTTCGCAGCGCCGTCACCCTCACCGCCGCCGACGGCTCCGTTGTCGGCCTCACCCCCGGCCGCACCTGGGTGGAGGTCGTCGAGGCCGGCGCCGGCTAGCTCCGCTGACGCCCCTCAGGGCCGCTGACCCCCCGCCGGAACTGCGCGACGGAATCGCGCCCCGCCGCCGTTCTGCGTCGCGAAACCTCCGAATTCCGCAGAAAACGTCACGCAGTTCGGGGGTGTGTCGCGGTTTCGTCGCGCAGTTCGAGCTAGGAGAGGCGCTTGAATCGAGGTGGAGCGGGCCGATGGGAGGCCATGCATCCGCCCCGCCCCCGCCTGGGACGGCTCGCCGTCGCCGCCGCGCTCGCCGTCGCCCTGCCCGTGGCCGCCGCGGCCTGGAGCCGCTCTGGCCCCTCCAGCGCCCCGGCCGACGACCTCGCCGTGGCCTTCGCCCCCCCGGCGCCGACCGAGACCACGCCCACCACCACGCCGGCCCCCGCCGCCCCGTCGTCGAGCGCGCCGCAACCGCAGACTCTGGGCGACGACGCCGTATTGGATGACCTGTGGCACCGCTGCGAGCAGGGGAGCGGCGCCGCCTGCGACCAGCTCTTCGAGCAGGCCCCGCTGAACAGCGGCTACGAGTCGTTCGGGCTCAGCTGCGGCAACCGGCCCGATGTGCTGCGCTGCGGCCAGGAGATGGACCAGCCATCCACCACGGTGCCCCCGCCCACCCTGCCGACGCCGATGTCGGTCCCGTCGACCGTGCCGCCGATCACGGCCCCGACTCCACCCGCCGGTGAAGCCGGCCCAGCTGCCCCGTCACCGACACCAACCTCGGTCGGCTGACGACCCCGGCGGTCGCCGTATCTCGGTGCGCCTGGCGCCACGGGCGGCGCGCTGCGCACCGAGATCAGAGGTTGGGCCAGCGCTGCTTCTCCGTGGTGGGCCGGCGGCGCTCTCCGGGCTTGGGCCCCAGGGCCCAGCGGCGGCGCCAGGCGCCGACCTCGGGGCCGCTGAGCTCGGAGGTGTTCTTGCGGGCGGCGTTGCGTCGCGCCTCCCACCATCCCTGCGAGAACTCGTCGGCCAGGATGTCGATCTGGGCCTGGATGCGGGTGGCGAAGTGGCGCACGTCCTCACCGTCGGCAATCTTCATCGGCCGCCCGAACACCACCGCAGTGGACGCCCGTCGAGGCCAGTTCTGCCCCTTGGGAAGCACCCGGCCGGTGCCGTCGATGTACACCGGCACCACCGGGGCGCCGGTGCGCTGGCTCACGAACGCCGCGCCCGGGCGGTGGGGTCGGCCCCAGCCGTCGGGGCTGCGCCCACCCTCGGGGAAGATCAGCAGGTTGCGACCCTTGTCGATCATCTTCACCGTATTGGCGATCGACAGCTTGGACAGCCGTTGCCGCTCGATGGGAATGGCCCCGATGAACAGGGCCGAGGCCGCCGCCACCAGGCGGTTGGGGAAGAAGTAGTCGGCCCCGGCCGCGATCACCAGGTTGCGGCGCAGGTGGGCCGGGATGGTGGCCAGCAGCAGGGTGGTGTCGGCGTGGCTGTGGTGGTTGGCGGCGAACAGCACCGGACCCTCGACGTCGTCGAGGCGGTCGGCCCCCACCACCTTGGGCGAGCCGTAGATGCTGATGGCGGGCTTCATGAACCCCCACACGCTGGCCCGCCGCACCACCTTGGCCGCCGGCGAATGGGCCCATTCGACGTCGTAGTAGACACCGGTGGTGTGGGGCTTCTCCCGCTTCTCCACCCCTCGGGGGGCGGTGGGCGGATCGGTCACGAAACGGACCCAGCGGAGCACGGACACGGTGATCGGCCCCCGCTCAGCTCACGTCGGCCATGAGGATCGGCGGGTTGTGGAGGTGGGTGACGGTGGGCCGAGGGCCCACCACGTCGCTCGCCATCTCCAGGGCGTCCTGCAGGGTGGAGGCCGGCTTGAACCCGAGGCGACGCACCGCCCGGGGGTCGCCGCCCACCACGATGATCTGGCCCAGGTACTCCATGGCGTGAGAGCCCCAGTACCACATGTAGAACGGATGTACGCCGTGGTAGGCGTAGCTCGTGCGGTACAGGTGGCGGTACCACTCGTCCTCGGCGAACTGCTTTTCGTACTTCTGCTCGATCTCCACCGGGTCGGTGGTGTCGGCCAGCACCTGCTCGAAGAAGTCGATGTAACTCGGATGGTGCACGGGGTGGAACTCCCACGGGGTGGGGTGGCTCATGATCAGCACTCCTCCCTCCCTCACCACGGGCTTACCCCGGTAGAGGTTGAAGAAGTACCCGAGCCCCTGCACCATCACCAGGATCGGGTTCATGATCGAGTTGACGTTGTAGGGGCACAGGTAGGGCAGCCCCATGGTCACGATGTCGGTCTGGCCCTCCACCGGCACCAGGTGCTGGCGGTACACCATCTCGGTGGTCTTGCGGTGCACCGCCTCCACCTCGCCGGCCTGCACCGAGGTCAGCTCGTAGGGCGAGCGCCAGGCGTGGAAGAACCGGCGCCGGGCCGGGCCCGTCATCGTCTTGAGGCCGGCCTGCATGGCGGCGAACGCCGCCCGGTCCTTGAGCGACCACTCCCACTCCCGCTTCTGCAGCATGGCCAGCGGGCCGTCGTGGCCGAAGGTGTTGGTGTTGAGCGTGGTCTCGATCTGGAAGATGCGGGGCCCGTGGTGCTTGATGATCTTGCCCTGGCGCCAGTTCGATCGGTGCAGCTCCGAGGCGTCCTGGTCCATGAACGAGCGGGAGTGACGCATGGTGGCCACGTTGTGGTGGGCCTTCACCCCGGCGTAGCCCGACAGCCCGGTGGCGGTGCTCTTCCACCCCCCGTCCATCGACACCAGGTTGATGTTGACGTAGATCACGAGGTCCGACTCGGCCGCCCGCTTGTTCATCTGCACCGACTCGCCGTGGTCGGTGGTGCCCAGGATCACCATCCCGTCGGGGTCCTCGGCGTCGTGGTTGTAGAGCAGGCCGTGGGGAGCAAAGGCCTCGTAGACCCGATCGCCCACGGCGTGGCGCAATTCGGGCTCGGTCATCCGCCGGTGGAGAGCCAGGGCGGCGATGATGTGCACGTCGTCGACCCCGGCCTCGGCCGCCAGGTCGAGCACGGCTTCGATGATCCGCTGGCGCACGTCGGGCCGCTGCATGGGGGGCAGGGGCAGCGACAGGTCGTCGAAAGCAATGGTGAGCTTCATGCCCGGGGTGAGCAGGGCGGGGAGCGGGTCGTCGTCGATCGGCTCCAGAAGGGCCCGGCGGATGGCCTCGTCGGGGTCGGGTAGGCCGGCCAGCGGCTCGGACGGGTAGATCACCCGGCTCCGGCCCACCGGCAGGCGCTCCAGGCGGAACCCCTCGCCGTGGTGGAACAGGATCGGCGGCGTCGAGCGGTCGACGTCGAGGACGAAGCCGGGGCGGGGCCGGGGGCGGGCCGTGGAGCTCACTGGACTGCTTTCTTCTCGGACGGTCGGCGGGTCGGGCCGGAGGATGGGGCGCCGGGGCAGGACACGGAGGTCACCTGCGGCTCCGGCGGCGGGAGGGCAGGGGGCCGAACGGTAGGGCCTTGTCGGTGCCGCCGGGCGCCTTGGCCCAGCTCTCGATCAGCCAGCCCCGCTTGATGGCCAGCGACGCCAGCCGGGTCTCGGGGTTCACGGCCACAGGGAAGCCGACGGCGTCGAGCAGGGGCAGGTCCGACGAAGAGTCGGCGTAGGCGACCGACTCGGCCAGGTCGAACCCGTTGGCGTCGGCGTAGTCCCGCAGGGCCTGGGCCCGGACCTCGCCGGTGGGGGGCACATTGAGCAGCTCGCCTGTGTAGCGGCCGCCCAGCTGCGACATCTCGGCGCAGATCACGTCGTCGAACAGGGGTCCGAGCGGCTTGACCACGATGTCGAGGGCGCCGGTGATCAGCAGCGTCCGGTGTCCGAGGCGGCGGTGCTCCCGGACGCGGCGGAGGGCGGCCGGGTAGGCCTTGGTCAGGATGTGGTCGGCCAGCAGGCCGGGGCCGAGCCGCTCCATCTCGGCCACCGAGGCGCCGTCGTAGCGGCGGTAGAAGTGGCGCAGGAAGTCGGTCCGGTCCCGACGGTCCAGGGCCAGCAGGGCCGGGGCCTCCATCACCGTCTTCGCCGTGAACAGGGCCCGCTCCCGGGGTGGGAGACGGCGGGTGGCCAGCCAGGCGTAGCTGAACACCACGTTGGAGGCGATGATCGTGTTTTCCAGGTCGAACGCCACCAGCTGACGCTTGGGGTCGAGCACCCGGTCCCGCAGCCGCTTGGTGCGGGCATCGGGGTCGGACGCCTCGCTGCGGGTCTTGACCCGGGCGTGTTCCACCACCGACGGGAGATGGACGCCGGTGACGTAGTGGTCCCAGTCGATCACGGCCGGGTCGCAGCCGAAGGCCTCGGCGTCGCCGGGAGGCAGACCTGCGTGCAGGGCCACCAGGTTCTCCACCCCGTACAGGGCCTCACATTCGGCGTAGGAGCCGTAGATGCGGACGTAGTCGAGCGCCCGCTCCACCTGCTCCTTGTTCTCCTCCAGTTGGGCGTTGAACAGGGCCTGGGGGCCCCGCAGCGGGAGGCGCTTGAGGCCCTTGTCGGCCCAGTCGAGGTTGCGCTGGACCCGGGCCAGCTGGCGCTCCACCGCCCCCCGGCCGGGGAACGACCATTCCGGCACCGAGATGGGCTGGCCCTTCTCGTCGTACAGCGGGTGGTCGCCGAACCAGGTGCTGGTCAGGTCGACCAGGCGCCGGTAGCGGAGCGGGTTGCGGGTGCCCGACGCCACCTGGGTGACGCCCACCGAGCCGTCGGGCTCGGGGCCCTTGGCCGCCACGTTGATGATGGCCGCCACCACGAGATCCACCGGGATCACGTCGATCACGCCCTCGGGCACGCCGGGGAACTCCTTCAGCAGACCTCGGGCGTAGCTGATGATGATGGGCTCGGCCATGCGGAAGCCCTTGATCCAGCCCGGGTAGGGCTCGGACCAGCTCGACTCGATGATCGAGGGTCGCACGATCGACACCGGCACGTCGCCCCGGCTCTCCACCAGGGCCCGCTCGGCGAGGGCCTTGGTGTAGGCGTAGGCGTCGGGCCAACCCAGCGAGGCGGCCCGGGCCCGGCCCGCCTCCACCAGCTGCTCGTCCACCCAGCGCTGGCGCAGCTGCTCGGTCTTCGCCGCCAGCAGGGGAGTGCCGGCGGCCCCGAGGTCCTGGCGGGCCTGGCGCCGGTACTGGCGGAGCCGCTCGGGGTCCCGGCTCTGGGCGTCGAAGTCGCCCTTGAACCGCCGGGCCGCCTGCACCTCGGCCCGCCAGTCGATCTCGATGTGGAACGGGCTGTCGGTGAGGAGCTGCTCGGGGGCGCTGCCCCGCCGGTTGCCGGCCACGTAGCAGGTCGAGACGGCCACCAGGTGGGGGTTGGCGTCGAGCGACTGCAGGGTCTGCACGATCCGGGTGGGGCCGAGGAGGTTGACCTCCACCGCCTGGTCGATGGGGGCGTCGAAGCTGACGGTGGCGGCCGAGTGCATCACCAGGTCGCACCCGGCGATGAGCTCCCGGCCCTCGGCGTCGAGGCCGAGGCCGTCTGAGCTGATGTCGCCGGCGATCACGGTGACCCGGCGTTCGATCTCGGCCCAGAACGGGTCCTTACCCCGGTCGGCCAGCAGGCGGCTGAAGGCGTCGTTGCGGAAGATCTCCCGGCGGGCCCGCTCGGCTGGGCTCGACCGCTTGCCCGGCCGCACCAGCAGCACCAGCTCGCACTCGGGCACGGAGCGGATCAGTCGCTCCACCAGCGCCGTGCCGAGGAAGCCGGTGGATCCGGTGATGGCGATCCGCTTGCCCGCCAGCTGCTCGGCGATCATGCGGCGACGCCGCCCGAGCCGGCCTTCGTCGGCGCCGGGCTCATGAGGCTGGGCCCATCGGGGCTGGGGGTCATCGTGGTCACGAGGCGGATCCCTTTCACTGCCGGGCGAGCGTACCGACCATCCGGCGATTCCCTACCATTTGGTAAGTGAGCGTAGGGACCACCAAGCATAGGGTCGTGGCGGTGGCGACGGTCGCCTTCGCCGACCGGGGTGTTGCCGGTACCTCGCTCGACGATCTGGCCCGTCAGGTGGGCATGACCAAGCAGGCCATCCTCTACCACTTCGGCTCGAAGGACGGGCTGGTCACGGCGGTGTTGGAGCAGGGAGCGGGAGACCTGGTCGACGTGCTGGCGGCGGCCGGGGAGACGGCGGCCGCCGGTTGGGACCGGGTGGAGGCCACGGTGCGGGCGGCGTTCGGCCTGGCCGTGCGGCGCCCCGAGCTGGTGGGCCTGCTGCGGGAGCTGGGCCGGCTGGGCCCGGAGCGGACGGGTCAGGTGGTGTCGCAGCTCCAGCCGATGATCGACGCCGCGGTCGGCTCCCTCCAAGAGGGTATGGACGATGGTCGGCTGCGCCGCTCCGACCCCCGCCTGGTGCTGGTGTCGGCCTACGCCATCGTCACCGGTGTGGTGGCCGACACCGGTGTGCTGCGAGCCGTGGGCCTGGAACTGAACCTGAAGCTGGCCGTCGACCTGCGCCGGGCCGTGCTCGCCTTCCTCCGGGCCGCCCTGCTCGAGTAGGCCGAACCGTGTCACCTTGTGCCGCCCAGGGCGGCATTTCTTCACAAGGTTCGGCCGGCTGCCGGGTCGGGTGAGGGCGGGCCGGGGCCGGGGTAGGACACGTGCGCGGGTTTCGTCACCGGGGGTGATTAGCGTTGGGCGCCGTGCAGCTCCGACGTCGTGCCACAGCTCTGGCCCACCTGGTCGTCCTTCTCGTCCTCATCGTGGCCATGGGGGCCGGGGCGGGCATCGCCCCGGCCGGGGCCCAGGGCACCGACCCGGCGAGCTGCGACGCCGTGGTGGTCGATACCAGCGGCGAGCTCGACACCGCGGCCGTGGAGCGGGCGGCGGCGGCCGAGTCCCGGGCCACGGTGGTGGTGCGGGGCTTCGACTCGGCCCCCGGGGGCGATCTCATCGCCGCCATCGACGACCTGGTGGCGGCGTGCTTCAGCGACGCCAACGGGGTGATCCAGCCCACCGACCTGGCCCTGATCTCGTTCTCGGTGCAGGACCGCCAGAGCGACGTGCTCCTGGGCCGTTCGCTGCCCCCCGATCCGGCGTCGTCCGACGTGCGCGAGGCCATGGGCGACCGGTTCCGCCAGGGCGACTTCACCGGCGGCGTCGAGGACGCCATCGCCGAGCTGACCAACCAGATCAACGCCGAGAGCCCGGCCCTACCGAACGATGACGGTTCCGGTTCCACCGGGGCCGGAACGGATGCCGGGCCCGACGCCACCTCGTCCACCGACGATGACGGGGCCCTGGTGGCCGGTGGGTTGCTCGGTGGCTTGGCCGTGCTGGGCGCAGGCGGCGCCACCACCGTGCTCGTGCGCCGGCGACGCCGCCTCAACGAGCAACGCCAAGCGGTGGCCGCCGCCCTGGCCGAACCGAGGAGCCGGGTGGGGGTGCTGCGGGAGCGGAGCCAGCGGGTGGAGGCCCAGGCCGACCTGTGGGCCCGTACCTCGGCCGGCCGTACCCTCGACGTGCTGGAGGACCAGCGCCGTCGGGTCCGTTCGGCCCTGGCCGACACCGAACGGGGGGCCGCCCTGCTGAGCCAGGCCACCCCTCAGGGGGTGGAGACGGCCACCGCCCTCCAGCTGGCTGACGCCCGCGACCGGCTGGGCGTTCTCGGCGCATACCTGGACGCCAACCAGCACGCGCTCGATGCCCTGGTGGCGCTGGGCGCCCGGCTCGACCATCTCCGGGTGGCCCTGCCCGAGAAGCGGGCCTTGCTCACCACGGAGCTGGGCGACGCCCACGTCCTGGCCGACCAGCGCCGGGGCGAGGGGTGGTCGGTCGACGAGCCGGCCGCGGCGCTGGCCGACGTGGGCTCGACCCTGACGGCACTCGACCTCGACGACCTGGCCCTCGACCTGCTGTCGCTGTCGGAACGGATCGAGGCGGCCGAGGCCGCCCTGTTCGCCGCCACCCACGAGCTGCGCAGCCTTCCCGACCGTCCGGGCTCGATCGCCGCCTGGCGCCTCGAGCAGCAGGCGGCGGCGGCCATGGAGGAGAAGCGGGCCAACGAGGCGGCGGCCCGCCTGGCCCAGCTCGCTCCGTTGCACGCCACCGAGAGCTGGGAGTGGGCGGCCCACCATCCCGACGAGGCCCTGGCCCGGTTGCGGGCGGCGGCCGACAGGGCCGAGGCGGCGGCGGCCCTGGCCGGCGACCAGCAGCGCTTCGACGACGCCGGCCGGGGAATGGAAGCTGCCGGCCTCGAGCTGATGGCGGCCGACGAGCTGCTCGACCAGGTCGACGACCTGCTGGTGGACCTGGAGCGGGCTCGGGAGCAGGCCCCGGCCATGGTGGTCGAGTCGCGCCGGGTGGAGGGTGAGCTGACCCGTTACGTGCAGCAGTTCGCCGCCGACCTGGGGCCCGACCTGGTGGCCAGCCCGGCCCGGGTCGACGCTGCCATCGACGGGCTGGAAGCCGAGCTGGCCACGGCCAGGCCCAACCACCTGCGGGTGGCCCAGACGGCCGACCGTATGAACCGGGAAATCGACGGGCTGCTGGCCGCTGCCCGCCAGCAGCACGAGCACATGGAGGCGCTGCGGCGTCAGGCCGAGCGGGAGGTGGCCCGGGCCCAGGGGGCGATCAGCCGGGCCCGCCAGGCCGTCGGGTGGCAGATCTTCGGTGGGAGCGACGGCGACGAGCTCGATCTCCTGGAGCGGCGGCTGCAGGAGCTGCCGGCCGACCCCGAGGCCCGGTTCCAGGAGGCCGATTCGATTGCCGACGCCGCCCTGGCCGTGCAGGAACGGGCCATCGCCCGGCGCCGGCGCCAGAGCAACTGGATCGTGGTGGGCTCGGGAACCGGTGGCTGGAGCAGCTCGGGGGGCCACCATCACGCCGGGGGCGGCCGGTCCTTCGGCGGCGGTGGCGGCGGCGGCCGCTCGTTCGGAGGTGGAGGTGGGGGCGGCCGGTCCTTCGGCGGCGGCCGATCCAGCGGCGGCTGGTAGGCC
>CADEDH010000036.1:39783-49779 GCA_902826025.1 uncultured Actinomycetes bacterium
AGGTGGGGGCGGCCGGTCCTTCGGCGGCGGCCGATCCAGCGGCGGCTGGTAGGCCGGTGGGGTTGGGGCCCCGAATCAGCGCGTCGTGACCCGCTTGGCGGCGCGGCGGTCGTGGCGCTCGATGGCCAGCTCCACCAGGCGGTCGATCAGCCGTGTGTACGGCAGGCCCGACGCCTCCCACATCTTGGGGTACATCGAGATCGGGGTGAATCCGGGGATCGTGTTGACCTCGTTGAGCAGCGGCCCCCGGCCGTTCTCCTCGTAGAAGAAGTCGACCCGGGCCATGCCCTCGATGCGCAGCGCCCGGTACACCGTGGCGGCCAGGGCCTGCAGCTCCTCGGTGACCCCCGGAGGGAGCTGGGCCGGGATGATGAGCTGAGCGTTGCCGTCGAGGTATTTGTCTTCGTAGTCGTAGAACTCGGCCCCGGCCACGATCTCGCCCGGCACCGACACCTCGGGCTCCAGATTGCCCAGCACCGACAGCTCGATCTCGCGGCCGGTGATCGCTTCCTCGATCACCACCAGCTCGTCGTAGACCAGGGCCTTGGTGATGGCGGCCGACAACTCGGTCTCGGTGGTGGCCTTGCTCACTCCCACCGACGAGCCCATGTTGGCCGGCTTCACGAACACCGGCAGGCCGAGCTGGTCGGCGACCTCCTTCATCACCGCCTTGGGGTCGGCGGCGATGTCGTGCTCCCGGAACCACAACCAGCGGGCCTGGGGAATGCCGTGGGCGGCGGCCACGGTCTTGGCCATCGCCTTGTCCATGGCCACGGCCGAGCCGAGCACACCGGCCCCCACATAGGGCACGTTGGCCAGGTCGAGCATCCCCTGGACGGTGCCGTCTTCGCCCATCGGCCCGTGGAGGAGGGGGAGCACGACGGTGCGGGTGGCCCGGGACGGGGCGGCCACCAGCGCCGCCAGCTCGGTTGACGGCCCCGCCGGGGTGAGCGACGGAGGCAGGTGGCGGGCCCCCTGGGCCAGGGCGGCCATGGCTTCGTCGGCCCGGACGAAGGCGCCGTCACGCGTGATGCCAACGGCCTCGATCTCGTAGCGCGCCGGG
Source organism: uncultured Actinomycetes bacterium (assembly GCA_902826025.1). GTDB lineage: Bacteria > Actinomycetota > Acidimicrobiia > Acidimicrobiales > SZUA-35 > CADEDH01. Next base: position 40,847 of record CADEDH010000036.1, read on the forward strand.
TCGACTGCGGCCAGCACCTGCGCCGCGGTGGTGCACGACACGTCGTGCTCAGCCGACATGCCGCCGAACAGCACGATCAGCCGGATGGTTTCTCCGGCAGGCGGGACGGAGGCAGGGGAGGGCGACGACGGTGAGACCACGACCGCCAACAGTAATCGCAACCGCACCCGGAATCGGCTACACCAACGCAGGTGCACTTCCACGCCAGTGACCTCGCCCGCCGCCTCCACGGGGAGCTGTCGGGGCCAGACCGTGAGTTGGCGGGGGTGTCGATCGACAGCCGCACCGTCACCCGCCACAACCTGTTCGTGCCCCTGGTGGCCGAGCGTGACGGCCATGTCTACGTGCCGTCTGCCCTGGGAGCGGGGGCGGGCGCCTACCTGAGCTCGGTGGGCCGGGTGGAGGGCACCGCCGCCGACAGCACCGCCATCCTGGTGGCCAACACCTCCGAGGCCCTGGCCGAGGTCGGCCGGATGGCCCGGGAGCGGCTGGAGGGCGGTGCCGTGGTGGGCGTCACGGGCAGTGTTGGCAAGACGTCGATGAAGGACCTGGCCCTCGCCGCCTGTGCCGGGGCCCGGGCCACCCACGCCAGCGAGAAGTCGTTCAACAACGAGCTGGGGGTGCCGCTCACCCTGGCCAATGCGCCCGAGGGCACCGAGGTGGCGATCGTGGAGATGGGGGCCCGGGGCAAGGGCCACATCGCCCTGCTGTGCGGCATCGCCCGGCCCACGGTGGGCATCGTCACCGCGGTGGCTCTGGCCCACTCCGAGCTGTTCGGCTCGATCGAGGGGGTGGCCGAGGCCAAGGGCGAGCTGGTGGAGGCGCTACCGGCCGGCGGGGTGGCCGTGCTCAACGCCGAGGACGAGCGGGTGGCGGCCATGGCCGGGCGCACCGCGGCCCGGGTGGTCACCTACGGCCGTACCCGGGGCGACGTCCGGGCCACGGGGATCGTGCTCGACGAGTTGCTGCGGCCCCGGTTCACGATCGAATGCGACGCCGGCCGGGCGGAGGTGGCCCTCGATGTGCGGGGGGCCCACATGGCCCTGAACGCCGCCGGGGCGGTGGCCGCCGCGCTGGCGGTGGGGGTGTCGCTGGAGGCGGCGGCCGCCGGGCTGGCGGCAGCGCGCCTGTCGCCGTGGAGGATGGACGTGATCCGCGCCGCCGACGGTGTGGTGGTGGTCAACGACGCCTACAACGCCAACCCCACGTCGATGCGGGCGGCGCTGGAGGCCCTGGCCGCCCTGCCCCGATCGGGCGGCGGTGCCGTCGGTGATGGTGGCGGTGGGCGCCGGGTGGCGGTGCTGGGCCTGATGGCCGAGCTGGGGCCCGAGGGCCCGGCCGAGCACGCCGCCGTGGCCGCTGAGGCGGCCCGGGCCGGGATCACGGTGGTGGCGGTGGGGGCGCCGGCCTACGGCGAGGTGGCGGTGCACGTGCCCGATCGGGCGGCGGCGGCCCAGGCCATCGGCCTGCTGGCGGCCGGCGACGCCGTGCTGGTCAAGGGCAGCCGGGTGGCCGGCCTCGAGGTGCTGGCCGCCGAGCTCGTCGCCGCCCACGGCGGCTCGGTGGAAGCACCGTAGAGTCCATTGTTAGCGTCCATTGTATGGATCGCTGATTTGATATGATGAGCCCATGCACGGTGCCACCTACGCGACCACGGTGATGAAGGTGACGGCCAACGGTCAGATATCGATCCCGGCCGAGGTTCGCCGGCGTTGGCAGACCGATCGGGTGATCGTGATCGACACCTCGGAGGGGCTTGTCATCAGGCCGTTCGATCCCGATCATGTCCGTTCGCTACGAGGCAAGTACCGCCAGTGGGTTACCGAGACCACCGAGGAGGCTCGTCGCGCGGCGCGGGCTGAGGAAGAAGAGCTGGAGGAACGCCGTGCTCGTGCTCGACGCGTACGCCCTTGAGGCGTTCCTGCTGGACGAGGAGCCAGCGGGAGCAGTGGTGGAGGATCTGGTGTTCAGCGGGGAGCAGCTGGTGATCTCGGCGGTCAACCTGGCCGAGATGGCTGATCGATTGCAGCGGGTGTACGGCCTGTCCCGCACACAGGTCGAGGTGGACGTTCTGAGCATCGGGCTCACGATCAGTGAGGTCGATACGGCCGTCGCCTTCGATGCTGCGGCGCTGCGGGCGGCGTTCTACCGGCGCCGAAGTCGGACGGTGAGCATCGCCGACTGCTGCGCGGCGGCGCTGGCCCTCGATCGTGACGTACCGCTCGTGACCAGCGACCCTGCGCTTCTCGAACTGATGTGGAACCAGGCGGGCGAGTTCATCGCCCTTCCCGACACCGCAGGGGTGGTCTGGAGCCCGCCCGGAGGTACGAGCGGTGCGGGGCCCGTCCGATGACGGGGGCGACGGCGCCGGCGGCGCCTACGGGGTGGCGGTTGTGGCTGGCCGGGGCCCGGCCCCGGACCTGGCCAGCGGCGGTGGTGCCGGTGGTGGTGGGCACGGCGGCGGCCTCGGGTGTGGTGCCGATCATCTGGTGGCGGGCGGCGGCGGCGCTGCTCGTAGCAGTGGCCATACAGGTGGCCACGAACCTGGTCAACGATTACGCCGACGGCACCCGGGGCACCGACCATGCCCGCGTCGGGCCCCTCCGTCTCGTCGGCTCCGGCCTGGTGCCGGCGCCTACCGTGAAGCGGGCGGCGATGCTCACCTTCGCCCTGGCGGCGGTGGCCGGTGCCGCCCTGGCCTGGGCCGTGGGCCCCGAGTTGCTGGCGGTGGGGGCGGCCTCGATGGTGGCCGGCTGGGCCTACACCGGCGGTCCCAAGCCGTACGGCTATCTGGGCCTGGGTGAGCTGTTCGTGTTCGTGTTCTTCGGCCTGGTGGCCACCGTGGGTACCACCTATGTGCAGACCGAGCAGATCACCGGACTGTCGGTGGCGGCCTCGGTGCCGGTGGGGCTGTTGTCGGTGGCCCTGCTCGTGGTCAACAACCTGCGCGACATCCCCACCGATGCCCGGTCGGGGAAGCAGACGCTGGCCGTGCGGATGGGCGACGTCGCCACCCGGCGGCTCTACGTCGCGATCGTGGGGGTGGTGGCCCTCGGTGTGGTGGCCTGCGGGGTCAGCCGCTGGCCGGCCCTGCTCGGCCTGGTGGGCCTGGCCGCCGCCGTGGCTCCGGTGCGCACCGTGACCGGCGGGGCCACCGGGCCCCAGTTGATCCCGGTGCTGGGGGCCACCGGCAGGTTCCAGATGATCACCGGCGTGCTGCTGGCTGTCGGCCTGGCCGTGGGCGGCCAGCTCTGACGGGTCGGGCCGCGGTGGCGATCAGGCGCCGCCGCCGCCGCTGAGGGTGACGGTAGCCGCCATCTGGTCCCACAGGGCGAGGTCCACGTACTGGGGCGTGGCGGTGAAGGTGGACGTGATCACCGACTCGCCGTTGAGCTGGTGGTACTGGCGGCCGGTGGCCTGCAGGCCGTTGGCCGTGGTGAGTGTGTAGTCGACCACCAGGGTCTCGAGCCCGCCCACCAGCGCCCGGTTCTGGGCTTTCACCGTGCCGCCCACCGTCTGGAGCTGCGACGGGACGATCGACTCGATCGTGTCGAGGTCGGTGATGAGGCCGCTGTCGTCGACGATGACGTTGGCCGTGGTGGTGAAGCCGCTGGCGGCGGTGGCGAGGTCCATGACCATGATGTTGATCTGGTCGAGGAGCTCGGGGGCGATCGAGTCGATGTAGTCGCTGGACGACTGGTCCTGGATCGACTGCTCGAATGCCGCCCGCTGGGCCGGGTCCTCCACCAGGGGCTTCAGGTCGGTCCAACCGGAGGGCACGCCGATCGAGGCACCGTCTCCGTTCACCGCTTTCCAGCCGCTGGGCAGGTTGGTGATGGCGCCGCTGGCGGTGCCGCCGAGGGCGTTGGTGGACGACGATCCGGGGGCAGCGGCGGTGGAGGCCGTCGCTCCGGGGGTGGTGGAGGCGGTGGAGGGAGCGGCCGAGGTGGTGGTGCTGTCGCCGGCGTTGGTGTTGCCGCCGCCGGTGATCGTCGAGGCGCAACCGGCCGAGGCGAGCAGGGCGGTGGCGAGGACGGCGGACCGGCCGGCTCGGTGCAGACGCGCCCGCCTGGACCGGGTGTTGGTGTCGATGTGCATGGCAGAACCCTCCCGCATGGCCTCGGATCGCCTCGAAGCGGAGGCTAACTGAAGTGATCGGTCGATCGTGGTCGGCCCTTGACGAACGAGTGGTCGAGTTCGCGCTGTTTCAGGGGGCCACGATCTCGGCCATCGCCTCCAGCAGCGGCGGCGGACCCGACACCACCAGGGTGTTCACCACCGATTCCCGCCAGGCGTCGAGATCGGAGCGGATCTTGGCCGGTGGGCCCACGAGAGCCACATCTTCCACCATGGCGGTGGGCACGGCGGCGATGGCGGCCCGCTTGTCGCCGGCAAGATAGAGGTCCTGGATGCGGGCGCACTCGGCCTCGTAGCCCATGCGGGCGAACACGTTGAGGTGGAAGTTCGCCTCGCGGGCTCCCATGCCGCCGGCGTAGAGGGCGAGCATGGGGCGGATGGCGTCGGCCGCCACCTCCACGTCGTCGTTGATGACCACCGGCACCACGGCGGCCACGTCGAAGCTGGCCAGGGTCTGGCGGGCGCCGGGTCGGGCGAAGCCCTCGTTGAGGGCGTCGAGGTAGAACTGGTTGTCCTTGGGGGCGAAGAACAGGGGCAGCCAGCCGTCGGCGATCTCGGCCGTGAGGGCCACGTTCTTCGGGCCCTCGGAGCCGAGGTAGATGGGGATGTCGGGCCGCAGCGGGTGCACGGTGGAGCGCAGCGGCTTGCCCAACCCAGCACCGCCCTGGAGGGGGAGCTGGTAGAAGTCACCGTCGTAGGTGACGGGCTCGGCCCGGGCCACGATCTTGCGCACGATCTCCACGTACTCCCGGGTGCGGGCCAGGGGGCGGGGATAAGGCTGGCCGTACCAGCCCTCCACCACCTGGGGGCCGCTGGCGCCGAGGCCGAGGCGGAAGCGGCCACCCGAGAGGTGGTCGAGGGTGATGGCGGCCATGGCCATGGCCGAGGGGGTGCGGGCCGAGATCTGGCAGATCGAGGTGCCCAGCCCGATGGTGGAGGTGGCGGCACCCCACCAGGCCAGCGGAGTGAGGGCGTCGGAGCCGTAGGCCTCGGCCGTCCACACACAGTCGAAGTCGAGGCGTTCGGCGGCGGCGATCTGCTCGACTGTGCCGGCGGGCGGGCCTGACGACCAGTAACCGGCTCCGAGGGCGAGGCGCATGGTTCCTCCTGGGGGGACGATGGCGTGCCCCGGGTCTAGCAGTCCTACGATGGTCCGACCAGCTCCTGGCGTTCCGTTCGGGCCCAGGGGCTCCCGATCGTTTCCGGTCATGAACGGACCCACCCACTACCAGGTGCTCGACGTGGCGCCCACGGCCGACCAGGCGGCCATCCGGCGCGCCTACCACCGCGAGGCGCGCCGGTGGCACCCCGATCACCGGGGGGAGCTGGCGCCGGAGGATGCCCAGAGGGCCGAGGGCGAGATCCGACGGGTGAACCAGGCATGGGAGGTGCTGGGCCGGCCCGAGCGGCGGCGGGAGTACGACCGCCAGCTCCGGGAGGGTGGAGTGCAGGAGGCGGTGGCCCGCCCGGCGGGGGTCCGCAGCGACGATGGAGTGATCCGCATCGATCCCCGCCTCCTCGACCCGGAGTTCCTGGCTGCCCGCCGGCACGCCCAGTTCGACGAGATCTCCCACAGCCACTCGATCGTGCTGCGGGCGGCGCCGCTGGTGTTGGTGTTCGGCCTGCTGGCCGCGATCTTCGTCTTCACCGCCTACGCCCGGGACGACGTGCCGGTGGCCGCCGGGCCGGACGACACGGTGGCCGCTCCCCATCTGGGCGCAGGGGTGGAGGCCAACGACTGCGTGAGCGTGATGACCGGGCCGGCGCTCCTGGCCCGGCCGTGCGATCCCGGGGCCGAGTGGCGGGTGATCGGGGCCCGCTTCGACGGGGCCGAAGGCTCGGTATGCCCGCTGGGCACCACCCGCGACGTGCTGTTGCCCAACGGCGTCCACGCTTGCCTGGCCCCGGCGCGCTAGATAAGACGGCGCCGCCGTCGGCCAGCGCCGGTGCGGTTTCGACCCGGGCCGGGAGCGATCGTAGGCTTGAGTCCATGACGAACACGGTGAGCTTGGACATCGAGCCGCTCCACGACGTGACGTTCGGGGCGGTGGTGCGGGGCCTGGAGCTGCGGTCGCTCGACGATGCGACGTGGCAGGCGCTGCGGGAAACGTGGCTGGAGCACGCACTGCTGATCTTCCCCGGCCAGTTCCTCACCCGGGACGAGCAGGACACCTTCGCCCGCCGCTTCGGCGACCTGGAGTTCAAAGCCACGCCGATCTCGAACATGACGTCGGCCGGCGAGGTGTTCAGCGATCCGGGCGACGACCGGGTGAAGTCGCTACGGGGCAACGAGGGCTGGCACCACGACAGCACTTACATGCCGGTCCAGGCCAAGGGTGCTGTGTTCTCGGCCGAGATCATCCCCAGCCACGGGGCAGACACCGGGTTCGCCGACATGCGGGCGGCCTACGAGGCCCTCGACGATGCGATGAGGGAGCGGCTGGCGGGGCTGAGCGCCTACCACTCGCTGTACTACAGCCAGGGGCGGGTGGGCTACATGCCCAAGGCCAACGAGGATGGCGGGTACAACCAGTACGGACTCCACAGCGGGGAGCCGTCGCTGCGGCCGCTGGTGAAGATCCATCCCGACACGGGGCGGCCCAACCTGCTGATCGGGCGGCACGCCTACGGGATCGTGGGGATGGACCCCGAGGAGTCGGAGAAGCTGCTCGACGAGCTGAACGAGTGGGCCTGCCAGCCGCCCCGCATCTACCACCACGAGTGGACGGTGGGCGATGCCATCGTGTGGGACAACCGGCGGCTGATGCACCGGGCCACGCCGTTCGACATGACCGAGCCCCGGAGGATGTGGCACACCCGCATCGCCGGTGAGCGGGCCACCGAGCTGGGCATCAACCTCGACTGAGCCGCCGCAAAACGGGGTGGCGTCGGCGGCAGTGACCGCTACGCTGGCTCCCCGCAAGGACCGTTAGCTCAGTTGGCTAGAGCGTTCGCTTCACACGCGAGAGGTCACAAGTTCAAGTCTTGTACGGTCCACCGCAAAAGCCCTGGTCAGAAGGGGTCCACCAGTGCAAGCCCGCTCGTCAGCAGTCCGGTGATAGCCGGTTTGATAGCCTCACCCCTAAGGCAAGCGGCCGCCTTGCCTGGTACTGACCAGGCAACGATGTGGTACGGGCCCAGACCGCTACTTGCGACACCGGCTAGAGCGTTAGTCAACTATCACCGGGTCTCGCTGGAGTTCGAGACCCGTACGCGGTAGGCGCACAGTTGAGTTCGGCGGGAGAGCAACTCGCCGGGTTCGGCGGGAACCCCGCGTGGGACCTCGTAAAGCTGATTGGTTCCAAGGCTTGGCGGCGGCTCAACGGGTGGGAAGTCAAAGTAGCGCGCCAGTTGGCAGGGTCAGGAGCGATCGAGCATAGACAAATCGGCTCGGTTCGAAAATGGCTCTCGGATACTGAATGGTCGGTGTTGCTTCAAACGCTCGACGGCGACGACTCAGTATTCCTTAATCCGTTGGCCATAGCTCTGCAGGTGCCGATGGATGAGGCCCGAACAGTTGCGCTAGCTATGTGGGAGCCATTGCTCTCGATCGCCGATCAAGCGATCTTGACCCAGCTCAACGAGGATAGCCGAGACGAAGAGACTCTTAGGCTGGTGCAACAGATTTCAGAAGCGTCGGAGTCGAACGACCTGCGCTTATCAGCAATCGAGGACTACGCGCTAGCGCTCAAGCGAGATATGGCGCTTCAACGGTGGCGGGTGGCTCTTCCAAGGGGCGTTCCGCTGAGCCCGAGTATTCTACTTGCGCCTGTTCATGCTGTTGTTCCCTTCGTCGGTCGAGATCAGGTTCTCGACCAGATGTTGCAGTGGGTTCTGGCTCCCAGTCCGCTATCTATCTGTCATGTACTTGGAAGTGGTGGGTCCGGAAAGACTCGGCTCGCAATGTCTCTATGTAGAGCTGTCTCGCGACATGGTTGGCAGGCCGGACTTCTGAGCGACCATCCTACCGACGAGCAAATTGATCGCTTAGTCGCCAATCCGGTCCCGACATTGATCGTGATCGACTACGCCGAAGCACGACACGATACCCGTCAACTGCTCGAGAGGCTGGTCCAGCGATCGAATATTCACGAGCCTTGTCGAGTGCTGCTGCTTGAAAGAGAGTATCGGGCTGTCTTCGGATCAAGTGAGCTAAATGCTATAGCAGCAATGGCCCCCGAACCGATTCGACTGGATGAGATGTCACTGCCAGTTGAACAGCGGAGAACTTTGTTCGATCTAGCACGCGATAGTTTCTCGGCCATTCTGGAATTGGACCCGTCAGAATGGGTTCCGAACTTAACCGCCGCCAACTTCGAGGGAATATTGGATGTCGTTCTGTCAGCCGCCGTGGCCGCGCTTGGCCCAGAAGTGGAAACTGCGGAGCCGTCAAGCGACGACCTTTTTGATGCCCTGGCAATTCATGAGTCTCGCTATTGGGCTACGCAGGCACTTAGGCTCAAGAGCGAGACGGGGACCAGTCCTCGAGAGGAAGTTTGGGCTAGGGCTGCAGCTGTCGGTGCCGTGTTTGGTTGGAAGGCGGATGAGATCCCCGCCGATCGGATAGCCATGGAGGAGGCACTTCGTGATGCTCTCTCCCAAAGCGGAGCTTGTCATTCGAATGAGGCGCTGCCAGCCGCGATTTGGATCGCACGTGTGTATCTCGGAGGCCGGCTTCCCTTGGATCCGTTAGCGGACTTTCTCATCATTACGAAGTTATCCACCGCTGGATTCTCCACTGCCTTCAAGTCTGCACCAGTAAGGGTCGTTACTTCGCTACCCGTCATCTATCGATC
>CADEDH010000036.1:49789-64270 GCA_902826025.1 uncultured Actinomycetes bacterium
CACCAGTGGATACGACAAGGAAGGTGCGTGCGAACAGCGAGCAGCAGGCGGTGGAGGATCAAGGAACACCGGCCGTTTGCCCCTTGGCAGGCATCACCTTCAACCAGCATGCGCCCGGGCGCGATCGGCTCACCATCACCGCATCCGGTTCTCGGCGTGTGGAAGTCACGGGCACGGTGAACAGCATCAGTGTATCAGGTACGTTCCGTGTGTCGGGTGCTTCGCTTCCGGCGATCTACGAACAGGCGTGCCAAAACACGGGCTGGACACTCGGGGAACAACTCCGGCAGACTATTGCGCTCGCAGAATCGGTACCAGAAGAGGTGGCGATTAGCCTGCGGTCAGCCATGATTCCGCCATGGCTTATTGAGCCTTCCATTGAACTAGAGACGAAGAATCTGTCATCTATTGAGAGCACTGGCAGGCCGGCTGTTGTGTCCGAAATGCAACGGCCAGAGCTAGCGATTTCTCTTGGCGTGTTGGCTACGAGGCTATGTCAAGTCGGTCGTTCCTTGGAGGCCATCCCGTTGGCACGCCGCTCAGTCGATGAATGGACGACGCTTTCTGAGTTGGACGAGGGGCACCGTTCAGGTTTGGCGATCGCGTTAGACATTCTCGCCTCCGCATTAAGCGACGCTGGAATGAGAACCGACGCCTTCCAAACTTCCCTGGAGGCAGTTAACGTCTATAGTGACATCTCGGCCTTGACCGTTGGTACGCTTTCCGACCTTGCTGGAGTCCTCCTCAATCACGCCAATCGCCTTGTCTCGATGGGCCGACACGATGATGCTCGTGTCGATTGCGAAGAGTCCGTTCGCCTTTTTGAGCTGGTTGCTGCGGAACTCCCTATTAAGCAAAGAGACCTTGCATTTGCATTGAGTCGATGGTCAGAGATTTTGGGGCAAACAATGGCGCCCGTAAGTTCTGAGAAAGCAGCTGAGCGGTCGGTTGATATATATCGACAACTTTCACCGGTTGATCGGAGCGTTGATAAGGATCTCGCCCTCTCGCTCTGCGTATACGCCTCTTCGTTGAGGAGCAATAGTCGAGCCGATAAGGCAATCGGAATAGCTAGGGAGGCCGTCGAACTGAGTCGATCGCTTATTGACTTTGCGGTCGGTGATACCTCCCGCGTACTCGTCCAGTGCTTAGCCGAGTACTCCATCTGTCTATCGGGTGAGGGATGCCACTCGGCAGCGGTAGAAGCGACTGACGAGGCACTCACACATTTCGATCACATTGACCGCCTCCTGCAGGTGAGTCTTTTGAGAGTTCGCTGCGAGAGCCTGGTAGCAGATCCTGACAATGACGACAGCTGGCAGCTCGCGGATGAGACGTTGTCCGCGCTTATTAGCATGGTTTCAAGCGACGATGATGGCCCGCTTCTGGTAGCCTCTATCCACCTTCAGTCAGCGGTGGTTCGCTACCAGCTAGGTCGCCATTTGGATGCATTGGCTGATGCTGATCGCTCGATTCTCGAATATGACTCGATTGAAGCCTCTTCCGGCGGAGCCCATACCATGATTGGAGAAGCTCTCTTCATTAGGTCCGAGATTCTCGTAGCCCTTGGTGATATCGGCGGCGCGGCTCATGGAATGGTCGAGGCTAGTCAAGCTTGGCGCGGTGTCGATGACTTGAGTTCCGTGACGGATCTGGCATTCTTGCTAGGTCGAATTCACGATCTAGTGCCGAGCCTGGTTGAAGCAGGACTTGATGAGGCCGTCGAGGCCCTGGAGGTAGAGTGGAGTGAATGGATGATACTGCTGCAAGATGCTTGGAAGGGTGAGGACTCGACCTCTATTCCTGAGCACTAAGGGACTTGTGATGAAGTAAGGTACGCGTGGTTTCAGTGATGGGGATAGTTTGGTCGAGGGCCGATGGTGGGAACTCAATTCGGCCGGTCAGCTGGGGTTAGTTCGGACACTTCCGAGAGGCGATGGCGGTAGATGTCAGAGATCAACCGCTCGGAACTCCCGCACCAGTCGGCAATTTGCCAACTTGATCGGCCGAGATCGGCCTGATGGCTGATAGCTGTGTGCCGTAGCTCATAGGGAACGATGGGTGGATCGATGCCGACGCGCTTGCAGAGGCTTCGTAGTGAGCGAGCCAGGTTGTTTCGATTGGCCGGTGTGCCAAGGCCGGTGGTCACGACCAGGCCGTGCTCGACCCAGACTGATCCGGCGGCCTCCCTGGCGTGAGTCTGCTGCTCCTTCCAAGCGCCGAGGCGGCGTATGCTCTCCGCGTCGAGCCGGATGGTTCGCCGGGACCCAGCGGTCTTCGGGGCGACTGTCTGCTCGTGCTCGTCCATCTGGGCCTCGACTCTCAGCACCCGGCTGCTGAAGTCGACCGCCGCCCATGGCAGAGCGCGGGCTTCCGCCGGACGTAGACCGTTCCTGCCGGTTAGATCGATGAAGACCTCGACGACACCGGACGATGCCTCCAGGAGGAGCTGCAGCTCGGCACGGGTGAGCGAGCGGCGGCCGCCGTCGCTGCGCCTCCGGGGAGTGGCGGCTGGTACGACCGACAGCTCGGCGACGTTGCGACTCACTACGCCGAGCCGCAGCTCGTTGCGGACGACTGCAACGAGGGTGGCGCGTAGCCGTCGAAGGTGCTCGGGGCCGATCGTGCGCGCGGTCGGAGTGAGGCCGCCGGCGCAGCGCTTGAGGAACTCGTCGCAGTCCTGGACCGTGAGATCGCAGACACGGCGTCGCCCGAGGCCGGTGTTGATGAGGTCGAGCATCCAGCGGTAGCTGGTGAGCGTCGACGTTGCCCTCGGCTTGGTGCCGAGCAGCTCGTCGAATGTGGCGACGGCATCGGCCATGGTGCGGCGGCCGTCGGCCACTGAGCCGTGGCGATCCAACTCCTCCCGCATCTCGCGAAGGAAGCGCTGGGCCTCGGCCCTGGTACGGCCCCGTCGCAGCTTGCGTCGACGGCGGCCGTCCGGGCTTCGGGGCAGCTCGATCATGGCGACCCATCGGCCGTTTGCTGACTGGAAGACAGTGCCCTCGCCGGCGGTACGCCTACGCGGGCCGCTCACTCCGCCAGCTCCCGCTGAGTGTTGACGAACGCCTCCAGGTCCTCTCTGGTGATGAGGCGGCGTGAGCCGATTTTGAGGCTGCGGAGTTGGCCGGTGGCGATGAGTTCGTAGACGGAGCTGCGGCCGATGCGGAGGGTTTGGGCGGCTTCGGGGACGGTGAGGATGAGCTGTTGGCTCACGGGTTCGGGGTCTCCTTGGGGTGGGTGGCGGTGCGGGTTGGGGAGCGTGGGGAGGGTCTGGAGGTTGGTGCGTTCTCGCGTGTGGCGGTCAAGCGGTGGCGCCTCCCCACCCTCCCCGGGGGTCGGGTTGGGGAGGGTGGGGAGGCTCAGGAGGTTGGTGCGTACACGCGTGAGGGGGCCGTGGTTTTGAGGCTCCCCACCCTCCCCGGAGGTTTCTGGGGGTGGGGTCATTCGTGCTCCTGGTCGCTGTCGGTGATGAGGCCGAGGCCTTGCCAGATCATCCGGCCGTGGGACTTGGCGGTGTCGTAGCCGCGGTTCTGGAGGGCGGCGGCGAAGGTCTTGGTGGTGCCGGGGTCGAGGCCTTCGCCGAGGCACCATCTGGTCCAGGTGGTGAACAGGGCCGTGGACTGGACTCGGCAGGTGGGCTGTTGGTGGCAGCAGTCGTTGAGGAACCGGCCGAGGGCGTCGGACTCGGCCCGGTAGGCGGCGGTGGCATCGGTGACCTGGGCTGGTTCGTTGAGGCCTCTGCGCTGCCAGGCGTGGCAGCCGGCGACCAACCAGGCGAGGATGGCGTCGAGTTCGAGGGTGAGCCGGTCGGGTAGGTGCTCGTCTCGCTCGTTCTCGGGAATGACGACGGTGAAAGGGACGAGGCGGAGGCGACGCCAGATGCCTTCGTCGCCGCCGTGGACGAGGGGTTTGTGGTTGGTGAGCATGACGAAGGTGTGGGAGGCGTCGAACTCCCAGAAGTCCTCCCGCATCCGGCGGGCTTTCTGGCGGCGGTCGCCGGTGAGCCGTTTGACGGTTCCCTCGGCCAGGCGGCGACCGTCGTCGGTTTCGTCGAGGCGGGCGAGGCGGAGACCGAACAGGTCGGCGATCTCGGTGGGATGGGAGTCGTGGCTGCGGGCGGTGAGCAGGCCCGGTGCTGCTGCGGCGGCGTAGTCGCCGAGCGCGGCGAGCACGGCGTCCATCAACGTGCTCTTGCCGTTGGCGCCGTCGCCCCAGAAGATCGGCAGGACGTGCTCGACCAGGCGCCCGACGAGAGCGTGGCCAAGCAGGCGAGCCAGGTAGTGACGCATCGCCTCGTCGGGCTGGACCCGTTCGAGGAACCGGGTGAACTCGGGGGCTGGGGCGTCGGGGGCGTAGGCGGCGCCGGTGATCTTGGTCAGGAGGTCGTTGGGGTCATGGGGGCGGAGCTGGCCGGTGCGAAGGTCGAGGGTGCCGTTGGTGCAGTTCAACAGGTAGGGGTCGGCGTCGAGGGCCTCGTGGTTGATCACGACCAGTTTCTCGGTGGAGGCCAGGGCGAGGGCGCCGTTGATGGCGGCGTTGGACTCGCCCCGTTTGGCCTCTTTCACCGCGGTCCGGCGCAGGCTGTCGTCGGGGACGGCGAGGGCGTCGGTGGTGACGGTGCGGGCGATCACTTTCATCCATCGTTTGGTTTGGCCGGTGGTGTCGGGGGCCCAGCGGCGGCCGTCCCAGCGGAGCCATTGGTGTCCGGTGCTCCAGGTGGTGACGAACCGGAGGTGGTCGCCGAACATCTCCACGAAGCGGCGGGCGTAGCCCAGCTCGGTGCGGGGCTCACTGGGCGAGGGGTCCAGGGACGGCACGCTGTGGCCGCTGTCGCCGTTGTGGTGGTGCAGTGGGCTGGGGTCGAAGCTGGTCAACGAGATCCTCCATCGGGCAATTCGTCGTGAGGGGTGGGGGAGTAGGCCTCGCCCCGTTGGGTGAGGTGGGTCACGGCGGCGTGGAGTTGGGCGGGGTCGTCGGGGCTGGCGCCGAGCTGGTCCAGCACGGCGGCGAGCTGGTGGCGGTTGAGGAGATGCCGCCAGGCTGCTTCCGCCAGGGCCTCGGGCTGGTAGCGGGCGCTGGCACCGGCCGGTCGCGGGTCGGGATGAGTGGGGTTGGTGGTCATGGGCGGGGGAGGCCCAAGCGGTTGCGGGCTCGGTTCCACAGGTCCCAGACGAGGGGGTCGCGGTCGCCGTCCCATTCGGTGGGGTTGTTGACCGGTGAGCCGTAGGCGGCGTCGGGGTCGGTGTCGGGGATGACCTCGACCGGGACCCGTAGCCGGTGGACGCCGTTGTCGGTGGGGCCGTTGACGCCTCCGAGGATCAGGCCTCGGATGGTGCGGGCTTCGTTGGCGATGACGGCGGCGAACTGGGTGGCGTAGTTGGTGTAGGCCTCGGTGTAGCGGCGGCGGAGGTCATCTTCGGCTGCGGCGAAGGCCGCCTCGGCGGCTTCGTACTGTTCGTCGGTCAGGTCGGTGTCGTCATCGGGCCAGGTGATGGCCGCGCACGCTTCGTCGAAGGACAGGATCGGGGGTTCGGCGCCCGGGCCTTCGTCGTCGATCAGCTGGGCGACGTTGAGCGGGATCCGGACGGGTTGGGTGCGGTGGGCGATGAGAGAGTCGGGGTCGTCGCCGAGGAGGTTGCCGTAGGCGAGTTGGTGAACGAGGGTGGCTTCCCATGAGCCGGGGCGCCCGGCGGTGAGGCGGTGGACGCTGCCGACGTTGGCGGCCACGGCGAGCAGGGCGGAGGAGAGGAAGTCGGCGAAGTCGTCGGGTTCGGTGGTGCCTTCGGGGCCGGGGCGGGTGAGGCGTACGGCCTGGGTGAGGGTGTCGACGGTCCGGGCCCACAGAGCGGCCCGGTCGAGGGGTTCGGAGGGGGTCATTGGCGGGTGTCCTGTGGGGTGAGGTGGGCGGGGAGTCGGCGGGGTTGCTGAGCGCCGCGGTGGAGGCCGCTGGCGATCGTGGTGAGGGCCTGGCGGTGCGAGTAGGCGCCGGCGGCGACGTGGCCGCTAGCGGCGTCCACGAGCCGCTGGTGGGCGTCGTGGTGGTCGACCAGGTCGGCGCCGACCAGTTGGCCCAGGGCGACGGCGACGGTGAACAGGGTGTTGTTCCGGGTGCCGGGGCCGGCGGTGGCAAGGCGGTGGAGCTCACCGTCGATAGCGGCGCTCACGTACCGGGCGAGGGCGTCGGAGATGTGGGTCAGGCCGAGGGTCCTGTCGATCTGGACCGGGGACGGGGTCAGGGGCGGTGCGGTGAGGAGTTCGGCGAACCAGTCGGGGAGCCGGGCCGGGGCCCGGGCGTCGGTGATGCGGTACCGGCCGTCGGCGGTGCCGGTGGGTGGGGCGACGACGTAGCCACCGGCGGCCCGGGTGTCGATGTACGGGGCGACCCGGGAGGCGGTGTTGCCGAGAGCTGGACCATGGCGGGGCACCCGGTAGTAGCGATGCTGCCCACCCCGGGGTGTGGCGACGGTGAACGTGGCGGGGAGGCGGCGGCCGTGGGCGTGCTCGAGGTGGGCGAGGTTTTGGACGCCGGTGTGGTGGCCAGGAACCTTGGGGATGTCGAGATCGACGACGACCAGGCGTGAGGGGCCGGTGGCGATGCCAATGCCGTAACGGCGGTGCGTCCAGGCGGCTTCGATCCGGGTGGGGTCGGTCGTGGCTCGCTGTTCCCAGCCGGTGTGGCCGTCGGTGCAGCGGCGGTCGGTGAGGTCGCACAGGTGGGCGGGGTGGTCGGGCACGGCCGGCTTCTTCGCGCCGGGCCGGAGGGGGAAGACGTGCCAGCCTCGGTCGGCGTAGGCGAGGGCGGCGGTGAGGAGGCTGGCGCCGGAGTGGTGGCGGGTGTGGGTGGTCATGCTGCGTTCCATTCGGTGGGCCAGATCTCGGCTGGGTGGTGGCCGAGGCGGACGGCGACGGTGTCGGCGTGGCGGGCCGGGACGGCGCCGGCTCGGCGCCAGCGGTTGACGGTTCGGCGAGTGACACCGAGGCGGAGGGCGAGGGCAGCGGCGCTCGGATGGCCGGCGGCGGCTTCCAGCGGGGCGAGGGGGAATCCGACAGAACCCTGGGCCCGGGCCTGGTCAGCGGGGCCCTCGACTAGAGCGGCGACGGTGTCGGGGCGGGAGCTGCTCATCGGCCGCCGCCGTGCTCCGCTTCGGCGGCGGTGGTGGCGAGGTGGTCGAGGATGGCACCGAGTTCGGTGTCGTCGAGGGCGTCGGCGATCTCCGCCCAGGTGTGCCCGGCGGCCAGGGCGACGTGGATCAGGTGGCGGCGCCGGGTGTCGAGTTCGGTCCGGGTCCGGTGGACGGCCCGGAGTTGGTCGAGGACGGCGTCGGTGGTGGTTGGGGTGGGGTGCATCGGGTTGGGGGTCTCCTGGTTCAGGGCGCGGAAGGGTCGGGCCAGGTGGTGCAGCGGTCGGGGTGTGCTGGTCGTGAGTCATCGCTGGGCCTTGGGGCGCATGGCGGGTTCGGTGACGGCGAGGGAGGGGCCGCCGCCGAGCCAGTGGCGCAACTTGGCGGTGAGGTCGAAGAACCAGACCATGACCTCGACCGCTCCGGGGTCGTCGACGAGGCGCCCGTCGGCCCCCTGGTCGGAGAACCGGGCGAGGGTGGATTCGGTGACGAACAGCACGACGGTCTGACTGAACGCCGGCATCGAGGCCACGACTCGCAGGGCGTCAGTGGTCGACATCCCCGACTCGCTCAGCTTCCACAACAGGTCCCCGATCGCCCGCTCGGCGGCCTGGGTCCGGGGATTGACGTCGGACCACTCACCGAGATCGAGGGCCGGCACCGCCGCGGAGGCCGCCACCGTCGGGGCCGAGCTGCGGGCCCGGCGGCCCTGGCGGCGCATGGCAACCGTGGAGACGATGGCGACCAGGGCGACGGCGAGGAGGGGGACGAAGCCGACCTGGCGGGCCAGGAACGGGCCGAGGCCGGGGGCCAGGGCGGCGAACAGCAGCAGGGTGGACGGGGTCCACACCAGCAACCAGGCCCGCCGGCGGCGGATCATCCCGGGGTCGTGGAGGTTGTCGGCCTTGAGAAGCCGCCACCAGACCCGGGCGTAGAGGACGAGGCCGAACAGGGCCCATCGCAGGACGAAGCGGGTCGCCCGGATGGACAGGCTCAGCATCGAGCCGACGGCAGCGGTCCCGGTAGCACCGGTGGTGGTCATGGGTGGGACCGCCAGTTCCGGTCTCGCTGGGCCCTGGTGTCGGCCTGGCGTTGGGCGTCGGCGAGGGTCTGGGCGGTGCCGTGGTCGACGAGGACCAGCTCGCCGGCGGTGTTGCGCCGCCACAGCTGCCAACGCCACGACCAGTAGCCCGTGGTGGAGACATCGATCGACGCCTCGAAGGTGTCGGTGTCGTTCTCCCACCGACCGGGGGCGACGGTGCGCCAATCGTCGACGTCGAAGACAGGCTCGGCGGCATCAGCCGGGTGGACATCAACGCCGAGATCCTCGTCACGCCACGGGGCCAGCTCGGCGAGGGTGGACTCGATCAATGCGCCGAGGTGCTCGACCAGCCACCGCAGGTCGGTGGACTGCTCGACCCGAGCCCAGAGGTCGACCAGGTCATCGGCAATCTCGGGGGCGGTGTCCCGCAGGTCGGCCCACCGGGGCGGCGGGCAGCTGCGGGGCTGTTCGGTGGGGGCGGTCATCGGGTGGCCGCCCGGACGTCGTGGGTGAGCAGTGAGAGCACGGCGTGCCGCTCGACCGGGTCGAAGACGTCGAGCACGGCCCGGCATCGGGCCCGGGCCTCGTCGACGGTGAGGGACCCTCGGGGCGGGTTGATGACGGCGGCGCACTGCGGCCCGTGGCTGGCCAGCTTGGCCGCCACCATCTGCACCAGCCGGAGGTTGGAGACGGTGTCGCCGACCGGCACCAGCGCCCGGAGGGTGGCCCGGACGGCGGCCAGCTCGTCGACCGTCTGACCGGTCAGCGTGTCGGTGGGTGGTGCCGGCTCGGCCGGCCGGATGGGGAGTAGCGGCGGTGCGGGCTGGCCGGGTGGGGTCCGGTCACCGTGTCCGGTGCCGGTGTCCGCCTGGGCGGCGCCGGCCCACGGCCCGTGTCCGGTCGGAGTCCGGTTGCCTGGTGGTCGGGTGCTGGTGGCCGGGCCGGGCGGTATCCGGTCGGGCCGGTGGGTGCGGTGCCGACCGTGGGTGGTGGTGGGTTCGGGGTCGTCGAGGCCGCCGCCGATCTTGCGGGGTGCGGGGGCTCGGGTGTCGATCACGTGGGGGTTCATCGGGAGTGGATTCCTTGGCTGGTGGGTGTGGGGGCGTGCGCGGTGAACGAGGCGGCCCAGGCAGGGGGCCGCGTGGGGTCAGGCAGACGGCGGGGAGGGGATGCCGCCCTGGGGGTCGACCTGGGGAAACGCGGTTCGGGGGTGGTGCGGCGTCTACGTCTACGGAGGCCGGTGGCCTGGGGAAACGGGTAGATCCGGTGTAGACGGGGCTGTAGACGTAGATCTACGGGTGCCGGGCCCGTCTACACCGATCCCGCCCCGGCGGGCCCGGTGGGGCGGAGGGTCATGCGGCGTCGGGTGGGTCGGGCTCGTCGTCGGCCTGGGTGTGGTCGAGGTAGTGGTCGGCGAGTCGTTCGAGGAGGTCGTCGTGAACTACGCCGAGCTTGTTCGCCTCGCCCCGACGGATCTGGACCCGGGGGAAGTCGTAGGGGCGTAAGGCGGCGGACACCTGACGGCCGGTCCACCCCGTGTAGGCGGTGGGCATGGCCTTGGCCAACAGGCCGGCGATCTCGTCGTGCCACAACCGGTCCGCCCCGGCCGGCCACACCTCACGGATGTGGTCGAGGATTGAGGGGACCTCTTCGGGCGCCGGTGGTTCTTCACCGGCGGCCAGACCGGACAGCCACCCGGTCGCTTCCCGGGCGGCCCTGGCCCTCGCCACGATGGGGTCGGCGGCGGGGGCGTCGATGTAGGCGAGGCGGGTGACCACCGGCTCGGGTGAGTCTTCGGACACGACGTAGGCGACGCCTTTGTCGTTGTTGGAGAACTGCGATGCCCGGTAGCCCTCCGCCCACTTCCCGTCACCGAGGATCATGTCGTTCGCCTGGTACGTGGTCACCCGAAGGCAGATCCGCCGGCCGACCGAGCTGGTGATGCCGGTAGGGATGCTCTTGCCGTCCGGGCGCTGGGTCGACATCCACAAGATGATCCCTACGGCCGGCCCCCGACGAACGAGGTCCTCAACGACCGGGCCGAAGGTCTTGAGCAGCTCCTTGGACCCGAACCACAGGTGAGCCTCATCGATCACGATCACGGTCGGCCACAGGCCGAGCGACCGCTTCGAGGCCAGCTCGGTGGTGGTCTTGGTCTCGGGGGCCTGGTCTCGGGGGAGGGCCCGGATGGTGGCGTAGCGGCGGTCCATGTCGGCCTGGAGGCGACGCAGATCAGCGAGAGCGGCGTCGAGTGCCGTGGCGTCGCAGCCGACACCGAAGGTGTGAGCGATCGGTAGCAGGGCGTCGAACACGCCACCGCCGTTGAGGTCGTAGAGGTGGAGCTCGCAGCGAGGATCGAGCCCCGCCGCCAGAGCGATCAGACGCAGCACGAACGTCTTGCCCATCCGAGGGATCGCCCCGACAAGGCCGGCGCCATAGGCGAGCAGGAGATAGACCAGCTCGCCCCGCTCATTGGTACCGATCGGGATCGGGTCGAACACATCCGTCCGCCCCTTCGAGGCCAGCGGCCACGGCACGACCGTCCCCTGCGACAGGGGCTTGTCGGCCACGAACAACTGGAGCCGGCCCTCATGGGCGTCATCGGGGGAGGGCCACACCTGCGACCGGTGCCGACGCAACGCGGAGGCGAGAGCCGAGCGGCGCTCCACCACGTCGCCGGCGGTGACACCGGCCGGGAGGTCGATGTCGGTGCGGAACCCGGCCCCCGCTCGGATGGGGGAGGTCATGAACCGGATCGCAGCGGGGTCCTCCCGGAGGGCCTGATTGATCCGGGTGACGCCGATCGAGGCCAGGGCCTCAACGATGAAGTCCTGGCTCAGCTTCGGCGGCCCGTCATCACGAGACACCGCCCACGCCGTCAACGACTGCCCCTTCGGCCGGCCCACGACGCCGAGACCGACCACCAGCCCAGCGAGGGAGGTGAGCTGAACCAGAGGAGGGGACGCCAGCCACAGCATCGGTGGCACCGGTGCCATCACGGCCAGGCCGACGGAGCGGGCGAGCACGGCGTTGCGGTGGAGCTGGCGCATGCGGGTCAGCTGCGGGGCGCCGGTGCCGGAACGGACGGTCTCGACCAGGGCCTCGCGCTCGGTTCGGGTGCGGGTGTCGATCACCCACCGGCCCAGGCCCTGCAGGGCCCGCCCAGCGCCGACCGGGGACCGCCGAGCTACCCGCCCGAAATACAACGGGAGACGGACACCGTGGAACTTGGCCAGGTGGCCCACGTGACCGAACCACCAGCGCATCGCCACCCGGCGGGCAGCTCGATTCCGGAGCCAGGCCGGCAGCACGTCGCGCTGCTCGACCGGCGGCCGCCACAACTCCTCCACCGCCGCCAGCTGCACGCCCTCCGCCTCGGCCGGGGTCGCCACGGCGGCCGTGGGCGGCAAGGGCGGAGGAGGCGGGAGGGGCACGTCGTCGGGCCCGGGTGGTGGCGGAACGAGGTCGTCGGGCCCGGGAGGGGGCGGGGTGCCCGACGGGCTGGGCGGGGTCAGCTGGATGACGTCGGCGTCGGCCTGGTGGTCGGTGTCGGGGCGGTCATCGTCAGGGTCGGGGGTGGCGACAAGAGTGAGGGTGGGCGTAGTCATCGGGTGGGCTCCTGGGCGGCGACGATCGGGTTCGGTTCGGGTTCAACGAGGTCGGCCTCGGCGGCCGGGGCGGGGACGGGGTCGACGAGGTTGGCCAGCTCGGCCCACTCGTCGTCGAGTGACCGCTCACCAGCCGGCGCGGCGACGGCAGTGGCGAGGTGGCGGCGGACGGTGCGGTCCGAACACCCGGCGGCCGCCGCCAGCTCGGCCTGGGTCCAGTCGGGGTGCTCGGCCGCGAGGCGCCGGACCCGCTGCCCCATGCCGCCCTGGTTCGCCGTGACGGCCGGTCGAGACGCACCAGCTGGTCCAGCCTGAGCGACGACGGCAACGATTTGGTCGGGCGCCGGAGGCGTGGCAGGAGGGCGAGGCCGGGCGGCAGGGGGCCGAGGTGCTGGCTTGTTCGCTGTTGGCTGGCTGATCTCACGGAGGCAGATCGAGGCGACTGCCACCAGCCCGTCGACGCTGAGGGGCAGAAGGTGAGCGGCGATGCCGTCCTCACCAGCGGAACGGGCTAGCTCGACCAGGTGCCAGTACGACACCCATGCCGCGATCACGGCTAGCAGCCCGGCCGAGGCCAGCCGCAGCACCGACAACGCACCGCCCTTGGCTGGGATGCGGGTGACCAGCTCGATGGCCACCAGCAGCGCCAGGGGCGGCCAGGCCGCCACCAGGCGTCCGAGGGCGGTGGGGTGGGCGGCGATGACGTTGCCGGCGAGGCTGGCGGCCAGGCCGAGGGTGAGGGCCGCTCGGGCGCCGTGACGGGCGGTCACTGGCCCGTCCCGGTGTCGGCTGACACGGTGGCGGCCCCGGTCGAGGTCCCATCGCCGAGGGTCTTGCCCCAGGCGAACGATGCCTTCATGAGGCCGGGGGTGGCGCCGGCCAGCATGACGGCGAAGCACATGATCGCCACCAGCACAGCCAGCTTCTCCCAGCTGGGGTCCTTGGTCATCGCCTTGAGCAGGCGGGCCACCAAGACCAGGGTGGCGATCCCGACTACGGCCCCCATGAGGGCAGCCACGGCGGCGGCGACCAGCCCGGCCAGGGTGGCGAAGAGGGGGGCGAACGGGTTGCCCTGTGCGAGCAGGGTGAGGGTGTGCTGTGTCATGCGGCTTCTCCTTGCGTGGGCGGGGTGGTGGTGCGGGTGTGGGCCAGGTAGGCCCGGATGACGGCCGCCTCGGCTGCTCGGACAGCTGCCCGGGTGGCGGCGGAGGGGCGGATCAGGTAGGCGCACTCGGCGTCGACGAGGGCGACCTCGGCGGCGATCAGCGGCCACTCGGCCTCGATGGCCTGCAGCTCCGCCTTCGATGGTTCGGCGGTTGGGCACCCGGCGCCCGGGCCACCAGGGCCCGGGGCCGGGGTCGTCGTCCCCACCGCCGTCGGGGACAACGAGCACCAGGGCGCCGGCCGGAGGGCGTGGAGGGGGGTGGGCTCCGGCCGGCGCCCGAACAATGGGACAGGGCGGCTCACCGGCCGCTCCCATCCCGAGAGGTACTGCGGGCGCCGAGGCGCCACGCCAGGCGGACCACAGCAGCGACGAAGGCCGCCACGGCCAGGGCCCGGCCCAGGAGGCCGAGGCTCCCGTCAGCGCCGATCACGCCCAGCAGGTGGGCCGCGATCGTGAGCAGTTCGCTGGCGCCGGTGACGGTGGTGGCGATGATCCCCGACACGGTGCTGGAGACAGCGGCCATGACGCCGAGGGCCAGGCTCACCGTGCCGGCGGCCAGGCGCAGCACCCACGCCGGGCGCTGCGGCTCCTCGATCAAGAGACCCCAACTCCGGGGCGCTCCCCACGGGTGAAGAGCGTCGACCTGGGCGGCGGGGATGCGGGGTTCATCGGAGCGGCCCCGACCGACAATGTCGAGCTGGAGATCCTCCCAGGTACGGGCGGTGGCCCCGGAACCGGGCTGGCGGGCCCGGTGAACACCGGGCGTTTGACGGCTGCAAACCGTCGACTGAGAGCGCCGTTGGGCGCGGGAAAGCAGGGGTAGCGTGGTCACGTCGGACCCTTTCGTTGCTTGGACGTTTCGGACTGGTCAGACACCCGGCCCCGGTGGTTGCACCCACCGGGGCCTCCGTTGTTTACAGGTAGACGGTAGGAGAGGCCGCCCGCCGTTGTCCAGGATTATTTCCGATAATCGGAATGGATTCCGATAGCCCGGGCCCTGTGCCTAAGACGGGCAAGGCTCTATCCTCCAGAGCGATGCCGGCCAAACGACGTGCGGTGGACAGCCTCGACCAGGAACGCTGGCAGAGGCTGCGGGATGAGTCGGCTGCGCGCCACCGAGAGCTGCTGCGTGGCGGGCCGACGGACGATCCGCTCGACTCGTTGGCCTGGAAGGCAGGAAGCCTGCCCGATCCGCGGTTCTCGTTTGACAACGATCTGAGGGAGCGCATCGAGCGGGCACGGGAGAGCCGATACACCTGGCGTGAGATCGCGTCCGCACTGGGGGAGGGCGACGACGACGAGGCGGCCCAGCGGGTCGCCGACCGACAGAAGTGGCGCAACCGGGCGCACCGCCGGGCGCTCTCGGGTGAGCCCTGAGGCGCAAGCCCATTCCAGCGAGCCTGACCGGGCCCCGTGCGTCGCAGGCCTGCCCGCTGCAGCGAGCAGCGCCGGACTGCGTGCCCGGATCCACGAGCCGGGAGAGCTGTGTGGTGGTGCTTGTCATGCATCTCATGCTGGCCCGAACCGTCGGGTACCGTTAGT
>CADEDH010000037.1:0-2926 GCA_902826025.1 uncultured Actinomycetes bacterium
AGGTGCTGCTCGACCAGGTCCCAGTCGACGGGGCCGGTGTCGAGCCACATCCCGATCCACCCCCGGGACCCGACGTAGGGCGGGCGGAAGTAGCGCTCGGGCTCGGCCGCCACCAGCTGCTCCTGGGCCCCGGCCGGGGCCGCCATCACCACCCCGTTGCGGTTGTCGTGGTGGTGGTCCCAGGTGGTGGCGAACTGGCGGGCCTTGCGCCCCCGCCCCACGGACCAGGCCAGCTCGCCGTGGCTGATCTTGTCGGTCACGTCGGGCAGCCGGCCGCAGATCTCGCGCAGCCGCTCCCACAGGGCCGGATCGCTCGGTCGCTCGGTCATCGTGCTCCCCCTACCCCTTCAGCTCCGGATCCGGTCGTTGGCCGGATCGTAGAGCGGCCGCAGCGACACCCGGGCCGGCCACCGCCGCCCGGCGATGTCGACGCTCCACTCCCCGGCGTCGAGCCAGGCGGCCGTGACCGGCTCACCGCTCCCCGGCGCCGACTCGACCATGGCCAGCCCCACCGCCCCGCCCAGCGTGTGGCCGTACGATCCGGCCCGCACGTAGCCCGCCACCTCACCGTTGCGCCGCACCACCTCGGCGTGATGGAGCAGCGGCTCGGGGTCGGTCACCAGCACCGAGACCAGCCGCCGGCGCAGCGGCCCGGCCGCCCGCGCCGCCAGGACGGCGTCGAGGCCCACGAAACCGCCCGGCTTGTCGAGGGCCAGGGCGAAGCCGAAGCCGGCCTCCAGCGGGCCGTCGGTGTTGTCGATGTCGTGGCCGTAGTCGCGGTAGCCCTTCTCCAGCCGCAAGCTGGACAGGGCCCGCAGCCCGGCGGGGCGCAGCCCGAACCGCTCCCCCACCGCCACCAGCTCGTCGTACACGTGGACCGCCTGCTCGGCCGGCACGTACAGCTCGTAGCCGAGCTCGCCCAGGTAGGTGATGCGCACGGCCAGCACCCGGGCGAAGCCGATGTCGATCTCGCGGGCCGCCCGGTACGGCATGGCCCCATCGGACACGTCGGCCGACGTCAGCTCGGCCAGCACCTCCCGGGACCGGGGACCCTGCAGGTTGATCTGGGCCAGCGCGCCGGTCACGTCGGCCACGAACGCCCCGCCGTCGGCCGCGACGCAGGCCCGGGCCAGGATCGACTGCACATGGCGGTGGGCGGTGTCGGTCGCCACCACCAGGTACCACGGGCGCCCGTCGGCCGACAGGGCGCCCAGCGTGCCCGGCTCCAGCTTGGCGACGGTGAGGTCGGCCTCGATCCGGCCCCGCTCGTTCAGCCATTGGGTGTAGGTGATCGTTCCGGTCTCGCCGTCCACGGCGTTGGCCGACAGGCGGTCGAGCACCGCACCGGCCCCCGGTCCCTCCACCCGGAACTTGGCCATGAAGCTCATGTCCATCACGATCACGCCCTCCCGGCACGCCCGGTGCTCGGCCTCCCAGGCCCCCCACCACGACGGACGGCCCCAGGTCAGCGGCCCGGGATCGGGGGTGGCGCCGGGCTCGGCGTACCACTCGGGCGACTCCCACCCGCTCACATCGCGGAACCAGGCCCCGCCTCCTGCCAACCGGTCGTGGAGAGGCGACCGCTTGGCGTCGCGGGCCGAGGTGAGGGCCTTGTTGGGGAAGTGGCAGGCGTAGACCAGCCCCAGCGACTCGACGGTGCGGGTGCGGCGGTAGGCCGGGTTGGCCTGGTAGGGATGGAGGCGGGCGGGATGGATGCCGGTCACGTCGGCGTCGGGGTCGCCCGAGGTGATCCACTGGGCCACCAGGCGGCCGATCCCGCCCCCGGTGAGGATGCCGATCGAGTTCAGGCCGGCCGCCACCCAGTAGCCCGCCACCTCGGGCACCGGCCCGACAATGGGGCGCAGGTCGGGGGTGAAGCTCTCGGGGCCGCAGAAGAAGGTGCGGATACCGGCCTCGTAGGCCACCGGCACCCGGCTCATGGCCGCCTCCACGTAGGGGCCCATCCGATCCCAGTCAGGCGGGAGCGACAGGAACGAGGCGTCGTCGGGCACGCCCTCCACCCGCCACGGGGCGCACACCGGCTCGAACAGGCCGATCATCAGGCCGCCCGTCTCCTCCCGGTAGTAGCCGTAGTTGGCCGGGTCCTCGATCACGGGCCAGGTGGGCGGGATCCCGTCGATCGGCTCGGTGATCAGGTAGTAGTGCTCGGCCGCCTGGAGGGGCACCGACACCCCGGAGCGGGCGGCGAGCTGGCGGGCCCACATCCCGGCGGCGTTGACCACCGCCTCGCACTCGATCACGCCGTGGTCGGTCACCACGCCCCGGACCCGGCCGTCGGTGACGATCACGTCGCCCACCGTGACCCCTTGGACGATGGTGACCCCCTGCTGGCGGGCCCCTCGGGCCAGGGCCTGGGTGACGTCCACCGGGTTGACCCGCCCGTCGCCGGGCACGTGGAACCCGGCCAGGACATCGTCGGTGCGGGCCAGGGGGAACAGCTCGGCCACCTCCCGGGGTGAGATCTCCTCCACCTCCACCCCCCACAGCCGATTGACGGCGGCCACCCGGCGGTACTCCTCCAGGCGGCCCTCGTCGGCCGCCAGCTCCACGAATCCGACCGGGGCGAACCCGGTGGCCTGCCCGGTCTCGGCCTCGAGGCGGGTGTAGAGGTCGCGGCTGTAGCGGCGCAGAGCGGTGGACGTCTCGGAGGTGGAGCCGAACGTGACCATCAAACCGGCGGCGTGCCAGGTGGTGCCCGACGTGAGCTGGTCCCGCTCCACCAACACGGTGTCGCTCCACCCCAGGTGGCCCAGGTGGTAGGCGATGGAGGTGCCGATCACGCCGCCGCCGATCACGACGACCCGGGCCCGGCTGGGAACCGCGTTGCTCATTGGGGGCACGGTACCGGCCGGCCGGCCCCGGATCTCTGACAGGGCGTCCCGCCCGGCGGGCTGCGGTGTCAGAG
>CADEDH010000037.1:3026-46938 GCA_902826025.1 uncultured Actinomycetes bacterium
GGCCGGCCCCGGATCTCTGACAGGGCGTCCCGCCCGGCGGGCTGCGGTGTCAGAGTTCGCCGGGGGAACGGGCCCAAGGGCCCTTCTCCGGCCGGGGTGGGGGCGGCCTATCCTGTGGCACCAGGGCCAAGCGAGGGGACCCCCATGCCGAGGAAAGCATCAGCCGCCGACCCCAACAGCAACGGCAGTGCCGCCCCCGAGGTGGAGGCCCGGCCGGTGGAGAGCGGCGACACATCGCCCGACCTGACCCCCGATGGCATCGAGGCCTTCACCGTCGACCAGACCACCGAAGCGGCCCGGGAGGCCCAGGTGAGCGTGGTGAAAGACCTGTTGTCCTCGGCGTCGCCCGCGGAGCAGGCATCGGTGGCTCACTGGCTGGCCGCCGTGCTCACCGGCACCAGCCCCGACGACCGGGTGGTCCTCCACGACGTGCTGTTCGGCGACCGGCGGGTGTACGGCATCCCCCCGATCAACCCCGACGACGAGCTCAATCCCGATCCCGAAGCCGACTATCCCTACCGCAACCTGCTGTCCCGCAAGAGCTACGAGCGCCAGAAGTACCAGCTCCAGGTGGAGCTGCTGAAGCTCCAGGCCTGGGTGAAGGAGAGCGGCCAGCAGGTGGTGATCCTGTTCGAGGGTCGGGACGCGGCGGGCAAGGGGGGCACGATCAAGCGGTTCATGGAGCACCTCAACCCCCGGGGGGCCCGGGTGGTGGCGCTGGACAAGCCCAATGAGCGGGAGCAGGGCCAGTGGTACTTCCAGCGCTACGTGGAGCACCTGCCCACCCGGGGCGAGATCGTGCTGTTCGACCGCAGCTGGTACAACCGGGCCGGCGTGGAGCGGGTGATGGGCTTCTGCTCCGACACCGAGTACCACGAGTTCCTGCGCCAGGCCCCGGAGTTCGAACGAAACCTGGCCCGCAGCGGCGTCCACCTGATCAAGCTGTGGTTCTCGGTGAGCCGGAACGAGCAGCGACGCCGCTTCACCGAGCGCCAGAACCACCCGCTCAAGCAGTGGAAGCTGTCGCCCATCGAC
Organism: uncultured Actinomycetes bacterium; assembly: GCA_902826025.1. Taxonomy (GTDB): domain Bacteria; phylum Actinomycetota; class Acidimicrobiia; order Acidimicrobiales; family SZUA-35; genus CADEDH01. Next base: position 4,062 of record CADEDH010000037.1, read on the forward strand.
ATGGCGTCACTCGACAAGTGGGACGACTACACGGCGGCCAAGGAGACGATGTTCCTCCACACCGACACCCCTGAGGCGCCGTGGGTGATCGTCAAGTCCGATTGCAAGAAGCGGGCTCGGCTCAACGCCCTGCGCTACGTGCTGCACAAGCTGCCGTACGAGACCAAAGGCCTCGAACGAATCGGGCTGCTCGACCCGCTGCTCGTGGGCCGGGCCAGCGTGCTGCTGGAGCGCAACAACCGCTGACGGGAACCCTTCGGGTTCCTTGGAACCCTTCGGGCCTAGAAGTCGAAGATGTCGCCCAGGATGCCCTTGCGCTTGTGCTTGGGTTTGCGGTGGGTGCGGTAGGTGCGGCCCGACGAGTCGCGGTCGTACATGTCGTCGGGATAGCCGTCGTCGTAGCGACGCTGGGGCGGCGGCTGCTGGTAGGCGGGTTGGGGCGCCGGGCCGGGCCCCGGCTGGTAGGCGGGCGCCGGGGGCTGGAACTGGGGTTGCGGCTGGGATGCCTGCGGGGCGGCACCGGCCGAGGCCAGGTCGATCAGCTTGTCGAGCTCGCCCCGCTCCAGCCACACCCCCTTGCAGCTCGGGCACCAGTCGATCTCGATCCCCGACCGGTTGACGACGGTGAGCTCGCTGGCGTCGAACGGGCACTGCATGGTGGCCTCCTTCGGCTGTCCTATATACGAAGTGTACTTCGCCTTTTGCTCCGTCGGACCGCGCCCGGTGGAGGCGCGTCACCTCCTACGCTTCGGTACATGCCCCAGGTGAGTGCCGAGGTGTGGGTTCCGCTGCCGGTGGAGCGGGCCTTCGCCGTGTCCCAGACCCAAGGGGCGGTCCGCCTCCGCTGGGATCCGTTCATCCGGGCCCAGTGGCTGCTCGACGGGGCCACGGCCCCGGCCAAGGGGGTCCGCACCCATACCCGCAGCCGGCTGGGGCCCCGGATGGTGAGCGAGTACGTGGCCTATCACCCGCCGGTGTCGGTGGGAATGCGGATGACCGAGGGTCCGTGGTTCTTCGCCCGGTTCGGGGGCGGCTGGCGGTTCGTGGCCGACGGCGACGGCACCCGGGCCATCTGGCACTACACGTTCACCGTCCGCCCCCGCTGGCTGCGCCATGTGGCCGACCCGATCGGCCGGTGGCTGCTGGGGGCCGAGATCCGGCGCCGCATCGCCGGCTACGCCACCGCCTGCACCGACCCCGTGGTCCTGGCCGCCGCCGACGAGATCCTGGCTGGCGACTGAGGGCTGTCGGCGACCGTATTTCTCGACAAGGTTCGGCCGGACGGACGGAGCCGCCGGGTGGTCAGCCGGAGCCGAGCTGGCGTCGGTAGTCGGGCATCCACTGGAAGCCCTCGGGCCGCACCTCGGCCGGCACGCCGGCCCCGCTCAGCAGCTCGGCCACCTGGGCCGCCGCCAGTGAGCCTTCGGCCGACAGCCGCAGGGCCAGCTCGGTGACGGCCTGGCGCCGCTCCGACAACAGCTGGCGGGTCTCGGCCGCCAGCCGGCTCATCAGCTTCTCGATCCCGTGGTCGGTGAGCTCCCGACCCAGGGCGTAGACGTCGACCAGCATGTAGTCAGCCTGGAAGTCGGGGTCGAAGCCGTAGCGGCGCTCGTGGTCGATCACCATCTGGGTGGCCCGCTCCCAGTCGGCGTTGCGACCCACCGACGCCGCTGCCGGCCCGAACATCATCTCCTCGGCCAGCCCCCCGGCCAGCAGAACCTGGACCTGAGCCAACAGGCTGCCCGCCGTCTCGTAGATCTGGTGGGGGAACGTGAACCCGCCGGCGTAGCTCGACGCCACCCGGGCCGTGAGCTGCAGCGGGGCCAGGCCGAACAACGTGGCGTAGGCCACGGCGTGGCCCGCTTCGTGCACGGCCACGTTGGCCACCTTGTCGGCCACCGTCTCGTTGCGGATCCGGTCGACCGGGCCGGCGTAGGGCAGCTTCACGGTGTCGGGGCCCACGGTGCCGATCAGCTCCTGGGTGACCTCGTCGTAGTCGACCGTGATGCGCTCGTGGCCGCCCCGGATGGCGGTGAACAGCAACTTGGCCAGGTTCGACTCCAGCACGTCGGCCACCGAGGAGAACACCGGTCGCACCCCCTGCACCGGGAACACGCCGTTGCGGTAGATGAGGTCGTTCACGGCCGGCGACACCTCCACCGACCGGGCGAAGGTGGTGCGGGCGGTCTCGCACACCCGGGCCACCTCCCGGCCGATCAACTCCTCGAAGTCGCGCCGCCGGAGGCTGGTGTAGATGAGGTGGATGTTGCCGAAGCGGGCCACCTGCTCCGGCTTGAACCGCCGGACCAGGGCCTGCTTCACGTCGACGATGGTGATCTTGGAGGTGAAGGCGTGGAAGATGTCGGGGTCGATATCGGCTTCGGCCGACTCGGCGGCCATGGTGAACGCCTCGTCGAGGTTGCCGCTGATCACGATCAGGCACTTCGAGCAGTCGATGGGCTCGTAGATCCGCTTGGAGCGGCGGGCGGCCCGCATCTGCTCCACTGCCCGCTCCACCGTCATCTCCGACAGGTCGGCCAGCTCGCCGTCCACCCCGAAGGCCCGTTTGAGGTTGCGGGCCTCCCACACCCCGATCATCTCGTTGGCCGAGGTGTCGTCGCCCCGGGACCGGCGACGCTGCTGCTCCTTGGCCGACTGCACCATCGAGGCGAGCAGGAAGTTTATGTCCTCCGGCTCCCGGCGGGTGAGACGGCCGTCGCTCAGCAGCTCCCAGAAGTCGCTGAACTTCGTGTCGGCCAGGGGCTTGCCGTCGGCGTCAAGCGTGTTGAACCGCTGGATCTCGTCGAACAGGAGCAGGGTGGGGCGGCCCTCCAGCGCACCCGACTCGGTGAGGCGGGACGCCACCGACGTGTGCCAGGTGGTGGTGTCGCCGTTGGACAGCTCGATCTCGACGAAGCGGTCCTGCAGGTCGAGGGCCTTGACCAGGCGGCGGATGAGGTCGGTCTTGCCCACCCCGGTCATGCCCCACAGGTTGACGATCACCGGTCGGGTGAGCACCTGGGGCATGGCGTACCACACGGTGATGGCGTCGCACAGGCGGTCGATCACGGCGTCGATGCCCACGAAGAAGCCCCGCAGCTCCAGCCGGGCCTGCTCCAACCGCTCCATGCGGGCGGTCACCTCGTCGGGGTCGTAGGCCGGAAGCGGCTCGGCCGGGAGGCTGTCGGGGTCGGGGGCCATGGCCGACCATCTTGGCATCTCGGCTCCTCCGCCCGCCGCTCGCGGGGCCAGCTGAGGCGGTGCGCCGTCAGCCGGTCGGGGGTCCGAAGGTGAATTCGACGCGCCGGTTGAGGGCCCGTCCTTCGGGGTCGGTGTTGGGTGCGATGGGATCCAGGTCGCCGCGCCCCAGGGCGTTGAGACGGTCGGGGGTGATGCCGATGCCCACCAGGTAGTCGACGACGGAGCGGGCTCGGGCTTCGCTCAGGGTCTGGTTGTGGTCTTTGGGGCCGGTGGCGTCGGTGTAGCCGATCACGTTCATGACGATCGACGGGTTGCGGGCCATGATCGAAGCGGCGATGGTGAGGAGTTGGCCCAGCCCTGGGCTGACCTCGGTGGAGTCGATGGCAAAGCCGGCTCCGGCCTGGATGCTGCCCGAAACCTGGCCTTTGGTTTCCTGGATCTGGTACTCGGGGAACGGCTGGAGGAGTTGGAGAACCGCCGGTAGGGCGAGGAGTGAGAACTCGGGCGCGCTGGTGGGATCGCTGATCAGGTTGCTGGTCACGTTCTCGGGGCCGTAGGTGGCGGATGCGGTGCTCTCGAGCAGGGCCTTGATGGCCGGCGAGGGAAGCCCGCCGTTCATCACCACCTGGCCTCCGCTGACGTCGATCGAGAACGTCGGCCGGGTCAGGTTGGTGATCGTGGTGTCGACGATGGTGACAGGCAGGCCACCGCCGAGTTGGGCCAGGGCGCCTTTGAACAGTTCGAGGTCGGCCTCGCTGGGGGCACGGGCCAACACCTCGACCCCGGCATCGGACACTCGGATCGTGCCGTCGGTGATGGTCGGGAGCAGCCCCATCAGTTGTGCGCCCGGGCCCAGCCAGGGAGCGGGCGGAAGACTCGGATCGACGGCGAGCGATGACTCGACATAGGGGGCATAGGCCCGCTGAGCCGCCTGCTCCACGGCGGTGGCTGTCTCGAGGTCGGGCACCCGACCCGACAGGCGGAACAGACCCGGTCCGGGCCCTGCGTCGAGGTTCAGCGTGGCTTCCAGGTAGGCACCAGCTGGTGCCGGGGGCAGGCCGGTGGTCGGAGCGACGCTGGGGGTCGGGTCGGGCGTCGTTGACGGGGACACCGAGGTGGCGATCGTGCTGGTGCTCGTGGTGGCAGGGGCGACGAGGTCGCTGCCGGGATCATTCGCCCGGTCGTAGAGGTAGACGAAGCCGCCGAACCCGAGAGCAAACAGCGCGACGGTCGCCAGGCCCAGCACGATCGGGTGCCAACCCCTCAATCGTCGTTGATACGCCAGATCGTCGAACTCGTCATCGACACCGGTATCAACCCGCGTTCCGCTCACCGATCGACCTCTCCGCCAGGTACCACGTCACCGATCGAGTCAGGATGCGACTCCATCGACCAGTCGCCACGGTACATCATGGGGATGTTCAAATATGAATAAAGCTGACGGCGTCGCCCGGGGTGGCCGGCGGAAACCCGGGCGATGGTGCGGCCGGCCGGTGGTACGGTCCCGGCACGGGGAGTCCGGCCCACGGGGAGCGTCGGGCTGGGAGGATGGCGTCGATGACCACGGTGGACGTGCGGGTGGCGAAGGCCCGCTGGGAGCAGGTCGACCTGCGCCAACACTGCGAGCACTGCTCGCTCGACAGCCGACTGCTGGACCGGCTCGGCATCTGCCCGGGCCGCCAGGTCCGGCTGGTGCATCCCACCGCCGGGCCTGCCCTGTACACGGTGAGCGAGGAGCGGCACGAGACCGACCCCGGCATCGTACGGGTGGGTCGCGGCGGCCGGGCCCGGCTCGAGGCCGGCGACGGCTTCTCGGCCGTGCTCGACCTGCAGGTCCCCGACCTCGGCCCCGCCGGTGCCCCGGCCGGGCTGGTCGAGCGCCTCGACGATGGCGGGGCCGCCACCGGCCTGGCCGTGCTGGCCCCCCACGGCGGAGGCATCGAGCCCGGGACCGAGGCCCAGGCCGAGCTGGTGGGCCGCCGACTGGGCTCCGACCGGGCCACCGTGTGGCAGTGCCGGGGGTGGTGGCCCGGCAGGTTGTCGTTCGACCGGTGGCACATCACGTCCTCCGACATCGACCCCCGCAGCTTCCCCCGGCTGCGTCTGATCCGTGACCGGGGCTTCGCCCACGCCGTGGCCTTCCACGGGGCGTCGCTCCCCGACGAGGGCGCCGTGCTGGTGGGCGGGTTGGCCCCGGAGGCGGTGCGGACCGCCGTGGTGGCGGCGGTGGCAGACGTGCTGGCCGGTTCTACGCTCGATGTCCGCCTGGCCCAGGACACCGACGGCCTCAATGGCGACGACCCGGCCAACATCGTCAACCGGTTGACGGTGGAGGGACGCACGGGGGTGCAGATCGAGCAGAGCCTCGCCGCCCGAGAGCAGTTCGGCCCTGCCATCGCCGAGGCCGTGGCCGCCGTGTACGCCGGCCTTCTTCGCCCACGGTGAGCGCCGGCGGGACGTCCCGCTCAGAGCCAGCCGCGGTCGCGGGCGGTTGCCGGCCGAGAGGTAGAGGTTCCGATCCGGTCGACGGCCCGGACGGCCTTCGCCTAGGTGGCCCCGTCACCGGTTCGCCGTGAGGATTGTCAGACCCCACGGGTCGTGATAGCGATGGACGATGGACGCCGAGCGGCCCGAACACGCCGAGCAGGAGCTGGATCTCCGGCTCGACCGCCTGATCGACCGGGACCAGGCCGAGCTGGCCTGCCCCTATCCCCTGTTCGCCGACCTGCGGGACGCCTCGCCGGTGCACTGGAGCGAGCACCTGGGGGCATGGGTGCTCACCCGCTACGACGACGTGCTGGCCGTGCTCCACGACACCGCCCGGTTCTCCTCGCTCATGCCCACCGGGCCCGAGCGCCGGTGCCGGGTGATGGGACGGGCCCTGGCCGAGCTGGCTGAAGATCCGACCATGGCCCCCTACCTGGCCTACACGAGGAGCCAGGGCATGGCGGCCGTGCTGCTCAACGCCGACCCGCCCGACCATGTGCGTCAGCGCAAGCTGGTCAACGCCGCATTCCGCCCCCGCCGGCTGGCCGCCCTGGAGCCGTTCATCACCGACGTGGCCCGCCGCCTGGCCGCCGAGCTCGCCGCTGCCCTGGCGGCGGACCGGGCCGCCGGCGGCGATCACGCGGCCCGCCCGGCGGGAGCCGATGGCGGCGGCGTCGACGTCGTCTCCACGTTCGCCGTGGCCCTGCCGATGACGGTGATCGCCGTCGCCCTGGGGGTGCCGACCACCGAGCTGGCCACGTTCAAGCGCTGGTCCGACGACCTGGTGATGCCGGTGGGCAACCACGCCCCCACCGTCGAGCAGGTGCGGGCCTACCTCGTCGCCAACCAGGAGTTCGGGGAGTACTTCGCCGCCCGCATCGCCGAGCGCCAGGCCACCCCCGACGACGACGTCCTGTCCGACGTGGCCAACGCCGAGCTCGACGGCGAGCGCCTCACGCTGGCCGAGCAGCTATCGATGCTCACCCAGTTCCTGGTGGCCGGCAACGAGACCACCACCAAGCTGCTCACCAACATGATCAACCAGCTCGCCCTCGATCCCGCCCTCCAGGCCCGGGTCCGGGCCGACCGCACGCTGGTGGAGCCGCTGGTGGAGGAGTCGCTGCGGTTCGAGGCCCCCGTGGGCGGCCTGTTCCGCAGGGCCCTGGTGGACGTGGAGATCGGGGGCCAGGTGATCCCGGCCGGCCAGCACGTGTGGGTGCTGTACGCCGCCGCCAACCGCGACGGCTGCCGCTTCGCCGACCCCGACACCTTCAGCCCCGACCGACCCAACGCCAAGGACCACCTGGCCTTCGGCCACGGGGAGCACTACTGCCTGGGGGCCGGCCTGGCCCGGGCCGAGGCCCGCATCGGGATCAACGCCGTGCTCGACGCCGTCGACCGCCTGGCCCTCCTGCCCGATCAGCCGCTCGAGTACGAAGACACGTTCGTGTTGCGGGGTCTACGCCACCTGCTCCTGGCCCCCTGAACACCCGGGGCCGGAGGTCACGCCCTGCCGCCGTTCTGCGTCACGTTGTCGACGATTCTCGGGGGTTTCGTGACGCAGAACGGTGGCGTGTCGCGGTTTCCGTGACGCGGAACGGGGTGAGAACGGCTGAGGCACGGAGCAGAACGGGCCGGTGTCGGGCCATGCTGGGGCGCGACATGAGCGACTTCCCCTGCGCCTTCACCCCCCTGGACCTGCGCCACCGGCGGCTCCCCAACCGGATCGCCTTCGGCCCCCACCCCACCAACCTGGCCGGCGACGACGGCCTCCCGGGCGACGCCCTCGTCGCCTACCTCCGGGAGCGGGCCTTCGGCGGGGCGGCCCTGATCGTGGTGGAGCCCCGACCGGTGCACCTGTCGGCCCTGGTGGCCGGGCGGGGCCTGGCCCCCGTGGGAGCCGACGGGGCCGGGGGCGACGTGGGCGCCTTCCGCCGGCTCACCGAGGCCGTCCACGAGGGAGGAGACGCCACCGTGATCCAGCAGCTGTGGCATCCCGGCCCCCACGGCGACGAGGGGGGCGACGCCACGCCCACCTGGTCGCCGTCCCCGGCCCGCACGCCGCACGGCCACGGCAGCCACACCATGAGCGAGCGGGAGCTGGACGACCTGGTGGCGGCATACGCCGAGGGCGCCCGCCGGGCCCAGCGGGCCGGGTTCGACGGGGTGGAGGTCGCCGCCGGGGCCCATACCCTCCTGGCCGAGCTGTGGACCCCAGGCGCCAACCGGCGGGACGACCCGTGGGGCGGACCCTTCGAGCAGCGGATGCGGTTCTCCCGCCTGGTTCTGGAGCGGATCCGGGCCGTGTGCGGCGACGAGCTGGTGATCGGGCTGGCCCTGTCGGTCGACCCCGACAATCCCCGGGCCCCCTCCGGCGGCGACCAGGCCCGGCCGCTGGGCGTGGCCGAGCTGACCGAGATCGCCGGCTGGCACGACGACCGCCAACTCGTCGACTACGTGGCCTGCGGCATCGGCAGCCTGCGCCAACGGACCCTGGCCCACCCGAGCACCCTCCACCCCGAGCTGGCGGGCGAACCGCTGGCCACCGCAGTGGCCGCCACCGTGACCACGGCCCGGGTGCTGTGCGCCGGCCACGTCCGCACCATGGCCAACGCCGAGGCCGTGCTGGCCGCCGGGCACGCCGACCTGGTGGCGATCACCCGGGGCCAGATCGCCGACCCCCACCTGGTGGGCAAGGCGGCAGTGGGCCAGGCCAACCGCATCCGGCCCTGCGTCTCGTGCAACACCGGCTGCATCGTCGGCCCCGGAGCCGGCCCCGACGGGGGCCCGTCCCTCGCTCCCTTGCGCTGCCTGGTGAACCCCGAGGCGGGCCGGGAACACCGCCGGGGCGCCGGAGCCGACGTCTACGCTGCCGCCGCCGACCCCAAGCAGGTGGTGGTGATCGGGGGCGGGCCGGCCGGGTTGGAGGCGGCCCGGGTGGCGGCCGAGCGGGGCCACCAGGTCCGCCTGTACGAGACCGCCGACCACCTGGGCGGCCAGTGGCGCCTGGCCGGGCTCCAGCCCACCCGCTCCCCCATCGCCGATCACCTGGCCTGGTACGAGGCCGAGCTCCACCGCCTCGGCGTCGAGATCCACCGTTCGGCCACGTTCCGCCCATCGGCCCGGATGTGGGAACAGGTGATCGTGGTGGCCACCGGCGCCACGCCAGCCCGGGCCGGCCGCCAGCGGGCCCTGCCCGGGGTGGCCCGGCTGCCCGGCACCGAGGCCGGTGGCGGCGCCGGGGTGCGGGTGGCCGACATCGCCGACGTGGTGGCCGGCACCCTGATCCCCGCCGGCGACGTGCTCCTCCTCGACGACACCGGCGACTGGCGGGGCATCGGCACGGCTCTGCTCCTCCAGCAGGTCCGGTGCCGGGTGGGCCTGGTGACGGCCGATGCCGCAGTGGCGGCCCGGCTGACTCCCGCCGCCGGCGGGGCCGAAGCCCGGCGCCGCTTCGCCCGCTCCGGCGGGGTCGACTTCGTCCACACCGTGGTCGCGGCCTGGGACGGCACTGCCGGGCGGGCCACCCTCCGCCATGTGCTGACCGATCGGGTCGACGAGGTGGGGGCCGACTGGCTGGTGGTGGCCGAGACGCCCACCGCCGAGCCCGTTACGCCCGGCACCAGCGTGGCCGAGCAGGTGGCCACGGCGTGCCCTCACGCCGCCATCCATGTGGTGGGCGACGCCCTCGCCCCCCGCCACGCCCTGGCCGCCATCGCCGAGGCCCACGCCCTGGCCCTCACGCTCTAGGCCGGCCGAACATGGTGAGGTTCGGGGTCACCCGGAGACCACCCCTCGCCGGGTTCGTTCGTGGTGTCCTTTGATGAAGCCGGATGGGCGTTCTCGGGGTTGATCGAGCTAGAACGTTGTGTATGACCGACGGGCCGCCGCAGCCCCCGCCGTCGTTCCTGGATCCCGCCAGCCTGGTCTTCCCGGCCCGGGTCGTCGAGGTCCGCCCGACCGGGATCGTTCTCAGTCAGAGCCGCTTCGTGCCCGAGAGCACGGAGCGCCAGAGCGACGCCGGACGCGTCGACGACCTCCTGATCGGCGGGGTGAGCCGGGGCCCCGACGGCGAGCTCGTCCACCACCTGGCCGACCCCCGCCTCCTGGGCTCGGTGGACCCCGGGCGCCAGGTCCGGGCCGAGATCGACCCCCGCCGCCGGGCCAACCTCAGCCGGCTCCACTCCGCCCTCCACCTGCTGTGGTTCGCCTACCAGGCCCTACACCAGGCCCCGGCCCGTCGGCTCGGGCGCCGGGTCGACGTGGTGTCGGCCCGGCTCGACATGCCCCGCCCCGACGGCGCGGCCGCCACTCCCGAAGCCGAGGCGACCGCCATCGCCGGCTGGCTCCAACGGGCCGTGGCGGCCAACCTCCGCATCGACCATGTCCAGGGCGGCAGCCCGAACCGGCTCCATTGGGTGGTGGACGGCATCGGCTCGGTCCCCTGCCTCGGCCCGCACCCGCCGTCGACGGCCGCCGTGGGGCCCCTGGCCGTGACGGTGGAGGAGCTCGACTTCGACCGCCTCACCATCACCGCCCGCCTCACCTCCCGCTGGTGATCAGCGGGCGGAGCGCAGGCCCGGTCGCCCTGTTATTCCCATTCAATCGTGCCGGGGGGCTTCGACGTGACGTCGTAGACCACCCGGTTGATGCCGTCGACCTCGTTGATGATGCGGTTCGACATCTTCTCCAGCAGGTCGTACGGGAGACGGGCCCAGTCGGCCGTCATGGCATCGTCGCTGGTGACGGCCCGGATGATGATCGGATGGGCGTAGGTGCGCTCGTCGCCCATCACGCCCACCGAGCGGATGTCGGCCAGCACGGCGAAGGCCTGCCAGATCTCCCGGGCCAACCCGGCCTCGGCGATCTCGTGGCGCACGATGGCGTCGGCCTGCTGCAGCACCGCCACCTTCTCCGGCGTGACCTCGCCGATGATCCGCACCCCCAGCCCGGGGCCGGGGAACGGCTGGCGCCACACGATCTCGTCGGGCAGGCCCAGCTCGTGGCCCAGCACCCGCACCTCGTCCTTGAACAGGTTGCGCAGCGGCTCCACCAGCTTGAACTGGAGGTCGTCGGGCAGGCCACCCACGTTGTGGTGGCTCTTGATCTTGGCCGCAGTGCCGGTGCCCGACTCGATCACGTCGGGGTAGAGCGTGCCCTGCACCAGGAACTCGGCGTCGCTCAGGCCCCCCGCCGTCTCCTCGAACAACCGGATGAACAGCTCGCCGATCGTCTTGCGCTTCTGCTCGGGGTCGGTCACCCCGGCCAGGCGGTCGAAGAACCGGTCTCCGGCCCGCACGTGGATCAGCTCCATGCCCTGGTGGCGCTGGAACGTGTCGACCACCTGCTCCGACTCGCCCGACCGCATCAGCCCGGTGTCGACGTAGACGCAGGTGAGCCGATGGCCGATGGCCCGGTGGACCAGGGCGGCGGCCACGGCCGAGTCGACCCCGCCCGACAGGCCGCAGATGGCCCGGCCCGGCCCCACCTGGGACCGGATGGCGTCGAGCGAGGCGTCGATGATCGAAGTCATGGTCCAGGTGGGATCGCACCCGGCCAGGTCGAACAGGAACCGGCTGAGCAGGGCCATCCCGCCCTCGGTGTGGCCCACCTCGGGGTGGTACTGCACACCCCAGATCTTTCTCGTGTCGCTCTCCAGCACCGCCACCGGGGCGTTGGGGCTGGAGGCGGTGGCGGTGAAGCCCTCGGGCACCTGGGTGACGGCGTCGAAATGGCTCATCCACACGGTGGTGGGGCCGGCCACGTCGGCCAGCAGGCCCGACGGTGCCGGCGAGGCCGGGGTGACGGTCGTACGCCCGTACTCCCCCTGCTCGTTGCGGCCCACGGTGCCGCCGAACTGGTGGGCCACCAGCTGGGCCCCGTAGCAGATGCCGAGGATGGGAACGCCGAGCTCGTAGATGGCGGGGTCGAGCCGGGGGGCGCCGTCGACGTGGACGCTCTTGGGCCCACCCGACAGGATCATGGCCGCCGGGCGGCGTTCGGCCACCTCAGCAGCCGAGATCGTGTGGGACACGATCTCGGAGTAGACGTTCAGCTCGCGCACCCGCCGGGCGATCAGCTGGGCGTACTGGGCGCCGAAGTCGACGACCAGCACCACCTGGGTGGGGGCGACGGCGGAGCTCACGACCCGCTCACCACCATGCCGTGCCCTCGCTGATGGTCGTGAACGACCATGACGTCGGCCTTCTGCAGCTCCTTGATCGATTCGTAGCCCAGGGTGGCCATGGCCTTGCGCAGACCGCCGAAGATGTTGAGCCGGCCGTCGGGTTCAGGCGCCGGGCCCAGCAGCAGCTGCTCCAGCGGGGCCACCTGCTCCACCCGCACCCGCCGCCCCTGGGGCAGCGTGGGGTGGACCACCGAGGTGGACCAGTGCCACCCCCGGCCCGGAGCCTCGAACGCCTGGGCCAGGGCCGAGCCGATCATCACGGCGTCGGCCCCGCAGGCCACGGCCTTGGCTATCTGGCCGCCGGTGCGGAACCCACCGTCGGCGATCACCTGCACGTACACACCGGTCTCGTCGAGGTGGCGCATCCGGGCGGCCCGCACGTCGGCGATGGCGGTGGCCATCCCCGAGCCGACCCCGATCACGTCGGTGGTGGAGGCGGTGGAGCCGCCGTCGACACCCACGAGCACGCCGGTGGCCCCGGTGCGCATCAGGTGAAGAGCGGCGTTGTAGCTCACGCAGCCGCCCACGATCACCGGGGTCTCCAGCTCCCGGACGAACTGCTTGAGGTTCAGCACCTCGCTGCCCGACTTGCCGATGTGCTCGGCCGAGATCACGGTGCCCCGGATCAGCACCAGGTCGAGCTCGGCCTTGAGCAGGGTGCCGGCCATGGCGGCCACGTGGCGGGGCGACACGGCCCCCGCTGCGATCACTCCGGCCTCGTGGATCTCGTGGATCCGGCTGGCCACCAGATCGGGATCGATGGGGGCGCTGTACAGCTCCCGCATCCGGGCCACGGCCTTGTCGCCGTCGAGCTCGCTCAGCTCCACCAGGCGCTCGTCGGCGTCGGGGTGGCGGGTCCACAGACCCTCCAGGTCGAGCACGGCGAGGCCGCCGAGCTGCCCGATGGCGACAGCCGTGGCCGGGCTGGTGACCGAGTCCATGGCCGAGGCCAGGAACGGCAGGTCGAGCCGGTAGGCGTCGATCTGACAGGACAGATCGATGCTGTCGATGTCGCGGGTTCGCCGGTCGGGCAGCAGGCGCAGCTCATCGAGGCCGTAGGAGCGACGGCCCGACTTCCCCAATCCGATCTCGATCTCGGCCATGGTGCGACCCACCTCCAGGGAAAAAATCAAGACTAGCGGGCCGCCGGCGTTCTCCTGGCGACCAGACGGCGCCAAGGCGCCCGCAGGGCGCCCGTCAGGCCAGGCCCAGGCGCTGGGCCTCGTCGGCGCAGTAGAACACGGCGCCGGCCCCCGCCATCGAGCCGTAGTCCTCGGGGCCGAGGTCGCCCCGGACGGCGGGGTCGAGCGCGCTGTACTGGGCCAGCAGCTCGATGCCGAGCTGGTCCTGGGTGTCGGAGGCGTTGAGGGCCAGGCAGGCGCTGGCCCCTATGGTGTCGATGTCGGCGTTGGTGTGGGTGCCCAACCAGGCCTTCACCCCCTCGCTGGCGTCGGGGCTGTTCAGCAGGAACTGGCGCATGTTGCCGGCCGTACCGCCGGTCAGGTCGCCCACCGCCCCCGACGGCTCCACCTTCAGCGGCGGCTGCTGGCTGGTGAGGCGGGACAGGGCGAGCTGGGCGTAGTAGATGGTGGTGGCCCGGTCGCTGCCCGACGACTGAACGATCGTGTCGCCCACCCGGGTGTAGATGGTGAGCACGGTGCTGCTCACGGCACCGCCCAACGTGGAGTATGCGGCGGCCGACGACTGCTCGGCCTGCGGGACCACCACGGTGGGATCGGGGGTGATGTCCCACACCTGGTCGGGCGCGTCGGCGCCCAGCGGCTTGGCGTCGCAGGCGGCGGCCAGGCCGGCGGCGTAGTCGTAGGCGGCCTGGGCCGCCTCCACCGAGCCGTAGGCCAGGGTCCGGACGACGAAGCTCTGGGCCGTCGAGTCGTAGGCGACGCCCCCCTCGGCCAGCGGGGGCCGGGCCAGGCGCACCGGCTCGATCCCGGTGCACAGCTCGGGGCTGCCGCCGGGGTCGACGGTGGTGGCGTACCCGCCGGGGGCGTCGGCCTGACCGGGGGTGATGGCCTTCACCTTCTGCTGGGCGGCGGCGGTGGCCGTGGCCGGGTCGACCGTGGTGCCAGCCCCGCCGGCGCTGCCGGTGGTGGAGGTGGTGGCGTCGGCACCGGGCTGGGCCGTGCCCGGCGGGGTGCTCCCGGTGGTGGCGGTCTCGTCGTCCCCACCCCGGTTGGCCAGCAGCAGGGCGCCGCCCAGGATCGCCACTGCGGCCACTGCCGCCACCACCCCGATGAGCAGACCCCGGCTGGAGCCGGACTTGCCCGCCGACTGGAACGGCACGGGGCGGGTGAAGCCCTCGGGGCCGCGGTCGCCGGCCGGCGGGCTGTACGGGCCCCCGGTGGACGGGGCCCCGTTCCAGGTGGCAGGGCCACCGGATCCGACCCGGGGGTCGGTACCGAACCCCACCGCGCCGGGCCCGCCCGATCCGTAGGGGACCCCGGCCCCGTATTGGGCCCCGGGGGTGAACGGGCCACCGGGGGCCTGGCTCCCAGCGAGGCCGGCGGCGGCACCCAGGGCCGCCGCTCCCGGTCCGGGCCCGCCCGGCATGAACTGGTGGCCCACGGCGACGGTGGCGTTGGCCGGCCCCCCGCCGGCGCCGGCCCGGCCCTCGGCCAGCACGGCCGGGAGGTCGGCCGCAGCCGGGCGGCGGGCCGGGTCGCGGTCGAGGCAGCGGCCGATCAGGTGGCGCCACTCGGGCGGCAGCGAGGGGTCGATGGCAGGGGGCTGGGTGGTGATGGCCACGATCAGGGCCACGTCGGTGCTGGCCTCGTGGACCGGGCGGCCGGTGAGGGCCTGGTGAAGGGTGACGCCCACGGCGTAGACATCGGCCGCCGGGGCGGCCGCCCCCCGTTCGAACAGCTCGGGAGACATGTAGCGGGGGGTGCCCATCAGCTGGTCGCCGTGGTGGTAGTGGCCGGTGGCCGACAGGTCGCGGCTGAGGCCGAAGTCGGCCAGCTTCCAGTCGGGTCCGCCCAGCAGCACGTTGCCCGGTTTGAGATCGCGGTGCAGGGTGCTCCGACCGTGGAGGTAGCCCAGGCCGGCGCTGATGTCGTGCATCAGGCGCTCGGCCTGTTCCGGGGCCAGGCCGCCGGAGGCCCGGTCGAGCCAGTCCTGGAGGGAGTACTGGCACAGCTCGGTGACGAGGTAGAGGTGGGCCGAGCCCTCTTCGTCGACGTACTCGCCCGAGTCGAGGTAGGCCACCAGGTTCTGGTGGCGCAGCGCCACCACCTTGCGGATCTCCTCGTGGAATCCCGCCCGCTCCCGGGGCGACGTCGACGGGTGCATCACCTTGATGGCGGCCTGACCCAGGCTCACGGCCGACTGGTCCTCGGCCGCGAACACCTGACCGAAGGCCCCATGGCCCAGCTCCTGGCCGAGCAGCCATCGGCCGCCCACCACCTGTCCTGCACTCATCCCCACGCTCTCGTACCTCTCGTCACTCTCGTCGTTCCGTCGTTCCGTCGTTCCGTCGTTCAGGGCTGGCCGACGCCCAGCCTCGTCGCCTGATCGGGGCAGTACCGGGGGGCGGCCAGCGCCATCATCTGGGCGTGATCCTCGGCGGTGAGCGGTGACCGGACGTTGATCGACAGGTCGTTCCACGCCTGTTCGAAGGCGGCGGGCACCCCGCTGGCGGCGGTGACGGGGCCCAGGGCGGCGCAGCCGCCTTCGGCCACGGTGGCCAGATCGCGGTTGCCGTGGCCGGTCAGCCACTCGGTGACGTTGGCCCCCACGTCCGAGGCCGGATCGGCCGCCGCCAGCCGGACCTCGCTGCCCGGGCCGGGCACCGCGGTGCCCACGTCGCCCACCGGCTCCACCTTGGGCGGCGGAACCTCCTCGTTGGCCCGGGCCACCATCAGTTGGGCGTACCAGACGGCGGTGGCCCGGTCGGTGGCGGCAGCGTAGATCAGCACGTCATCGACCCGGGCGTAGATGGCCAGGACCCCCTCCACCCGCCGGGGCGAGGCGGGCGGTCCCCCGAGGATCTGCATGACCGTGGCCGACGTCTGCACCGCGCCCTCGATCGTCAGGTCGCTCTCGGGCAACATCGTCCAGGTTTCGCCGGTGGAACCGGACCCGACGGGTTGGCCGTCGCAGGTGTTGGCGTTCACCAGGACGGCGGCCATGGCTGCTTCGGCCTCGGCGGCGGAGGAGAAGACGTTGACCCGGGCCACCACGAGCTGGCCCGCCTTGGCGTAGTTGAAGGTACGGAAGGCGAGCGACGACTTCAGGATCTCGTCCCGGTTGACCCCGGGGCAGAGGTCGCTCGCCGTTTCCCGGGTGACGTCCTCGGCGTTGAAGCCGCTGGGGGCGTCCGACGGTCCGGTGGCCACGGCGGCCACCCGCAGCGCCGCCTCCGCCGCCGCCGCCGGATCCACCGTGGTGGTGTTCCCCTGACCGGCGAGTGGGGCCGGAGCGACGCTCCCGGTCGGCTGGGTGATCGTGTCGTCGGTCGGGTTGCCCGACCCCCGGCGGGCCAGGGCCGCCACCGCGCCGCCGACGGCGAGCAGGGAAACCACCGCCACGACGCCGACGAACAGCAGCGGCGACCGGCGCCCGGTCCGGGGCGCCGAACCCACCGGGTCGAGCGACGGGGGGCCGGCCGCCGTCGGGCCCGACGCCGGATGCCCCGGGGTGGGGGCGACAGGGATGGTGGCGGGGGCCGGCTGGTCGGCCGGACCGGCCGCCGGCACCGGGGCAGGCGGAGCGCCTGTGGCGCCGGCCATCGAGGGATCCGACCAGACCCCGGACGGCACCCCGAACGACACCCCGGCATCATCGAGCGTCGGCGGCCCGCCCGAGCCGGCCGCCGGAACCGGGGCCGAGGCCACGGCTGGGGCCGAGGCCACGGCTGGGGCCGAGGCCACGGCTGGGGCCGACTGGCCCGACGGGTGCAGCGACTGCCCCGGGAACGAGGCAGGGGGCGCCGGCAGCGGGGAGCCCAGGTGTTTGGCCAGGGGGCTGGTGCCGCTGAGCTGGGCCAGCCGGGTCGACGGCTTCAGCCGGCTCTCGGCCAGCACCGCCGGGAGCTGGCTGGCCCCCGGCCGGTTGGCCGGCTCCCGGTCGAGGCACTGCTCGATCAGACGGCGCCAGTGCGGGGGGAGGTCGCGGTCGATCTTGGGGGGCTGGGTGGTCACCTGCACCAGCAGGGCCAGGTCCGATCCCTCGTGGACCGTGCGGCCGGTGAGGGCCTGGTGGAGGGTGACGCCCACGGCGTAGACGTCGGAGGCGGCCGACGCCGCCCCGTCCTCGAACAGCTCGGGCGACATGTAGCGAGGGGTGCCCATCACCACGGTGCCGTGGTGGTAGTGGCCGGTGGCGCTCATGGCCCGGGTGAGACCGAAGTCGCCCAGCTTCCAGTCGTCGCCTCCCAGGAGCACGTTGGCCGGCTTGAGGTCCCGGTGGAGCAGGCCCCGGCTGTGGATGTAGCCGAGGCTGGCCGCCATGTCGGCCAGGAGCCGCTCGCACTGGTCGGCGGTGAGGCGGCCCGGCTCCCGGGCCAGGTAGGCCTGAAGCGAGTACCGGCACAGCTCGGTGACGAGGTAGAGGTGGGGCTGGCCGTCGTCGTCGCGGTGCTCGCCGGAGTCGAGGTAGGCCACCAGGTTGGGATGGCGGAGGGAGACGACCTTGCGGATCTCCTCGTGGAACGCCTCGCGTTCCTTGGGCGAGGTCGACGGGTGCATCACCTTGACCGCGGCGGCGCCCAGGCCCAGGGTCGAGGTGTCGTCGGCCCGGAACACCCGGCCGAACGCCCCTTGGCCCAGCTGTCCGCCGAGGCGCCATCGGCCCCCGACCTCCACGCCCGAGCTGATTCCCGCTGCCACTCCGTCCCTCTCAACCGTCCGGGCACAGCCTATCGACCCCGCCCGCCCCGGTTCTGTCGGCTCGCTGGCGGGCCGAACCTTGTCACCTTGTGCCGCCGGTGGCGGCATAAGGTGACAAGGTTCGACGGGTCTACAGCGCCGTGGCCAGCTCCGGCGCCAGATCGCCCCGGGGCTCGGGGGTGACGGTGCCCAGGCCCAGCCAGCCGGCCAGCTCCTCCAGGGCGCCGGCCAGCTCGGGCGCCACCCGCCGGGGGTCGGCGCCGGCCTCGGCATAGGCGCCCCTGACCAGCAAGGTACCGGCGGCCCGGTCGGCCTTGAGGTCGACCCGGGCCACGAGATCGCCGTCGAGCAGGAACGGGAGCACGTAGTAGCCGTGGAGCCGTTTGTGTTCGGGCACATAGATCTCGATGCGGTAACGGAACCCGAACAGCCGCTCGGCCCGGGGCCGGAACCAGACGACGGGGTCGAACGGGCTGAGCAGCGCCCGACCGGGCACGGCCCGGGGGCGGCGGGCCTCCGGGTGCAGGTAGGCCGGCTCGCCCCAGCCCGGTACCTCCACCTCCTCCAGGCGGCCGGCGGCCACCAGGTCGGCCAGCAGGGGGCGGGCCACCGGCATGGGGAGGCGGAAGTAGTCGGCCAGGTCGGCGGCGGTGCCGATGCCGTGGCTGCGGGCGCCGAGGGCCAAAAGCTCCCGCTGGGCGTGGGGCTCCTCGGGGGTGGGGGCGGCCAGCACCTCGGGCCGGATCACCCGTTCCGGCAGGTCGTAGACGGTGACGAACGACGGCGTCCGGTGGGCTATGGCCAGCCGCCCCGACACGTACAACCACTCCAGCGCCACTTTGCCCCGGGACTGGCCCCACCACGGGCCGGTGCGGGGGCCAGGGTCCGACAACTCCCGCACGCTGAGGGGCCCGACGGCGGCCACCTCGTCGAGCACGGACCGCACGTAGCCGGGCAGCTCGGTCTCCATCTGCTCGGCCCGGCGCCACCGGGTGCGGGTCATCCGCCACCGCAGCAGGGGGTGGAGCTCCTGGGCCGTGAGCGACGCCTCGTGGCCCACGTACTCGAAGCAGCGCTTCGACCGGTAGAGGAAGCGGTCGAGGGCCGCCCGGTCGTAGGGGCCGAGACGGGCCAACACCGGGAGGTAATGGCTACGGCAGACGACGTTGACCGAGTCGAGCTGGAGAGCGCTCATCCGACCCAGAACCCTTGTGAAGTGGCGGGCCGTGGCCGCTCCGGGGGCGGGACGGGGGTCGCAGAAGCCCTGGGCGGCCAGGGCTATGCGCCGGGCCGCGGCCGGCGAGATCCTTGGTGGCACCGGTCAGCTGGTGGCGCCGGCCAGCTGCTCCAGCAGGTCCCGCAGGCCGCCTACCTTGAGGTTCTTCATCACCTGGCCGGGCGGGGTATCGCCCTTCTCCCACTCCATCCAGTGGGCGAGCAGCTTGGCCGGATCGGGCGGTGGTCTGTCCATGGCCACAGAGTACCGGCCGGCTGTGACAGCGAAGCCGGTCAGGCCAGGGTGACGATGAGATCGCCCTCGTTCACATGGTCCTCCGGCTTCACGTGGACCTCGGCCACCGTGCCCCCGGCCGGGGCCACCACCGGCAGTTCCATCTTCATCGACTCCAGGATCACCAGCTCGTCGCCCTCGGCCACCACCTGGCCCGCCTCCACGTTGACCATCCAGACGTTGGCGGTGATCTCTGCTCGTATCTCGGTCACGGGCCGGAGACTACAAGCCCGCCGCTCCCCCGGCGAACCGCCGGCTATCGGACTGGACCGAACCTTGTCACCTTGTGCCGCCAGAGCCGGCATTTCTTCCCAAGGTTCGCCGGCGGGCATGCTGGGGGCCATGCCCGTAGACCCCAACCGTGAATCGTGGAAGCCCGGCATGAGCTGGGAGGCCGCCGTCGACGAGATCCATTACCTGCGGGGCCTGGCCCAGGAGCTGGGCGGGCCGGAGCGGATCGAGCGCCAGCACGCCGGGGGCCGCTACACGGTGCGGGAGCGGATCGAGAAGATGGCCGACCCCGGCACCTTCGTGGAGATGGGTCCGCTGATGGGCGGGGCCACCTACGACGCCGAGGGCAACCTGGTCGACTTCGTGCCCGGCGGCTGGGTGGGCGGCACGGCCGAGCTCGCCGGCCGCCCGGTGGCCATTGGGGGCGACGACTTCACGATCTCGGGGGGCAGCCCGTCGGGGGTGCACAAGATGCCCCACGACTTCGTCCAGCCCCTGGCCCTGCAGTACGGCATGCCCTACGTGCAGCTGCGGGAGGGGGTGGGTCACTCGTCGAAGTCCGACGAGGCCGACGGCCACATGGGCCTGCCCCAGGGCCACCTGTGGTGGCAGGGGGTGCAGCTGCTGGCCAAGGTGCCGGTGGCGGCCGGGATCCTGGGCTCGGTGGCCGGCTGGCCCGCCGCCGGGGCGCTGATGAGCCACTTCACCGTGATGGTGAAGGAGCAGAGCCAGATCTTCCCGTCGGGGCCGCCGGTGGTGGAACGGGCCATCGGGGAGAAGCTCAACAAGGAGGAGCTGGGCGGCTACCGCATGCACGTGTACGAGTCGGGCCAGATCGACAACGTGGCCGACGACGAGGACGACGCCTTCGACCAGATCCGCCGGTTCCTGTCGTACCTGCCCAACACCACGGCCGAGGTGCCGCCCCGCATGGAGACGGGTGACCCGCCCGACCGCCGGCCCGAGGAGCTGCTGTCGATCATTCCCACCAACCGGCGCCGGGGCTACGACATGCGCAAGCTCGTGGGCCACGTGGTCGACAACGGCGAGTTCTTCGAGATGCGCCGCCACTACGCCGGGGCCATCATCACCGCCTTCGCCCGGCTCGACGGCTACCCGGTGGGGATCCTGGCCAGCGATCCGATGAAGCTGGCGGGGGCCCTCGACGGCGACGGGGCCGACAAGTACGCCCACTTCGTGGACCTGTGCGACGCCTTCAACCTGCCGGTGGTGATCTTCCTCGACATGCCCGGGTTCATGCTGGGCTCGGCGGCCGAGCGCAAGGCCACCATGCGGCGGGGGGTGCGGGCCCTGATCGCCTCGGCCGAGGCCCAGGTGCCGAAGGTGGAGTTCTGCGTGCGCAAGAGCTACGGCGTGGCGGCCGACGCCCCCAACTCGATGGGCCTGCCCGACGGGATCAACCTGCGGTTCGGCTGGCCGGCCGGTGAGTGGGGTGGGATCCCGATCGAGGGCGGGGTGGCCGCCGCCTACCGGCGGGAGATCGAGGCGGCGCCCGACCCCGACGCCCACCGCACGATGCTGGAGGACCGGCTGCTGCGACTCCGGTCGCCGTTCCGGGCGGCCCAGCACGGCGACGTCGTCGACCTCATCGACCCCAGGGACACGAGGCGCCTAGCCTGCCATTTCGTCAAGCTGGCCCAGCCCCAGCTGGCGAAACTCGCACAACGCCCCAAACGCGCCGTCCGCCCCTAGCCGCACGAGAGCTGGGCCAGCCGCTGGCACCAGCCGCAGCTAGCTCGGCTGGCCGAACGCCCGAAACGCGCCGTCCGCCCCTGAAGGAGACGGTCGTTCTGCGCGACGGAAACGCGCCCCGGCCGCATTCCGCGTCGCGAAAACACCGGAATTCGTGGAGAACGTGACACAGAACGGGCGGAGGGCGCGATTCCGTCGCGCAGTTCGAGGGGTGCGGGTGGGGCCGCGGGAGCAAGTCGGCGACGTCTGTGCCAGAGTGACGGCCATGGCGTTCCGCTCCTTCCTCGACAAGATCGGACAGGCGGCCTCGGGCCGGGCGGCCACCCGGGAGGCGGGGCCGCCCACGTCGTCCAACGGTGCGTCGTCGATGCACCTGTTCTGGACCATGCGGGGCTACCCGTTCGTTGAGCTACGGGCCACGATCGAGGTGATCCAGCCCCCCACCGTGCCCAAGCTCAACTTCTGGGCCCTCCAGGGGTCGTTCGAGGAGGACGGCGTGATCAAGGGGGGCGCCCACTTCGGCCTCCAGTACCACCCGGAGTACCCCGGGGCGGGGGCCGTCAACTGGGGCGGCTACAAGAGCGAGGGGGGCGAGCTCGACGGGTCGGGCTCGAACCTGCCGTCGCACCTGGCCAACGTGAACACCCGCAACTACCGCTGGGCACCGGGCCGGGCCTACCGCTACCGCATCTACAAGGTGGGCTACCTGCCCGAGGTGGAGCACAAGTGGCGGGGGTCGATCACCGACCTGGAGACCGGGGAGGAGACCGTGGTGCGCGACCTGAACGTGCGGGCCAACTTCCTGGTCAACCCGATGGTGTGGACCGAGTCGTTCGGAGACTGCGGCGACCCGTCGGTGAGCGTGCGGTGGTACGACCTGGAGGCGATCGACGTCGACGGTGTGGTGGAGCAGGCCAGCGTGGTGACGGTCAACTACCAGAGCTGGGCCGACGGCGGCTGCACCAACACCAACTGCTCGATGGACGGCAGCGCCTTCGTCCAACGCACCAACTGCACCCGCACCACCGAGATCGGCTCCCAGCTCACCCTGATGCTCCCGTGAGCGCCGCCGCCCGCATCGCCGGCCTGGCGCTGGCGGCGGCCGGGCTGGGGCTGACGGTGGGGTGCTCGTCGCCCCCGCCGCTGGCGATCGGCGACATCGAGCTGCCCCCCGGGGTGGAGAGCTACGAGGGAGCGGAGGAGGTGCCGATCGACTTCCTGCTGAGCCAGGTGATCGAGACCCTGCCCGACGACACCGATCTCGATTACCAGATCTTCTATCCCGCCGGGGCCACCACCGACGTGAACCAGTGGCTGACCGGGGCCGTGGCCCGGGCCGGCTTCGAGGAGAGCGACGGCGATGTGGTGGCGGTGGAGAGCCGGTGGCACCGGGGCGGCCAGACCCTGACGTGGACCACCGTGCCCTTCACGGCCGACAACGGTGCCATCACCGATCTCCTCGTGATCATGATCACCACCCGGTCCTGACCGCCCCCGTCCTGAAACGGCGATGGCCGGCCCGGGAAGACCCGGACCGGCCATCGTGGACTTGCTCGGATGTCAGGCCGAAGCCTGGATCACATCATGCCACCCATGCCACCCATGCCGCCCATGTCGGGCATGCCGCCGCCGGCGCCGGCCTCTTCAGGCTTGTCGGCGACGAGGGCTTCGGTGGTCAGCACCAGCGCAGCGATGGAGGCCGCGTTCTGGAGAGCGGCCCGGGTGACCTTGGCCGGGTCGGTGATACCGGCGGCCATCAGGTCCTCGATCACGCCGGTGGCGGCGTTGAGGCCCTGGTTGCCGGAGGCCTCGCCCACCCGCTGGACCCAGATGGCGCCTTCGAGGCCGGCGTTGTCGGCGATCAGGCGGGCCGGAGCTTCGAGGGCCTTGAGGACCGAACGGGCCCCGGTCTCCTCGTCGCCGGTCAACGTGGCGATCGCAGCCTCCACGGCGGGACGGCAGCGCAGCAGGGCGGTGCCGCCACCGGCGACCACACCCTCCTCCAGAGCGGCCCGGGTGGCCGACAGCGCATCCTCGATGCGGTGCTTCTTCTCCTTGAGCTCCACCTCGGTGGCGGCGCCGACCTTGACCACGGCCACGCCCCCGGCCAGCTTGGCCAGGCGCTCCTGCAGCTTCTCGCGGTCCCAGTCCGAGTCGGTGTTGTCGATCTCGGCCTTGATCTGGGCCACCCGGCCGTCGACCTCGGACTTGTCGCCCGCGCCCTCGACGATCGTGGTGTTGTCCTTGGTGACGATGACCTTGCGGGCGGTGCCCAGCATGTCGAGGCTGACGCCGTCGAGCTTCAGGCCGACCTCCTCGGAGATCACCTGGCCGCCGGTGAGGATGGCCATGTCCTGCAGCATCGCCTTGCGGCGCTCGCCGAAGCCGGGGGCCTTGACCGCCACCGAGCCGAAGGTGCCACGGATCTTGTTGACCACGAGGGTGGCCAGGGCCTCGCCCTCGACGTCCTCACCGATGATCACCAGCTGCTTGCCGGCCTGCATGACCTTCTCCAGCACCGGCAGGAGGTCCTGCACGGAGGAGATCTTGCCCTGGTTGAGCAGGATGTAGGCGTCCTCCAGGACGGCTTCCTGGCGCTCGGGGTCGGTCACGAAGTAGGGCGAGATGTAGCCCTTGTCGAACTGCATGCCCTCGGTGAACTCGAGCTCCATGCCGAAGGTGTTCGACTCCTCGATGGTGACCACACCGTCCTTGCCCACCTTGTCGATGGCATCGGCCAGCACCTGGCCCACGGCGTTGTCGGCGGCCGAGATGGCGGCCACCTGGGCGATCTCCGACTTGTCGTCGATCTCCTTGGACAGCTTGTGGATCTCGGCCACGGCTGCCTCGACGGCGGCCTCGATGCCCCGCTTGAGGCCCATGGGGTTGGCCCCGGCGGCCACGTTGCGCAGACCCTCGCGGATCAGCGCCTGGGCCAGCACGGTGGCGGTGGTGGTGCCGTCGCCAGCGACGTCGTTGGTCTTGGTGGCGACCTCCTTGACGAGCTGCGCCCCCATGTTCTCGTAGGGGTCGTCGAGCTCGATCTCACGGGCGATCGACACACCGTCGTTGGTGATCGTGGGAGCGCCGAACTTCTTGTCCAGCACCACGTTGCGGCCCTTCGGGCCAAGGGTGACCTTGACCGCATCGGCCAGCTTGTTCACACCGGCCTCGAGGGACCGGCGGGCATCTTCGTCGAACTTAAGAATCTTGGGCATCGGCTACCTCACTTAACGATCGCCAGGACGTCACGCGAGGACAGGATCAGCAGATCCTTGCCCTCGATCGTGATCTCGGTGCCGCCGTACTTCGAGTACACGACCGTGTCTCCCACGGTGACGTCCATGGGGATCAGGTCGCCGGAGTCCGACCGGCGGCCGGTGCCGACAGCCAGCACCTCGCCCTGTTGGGGCTTCTCCTTGGCCGTATCGGGGATCACAAGACCGCTGGCGGTGACGGCCTCGGCGTCGTTGGGCCGTACGACAATCCGGTCTTCGAGTGGTTGAATCATGCAGGGCTCCGTTTGGGCGTTAGCACTCTCAAGGGACGAGTGCTAATGCTAAGCGCTCGATGCTCCGCCGCCAACCAGCGCGGGATTTTTAGGCGTCGGGCCCGCCGGGGGCGGGGCGACGGGGCCCTTCGTGGATCATCTGTTCCTCGCTGGGAGGTGGCTCGGGGGCGGGCGGGGGCGGGGTGATCAGGCCGTAGTGGCCGTCGTGGCGGCGGTAGACGACGTTGCGGCGCCCGGTCCGGGCGTTCTCGAACAGCTCGAAGCGCTCGCCGCTGGCGTCGAGCAGGTCGAGGGCGTCGGTCACGCCGAGGCGGGGCACCGGCCGCTCGCCCGTCACGATGCCGGGACGGGCCAGCCGGGCCACCAGGTCGGGCCGGTCGGCCAGACCGTGAAGCTCGACGGACCCGGTGTCGTTGGCCAGCACGCACTGGATCCCGCTGCTCTGCTCGGTGAACAACAGGAAGTCGTAGCCGAGGAGGTCGAGGTCCCACAGGGCGTCGTCGATGCCGAGGCGGGCCGGTGCGAACGACTTGTGCCGCACCACCTCCCGCTCGTCGCGGGGGCGGTCCACCCACCGGACAGGGGCCGGGGGGCGGTTGCCGTGGCGCCAGTGGCCGGGGGCGGGCGTGGTGCCCTCGGCTGAGTGGCGGTGCCGATCAGCCAGTCGGCCCAGGTTGGCCCGCAGCCGCTCCACCACCTCGTTCACCGCCTCGGGCATGGTGGCCTCCGCCGCCTGGGCCCGGACCATCCGACCGTCGAGGTCGAGGGTCACCTCGGCCCGGGACGAGCGCTCGTCGGCCGGGTTGGCCGTGTGGCTGAGCTTCACCTGCCCCCAACTCAGGTGGCCGGCGCTGCCGGGGCGGGCCGATCCCACGTGGTGGGCTACCAGGCGAGCCACCTTCTCCCGGGCGTACTCGGCCGCCGCCTCCGACACCGCTCCCCGGCAGACCAGGGCCAGGGTGCCGGGCCCGGCCGGGGTCGCCTCGGCCCGCGGGTCGACGCCGATCCACTGCTCCACGACGGCATCCGGGGGATCGAGCCCGTCGGTGGGGCCGCCGGTGGCGACCACGAAGGCCAGCGGGGGCAGGTCGGAGCCGGGAGCGGGATCCACCACCACGAACCGGTCGACGGCCCGGACACCGGCGGCCGGGCCCTGGGCCAGCCCGTCGGCGGAGTGTCCGGCGGCCAGGGGCGGGCCGCCGGGGAGGAGATCGAGCGAGATCAGGACGTCGCCCACGGCGGCCGGGCCCTGGGCCAGCCCGTCGGCCCAGTGGACCACGGCGGTGGACGAGTAGAGGCCGAGGAGACCGTCCCGGTCCCCGGCGGCCAGTGCGGTCAGCCACCGCCGGACGAGGCGGACGGGCCGGGTGACCACATCGACGGCCGCCTCGGCCGACCCCACCTCGACCATTTCCAGTTGCTCGGTCCGCCCCCGGCGCTCGACGTGCACCGCACGGCGGCCGGGGTCGAACCCCAGCACTCGGCCTGTTGGCATGGCACTCACCTCCTGGGCTGTCGGTCCATCGGGGCCCCCGGGGCCGGATCCGACCCATCAGAGGTGCCTCCGGGAACCATCGTTCACTCCGAGCGTGACACCGACCCTCCACCACCGGGAGAGTCGATGGTCCCCCCCTCTCAGGCCGCCGGGAGGGGCGAGGTGGAGGGGATCACGGCCACGGGGGCGGCCGAGCCCACGATCAGCTGGCGCAGCCGGGGGCTGATCGTCATGCGGGCCAGGCGGGCGCCGTGGCGCTTGCCCGCCACCACCAGCTCCACCGGGACCCCCGACGGCGGCACCAGGGCGTCGGCCACCGGGCCCGACGCCACCCGCACCGTCACCTCCAGTTCGGGGTGCCGGTCGAGCACCTGCTCCCGCACCAGATCGAGGTCCTCCCGGGCCCAGGCCGCCTCCACCCCGGGACCGAGGTAGGAGCCGAGGGTGTCGGACGGGGAATCGGCCGGGAACACGGGCTGGAGCGCGATGGCGTGCACCAGCTCCAACGGGAGGCCCCGGGCGGCGGCGTATCCGGCCGCCCACAGCACGGCCAGGTCGCTGGCGTCGCCGTAGCCGACCCCCACCACCACCAGCGGGCGGTCGCCCGGCCGGGGCGCGGCCGTGCCGGGGCCGGCGGGGTGGGCCACCACCATGGGCAGGTTCGAGCGGTGGAGGATCTTACGGGCGACGGCGCCCAACAGTGGGAGGTGCCCGCCGCCGGCGCCGTGCATGCCCACCACGATGGCGGTGGCGTCAACGGCGGCGGCCACCCGGAGCACGGCGCGGGCCGGGTCGTCCTCCACCAGATGGGTCACCACGGCCCGGCCGGTGGCCCGGGCCGGCCCGGCCCACGGCCCCTCCAGGTCGGCCTCGGCGGCCCGGCGGGCGGCCTCACCCTCGGACTGGAAGGCGGCCGCCGCCAGCTCGGCCGACGGGCGGATGCCGTGGACGAGGTGGACCACACCGCCCTCGGGTACCCGGGCGGCGGCCCAGGCGGCGGCGTCCACCGAGAGGGGAGAGCCGTCGAGGCCGACCACCACCCGCTGGAGGGGGGCAACCGGCCGGGACCCTGAACCGGGGGCGGCGGAGGGGGCGGGAGCGGGAGGGGTCACGGCGGGCTCAGGCGTCGCCGTCATCGACCAGCATGTAGAGCAGGTCGTAGCTGCTCAGCAGGCCGACGGTCTCGCCGTTGTCGGTCACCACCAGATGGTGGATGTGCTCGGTGCGCATCACGGCGGCGGCCTGCGACACCGAGGCGGTGTACTCCAGGCTCACCAGCGGGCCGGACATGATCGTGCCCACGGCCTCGTTGGCCGGGACGTCGGCCAGGTCGGAGCCGGTGACCATCCCCACCGCCTCACCCCGGCTGTCGAGCACGGGCAGGGCGTGGAGCCCCGATTCCTGCAACAGGCGGCGGGCGGCGCCCACAGCGTCGGCCGCTTCCACCGCGATGACATCACCGGTCATCAGGTCGCCGATGTTCTCCACGGTGCTCCGGTGCGAGCGGTTCGGGGTCGGGTGCTCGGCCATCTTCGGCATCTCCGGGTCCTTCGGGTCGGTGGGTGGGGGACTCTCTACGGCGAACGTACGCCCTGCCCCCGAGCGGCGGGGAGTGCCGAAGGTCCCGAGGTTCCGGGGGTCCGGCGGCGGGAGGTGCCGCGATACCGCCGCACCTACCGGATCACCTACCGGGAGGTCCCGACTCCCAAGAAATCGCAGGTGGGAGCGCATTCGGTAGGGGTGGCGGTAGGGCCGGCGGGAGCACCTGGCGCGTGGATGGACGAGCGCCGCCGGAAACGGAACGAACGGTGGCGGCGCGAGGTGGAGGAGCAGCAACGTGTACGACGACATCACCCGAACCTGGCTCCGCTGGGTGCGCTCGCCCCGGGGCGGACGGACCCTGCGTCGCTGGGCCGACGACGAACCGGCACTGGCCGGGTGGGCGGCGGAGGACCTCGCGTCGCCCCGGTGCGGCGACCGGGCCGACGCCATGCAGGCCGCCCTGGTGCGCCTGGCCCAGGCCGGCGACCAGGCGGCCACCAGCACCCTCATCGTGCAGCTGCGGCCGGGGCTCACCCGGGTGGCCTGGCGGGCCTGGCACCGGCGCTCCGCCGGCCCCCACCCGTTCGCCTCGATGGCCGACACACGAGACGAGGTGCTGAGCGCCTTCGGCGAGACGCTGGCCTGCCACCGGCTCGACCGGCGCCCGTGCCGCATCGCCGCCAACCTCGTGCTCGACACCCACCAGCGGTTGTGGCGGGCTGCCGGGAGGGACGACCGGGCAGCAGCGGCGGCGGCGGCCGTGTCGGTGGCGGCGGCCGGGCGGGCGGTGCGGTCCCGGCCCGGGTGGAGTGGGGGCGGATCCGGATCCGGAGCCGGGGCCGGCGGGCCGGGGGTGGGCCCAGGGATCGGCATCGAGCCGGCGCTGGTGGCGGGGGCCGCCGGGTCGCCCGACGAGGTGGCCGGGACCCTCGACCTGACCGCGGCGGTGGCCGCCGCTATCCGCCGCCTGCCGGGGTCGCAGGCCAGCCGCCAGCTCTCGGCCGAGCTGGCGTTCCGGGCCTGGATCCTCGACGAGCCCAGCGCCCTCATCGCCCGGGAGCTGGGCCTCGGCCGCAAGACGGTCGACACCCGGCTGTGCCGGTTGCGGGCGCTGGTTCGGGCCAGCCAGGCCGAGCGCACAGCCGACGCCACCCGGGCCCTGCGGGCCGCCCGGGCCGCAGCCCTCCGGGCCGGAACCGGAACCGGTGACAGTGCCCCGGCGGCAGGCCACCCGGCCGGTGGTCAGGTGGTGGCGAGGCGAAGTGAGGGGTCGGCGCCGGCGTCGAGGCCGGTGGCGCCATCATGCGCCAGGCGCCAATGAGCGGCCGCCCCGATCATGGCGGCGTTGTCGGTGCAGTACGCCCGCGACGGCACGAGGTGGTCGAGCCCCGCCTCGGCGGCCGCCTGGGCGAAGCGCTGGCGAAGGCGGGAGTTCGCCGCCACGCCGCCCCCGAGGGCCACAGCGGCGGCCCGGTGGCGCTTGGCCGCCCGCAGCACCTTGGTCACCAGCACGTCCACCACCGCCTCCTGGAAGCTGGCGGCCAGATCGGGGTTGGTGGCCTCGGGGTGGCGACGGACGTAGTTGATGACCGCCGTCTTCATGCCGCTGAAGGAGAAGTCGAGGCCGTCGTCGAGCATGCCCCGGGGGAAGCGGATGGCGGCCGGATCGCCGTCGGCCGACAGGGCGTCGATGATCGGCCCGCCGGGATAGCCCAGGCCGAGGTAGCGGGCCACCTTGTCGAAGGCCTCGCCGGCGGCGTCGTCCACGGTGGAGCCCAGGATCCGGTACCGGCCGGGCTCGTCGACCTTCACGATCATGGTGTGGCCGCCCGAGACGAGCAGCACCACCAGGGGCAGACCGATGTCGGGCCGCTCCAGGAACGTGGCGAACAGGTGGCCCTCCATGTGGTTGACCCCCACGTAGGGCACGTCCCACGCCAGGGACAGGGCCTTGGCCGAGCTCACCCCCACCAGCAGGGCCCCGATGAGGCCGGGACCCCGGGTGGCGGCCACGGCGTCGACGGCCGGCCGCCGGCCGGTTCCGTCGAACCCGAGGCCGGTCACGGCGAGGCCGGCGTCGGCCAAGGCCTGGCCCACCACCGGCTCCAGCATCTCGAGATGGGCCCGGCTGGCCACCTCGGGCACCACACCGCCGAACTCGGCGTGCCGGGCCACCTGCGACGACACGACGTTCGACAGCACCTCGATCCGGGGCGGGGCCCCGGTGACCGGGCCGCCCACGGGCCGCTCGGCCCGCACCACGGCGGCCGACGTCTCATCGCAACTGGTCTCGATGGCCAGGATCGTGGTGGTGATGGTGGATGGTGTCGGGCCGGCGTCGGTGGTCGTCGTCATGTCCATGGGGCGCTACTGCTCTCAGTGGGGTCGGTGCGGCTGAGCCGTCTCGTGTCCGACGGGTGGCGGGATCTCCTCATGGACGGTGTCACCGGCGACCGCCTCCACGAGAAGATCCGGGGTCCCGGGTTCGGCGAAGGGGGCGAGGTCGTGGAGCCACATGATCACGGCGTCCTCCCCGTCGGGGTAGTAGCCGGGGCGGACGCCGGCCGAGTCGAACCCGAGGCTGGTGTAGAGGGCCTGGGCCCCCGTGTTCGACGCCCGCACCTCGAGGGTGAAGCCGGTGGCGGCCCGGTGGGCGGCCTCGGTCAGCAGGGCCTCGCACAGGCGGCGGCCGATGCCCCGACCCGACCAGGCGCGGGCCACGGCCAGGTTCAGCATGTGGGCCTCCCCGGCGCCGTACATCACGCCCCCGAAGCCCACCACGGTGACCCCGGCGCTGGCCACCAGCCAGTGGCGGTCGTCGCCGGGGCGGTCGAGCTCGCCGGCGAACAGGGTGCGGGACCACGGGTCGCGGTTGCGGTCGGCCTCGATGGCGGTGACGGCCCGCAGGTCGCGCCGGCGCAGCTCCCGCAGGCGTACCCGGGCCGGGCGGGCCATCCTGGCCGGCCCCGGCGCCGCCGCTTTCGGTGCCGGCTGTTCTGGTGGGCCGCCGTTCATCGCGGGGTGTGGCGGGTGGTGACGTTGACGTGCACGTCGGGCTCGCGCAGGTACACGGGGGCCACCAGGTGGCCGGGCAGGGCCGGACGGTGGCCGGCCAGGGTCACCATCACGGCGGCCGACGGCTCCCGCCCCGGGCGCAGCCCCACCCCGTACCACGCCGGGTACCGGTCGGCCCCGTCCCCCACCACCGCAACGGGCGGATGGCCGCCCCCGTCGTCCGGGGCCACGTCGTCGGGACGGCCGACCACGGGCGGGCCCTCGGGCCCGTCAGGCCCGAACTGTTGCTGGAAGACCTCGCCCCGGCGGGCGTCGACCACGGCCAGCACCGGCCGCTGGGGCTCGGCGGCGGCCAGGATCTCGAGGCTGGAGAGGGCCACCACCGGCCGGCCGGCCACCAGCGCCAACGTCCGCACCGTGGCCAGCCCCACCCGGAGCCCGGTGAAGCGGCCAGGCCCCACGTCCACGGCGAAGCACTCGAT
This sequence comes from uncultured Actinomycetes bacterium, assembly GCA_902826025.1. Classification (GTDB taxonomy): domain Bacteria; phylum Actinomycetota; class Acidimicrobiia; order Acidimicrobiales; family SZUA-35; genus CADEDH01. The sequence goes on from CADEDH010000037.1 coordinate 35,279, forward strand.
CTGGCCCAGGGTCACGCCGGCGTCGGCCAGCGTGCGGGCCACCAGCGGGGTCAGCTCCTCGGCGTGGCGGCGGTCGGTGGCCACCTCGTGGGCCACGGTCTCGGCCGCCGGTGCCCCGGCCCGGCCCACGGCCACGCCAACCACCGACGTTGACGACGTGACGGCCAGGCAGAGCCGCCCGGCCACGTCCTCCCCCGCCGGCACCGGGCCCGGCGCCGTTTGCGGGGTGGGGCCGCCAGCGCTCAGCACGGCACGGCCCACGGTTCGAGGTCGCGGGCCAGGGCGGCCTGGCGGGCCAGCCACGAGGGGCCGTGGAGGCCGATGCGGACCTGGCGGCTGTCGGGGTGTCGGTCGCCGTCGTCGAAGCGGAGCTCCACCGTGGCCCGGCTGGCGGGGAGCACGGCGTCGATCCGCTCGCCCCACTCCACCACCGTCACCCCCGCCTCCAGCAGCTCCGGAAGGTCGAGATCGAGGGTGTCGTCGGGGTCGTCGATCCGGTAGACGTCGAGGTGGTGGAGCGGGAGCCGGGCCTCGTATTCGCTCACGATGGTGAAGGTGGGGCTGGTGATCCGCTCGGTCACGCCCAGGGCGGCCCCCAGGCCCTGGGTGAAGCAGGTCTTGCCCGCCCCCAGGTCGCCCGTCAGCACGAGCACGTCGCCGTGGCCGAGGTGGGGCGCCACGGCCCCGGCCAGGGCCCGGGTGCCCTCGGCGTCATCGGTCTCGGCGCAAAGCCAGGCGGATTGCTCCATGGTTCGAGGCTACGGCGATGCCGCCCCGAGTTCGCCCGGTGCGCTCCTGGGCCCCCGGTCAGCCGCCGGGCCGGTGGGGCGAGCCTCTAGGCTCCCCGGCGATGCAACCGCGACCCGGCTCCTGGGAGCACGACATACTCGAAGCGGCCGACCGGCTCGACGGTGTGGTCCGCCACACACCGGTCCTCTCGGTTGACGGGGCCCAGCTGGGCTGCGCCGGGCGGCTCATCCTCAAGCTCGAACTGGTCCAGCACTCCGGCTCGTTCAAGGCCCGGGGGGCCACGAACTTCATGCTGGCCCATCCGATCGGGCCGGCCGGGGTGGTGGCGGCGTCGGGCGGCAACCACGGGGCGGCGGTGGCCTGGGCCGCCCAACGGCTCGGCCACCGGGCGGCGATCTTCGTGCCCACCATCGCTGCGCCGGCCAAGGTCGAGCGGTTGCGCCGGTACGGGGCCGACGTCCACCAGGTGGGCGCCGTCTACGCCGAGGCCCTGGCCGCCAGCCGGGAGCTGGAGGCCGAGACCGGGGCCACCCCGATCCACGCCTACGAAGACCGCACGGTCATGGCCGGGGCCGCCACCGTGGGCCGGGAGCTGGAGCGCCAGGCCGGACCCCTCGACACGGTGCTGGTGGCCTGTGGGGGCGGCGGCCTGTCGGGTGGTGTCGCCGCCTGGCTGGGGAGCCGCACCCGGGTGGTGGCCTGTGAGACCGAGGGCACGGCGGCGTTCGCCGCCGCCCGGGCGGCGGGACGGCCGGTGCCAGTGGTCGTGACCGGGGTGGCAGCCGACGCCCTGGGGGCCACCCAGATCGGCGAACTGGCCTGGCAGTGCCTGGCCGAGGCCGACGCCGCCAGCGTGGTGGTGACCGACGCCGAGGTGGGGGCGGCCCGGGCCGAGCTGTGGGACCGGTTCCGCCTGGTCACCGAGCCGGCGGCCGCAGTCCCGGTGGCAGCACTGCTGTCGGGCCGGTACCGCCCGGCACCCGACGAGCACGTCGGCGTGGTCATCTGCGGCGCCAACACCGACCTCAGCCCTCTCCCCCTTCCGGACTCCCTCGGGCGGGGCGGGCCGGGGCGGGCCGGGTTGCCCTAGCCTGGGCGCCGTGCTGAGCGATGTGCCCGGGGTGCGGGTCGGCCACTGGACGAACGGGGAGGCCCGCACCGGGTGCACGGTGGTGCTGCTGCCCCGGCGGGCGGTGGCGTCGGGCGAAATCCGGGGCGGGGCCCCCGCCACCAGGGAGTTCGGGCTGCTGGAGCCGTGGCGGATGATCCCCTCCATCGATGCCGTGGTGCTGTCGGGCGGCTCGGCGTTCGGGCTGGCCGCCGCCGACGGGGTGGTCCGGTGGCTGGAGGAGCACGGGCGGGGCTTCGTCACCAACACCGCCACCGTGCCCATCGTGGTGGGGATGAGCCTGTACGACCTGGGCGTGGGCGATGCCTCGGTGCGCCCCGGGCCGGCCGAGGGCCGGGCCGCGGCCGAAGCCGCCGGTCCCGACCCGGCGCCAGAGTCGGAGCCGGGGTCCGCCCCCGAGGGAGCCCCTGATCCTCCGGCCGGCGACAGCGCAGCCAACCTGGGCCTGATCGGTGCCGGCACCGGGGCCACGGTGGGCAAGTGGGGCGGCCCCGACACCACCCGACCCGGCGGGCTCGTCACCGCCACCGTCCGGGCCGGTGACGTGATCGTGAGCGCCCTGGTAGCGGCGAACGCCTACGGGTGGGTCGACGACGGCACCACGGTGGCCGACCCCGGCCCCCCGTTCCGCCCCGCCCCGGCCGACGAGGGCTCCGACGGTGCCGTCGTCACCAACACCACGATCGGGGTGGTGGTGACGAACGCCATCGTCGACAAGGTCGGCTGCCACCTCCTGGCCCAGAGCGCCCACGACGGCCTGGCCCGGGCGCTCGTCCCGGCCCACACCGCAGCCGATGGCGACGCCCTGGTGACGGTGGCCACCGGCCAGGTCGAGGCCGACCTGATGCACCTCCGGCTGCTGGCCCAGCACGCCGTCACCCGAGCCATCCGCACCCTGCTGCTGTAGTGCGAACTGTGGCGCCCGGCGCTGCATTTTGCGCGCTGGCGTCACAGCTCGCCCGATGGGTGGAGGTGATGGGTGGTGCGCTCAGGCGGGGTGGTAGCGGCGGCCGACGCGGGTGCCGATGGAGGTACAGATCTCGTAGTTGATGGTGCCCATGGCGGCCGCCAGGTCGTCGGCCGTGATGGCCTCGGCGCCCTGGGGGCCGATGATCACAGCCTCGTCGCCCACCTGGACGTCGTCGTCGCCGCAGTCGACCATCGTCTGGTCCATCGTCACCACGCCCAGGATCGGGCGAGCCCGGCCCCCTACCAGCATCGAGCCGCCGCTGGCCCACAACCCCCGGGGGAGGCCGTCGGCGTAGCCCACGGGCACGGTGGCCACGGTGGTGGCCCGTTCCAGCGTGCGACGGTGCCCGTAGCTGATCGACTCCCCCGCCTCCACCCGCTTCACGAATGACACCCGGGTGCGCCACGACAGCGCCGGCCGCAGCGGGGCCCAGCCCGCCATCGCCGGCGCCGGCGGGAGGCCGTAGAGGGCGATGCCGCAGCGGACCACGTCGTAGCGGGCGGCGGGGTGGGCGATGGCGCCGGCCGAGTTGGCGGCGTGACGGAGGGGTACGTCGATCCCGGCGGCGGCCAGGTGGGCCAGCACCCTCTCGTAGACGGCGAGCTGGGCGCCGGTGACGGCAGTGAGGAGCTCGCCCTTCGGTGAGACGGCGTCGGCGCAGGCCAGGTGGGTCCACACCGACCCCAGCCGCAGGCCCGGCGCCTCGAGTATCCGCCGGGCCAGGGCCACCGCATCCTCCGGCGCCGCCCCCACCCGGTGCATCCCGGTGTCGATCTTGAGGTGGACCGTGAACGCACCGGTGTGGGCCACCTCCGGCCGTTCTCCGTCGAACTGCGTCACGGGAACCGCGTCCTCGCCGCCATCTGCGTCACGAAAACCCCGCCGTTCGGGGGTTTCGCGACGCAGTTCGCTGTCGGGGCGCGATTTCCGTGACGCAGTTCGGGCCGGGGCCGCGACGGCCAACGCCGCCAACGACGACGAGGCCGCAGCGGCTGCGGTGGCGGCCTCGATGGCGGCCGGCGAGTACACGGCCGGCTCGAGCCCGGCGGCGACGGCGGTGGCCATCTCGGCCGGGTCGGGCTCGGACAGCACCCAGATGGGGACGGCCAACCCGGCCTCCCGCAATGCCACCCCCTCGGCCACCTGGGCCACGGCCAGCCGGGTGGCCCCGGCGGCAACCGCGGCGCCGGCCACCTCCACCGCCCCGTGGCCGTACCCATTCGCCTTCACCACGGCGCACAGCTCGGCCGGGGCCGCCAGCTCCCGCAGCACCCCCACATTGTGGGCGATGGCCCCAAGGTCGATGTCGGCCCACGCCCGGCTCACCCTGGTCCCCTAGCTCCGACGTCGACCCGTCGATAGTCGGCCCACGCCCAGCTCACCGCTCGGCCCCCGGAGGCTGAGTGGTGGCGCTCTCCAGCCATTGGCCCACGAGGAGGGGGAGATCGCCGGCCACGAAGCCCCGGTGGAGGCCGAGACGGGCGGCCCGGCCGTGGAGCTCGGCGGCCAACCCGGCGGCGGCCAGCGGCTCCAGCCCACCGGCCAGACCGGCGCCCACCAGACCGGCCAGCACGTCGCCGGTGCCGGCCGACGCCAGCCGCCGGTCGCCGGCGGCGGACACCAGCACCCGACCGTCGGGGTGGGCGGCCACTGTGGTCGGCCCCTTGGCCAGCACCACCGCTCCCAGGTCGGCGGCCAGGCGGCGAACGGTGTCGATCCGGTCGGCCCCCGGGGCCCGCCCCCGCAGCAGACGACGCAGCTCGCCGTCGTGGGGGGTGAGCACGGCGGGGACCGTGCGGCCCCGCAGGATCGAGGGATCGGCGGCCACGGCGTCGAGGGCCCCGCCGTCGAGCACCAGACCCCGCGTGCTGGTGTTGGCCGCCACGTTCAGCACGTCGCCCTGGGTGGCCAGGTCGACCGGCAGCCCCGGGCCCACCACCAGGGCGGCGAACCGAGCCTGCTCGGCCACCACGTCGGCCCCCCACCGGGCCGGCAACGGCCGGATGACCGACTCGACCGGCACCGGCGGCCCGCTCAGCGTCGCCCCCGGCACCGACAACGCCACGTACCCCGCCCCGGCCCGGGCGGCGGCCGCCGCCGCCAGGCTGGGGGCGCCCAGCATCGTGCCGTGCCCCCCGATCACCCACACCGCCCGCTGCCACTTGTGGGCCTCGGCCACCTGCTGCGGCCACCCGTCGGCCCCGAGCCCTACCACCGATTCGGAGGAGCCTGAGCCGCGCTCAGCGCGGCTGAGGCTCCTGATTTCGGCAGGGTGGGCCGGGGCCGCTGACAGGTCGGCGGCCGTCAGGTGCCAGGCCCGGCACCCGGTGACGGCGTCGAGGCCGATGTCGGCCACGGTCACCGAGCCGGCGAAGCCCCGGCCGGGGTGGAACAGCAGCCCCGGCTTCCACGCGGCGAAGGTGACGGTGGCGGCGGCCGGCAGGACCTGGCCGGCGGCCTCGCCGGTCAGCCCGTTCACGCCGGAGGGGATGTCGACCGCCAACACCGGGGCCGAGCCCACGTCGGGGGCATCCCACGAGCCCCGGAAGCCGGTGCCGTAGGCGGCGTCGATCACGAGATCACACCGGGCCAGGTCGGATGGCGACGGCTGGAAGTCGGCCGCCTCCACCCGGCACCGCACCCCCCGGGCAGCCAGGAACCGGGCCGCCACCCGCCCGTCGTTGCCGTTGTTGCCCTTGCCCGCCAGCACCAGCACCCGGGCCCCGTAGGTGCGGCCCAGCAGCCCCAGAGCGGAGCGGGCCACGGCCCAGGCAGCCCGGTCGATCAGCACCTCCACCGGTTCGGGGGCGGCGGCGTCGATCGCCCCCATCTCGGCCGGTGTGACGATGGGTTCCACCAGTCCGCCCCCGCCCTAAACCCCGACCCCGACCCCGACCCCGGGGCCGGGCCCGGGGCCGGGCCCGGGGCCGAACTGTGGCGCCACCGCGCAAAATCCAGCACGGGGCGCCACAGTTCGCAGGGTTGGTGGTGGAGTCATTGCTGCCAGCGGGCGGCCACATCGCTGATGGGGGCCGTGAGCAGTTCCACCGTCGACACCGAGGCCAGCAGATCCTCCCGAAACGAGGGCTGGCGTTCGGTGACCACATCGACCAGCTGGCGGTACCGGTTGCGGTACCCCTGCAGGACGGTGCGGGCCGTCTGCGCCCCCAGGTTCTCGTTGAGCCGGAGATGGCACAGGGTGAGCCCGGTGGTCTGGCCGTCCTTGACCTCGGCCACGATCAGCACCACCCGCCCGTCGGTCCCGACGGTCACGATCGGCTCCTGCTCCACCGCCACCCGGCGCTTGGTGCCCCGCAGGGTGGGATCGCGGTCGACCCGGCTGGCGATGCCCTGGGCCACGCCGCCCTTGTCGATCACGGACAGGGTGGCCGGCGTCCCGGACGCACCTGACGCCAGCAGGCTGCCCTCCAACCGGTAGCGGGTGTAGCCCACCGCTTCGGCCACCGCCGGGGTGAGGGCCGACAGGGTGCGTAGGGCCCGGTAGCTGAGCCGGTCCCGGGGGCAGCCGGTGGCCAACACCTCCTGGATGAGGGCGGCCTGGAGCAGGCTCTCGTCGGCCCGGCTGATGCCCACCGTGACCGTCTTGGCCTGGTGCTTGATGGCGTCGATGGGGCGGGTCAGTTCCTCGATGGCCCGGGTCAGCGCCCCGGCCAGGTCTTCCACCACCACCCCCGGGGTACCGACCTTGCCGAACTCGACCTGGTAGGCGTCGAGGGGGATGTGGCCCCGGGCGAAGCGGAGCAGGGCGGCCAGCCGCACCGCACTCGACGCCTCCAGGTGCCCGTTGTAGCTCCCCGACCGCAACCCGGCGAAGTACCGGTCGGCGTGGGGGCCCAGATCACGCCCGAACCGCTCGAACCAGCCGGTCCCCACCGACGACGAGCCAACGTAGCGCTCGATCGTGCCCCGGGCCTCCCGCAGGGGGCGGGCCGAGGCGTCGATGGCGAGCGCCGCCTCGTAGCCGAACAGGTGGCCCACCATGGTCGACAGCACGAAGGCCAGCCGGGGGTGCACGTCGGGCACACCCAGCACTTCGAGGGCGGCGCCGAAGCGCTGCTCGCCGTCGGTGGCGATCACGATGGGGGCCGCCTTGTGGGCCTTGAAGATCGCCACCTCTTTGGCCACGTCGTCCACCGTCGAGCCGACGAGCCCGGCGGCGCACACCAGGATCAGGGGCTCCGACGAGAGATCGATGTGCTTCTTGTCCTCGGTGACGTCGCAGGCGATGGCCTTGTAGCACAGCTCCGACAGCTTGATGCGGATCTCCCGGGCCGCCACCGCGTTGGCCCCGTTGCCCACGATGGCCCAGTACCGCCGGCCGAGGCAGTGGCGGGCCGCCGCCTCGCCGATCCGGGGCTGCAGGGCCAGGGTGGCGATCATGGCCTCGGGCAGGGCGGCCAGCCCGGCCAGCACCCGCTGGCGCTCGGCCTCGGGCAGGGTGACGCCGGGGATGAGGTCGGCCAGGGCGTCGGCCAGCAGGAACCCGGCGGCGATCTGGGCGTAGAAGGCCTTGGTCGAGGCCACGCTCATCTCCACGTCGCGCCCGTCGGAGGTGTAGAGCACCCCGTCGGACTTGTCGACCAGGTCGCTCCCCCGCCGGTTCACGATGGCCACCACCGCCGCCCCCCGGGAGCGGACGAGATCGACCGTGCGGTTGGTGTCCGTCGTCGTGCCCGATTGGGAGATGGCGACGATGAGGGTGTCGCTCATGTCGTCGCGCAGCGAGAAGCCCGACAGCTCGGTGGCCGTGATCGACCCGATCACCAGGCCCGAACCGGCCAGCGTCTCGGCCAGGGCGGTGGCCACGGCCTGGCCGGCCACGGCGGCCGTGCCCTGGCCGATCACCTCGATGCGACGGAAGCCCGGGACCCGGGCCCGCAGGCCCGGCGGGAGGGTCTCGGCCGGGAGCCGGACCATCAGGCGGCCCCCCTCCTCCACCAGCCGCCCCCGCAGCGTCTTGCGGAACGAGGCCGGGGCCTCCGAGATCTCCTTCAGCAGGAAGTGGGGGGCGTCGCCCCGGTCGATGTCGCGGGTGGTGACGGTGGGAACCTTCCACTCGTCGGCTCCGATGGGCAGGGGCGTGCCGTCGTAGGCGATGCGGGTGACACCGTCGGGTGAGCCGGCCAGCGCACCCGACAGCCGCAGCACCTGGCCCTGGCTGGCCGTCGGGTTGTCGGGGTCGGCCGGGGTCTCGCCGTCCATGCGGAGGTAGCGGTCGCAGTCTTCCACCACCCCGTAGGGTTCGGAGGCCACCACGAAGGCGTCTTCGGCCAGCCCCACGAACACGCCCTGGCCGCTGCCCCGCAGGGCCAGGTGGACGTCGGCCGGGGCCACGGCGGTGGACACGCCGATGGCCACCGACCCCTCGAACTGGGCCACCGACGACCGCACGGCTTCGTCGAGCTCCAGCCCGTCGGCCAGCCCCCGGCTCACCAGGGTGGGGATGACCTTGGCGTCGGTGGTGATCTCGCCCGCTATCACGAGCTTCTCCACCGCGATCAGGTCGGCGAAGTTGTCGACGTCGCCGTTGAGCGCGGCCGTCACGTAGGGCCCGGGGCGACCGTCGGCCTCCTCGGAGTTGACCGGGTGGGCGTTGGGCTCGCTGATGATGCCGACCGACGCCCAGCGGGTGTGAGCCAGCACGGTGGCCTCGGCGTCGGGGCCCCGCAGGGCGAGCTGGAGCAGCTCGTCGCCGGCGATGGCGGCTCGGATGGCGGCGGTGTTGTCGCCCAGCTCGCCGATCTCGGCCGCCGCTTTGTACACGAAGCCGAGCCGGCCCTCGGGGGTCCGCACCGAGCCGCTCCCGAACAGGGGGTCAACGCTGCGCGCGCCGAGCAGGGCGGTGATGGCGGGGGAGGCCAGGTCGAGGCCGTGGTTGCGCACCAACACGTGGAGCCCGGCCGAGTCGCGCCCCCGCACCTCCAGGCGGTCGAGGTTCGACAGGGCCTGCTGGAGGCTGAAGAAGGCGTCGACGGCGGAAGCCGGCAGATCCGGCCCGGCCAGCTGCACCACCTCCCGGGCGGCCCGGAGCCGATCGCGCTCCAGGGCCCAGGCGGCGTCCTTCACCGCCACCAGCCCGGCGTTGACCGCTTCCAGCTCGTCGACCCGGTCGACGTCCTCCAGGTGCGACTCGATGGCGGCCACCATCTTGTCCACCGTCTCCACTGCGGCCGACACCGCGGGGGCCAGCGACCGGTCGCCCAGGAGGGCCCTCAGGCCGGGCACGCCCCGGAGGGCCCGGTCGACCGAGGCCAGCTCGGTGGCCATGGCCACCAGGCGGGAGGCGAGGTCGGGCTCGCCCGGTTGGGGCGGCTGGGCCACGGCCACGGCCAGCTGGGCCCGCAGGGCGTCACCCTCGGGCGACATCCGGCTCGACCGGCGACGGACGATGGCGATGATTCCACACATGGGCAGTCCCTACGTTCCCTGTCCTGTACAGCTGACGCTTGTCTTTCGCCCGGCCCTCGTGGCGACTACGCCGTGCTCCGGTTCACGGCCCATCCGGCCGCGGGCCGCCACCCACCAGGTGCTGGGCTGCTTCGACCAGCCGGTCGCAACACTGCTCGGCCACCTGGGGATCGATGTGCTCAACCATAACCCTCAACAGGGGCTCGGTCCCCGACGCCCGCACCAGTACCCGCCCGTCGGCACCGAGGGTCTCGGTAACGGCCCCGATCTCCCCTGCCAGCTGCTCCACCAGGCGTTCGTCCCGGTGGGGGAGCCGCACGTTGCGCAGGATCTGGGGCACGGTGGTCATCGACTCCGCCGCCAGCTTGGACAGCGGCTGGGTGGATCGACCCACGGCGTCGAGCAGCTGCACGGCGCTGAGCACCCCGTCTCCGGTGGTGGCCAGGTCGCGCGCGATCACGTGGCCCGACTGCTCACCGCCGAGGGAGTAGCCGCCCTCGTCGAGGGCCTGGAGCACGTAACGGTCGCCCACGGCGGTGGTCACCACCTGGATGCCGGCCCGCTGCATGGCCAGGTGGAACCCGAGGTTGGTCATCACCGTGACCACCACCGTGTTACCGGCCAGCAGACCCCGCTCCGCCCGGTCCAGGGCCAGGATGGCGAGCATGCGGTCGCCATCGACAACGTTGCCGGTCTCGTCGACGGCGATCAGCCGATCGGCGTCGCCGTCGAAGGCCACACCGAGGTCGGCCCGGAGCGCCACCACGGCTTCGGCCAGGCGACCGGGGGCGGTGGATCCCACCCCGTCGTTGATGTTCGTCCCGTCGGGCTCGGCCCCTATCACGGTGATCTCGGCGCCCAGGCGGCGCAGCACCCGGGGGCCCAGCTCGTAGGCCGCACCGTGGGCACAGTCCACCACGAGGCGCAGGCCGGTGAGTTGACGGGGAGCGATCGAGCCACACACTGCGCTCACCCAGCCGTCGATGTCGTCCGACGAACCGGCGGCCAGCGTGCCCACCGCCGCCCCCACCGGAGCGATGACGCTGCCGTCGTGGGCGCGTGCATCCCCAACGTTCGAGGCGGTGCCGCCGGCCTGGCCCAACAGCTCCAGGTAGCGGGCCTGGATCCGGGCCTCGACCTCGTCGGCCAGCTTGAGCCCGCCTGGGGCGAAGAGCTTGATGCCGTTGTCGGCGAACGGGTTGTGGGAGGCCGAGATCATGGCCGCCGGCACCGATCCCCGGGCGGCCACCCAGGCCACGGTGGGGGTCGGAACCACACCCAGCAGCTCCACGTCGGCCCCGGCGGCGCAGATGCCGGCGCTCAGGGCCGCTTCCAGCATCGGGCCGGACCGGCGCGTGTCGCGCCCCAGCACGAATCGGGAGATGCCGAAGACCTCCACCGCCGCCCGCCCGAGCGCTACCGCGACCTCGGGGCTGAGTTCTTGATTGGCCAACCCCCGCACACCGTCGGTCCCAAACCGGGGGGCTCCCACAGCTAGCTCAACGCTTGGAGTACTGGGGCGCCTTGCGGGCCTTCTTCAGGCCGTACTTCTTGGATTCCTTCTTGCGGGGATCACGGGTGAGGAGCCCGGCGGCCTTGATCGTGGGGCGGATCTCGTCGTCGATCTCCACCAGGGCCCGGCTGATCCCGAGGCGGAAGGCCCCGGCCTGACCGGAAAGGCCACCACCGTCGAGGGTGACGCTGATGTCGTAGCTCTCCTCGGCGCTGGCCAGACGGAGCGGCTCGGTGATCATCATGCGGTGCACGGCCGAGGGGAAGTAGTCCTCGAAGGAGCGACCGTTGGCCGTGATGGTGCCGCTGCCGGCGGACACCCGGACCCGGGCGATGGCCTGCTTGCGGCGGCCGGTGGCTTGCACAGCGGTGGGCATCGGAGCTTCTCTCAGCTTTCTCGGCGAGCGCCGGCGATCTCGAGCGGGGCAGGCTGCTGGGCGGCATGGGGATGCGTGGGCCCGGCGTAGACCTTCAGCTTGCGGGCCTGGGCCGCGCCGAGCCGGTTGTGGGGCAGCATGCCCACGATCGAATTCTTCACCGTCTCGGCCGGCTTGCGGCCGAGGGCGTCGCCGTAGCGGCGGCTGCGCAGACCACCGGGGTAGCCCGAGTGGTGGTGGACCATCTTGGTGTTGGCCTTGTTGGAGGTCAGCACCACCTTGTCGGCGTTGATCACGATCACGAAGTCGCCCATGTCCATGTGCTGGGCGAACGTGGGCTTGTGCTTGCCCCGCAGCACCCGGGCGATCTCGGTGGCCATGCGCCCGAGGGTGAGACCCTCGGCGTCGACCACGTACCAGTCGCGCTGTGCTTCAGATGCTTTGGGGGAATACGTCTTCACGGCGAAACCTTCGAGAGCGTGCGAGTGAGAGC
>CADEDH010000037.1:47038-62435 GCA_902826025.1 uncultured Actinomycetes bacterium
GCCTGGGCGGGCTCATGTCGGTCACCGGCCTGCCGGGCCAGGGCCCGGTGCGGGTCGGGGTGCCGATCGCCGATCTGTCGGCCGGCATGTACCTGGCCATCGGCGTGCTGGTGGCCATCGTGGAGCGGGACCGGCCGGGCGGCTCGGGCCGGGGCCAATGGGTCCACACGTCACTCCTCGAGGCGCAGATCGCCATGCTCGACTTCCAGGCCACCCGGTGGACGATGGACGGCGAGGTGCCGCCCCAGGCCGGCAACCACCACCCCACCGGCATCCCCATGGGCACCTTCCCATCGGCCGACGGGCTGGTCAACATCGCCGCTCCCAGCGGGGCCAAGTGGCGCGACTTCTGCCGCCTGATCGGCGCCGAGCACCTGCTGGAGCATCCCGACTACGCGTCGGCCAAGGGCCGCTCGGCCCATCGTGACCAGCTCAACGCCGAGGTGGCCACGTACACGGCGAAGCAGCCCACCGCCCATTGGGAGAACGTGCTGAACGAGGCCGGCATCCCGTGCGGGCCGGTGCTGTCGATCGACCAGACCTTCGCCGATCCCCAGGTCCGCCACCTGGGCCTGGCCCAGCCGGTGGAGCACGCCGCCCTGGGCTCGATCAACATCATCCGCAACGCCGTCAACCTCTCCCGCACCCCGAGCCGCCTGGCCCGCCCCGCCCCCGAGCGGGGGGAGCACAACGCCGAGGTGCTGGGGGCGGTGGGTGTCAGCGCCGCCGAGCTCGACGCCCTGGCCGCCGCCGGCGTGATCTGAGTGTGCCCTTCGGGCACCTGGAGTTCCGCCTGCGGCGGAACATCCCGCCCGCCCCCCTCTCCCTCCGGCTTCCTTCCGACCCACCACCACTTACTGTGAAAGGCACGGCATGACCGTCACCGAGTTGGCGTTGGCCACTCCCTATATGAAGGCCGAGATCCGAGACGGGATCGGCTGGATGACGTTCAACAATCCCGAACGGCGCAACGCCATGAAGATGGAGATGAACGAGGCCATCGTCGACATCCTCGGGGCCTTCCAGGCCGACGACGCGGTGCGGGTGGTGGTGATGCAGGGCGCCGGCGACAAGGCGTTCGTGTCGGGGGCCGACATCTCGGAGTTCGAGTCCAACCGGTCCACCCCCGAGGGGCGGGAGCGCTTCGACGCCGTGGCCGCCGCCGCCGGGCGGGCGTTCAAGAGCCTGGAGAAGCCCCTGATCGCCAAGATCCGGGGGTTCTGCATGGGCGGCGGCCTGGCCACCGCCCTCCAGGCCGACATCCGGATCACGGCCGACGACGGCCAGTTCGCCATCCCCGCCGCCCGCTTGGGCCTGGGCTACGGGTTCGCCGGCCTCCAGGTGCTGGTCAGCCTGGTGGGCCCGGCCATGGCCAACGAGATCATGTTGTCGGCCCGCCGCTTCACGGCGGCCGAGGCCGGGGCGATGGGGCTGGTCAACCGGGTGGTGCCGGTGGCCGAGCTCGACGCCGCGGTGGCTGAGCTGGCCGGCCAGATCGCAGCCAACGCCCCCCTGACGGTCAAGGCGGCCAAGGCCGCCATCGCCGAGGTGGTGAAGGACCCCGAACGGCGGGACCTGGCCCGGGTGGACCACATGATCGAGGCCTGCTTCCAGAGCGAGGACTACATAGAAGGGCGTCGAGCGTTCATGGAGAAGCGCCAGCCCGAGTTCAAGGGGCGGTGAGCATGTTCCGTCTGCGGCAGGTGGCGCTGGTGGCCACCCATCTCGACCAGGTGGTCGACCAGCTGTGCGAGACCCTGGAGGTGGAGCGCTGCTTCCAGGACCCGGGGGTGGGTGAGTTCGGGCTCCACAACTGGCTGATGCCCATCGGCGACACGTTCCTCGAAGTGGTGGCCCCCATGCGGGAAGACACCACCGCCGGCCGCTACCTCAGCCGGCGGGGTGGCGACGGCGGCTACATGACGATCTTCCAGACCGACGACCTGGCCGGCGCCCGCCAGCGCCTCCACGACGTGGGGGTGCGGGTGGTGTGGCGCCACGACGGGCCCGACATGTGCGGCACCCACCTCCACCCCAAGGACGTGCCGGGCGCCATCATCTCGATCGACTGGGCCGATCCGGCCGACCACTGGGAGTGGGCCGGCCCCGACTGGCGCGACCATGTGCGCACCGGCCTGGTGGCCGAGATCGTGGGGGCCGAGATCCAGTCGTCGGACCCCGAGGGTCTGGCCGAGCGGTGGGGCGAGGTGCTGGGCCGCCCGGTCACGTCGTCGGCCCTGCTGCTCGACGACGGCGCCGGGGGCATGGGCTCGATCCGGTTCGTCCCCATCGTCGACGGCCGGCCCGAGGGCCTGGGCGGCGTCGACATCCGGGTGGCCGACCGCTCCCGGGCCGGCGAGCGCCACGAGATCTGCGGCACCCGGTTCTACTTCGTGTAGATCGCCAAATTACGCGTCCAAGCAGCGCTGAGCGCTACTTGGACGCGTCAGAACGCCTACTGGCGGGGTGGGCGGTCGGAGATGACGCCGTCGGCCTGGAGGCGGTCGACATCGGCGTCGGACAGGCCCAGGAGTGAGCCCAGCACCTGGCGGTTGTGCTGGCCCCGGTAGCCCACCACGGGTTGGGCCCCCGAGTCGGCGTGCCCGAACCGCCACGGGCTCTGGGGGATCACCACCTCGTTGCCGCCGCCGATGTCGATGGGGACGAAGGCCTGGCGCTCGGCCGCCCAGTCGGTGGCGGCCAGCTCGGGCACGGTGCGGACCTCGGCCGCCAGCACCGTCGACACCCCGATGGCCTTCTCCACCTCGGCCGCCGTGGCGAACTGCCCCACCCACGCCTGGAGCAGGCCTTCCAGCTCGGCCCGGTGGGCCATACGGTCGGCCGCGGTGGCGAAGCGGGGGTCGGACCGCCACTCGTCGTGGCCGGTGGCCTTCACCCAGGTGGAGAAGCCGCCGTCGGTGGTGGAGTCGAGCGTGATGTTGACGGCCCGGCCGTTCGCCAGCTTGAAGATCGGCGACCAGTTCTGGCCGGCCTTGAACCCGGCCTGGGGGTCCTCGCCCAGCAGCTCGGAGCTCGACAGGTCGTTGACCATCAGGGTCGACTCGGCCATCGACACCTCCACCGTCTGGCCCTCACCGGTGCGGTCCCGCATGTGGAGGGCGGCCAGCACCGCCCCCAGGGCGTGGAGGCCGGCGTAGGTGTCGGAGTGCGACATGGGGTCGTTGCGGGGATGATCCTGCTCGCCCCGGCGTCGGGCCACCATCTCGGTGATACCGCCCTCGGCGTGGATGGCCGAGGCGTAGGCCCCCTGGTTGGAGCGGCTGTTGCCGTGCCCCCAGCCGCTGATCGAGGCCAGGATGATGCGGGGGTTACGGGCCCGGAGCACGTCGAAGCCGAGGCCGAGACGGGCCATCACGTCGGGCCGGTAGTTCTCGAGCACGATGTCGGCCTTTTCCACCATCCGGAGGAACAGCTCGTTGGCCTCGGGGTTGGCCAGGTCCATCGACACGCACTTCTTCCCCACGTTGTAGTGGACGTAGTACGTCGACATGCCGGCCACCCGGGGCACCATGGCCCGGGTCAGGTCACCGTCGGGAGGCTCGATCTTGATCACCTCGGCCCCCAGGTCGGCCAGGAGCCGGGAGCAGATCGGGCCCGACAGGGCACGGGTGAGGTCGAGCACGACGACGTCGGAGAGCGGGCTGTCCATGGCCCCCGACGTTAGCCAAGCCCGGTTCCCCCTGTCCCCATCGCCCCGGTCAGCGGTCGGCACCCCGGAATCTCGGTGCACGCCCCACCACCGGCGATGCCTGGCGCACCAAGAACCTGACGCTCCCCGCACCGGGTGCGCCACGCATCACCGGCGGCGTCTGATGCACCGGGTGCAGAGTGGCCCACGGACGTGGTGCGGGGAGCACCCCCGGCGATGCCTGGCGCACCAAGAACCTGACGATCAGACGGCGTGGGCCCGGACGATGAGGAGCGACTCGGGCGCCGTCGAGCCGAGGCGGCGGGCCCACGATGTGGCCGGGGCACCGTCGTCGACGCTGGTGGTGACGGCGGCCTCGTCGACGGCCCAGCCGGCGGCGGCCCAGCGGGCGGCCAGCTCGCCGCCGGGGGCGAGGGCGGCCGGGGTCAGCTCGGGGAGGTTCGCCAACTCCACCGGTACCGGCGGCCGCCAGATGCTGGTGCCGATCACCACCTCCAGCGGGGCGCCGGGCCGGGCCAGCCGGCGCAGCCCCCCGCACACGTCGGGCCCGGCGGTGACGACGCCCCACAGCAGCCCGCCCCACGGCATGAGCACGGTGACGGCATCGGCCACCCCGTCGAGTGCCGGCGGCGCCGCCTCCACCGCCGCGTTGACCAGGACGAGGTTGGGGGCCCCACCCTTGGCCGGCTTGCGCCGGGATCGGGTGGCGGTGTCGGCCATGCGCTGCCACGCCGGGTCGAGGCCGATCACGAGGGTGTCGGGCTCGGCCCGGGCCAGTCGCCAGGCGGCCCGGGCGTCGCCGGTGCCCACGTCCACCACCACCCGGGCGGCGGCGGCCACCCGGGCCGCCAGGTCGTCGACCGCCAGCCGCCCCAGAGACTTCCCCTCCACCACCTGCAGGGCCGACCGGTCACCGCTCATCGTCGGCACCCTGATCGCCCACGATCCGGTAGATCTCGCTGCGGCGCAGGCCGAGGGGCCGGAGGGCGTCGGCGATCTGGCGACCGGGCACACCGGCGTCGACCAGGTACAGCACCACGGCGTCGATGTCGACGGCTCGGCCGCCTCCGGGCGCGGCGGGCGGACCGACCACGAACACGCGGTCGCCGGCAGGATCATCGCCGTCGGGCCACCGATGCCCCAGGTCGACGGCAGCGTCGAACGGCGCCAGGGCCAGGCCCACATCGAGGGCGGCGTCGTCGGCCCAGCACTTCCGCAGGGGCACCAGCACCCGGAGGGCGGCGGCTACGGCATCGGCCTCGCCGGCCGGAGCCCGCAGGACCACCGGGCAGGAGGTCACCGCCACGGCCTGCTGCACGTCGGGCTGGCGGAGCAGACGCTCGGTCACCCGCCCCAGGTGGAGGGCAGGCGCCGGCGGGAAGCCGGCAGCCAGCAGCGCGGCGGCGACCGGATCGGCCGGGCAGGCCAGGCGGGCGGCCGGCGTCGAGAGCAGGGCGTGGAGCCGATCCAACGCCGCCGACCCGAGGAGCCCTGCCGGTGAAGCGCTGACAGCCCGGACCACGCCCCCCTCCGCCAACGCCGCCACCACCCCGGCGTCGAGGACCCGAGGCCGGGCCGGGCCGGGCCGACCCGGGGCCCGGCCGGCGGTGTCGAGGCCGACGACAGCCGTGGCGTTGCGCCACAGCACACCGAGGCGGCCGGCCGGCTCGGCCGGGGCCAGGATCACGAGCGGGGGCGGCCGGTGCTCCTCGGTGACGGTGAACGCCACCTGGTGGTCGGGCTCGGCCAGGACGGCGGCCAGCTGCCGGGGCAGGTCGGCGGCGGCGGCCGTGGCCCCCACGGCCAGGGTGTCGGCGTCGGCGTGGCGACTGCGGCGGATCACGAACCGGTCGGTCACGGCGTGCTCGGGGTTGATCACCGCCGTTCCCCCGCCCTGCCAGTCGCCGGCTTCGATCCCATAGCGCACCGGGCCCCGCAACTGGGCCAGCGCCTCGGCGTCGAACGCAGCCGACACCCCGGCCACGCAGGTGGCCCGGGGTGTGATGGCGGCATCGGCCGTCAGCTCCAGCGTCTTGTCGTGGGTCACCCGGATCGCCGGATGCCCCACTGCGGTCACCGTGACCGATCGGCCTGGCCGCCCCGGGCTCATGAGCGGCGCAGGGCCCGCCACGGCCGGGCCACTGCCACGAAGGCGGCCAGGCCCACCAGGAGGGGAAGCACCCCGGGGCTCACGCTGACCTCCAGGCCGGCACGGCCCTGGTCGTTGACCTCCACCGACGAGCCGACGAAAGGGAACAGCCAGCTCGACACCGGACGGCCGACGCCGGAGTCGATCACGCCCTCGGCGTAGTAGAGCGAGAGGAAGAAGAAGGCGAGCAGGCTCAGCGCCGCCGCCACCAGCCCGGCCGAGATCCCGGCCGACCAGGACGTACGACGGATCTCCCGGCTCGACTCGTGGGCCAGCCGGCGAAGCCCGCCCACCCCCAGCAGGGCCTGGCCCATTCCCACGTCGGCCGCCGCCGCCCTCAGGTTGCCGGCCAGCTCCCGGCGGAGGTCCCGCCGGTCCCGCCGACCGACACCGTAGATGTCGAGCCAGAAGTCGTAGCGGAACTGGGCCCACCACAGCCGGACGTTGTCGGTCACCCGCATGATCATGCCTCCTTCTTTGTCTTAGACGTATCTCGCTCGTTGCCCGGTGCCGGACTCTCCAGCACCTGGCCCACCGCCGCCACCAGCTCCTCCCACGACCGGCGGGACCGGGCCAGCTCGTCGAGGCCCGGGGCGGTGGTGCGGTAGTACTTGCGGGCCGGACCCGACGACGACCGCTCCAGCCGGGCGGCCAGGAAGCCCTGGCGCTCCAGCCGGGTGAGCGCCGGGTAGACCGTGCCCTCGGCCAGCCCGGCGAAACCGAGCTCGTGGAGGCGGACGACCACGGCGTAGCCGTAGCCCTCCTCCTCGGCCAGCAGCGTGAGCAGCACCATCGTGAGCACCCCCTTCAGTAGTTGTGGATCGTTCTCAGCCATGGGTCTACTATGAAGCCAAGTACCTGGCTATGTCAAGTACTAATCAACGACGAGTACTTGGCTACACCCAGGTACGGAAGCCGAGCGTCGAAAATGCCCGGCGGCGACGGGGGCTGCAGCCTACGATCGGGGCCATGAGCATGCTGATGGTGATGCGCCGTGGCCGGGCGACAACGCAGCGGCGGCCGCAGCCGCCGGCGACGCGACCTCGGCCAGAACTTCCTCGCCGATGACCGCCTGATCAGCCGGTTCATGGCCGGGCTGGCCATCCAGCCCGGCGATCTGGTGGTCGACATCGGGGCGGGGGCCGGTGCCCTCACGATCCCCCTGGCCCGGGCCGGCGCCGAGGTGTGGGCGGTGGAGGCCGATCCGGCATGGGCCACTCGCCTGGACCGGACGCTCGACGAGGCCGGGCTTGCCCCTGCCGTGCGCGTGATCGCAACCGACCTGCGCCAACTGCGCCTGCCCCGCCGTCCCTACCGGGTGGTGGCGAACCCGCCGTTCGGGCTGACGTCGGAGGTGCTCGGACTCCTCCTGGACGACCCGGCCCGAGGCCCTGTCCGGGCCGACCTCATCCTCCAGCAGGAGGTGGCCCGCCGGCACGCCGCATCCCCACCAGCGGCCCTCCGCACCGCGGCCTGGGCCCCTTGGTGGCACTTCGAGCTCGGGGTGCGGGTGGGTCGCGACGCCTTCCGGCCCCGCCCCTCGGTGGACGCTCGGGTGCTCACCGTCATCCGCCGGCGTCAGCCCGTGCTGCCGATGTGGCTGGCGCCCGGCTTCGCCGAGGCGCTCCGCCCGCTGTGGGTTGCCGGGTCGGGGTCGGGCTCAGTCGTCGCCCTTCGAACGCCCGCGGCGCACACCGGCGATCGTGTAACCGATTGCTTCCAGGAACGTGGCGACGAACTCCGCTAAGGCCCACATGACGTTCGACCATAAACCCGATCGGTATTTTCGTCTCCGAATATCGGGGTCGCCCGCCGGTCAGCCCACTCCGGCCCACTCAGGAGACCAGCTCGGCCACCACCACCACGTTGTCGCGGTAGCTGCGGGCCGAGTAGTCGAACTCGCCGCCGCAGGTGATGAGGGCCAGCTTGGGGGGTCCACTGCGGGCGAACAGCTCGTCGAACGGCAGCTCGGACTTGCCCACCTGCACCGTGTCGGTCACCACGAAACGTAGGAGCCGGCCGTCGCTCAGCGCCACATCCACCGGATCCCCGGGCTCCAGCCGGGCGAGGTGGCGGAACGCCCCGTCGATCCCACCGGAGGCGATGTGGCCGGCCAACACAGCCGAGCCCGCCCCGCCCGGCAGCGGCCCGTAGCGGTACCAGCCGACCTCCCGGGGCGGCGGGATCGACATCTCGCCGGTGGGCTCCACGCCCACGGCCTGCACCGCCACCCCGTCGAGCCCGATCCGCTCGATCGTCACCGACAGCGGCTGCACGTCAGCCTCGACCCGGGCCTCTGCCAACTCCCCCAGGTCGACGGCGGGTGGCAGGGCTGGGGCCTGCTTGACCTCGTCGGCCGTCAGCACGCCAGGGGCCGGGGTCAGTCCGCCCTCTGACCCCTCGGCACCGGCGCCATCGCCGTCCGACGCCGCGGCGGGGCGGCCGCTGTCGGCCGCCCCACCTCCCTCCGGGGCCTCCGGGGACGAGGCCTCGGATGATCCCGGCTCGTCGCCGCCGGCCTGGCCGCAGCCGGCCACGACCATGACGGCCGCCATCGCCGCAGCCAGGAGCCGGGCCGTGCGTCGTCGGGACGGACGCTCGGCCCGGCCGGCGACGTTCGCCACTGGTGGTGCCGCCACGGCCAGACGCCGATCCGTCAGGCCCGGACCCGCCGGACGGCCAGGTTGACGAGGCCGCCGCCGCCCAGGGCCACCGCCGCCGCACCGGCCGTGATCAGCAGGATCGAGGCGGTGTCGACGCCCTGGTCCACCGGGGAGTCGCCGGTCTGGACGGCGGTGGGATTGGGGCCGAGGCCGGTGATCGTCTCGGTGACCACCTGGAGGCCGGCGTCGAGCGTGCCGGTGGCGTACACGATCAGCACCGAACCCTCGGCGATCGGGAGGTCGGCCGGGCCGATGACCACCGGGGTGGCGGCGCCGGTGGGGACCACCTCGGCCTTGACCGTGCCGGTGTCGAGGTCGGCCTTGGCCTCCTTGCCGTTGGCCAGGTTGGTGAAGGCGACGGCGCCGTTGGCCTTCACGTCCACCGCCGGGGCGGCGGCGGCGTGGCGCACGATCAGGCGACCCTTGCCGGCGGCGATGGGAGCCGTGTCGTTCTGGAACACGGCCAGGGCCGGCTTGCCGTCGGCATCGAGGTGAGCGAACACGGTGTAGTTGCCGGTGGCGGGCAGGGCCACGTCACCGGCGTCGATCAGGGTGTCGCTGGTGCCAGCGGCATTGACCTTCAGCCCGGCGAGGGTCTTGCCGGCGAAGCTCGAAAGGTCCTGGGTGTCCTTGAAGGCGAAGTTGGAGAACACAACGTCGCCCCCCACCACCACGTCCACGTTGGCGCCCGGGATGCCGTGGATCAGATGGATCCGGGCCCCGCTTGTTTGGGCATTTGCCGACCCGACGGCGAACATCATTGCCAGAAAAACGCCGAAGACGGCGATCAGTATCTTACGCGTCATGTCTTGACTCCAACTGGTTGAACGTGCCAGCCGATGTCCACTGGCTGCCCGTATCTACGCCCCGAGGCCACTATTGGAGGCGCGTGTCGACGGACTTTTCCTACCAATGAGAGACATCAAGTCAGATTCTCATGACGCGCATCCAACTGGCTCCAGGCGACGAAGGAATGTGCCTCGCATCGCCGCGTTCAGATCGATTTGGTTGGGTGGGCCCGCCGCCGGGAACACTGGGGGGCACGGGCCAGAAGATGTCCAGAAGATGTGAGGCTGGCCACGGCTCGACACGCCCCGGGAGGCGCACATGGCGATACCTCGGAGGCCGACGGCCGATCTTGCCGTCCGGGCCGCGCTGATCGGATGCGCCGCTGGCGCCCGGGCCACGTTCGGCGTCGGGCTACCAGCGCTGGCCTCCCGTCCCGCCGGCCGCCCGCTACCGCTTCGGCTGGGGGCGCTGGCCCTGATGGGCGGCGAGATGGTGTGGGACCAGCTCCCCAACTGCCCGAGCCGGCTCGAATGGCCGGGCCTGGCCGGCCGGATGGCCAGCGGCGCGGTGGGTGCCGCCGTCATCGCCCGATCGAAGCGCCAACCGGTGGCCGGCGCCGCCGCCGTGGCGGTGGTAACGGCGGTGGCCACCGCGGTGGTCGCCAACCGCTGGCGCCAGCGTTGGAGCGAGCGCCATCCGGCCTGGCTCGGCGGCGCCTTGGAGGACGTGGCTGCGGTGGCGGCCGCTTCCCTGGCCAGCCGCTGACCTCCCCGTTCCCATCCACACCGATCTGGTCCTTTCCGGGGGCGCTCGCCCCCGACGGCGGCCTCCGGCCACCTCCCCCATCACCGGTGGGGACCCCAACCCCACCGGGGGGCTACGCCCCCCTCTGCATTCCGGGGGCTCGCGCCCCCGACGGCGGCCTCCGGCCACCTCCCCCATCACCGGTGGGGACCCCAACCCCACCGGGGGGCTACGCCCCCTTCCACTCCCCGGGTTGGGGGATGGGGAGGCCGAGATGGTCGCGCAGGGTGCTGCCCCGGTACTCGGAGCGGAACAGGCCGCGCCGCTGCAGTTCGGGCACCACGAGGTCCACGAACTGCTCCAGGCCGGCCGGCTGGTGGCTGCACCCGATCACGAACCCGTCGCACGCCGGGGTGGTGAACCACTCCTCCATGTAGTCGGCGATCTCCACCGGATCGCCCACGATGGCGTGGCTCAGGCTGGCCCGCCCCGTGATCCGCATGAAGTCCCGCACGGTGGGTTCGGCCGAGCCGGCCCGCTCCATCACCCGGTCCCGGATGGCCTGAATCCCCGACAGCGCCGCCAACTCGGCCTCGTTGAACGTGTCGTCGACCCCCTTGGTGGAGAAGTCGAAGTTGAGGCCCTCGGACAGCAACGACAGCTCGTCGATGTCGCGGGCCAGCGAGTCGAAGGCGGCCCGGCGATCCTCGGCCTCGGCGTGGGTGCGGCCCACCACGGGAAACATGAGGGTGGCCAGCTTCAGGTGGTCGGGGTTGCGGCCCAGGTTGGCCGCTTCCACCTTCAGCTTGTCGTACTGGACCTTGGCCGAGGCCAGGCGCAGGTTGGAGGCGAAGATCACCTCACCCCAACGGGCGGCGAAGCGCTGGCCCCGACCGCTCTGGCCGGCCTGGATGACCACCGGGTGGCCCTGGGGGGTGCGGGGCACGGTGAACGGGCCTCGGCTGATGTAGTGCTCGCCCCGGTGGTCGAGGCGGTGGACCTTGTCGCCCCGGGCGAACAGGCCGTTGGGCCGGTCGAGCACGAGGGCGTCGTCCTCCCAGGTGTCCCAGTGGCCGTGGACGACCTCCATGAACTCGTCGGCCTGGTCGTAGCGGGCGTCGTGCTCCAGGCCGTGGTCGAAGCCCATGTTGCGGGCCTCGTTGTCGTTGACCGAGGTCACCACGTTCCAGGCGGCCCGGCCACCCGTCAGGTGATCGAGGGTGGAGAACACCCGGGCCACGTGGAACGGCTGGTGGTAGGTGGTGGAATAGGTGGCGCCCAGGCCCACGTGCTCGGTGGCCATGCCCATGGCCGTGAGCACGACGGTGGGGTCGAGCTTCACGCAACGAATACCGTTCTCCACCGTGTGCTCATGGTCGCCGGCGTACATGTCGGGCATGGCCAGCCGGTCGTCGAAGAAGCCGAGGTCGAAGCAGCCCCGCTCCAGGGTGCGGCCGATGTGGCGGTAGTAGTCGGCCGTGGTGAAGTCGAGCCGGGCGTCGGGCTGGCGCCAGGCGGCGGGGATGGTGGTGCAGTTCTGGGCCTGGAGGAACCCCACCAGCGCCATCTGTCGTGAGCCGTTCGCCATGGCCGTCACGCTAGCTCAGGGCCTCTGGGGCCGATAAGTGACGCAGGTCCCTACCCTCCGCCGCTTCCAGGCCGGATCTCTGACGCCGGATGGCGGTTTCCGGCACGCCCGGTCAAAGTTCCTGTTCGGGCCCGGTCGGCGCCCACTACAGTCCGCTGATGGACTGGCTGACGAGCTCGATCATGGCGGCCCGGGGCGTGGCGGGCGGCCAGCCCGGTGAGACCCACCACCTCACCGAGGAGGTGCAGGGCCCCTTCCACTTCACCATCGGCCCCTACTCCGATCCCGTGCTCCACATCCGCCCCGGAGACCGGGTGATCGTCGACACCATGGACGCCTTCGGCGGGGCGGTGCAGACCGAGGCCGACCTGCCGTCGGCCCGCCTCACCATGCCCTACGTCAACCCCCAGAACGGCCCGATCATGGTGGAGGGGGCCGAGATCGGCGACACCCTCGCCGTCTACATCGAGTCGATGGCGCCCTGGGGCGACAACCCCCAGGGGGCGTGCGCCATGATCCCCGAGTTCGGGGCCCTCACCGGCACCGCCCTCACCGCCACCCTCAACGAGCCGCTGCCGGAGAAGGTGCGGGTGGTCCGCCTCGACGCCGAGTCGGTCTACTGGAGCGACCGGGTCACGCTCCCCTACCGGCCCCATATCGGCACCCTGTCCACCTCCCCCACCATCGACTCCATCAACTCCCTCACCCCCGACAGCCACGGTGGCAACATGGACCTGCCCGACATGGGCCCCGGTTCGATCACCTACCTGCCGGTGCGCTCCCCCGGGGCCCGGCTGTTCATAGGCGACGCCCACGCCTGCCAGGGCGACGGCGAGGTGTGCGGCACGGCGGTGGAGTACCGGTCGGTCACCACCATCCAGGTCGACCTGCTCAAGGGCTGGACGATCGAGTGGCCCCGGCTGGAGACCGAAGACATGATCATGGCCATCGGCTCGGCCCGCCCCCTGGAAGACGCCACCCGCATCGCCTACCGGGAGCTGATCCGGTGGATGGCGGCCGATCACGGCTTCGACCAGTGGGACGCCTACATGATGCTCAGCCAGTGCGGCCGGGTGCGGCTCGGCAACTTCGTCGACCCCAAGTACACGGTGGGCGCCGGCATCATCAAGACCTACCTGGCCTGACAGCCTCGTATCGGCAACCTCGAACCAAGGAGAGAGCACCAGCATGGATCTCGGACTGCAGGGCAAGCGGGTGATCGTCACCGGCGGCACCAAGGGCATCGGGCGGGCTATCGCCGAGACGTTCGCCGACGAAGGGGCCGACGTGGCCATCTGCGCCCGAAACAGCGACGAGGTGGGGGCCGCAGTGGACGCCCTGGCCTCCCGAGGAGTGCGGGCCACCGGCCGGGCCCTCGACGTGGGCGACGGCCCGGCGCTGCAGGCCTGGGTGGCCGACGTGGCCACCGAGCTGGGCGGGATCGACGCCGTGGTGGCCAACGTGAGCGCGCTGGCCATCGGGGCCGACGAGGAGAGCTGGAACCAGTCCTACCGGGTCGACATCCTCGGGGCGGTGCGCCTGGTGGAGGCGGCCATGCCCCACCTGGAGCAGTCGGAGGCGCCGTCGATCGTGACGATCTCCAGCGTGTCGGGCCGGGAGATCGACTTCGCCGCCGGCCCCTACGGCACGATGAAGGCGGCCTTGATTCACTACACCCAGGGCCTGGCCTACCAGCTGGCGGCCAAGGGCATCCGGGCCAACACGGTGAGCCCGGGCAACACCTACTTCCCGGGCGGGGTGTGGGAGCAGATCGAGCAGGGCGACCCGGCCCTGTTCGCCCATGCTCTGGGCCTCAACCCCACCGGCCGGATGGGCAAACCCCAGGAGATGGCCAACGCCGCAGTGTTCCTGTCGAGCCCCCGGGCCAGCTTCATCACCGGCACCAACCTGGTGGTCGACGGCGCCCTCACCCGCGGCGTGCAGCTGTAGCCGGCCCGCCGACTCAGCGGTCCGCCCGGGCCTCCGCCCGAGGCCGCCCGCCGTCGTTCTGCGCGACGAAAACCGCGCCCTCTCGCCGTTCTGTGTCACGTTCTCTACGGAATCCGCAGAGAACGCGACGCAGTTCGTCGGCGGGGCGCGGTTTTCGCGTCCGGATCGGGCTCAGCGGCTGCGGCGAGCGGCCAGCAGAGAGCCACCGACCACGGCCCCCGCTGCCCAGACGACCGTGGCACCCTGGAGGACGAGCGCCGGGGTTCGGTGGCCCCGGTCGACCGACAGCAGCGTGTGCTGGACCGGAGGCAGGATCATCATCCCGGCCAGCAGGAACAGCGCCCCGGCCAGACTGACGGCCCGCGACCGCACGATCGGCCGATGGCACAGCGTGCCGATACCGATCCCGGCCCACACGCCGGCGCTGAGCACGACCACGGCCAGGAGCGACGCCACGGGCCGGGGCTGATCGCACTGGGCTCCGGCCGCCGACTGCCGTTGGGCCTCGGTACACACCGGGGCCAGGAGGCCAACGAGGACGCCCATCACCAGGGTCCAGGCCGCACCCGGTAGGGCGACTGTGAGCGCCCGAAGCTGATGGATGCGTTCGACAGAGCCGGCGGCGGCAACGAGGAGGTCGTAGTGTGGGTCGTCGTCGACCGAGCCGAGGCCGATGGCGGTCCAGGCGGCCCAGATCGCCGCCACCGGAACGAGCCCTGCCGCCGTGCTGAACCCGGGCCCGAGCGACTGCAGCGCCAGCGCGCTCGACAGGGCCAACACCACGAACGGGGGGAACCAGCGTCGCGACCCGTGGCCCAGCACGAGATGGAAGCGGATCCAAGGAACAACGCTGGTCACCGGCGTTCGCCCTCCCCCTCGTCGTCGACCACCCGGAACCCGAGCCGGGCGGCTTCGGTCTGCACCTGCGCCAGCCGACTGCTCGGGCCCTCCAGGAGCACCTCGACCAGCTCCTCACCACCACTACCGTCGACGGTCAGGTCGGCCCCGCCTCCAGCTGTCTCCCGGAGCGCGCCCCGGGCCACCCGGACACTACGGGTGGCCCAGGGCAGGGGCCGGCTGTCCTGGTCGGCCAGCACCACGGCGGCCCCACCGGCCGCCGCCTCCTCCACGAGCCGGCCGAGGCCCTCGATCCCGATCGTGTCGAGCCCGGCGCTGGCCTCGTCCACCAGCACCAGCTGCTCGCCGGCGCTGAAGGCCTCGGCCAGGAGCAGCTTGCGCAGGTTGCCGAACGACAGGGTGTGGCAGGCGGCGCCGAGGTCGCCGTCGAAGCCGAGGCGTTGCAGCGCAGCCAAGCGGTCGCCGGGGTCACGACGCGGCAGCCCGCGGAGCCAGACCCCGGCCGACACCGGGGGTGCGTCGAGGGCGGCCGGCACCCAGGCGCAGGCGGCGGGACCGGACCGGCGGCCGTCGACCGGCCGGGCGACGCCGGCCAGCACCCGGAGCAGGGTCGTCTTGCCCGAGCCGTTCCGGCCCCGGATGGCCGTCACCTCCCCCGGGTTCAGCGCCAGCGACACGCCGTCGAGCACCGCCCGCCGCCCGTAGCGGACGGTCACGTTGCGCACGGTCACGACCGCTGGCGAGCCGGGCTCGGCTCGGCCCGCTTCAGGGGTCCTCCTCCTCGTCGCCACGGGGGCGACCGTAGCCGGCGGAGGAGCGGCGGCGGGCACAGCGGCTGTGCGAGACTCGGTTCGACCGTTGGTCCGTACAACCCGGAGGTAAGCCCATGGGCATCACACCCGTCGAGAAGCTCATCGAAGCGGCTCGCAAAGAGATAGACAACCATTCGCCCGAGGAGGCGAAACGCCGGGTCGAGGAGGAGAACG
>CADEDH010000038.1:0-10319 GCA_902826025.1 uncultured Actinomycetes bacterium
CTCCACGTTGCGCTTGATGTTGGCCAGGCACACGGCGGCCTCGTCGGCCATGCGCTGCACCATCTCCTCGGTGGGGGCCTTGGGTCGCTCGGGGTTGAGGATGCGGCGCACGTAGCGGCACCGGCCGGGACCGAGGGCCGACACCTCGTAGCGGGCCACGATGGGCCCGGTGAACGGGGTCTCGGTTTCGGCCACCCACAGCTCGCCGTCGATCCGCTCCGTCACCCGCCAGTTGAGCTGCACCTCGCCCTGGCGGGTGCCCCACTGCTCGGTGAACGTCTCGCCGGCCAGGAGGGGGCGGCTCGGGCAATCCATCTCGTGGGTGGCCGGCATCCACTCCCGCCACGACTGCGGGTTCGACACGTAGTCGAGCACGGCGGCCGGTGGGGCGTCGATCTCGATGTCGGTGGCCAACTCGAACGGCTCGCTCATGCTCGGCCCCGCCCTACCGCTCGGTCTCGGCCTGGAGGCGGGCCACGTGGGCCAGCCCGGCCCGCAGCTCGCTGAGGTTGGAGGTGCCGCAGTTGACGATCACCTGGTCGGCCCCGGCCCGGTCGAAGGCCTCCACCGCGGCGGCGTCGGGCAGGTTGGCGATCTCCACCCGGGGGGCGATCGTCAGCGACTCCCGGGTGCGACCCTCGATCTCCAGCGCGGCGGTCATCTTCGGCACCCGGGGCCCGAACGAGTCGAGGTCCGACAAGGGGTGCCAGCCCCGCCCGTAGCGGGCGGCCCGGCGCCGGGCGGCCGCCCCGCCGCCGCCGATCCAGGTCTCGATCGTGCCGTTGGCGGCCACCGGCTTGGGTGCCGCCACCAGGCCGTCCATGCGGAAGTGCCTGCCGACGTAGGTGGCCGGGCCCGGCTGCCACAGCGCGTTCATCACCTCGATGAACTCGTCCGACCACGGGCCGCGCTCGTCCCAGACCACGCCCAGGGCCTCGTTCTCCTCGGGCAGCCCGCCCACCCCCAGCCCGGCGATCAACCGGCCCCCGCCGCTCAGGTGGTCGATGGTGGCCAGGGTCTTGGCCAGCACCATCGGGTGCAGGTAGGGGAGCACCAGCACCGAGGTGCCCAGCTTCACCCGCTCCGTGCGGGCCGCCACCGCCGTCAGCATCGTGAGGGCGTCGTAGTAGGGGCGATCGTCGAGCCGGTCGGCGATGTAGCCGATGTTGAGCACGTGGTGGTTCACCCACACCGACTCGATGCCCCGCTCGTCGGCCTCGACGGCCAGAGCGATGACATCAGCCGGGTTGGGGAGGCCCCAGTTGTTGGGCAGCACGAATCCGAGCTTCATGGCCCCGGACCCTAGTTCGCCGGCTCCTCCACGGTCACCTCGTGCAGCAGGCCGTCGCCGACGTCGAACACGAAGCCCCGCACATGGTCGAGGTGGGCCACGAACGGGGAGTGGCGCAGCCGCATGATCGACTGCCGCACGTCGGCGTAGGGATCGACGAAGGCCTCCACCGACCACCACGGCTTGATCCCCAGCTCAGCCTCCAACTCGGCCTTGAAGGCGTCTTCGCTCACCTGCTGCAGCCCGCAGTTCGTGTGGTGGATCAGAATCACTTCGCGGGTGCCGAGCAGGCGCTGCGACAGGCACAGCGAGCGGATCACGTCGTCGGTGATCACGCCGCCGGCGTTGCGGATGATGTGGGCCTCGCCGTTACCCAGCCCCAGCATGGCGAAGATGTCCATCCGGGAGTCCATGCAGGCCACAACGGCCAGGTGGCGGGTGGGGGCCACCTGCAGATCACGGCCCTCGTACCGGGCGGCGTAGCGCCGGTTGTGACCCATGAGCTCATCGGTGCTAGGGGAGAAGTCTTTCATGAATCTACCTTCGCATGTTCGGGTGTGACAGCACGGTACCGGAGGTCTAGCGTCGCGTCCATGGATCTACTCGGCGTACATCATGTGTCGATCAACGTGACCGACCTCGACCAGGCGCTGGCCTTCTACCGTGACACGCTCGGTCTCAAACTGATGGAGAACCGGCCCGACGACGTCATCGACGTCGACGGGGCCTGGCTGTCCTGCCCCGACGGGCGGGAGATCCACCTCCTGGTGAACGAGCTGCCCGAGCTGAAGGGCCAGCACTGGGCGTTCGAGGTGGGTGACATCGAGGCCACCGTGGCCACGCTCACCGCCGCCGGACGGAAGGTGAGCAAGCCCAGCGAGATGACCGGGATCTGCCGCCAGGTCTTCTGCAAGGACCCGGCCGGCAACCTCGTCGAGTTCAACCAACGCCTCTGACCGGCGCCCGAGGTCGTCGGCCTATCGGCCTATCGGCCGAGCAGGTCGGGTAGCCAGCCCAGCCCGGCCTCGGTGGTGGTGGCGGGGCGGTACTCGGCCCCGAACCAGCCGTCCCACCCGGCGGCGGCCATGGCCGGCAACAGCCACCGGTAGTCGACCTCGCCCTCGTCGGGCTCGCCCCGGCTGGGCACTCCGGCGAACTGGACGTGGCCGATCAGGGCCCGGTGGGCTTCGAACCGGCGCAGCAGGTCGCCGCCCATGATCTGCAGGTGGTAGCAGTCGAACATGATCCCGAGGTTCGGTGCGCCCACCTCGCCCACGATCGCCGCCGCCTGTTCCAGACCCGACAGGAAGTAGCCGGGGGTGTCGCGATGGTTGAGGGGCTCGATCACCACCCCCACGGCTCCGCCCGCACCCCCACCGGCGCCCCGCTCGCAGGCCCGGGTCAGGTTGGCCAGGAAGGTGCGGTGGGCGTCGGGCCCCTCGGCCGGGCCCGCCATCACGTGCACGTTGGCGCAGCCGATGGCGGCGGCGTAGTCGACCGCCTCGTCGATCCCGGCCGCCGCCTCCGCCTCCCGGCCGGGCACGGCGGCCAGACCGAAGTCGCCCCGGGCCGGGTCGCCCCGGCGGGTGTTGATGCCAACCATCGGCACCCGGGCGTCGGCCAGGGCGGCGGCCACCACCTCCGGCTGATGGTCGTAGGGCCAGTGGCACTCCACCGCACCGAAGCCGGCGGCGGCGGCGGTGGCGATGGCGTCGGGCAGGGCCAGCTCCGTCCACAGGAATCCGAGATTGGCCGACAGCTTCACCATGGCCGGCGAGGCTAGACGGCGCTAGGTGTGCCCGTCGGGCACCTGGAGATTTCGCCTGCGGCGAAACTCTAGATGGCGGTGGCCAGGACCGGCTCGCAGGTCAGGCCCGGGCGCTCGGCGATCAGCGAGCCGTCAGCCGTGGTCTGGCCCGTCTTGACGGTCACCGGTCGCTCGCCCACCCGCTTGCCGTTCTCGACCAGGGCCACGGTGACCAGCGTGTCGGTGCCACTCGGCATCCGCTCGACGCCGCTCACGTCCACCGTGAAGGGCGGGCCGCCGATGGGGCCGGCCGCCTGGCCGATGGTGCAGGTGACGGCGTCGATCGGCAGGTCCTTGTCATGGGCGGTGAACGACGCCCGGACCTCGGTGACCTTGCAGCTCACCGGCTCGCCGGCCGTCGGGTCCCCGAACGGGGCGGTCTCGAGCGATATCGACTCGCCGTCGCGCCACGCGGTCAGGGCGGCCAGCGACGCGGCCGTCTTCTGCCCGCTGGCGTTGAGGAGGTCGAAGTCGACGATCGTGCTGTCCAGCAGCTGGCCCGTGTCGTTCCTGCCGGTCAGGGTGACGGTGCCCAGGCCGATGATGCCGGGCT
The DNA here is from genome assembly GCA_902826025.1 of uncultured Actinomycetes bacterium. Lineage (GTDB taxonomy): Bacteria > Actinomycetota > Acidimicrobiia > Acidimicrobiales > SZUA-35 > CADEDH01. The sequence goes on from CADEDH010000038.1 coordinate 3,652, forward strand.
CGGGTGGGGCGAAGGTGCAGGTGTCGACGGTGGGCGACGGGACGTCGCGACCAAGGGGCGACGACACGCCCGGCTGCTCGACGGTCGGCCCGGTGTTGTCGTCACCGCCGGAACAGGCCGGCACGGCACCGAGGGCCACCAGCACAACGATGGAGAGGATCTTCCGATATGCCATCGGTGCAGGATGGCGACCGTCGGTGGGAATCGCACCGATTCCGGTAGGGGACCGATCCCCTGGCCGCAGGCCGCCCTCACAGACGCTTGCGGGCCTCCACCACCTCGCCGTCGGGCACGGTGTCGACGTTGAACGGCACGAGTCCCCGGGCCAGGTAGAACGGCTCGGGCGTACCCCGACCGCGGTGCCAGCTGAGCTCCAGCTCGGCGGCACCCCAGGCCCGGCACTGGCCCTCCACCAGTTGGAGCACCCGGTCGGCCACGCCGCGCCGCTGGTGGAGGCGGTCGATCAGGAGGCGCCACAGGTAGGGACGGGGGTGGTGGGCGGTGGGCTCGCTCAGCAGCACCATCCCCACCAGCTCACCGTCGGCTTCGATGGCCCGGAGCCATGGCACCACCGGCGCACCGTCCTCCACCAGGGGGAACAGCACGTCGCCGTAGGACCGGGCCACCGGTGACACGAACCGCTCCTGCGAGGCGTGGGTCCGCAGCTCGGCCACGATCCCCGCCGTGTCGGGCGTGATCTCCACCAGGCGGACCTCGGCCGGGCGGTGCCGGGGTCGGTCCCGCCACGCCTCCCAGTCCGCCCGGGTGAGGCCGTAGATCAGGTCGTCGGAGTTGTCGTCGCCGAGCCAGTACGAGAGCCGGGTGTGGCCCTCGAGGACGAACCCGGTGCGTTCCAGCACCATGGCCGAGGGGCGGTTGGCCGGGTGCAGCGTGCCGGCCACCCGGCTCACGCTCTGATGCTCGAACAGCCACGTCACGAGCGCCTCCAGCGCCTCGGCGGCGTAGCCCCGACCCCAGTGGGACGAGGCGAAGGTGTAGCCGACCTCGGCCGTCCGCCCGCCGTTCGACAGGTGCACGGCCAGGTCACCCACGATCTCACCGGCCCGCTCGTCACTGCCCCTCTCGGCAACGGTCAGCATCCACCACTGGCCGTCGAGCGGGCCGCCCATGGCCACGGCGTCGGCCACCAGCTCCTCGGCCGCGGCCCGGGGCCAGGGCAGGGTCCAGTTCTGCCACCGGGCCACCTCGGGGTCATTACGGCGTTGGTGGAGGGCGTCGACGTCGCCCGCCTCGGGCGCCCGGAGCACGAGTCGCCCGGTCGTGACGGGAGCGAACATCAGGCCGAGGGCTGGGCCGCCCGCCACACCCGCTCGGGGGTGAGCGGCAGGTCGATGTGGCTGACGCCGAGGTGGGCCAGGGCGTCGACCACGGCGTTCTGGACGGCGGTGGGGGCGACGATGGCACCGTTCTCCCCGATGCCCTTGGCCCCCGTTGGCGACACCGGCGAGGCGATGTCCATGGTGGCGGTGACGAACGACGGCAGCTCGGCCGCCGACGGCACCAGGTAGTCGGCGAAGGTGACGGTGCGGGGGGTGCCGTCGGGGTCGTAGGTGAACGCCTCGAACAGGGCCTGGCCGATCCCGGCGGCCGACCCGCCGTGCTGCTGGCCCTCCACCACAGCCCGGTTCAGCACGGTGCCGCAGTCGTCCACCGCCACGTGACACACCAGCCGCACCTGACCCGTCTCGACGTCGACCTCCACCACCGAAGCGTGGGTGCCCGACGGGTGGGCGCCGCCGCCCTCCATCTTGTGGTCGACCGACTCCGTCAGCGGTCGGCCCTCGGCCTCGGCCGCCGCCGCCAGCCGGTCCCAGCCCACCACCGAGGCCGGGACGCCCACCACGCCGATCCCGGCCGGCATCAGCACGAGATCGTCGGGGTTCGCCTCCAGCAGGCTGGCGGCGATGGCCCGGGCCCGCTCCACCACGGCCCGGGCCGCCAGGAGGGCGGCGCCCCCGCCCATCTGGGCCGAGCGCGACCCCCCGGTGCCGCCGCCGGTGGGAGTGCCGTCGCTGTCGCCGTCGAGGTAGCGGACGGCCTCCCGGGCCACCCCCAGCTCGGCCGCCACCACGTCGCCGATGGTGGTGGCGTGGGACTGGCCGTGGCTGAACGTGCCGCACCGGACCCCGATCGAGCCGTCGGCCTCCACCGTCACCGATGCGTGCTCGGGCGAGGTGTCGACGTAGGACACGTAGCAGGCGAAGCCGACGCCGAGCAGCGCTGGCCCCCCGGCCGCCCGCAGCTCGGCCTGGCGGTTCCGCAGCGCCTCGTAGCCGACGGCCCCGTCGTAGCCGATCAGCTCCGCCGCCCTGTCCAGCGCCGCCGCATAGTCGCCCGAGTCGTAGGTGAGGCCGCCGACGGTGGGCACCCCCAGCTCGTCGGGCCGCAACAGGTTGCGACGCCGTAGCTCCAGCGGGTCGAGCCCGAGGGCCCGGGCCGCGGTGTCGATCGTGCGCTCCAACCCGTTGGTCACCTCGGGCTGCCCCGCCCCCCGGTAGGGGCCGACCGGGTTGGTCGTGGTGGCCACCGCCGTCCAGGCGTAGTCGACCCGGGGCACCCGGTAGGGACCGGGGGCCAGTTTGCGGCTCATGAACGGCATCAGCGGCCCGAAGTGGGGGTAGGCGCCGCAATCGGCCAGGTTGTGGACCCGGAGGCCCACGATCCGGCCGTCGTCGTCGAACCCGATCGACACCGTGTGGTCCTGAGCCCGGCCATGGGGCATCGAGGCCAGGTTCTCGGTCCGGGTCTCGTCCCACCGTACGGGCCGGCCCAGGTGGCGGGCCACGGCCGCCGTCACCAGCACCTCCACCGGGGCCGAGTGGCGGCCCCCGAAGCCGCCGCCCACGGCCGCCGAGCGCACCCGGATCAGGGCCTCGTCGAGCCCGAGGGCCTTGGCCAGTTCGTGGCGGATCACGTGGGGGCCCTGGCCGGTGGCCCACACGTCGAGCCCGCCGTCGGCCGTGGGCCTTGTGATCACGCCGGAGGGTTCCATGGGGGCCGAGCACAGGCGCTGATTCGGGTAGTGCCCCGTCTCCACGTGAGCGGCCAGCTCGAACAGGTCCTCCACCCGGCCCTTGTCGTAGCGCATCACCACGTTGGAGTCGGTGTTGTCGAACAGGGGCGGGGCGTCGGCCGCGGTGCGAGGGTCGACCACAGCCGGCCGGGGCGCCACCTCCACCACCACCGCTTCGGCGGCGTCTACGGCGTGGGCCGGGGTGTCGGCCGCCACCACCGCCACCAGTTCGCCAACGAACCGGACCCGGTCGGTGGCCAGCAGGGGTCGGGCGAACGGCTCGGGGATCGGGTCGAAGAAGCGGAACGGTGGGAGGGCCAGGTGGGCGGCGGTGACCACGGCGGCCACCCCGGGCTGGGTGGCGGCGGCCGAGGTGTCGATCCCCAACAGGTCGCCGTGGGCCTCGATGGAGCGGACGAAGGCGAGGTGGAGGCAGTCGGTGTGGGGCAGGTCTCGCACGAAGGCGGTGGCGCCCCGCACCAGCCCCGGATCCTCTCGTCGTTGCATGGGCGAAGCCTAGTTCCTGCCCGCGGTCACAATCCGAGCCCCGTCAGCTACGGTGCCGGCCGCAATCCTGGCGACGCAATGGCGGAGGGAAATCCATGACCAACAGCAACCCTGCTCGATTCAAGCCGGCCCTGATCGCCCTGGTGGCGGGCACCCTGGTGCTGGCCACCGGGTGCTCCAGCTCGGGCACCAGCACCCAGGCGGCCGGTGGCGCCGCCGTCAGCCAGCTGGAGGCGGCCACCGGCGGCTCGATCAGCGGCGACTGCGTGAGCGGCAGCGGGCAGGGCGCCTCGGCCACCGTGTGCGCCGACGAGAACGGCAACGCCTCGGTGAAGGCCACGGTCGACGACGAGGCCTCCGGAGCCAGTGTCAACGCCGCCACCGACGACACCGCGGGTGCAAGCACCGACGCCACCACGGCCGACGACGAGGGCACCGACAACAGCGCCGCGGCCGGCGGCTCGGCCACCACCACCAAGCCGGCCGCCGCCACCGGCAAGTGCGGCGCCGGCTTCCCCCTGCCCAGCGGCACCGTGGTGGTGACCTGCTCCGACGAGGCCGCCTCGGTGGATCTCGTGGCCACCGTGCCCGACCCCGAGGGCGCCTACGACTTCTACCTCGACGCTCTGCCCAAGGCCGGCTACACGATCACCGACAAGGAGTCGGCCAACCTGGCCGGGGTCTACGGGGCAACGATCACCTTCACCGGCGGCGACTTCACCGGCGCCGACACCTCCGTCGTGCTCACCGACCTCGGCACCGGCGGCCTCACCGTCCATCTGGCCCGCTGATCGAAGGCGAACTGCAGCCTCCCACCGGTAACGCCGGTGGGAGGCACCGGCTCGTGCCCCGCCGGCCTAGCATCTCGTCATGGGGGACGTAGCAGAACCTGAGCCCGAGCGGGAAGCGGCGCCCGCCGACGAGGGGCCGCCGCAGGAGTTCCACTTCGCCACGTTGTTCGACGGCGAGGACACGCCGGTGGCGTTGCGGCAGCTGCCTCGGGTGTGGCGGGCCGGCCTGGCCCTGGTGCTGGCGGCATCTCGGGCGCGGGTGATCACGACCTCGGTGCTGATGGCGGCAGCCGCCGGGGCCGCCGTCGCCCGGGTCGCCCTGTACGCCGCTGTGGTCCATCGCCTCGTCGGGACCCAGGGGAGCCAGCCGTCGCTCCGGTCGTTCGTGGCACCGGTGCTGGGCCTGGCCGGGCTCCACCTGGTCGAGCAGGCAGCGGCCGCCTACCAGACGGTCACCAGCGAGATCCTCGGCCGGGAGGTGTCGGTGGAGGCCAGCCGGCGGATCATGGATGCCGCCACGGCGGTCGACCTGCTGGCGTTCGAGTCACCGGCGTTCCACGATCAGCTCCAGCGGGCCGATGCCCAGGCCCGGTTCCGCCCCATGCAGGTGGTGACGGCCCTCCAGCACGTGACCCGGGGCGTGGCCACCGGCGTCGGCATCGTCATCGGTATCGCCGTGGTGTCGCCGATCCTGATCCCGCTGGTGTTGCTGGTGTACGCCCCCATCGGTGTCGCCCTGATACTGCGCACGGGGGAGGAGCACCGCTTCGTGCGGGGCATGACCAGACAGGAGCGGGAACAGGCCTACGTGTCGAGCCTGGTGACGAGCCGGGAGTCGGCCAAGGAGGAGCGGGCGTTCGGCCTGGGCCCGGAGCTGCGCCGCCGCTACGAGACCGTCACCGCCGCCATCATGGACGAGCTGCGCCGGACCAAACGGCGCCAGGCCCGCACGATGCTGGTCGGCAACGTCGCCAGCCTGGGGCTGGTGGCCGTGGTGCTCGGCTCCACCGGCGCCCTCTACCAGGCGGGGCGGCTGCCGCTGGCCGCCGGGGTGGCCTCGCTGGTGGCGCTCCAGCAGCTCGGCGGGTTCATCAGCCTGGCTGCGTTCGGCGCCGCCCAGCTGCACGAGGCGGGGATCTTCCTCCAGGACTACACCCGCTTCATCGAGCTGGCCGACGGCGCGGCCCGGGCCGTGCCGCCGCCCACCGTCACCGGGTTCTCGTCGATCGCCACCGACGGCCTGTCCTTCACCTACCCGGGATCGACCACTCCCGCCCTGGCCGACGTGACGATCGAGATCCCGGCCGGGCAGGTGGTGGCCCTGGTGGGGGAGAACGGGTCGGGCAAGACCACGCTGGCCAAGATCCTGGCCGGCCTGTACGGGCCGACCGGCGGGCGGCTGCTGGTCGACGGGGCCGAGGCTGCCCCCGGCTCGGTGGCCGTGCTGTTCCAGGACTTCGTGCGGTACGGGTTCACCGCCGCCGACAACATCGCCTTCGGCGACCCGTCACGCCTCGACGAAGAGGCAGCGGTGAAGGAAGCGGGCGCCCGGTCGGGGGCGGCGGCCGTGATCGAGCGGTTGCCGGCCGGCTACGAGACCCGGCTCACCCGGGTTTTCGAAGAGGGCGTGGACCTGTCGGTGGGGCAGTGGCAGCGGGTGGCCATCGCCCGGGCCCTGTTCCGCGACGCCGAGCTTGTCATCCTCGACGAGCCGACGGCGGCCCTCGACCCCCGGGCCGAGGCCGAGCTGTTCGACGCCATGAGCTCGATGATGGCGGGCCGCACCGTGGTGCTCATCTCCCACCGGTTCTCCACCGTGCGCACCGCCGACCAGATCGTGGTGCTGGAGCGGGGGCGGGTGCTGGAGCACGGCACCCACCGCGACCTGCTGGCCGCCGGGGGCACCTATGCCGAGCTGTTCAACCTCCAGGCCTCGGCCTACCGGGACGACGACCCCGAGCCAGAACCGGATCCCGACCCCCGCTCGGAGGCGGTGAACACGCCGCCGGGAGCCGGGGTGGCCACCCAGGCCGGGCCGGCCGTACCCGCCGCCAGCCACCCCTCCACCCGGGCCACGTAGGGCGGCGGGAAGCCGAGCGCCCGCATCGGGGGCAGCACCGAGGCCTCCAGGTAGCCGGGCCGGGGCGGTCCCTCGGCCGGTGACAGCGCCCGGTAGGCCACGGCCGGGCCGTCCCCGTCGAGGCTCACCTCGATGCGCTCGTACAGCCCCTCGTCGACGGCCTCGAACTGGTCGAGCGCGTCCAGGTCGGCCTCGCGGCAGGCCCACACCAGGCCCAACACAGCGTCGTCGGGGGTGGTGGGGCGGATCGACAGCA
>CADEDH010000038.1:10419-20853 GCA_902826025.1 uncultured Actinomycetes bacterium
GCCCACACCAGGCCCAACACAGCGTCGTCGGGGGTGGTGGGGCGGATCGACAGCACGCCGTAGCCAGTCACGAACAGCTCCCAGCCCACCAGCCGGGCCGGCCCCAACACCACCGCCGAGGGGGCCAGGGCCGCCATCTGGGGCCGGTGCAGGTTCGACCCGTAGGCGAAGTACCGGTGGCGGCCCGCCCCGCTCAAGATCCCAGGATGCGGCGCTCGAAGGTCCGGACCTTGGCCGGGAAGTGGGCCCGCCCGTACTCCGGCTGCTGGCCCACCACGATCTCCAGCAGCTCGTCGTGCTGGGCCGTCTCCTTCCACGGCAGGGCGATGTAGAGCGGCAGATCGAACCGGCGCAGCTCGCCCAGGTTGGAGTACACCCGCTTCTGGTAGTGGTACCGCTCCTCCCACGGCCAGTTGGACGGGGCGAAGCCCGTGCCGGGATCGAGGATGCAGCGGTGGCGGAGCCCGAACCGGTCGGCGGCGGCCAGCCGATCGGCGAAGAAGTCGACGATCACCTGCACCGGGTCCTCCCGGACCATCGACATCTCCCGGGGGTTGGGGCCCGACAGGAAGGGCAGCACGATCGGCACGTCGTGCTCGGCCGCCACCCGCCACATCTCGTCGCTCTGCATCCCGTCGGCGGCGTTGATCACGGTGGCCCCCGCCTCCAGGGCCCGGTGCACCACCTCGGGCCGCCACGAGTCGATCGAGATGTCGACACCCAGGGGCGCCAGCACGGGCAGGATCGGTTCCAGACGGGCCCATTCGTCGGTCCAGGGCACCACGGTGGCCACGTCGGTGGAGCCCTGGCCCCCCAGGTCGATGGCGTCGGCCCCGTCGGCCAGCAGGGACTCGGCCCGGGCCCGGGCCTCGGCCGGGGTGCGCACGATCGAGAAGTCGGCCAGGGAGTCGGGGCTGGCGTTGACGACGCCGTAGAGGATCACACGTCAACTGTAGATCCGCCCAACCAGGGAACCCCCGTTCGGGAATGGCCCCGGCGGCCGGAATGTTGAACGCTGGGATGGTGGGTATCGGCACGTTCCGGCTCGACCGGCCCGCCCTCGATCTGGTCAGGGCGGCCAAGGGCGACCAGATCGTCTCGTTGTGCATCCCGTGCCGCAACGAGGCCCCCACCATCGGCCGGCTGGTCGGCCTGATCCGCCGGGAGCTGATGGGCCCCGGCGGCGTGGTGGACGAGCTGATCGTGATCGACGACGCCAGCACCGACGGCACGGGCTGGGAGGCGGCCCAGGCCGGGGCCCGGGTGGTGCCGATCGGCGACGTCCACGCCGTGCACGGCCCGGGGCGGGGCAAGGGCAACGCCCTGTGGGCCAGCCTGCTGGTGAGCCTGGGCGACGTGGTGGTGTGGTGCGACGGCGACCTCACCAGCTTCGAGCCCGACTGGATCCCCCGTCTGGCCGCCCCTCTCCTGGTCGATCCCGGCATCGGGCTGGTCAAGGCGTCGTATCGCCGTCCCACCGACACCGGCGGCGGGGGTCGTACCACCGAGCTCGTGGCCCGCCCCCTGCTGTCGCTCTACTACCCCGAGCTGGCCCGGCTCGACCAGCCCCTGGCCGGGGAGTACGCGGTGCGGGCCGCCACCGCCGCCGAGATCCCCTTCGTGCAGGGCTGGGGGGTGGAGATCGCCATGCTGATCGACATGGCCGAACGGTTCGGGCCCCAGGTCATCACGCAGGTCGACCTCGGCCTGCGGGAGCACCGCCACCACCCGCTGGAGGCCCTGTCGCTCCAGGCGGCCGAGGTGATGGCCACCGTGCTGGCCCGCACGGCCGAAGGCAAGCTCCTCGACGAGGACCTCCGCCTCACCCGGGCCGGTGGCGCCACCCTGCCCCTCAACCTGGCCCAGCGGCCCCCGCTGGTGGACCTGGAGTGAGCTCGAGCAGCTGACGATCCCCCCACTCCGGTTTCCGGTCCACGGCTTCTGGGTTCGTTTACCGGGGCCCGGGGTCGCGGCTGGGTCGGATCGCTCCGCGCCGCCCCACCTAGGGTGAAGAGGTGAGCACTGGGGTAGGGGAACGGTTCGGGTTCAACGGGGGCGATCTCGCCCAGCGGGTGGTGGCGCTCCTGCCCCGCCCGGCCGATTACGCCGGCCTGCGCTCCTCGTGGCGGGGCGACCTGCTGGCCGGGGTCACCGTGGGTGTGGTGGCCCTGCCCCTGGCGCTGGCCTTCGGGATCACGTCGGGCCTGGGGGCCGACGCCGGGCTGATCACGGCGATCGTGGCCGGCCTGGTGGCCGCCGTGTTCGGCGGGTCGAACGTGCAGGTGTCGGGCCCGACGGGGGCCATGACGGTGGTGTTGGTACCGATCGTCGCCCGCGACGGGCCGGGGGCCGTGATCCTGGTCGGCCTGCTGGCCGGGATCGTGATCGTGGCCGCCGGGGTGGCCGGCTTCGGCCGGTACCTCACCTACGTGCCGTGGCCCGTGATCGAGGGCTTCACCATCGGTATCGCCCTGATCATCTTCCTCCAGCAGGTGCCGGCCGCCCTCGGGGTGGCCAAGCCCGAAGGGGAGAACACGGCCCTGGTGGCCGGCCGGGCCGTGGTCCGGGCCGTCGAGGGCCAGGGCCGGTGGTGGACGGTGGGCCTGGTGGCCATCGTGGCGGCGGTGATGCTCGTGGTTCCCCGGATCCATCGGGGCCTGCCGGCGTCGCTCCTGGCCGTCCTGGCGGCGACCGTGGTGGCGGCGGCCACCGACACCGGGGTGGCCACCATCGGCCAGCTGCCGAGCTCACTGCCGTCGCCCGCCCTGCCCCACGTGACCACCGGTCTCGTGTCGAGCCTGTCGGGGGCGGTGTTCGCCGTGGCCGCTCTGGGGGCGCTGGAGAGCCTGTTGTCGGCCAAGGTGGCCGACGGGATGGCCGGCACCTCCAGCCACGACCCGAACCGGGAGTTGTTCGGCCAGGGTCTGGCCAACATCGCCTCGTCGCTGTTCGGGGGCATGCCGGCAACGGGCGCCATCGCCCGCACGGCGGTCAACGTGAAGGCGGGGGCCCGCACCCGGGTTTCGGCCATCGTGCATGCCGTACTCCTGCTGGCCGTTGTCCTGTTCGGGTCGGGCCTCGTGTCCCGCATCCCCCTGGCCGCCCTGGCCGGGGTGCTGATGGTCACCGCCACCCGGATGGTGGAGCGCCACAACGTGGTCGCCATCCTGCGGGCCACCCGGTCCGACGGGCTGATCCTGGTGCTGACGGCGTTCGTCACCGTGGCCTTCGATCTGATCCTGGCGGTGGAGGTGGGCATGGCGGCGGCCGCCGTGTTGGCCCTGCGCCAGGTGGCCCGCACGTCCACGTTCACCGCCGAGTCGGTGTCGTCCGACGGCGGGGCCCCGGACGCGGATGCACTGCTGGACCCGGCCCAGGCTGCCTCCCTGCGTCACGACCACATCGTCGCCTACCGCCTCGACGGGGCCCTGTTCTTCGGCGCCGTGCAGCGCTTCTTCCACGAGCTGACCGAGGTGGGCGATGTGAAGGTGGTGATCCTCCGCCTGCCCGATCTGCAGATGATCGACGCCACCGGGGCCCAGGCCCTGGGCCAGATCATCGAGGATCTGGAGCGCCGCCACGTCACCGTGCTGCTGAAGGGGGCCAAGCCCCACCATCTGCGCATCCTGCAGGAGGTGGGGGCGATCGACCGGCTGGCCCACGCCCGCCACGTGTTCGACGACCTCGACAGCGCCATCGCCCACGCCCGGGAGCACGTGGCCCGGGATTCGCTGGGCACGGTGGGCGCCGGCGCCGGATAGACAGAGGCGATGACCACACTGTCCGTTGGCGACAAGGCGCCGGCCTTCACCCTCACCGACCAGCACGGGGAGAAGGTGCAGCTGTCCAAGCTCAAGGGCCGCAAGGTCCTGCTGTTCTTCTACCCCAAGGCCGACACCCCCGGCTGCACGGCCCAGGCGTGCGGCATGCGGGATGTGGCCGATCAGGTGGGCGACGCCGTGATCCTCGGTGTCAGCCCCGACCAGCCCGCCAAGCAGGCCAAGTTCGACACCAAGTACGGGCTGGGCTTCCCGCTGCTGTCCGACCCCGAGCACGCCGTGGCCGAGGCCTACGGCGTGTGGGGGGAGAAGAAGCTGTACGGCAAGGCGTACATGGGCATCGTGCGCTCCGCCTTCCTCATCGACGAGAAGGGCAAGATCGCACAGGCCCTCTACAAGGTCAGCCCCAAGGACACCCCGGTCAAGCTGCTCAAGGCGATGTCGGCCTGACTCAGGTCGTGCTGCATCTCAGGTCGTGCTGCGGCTGAGGAGCACGTAGCGGGGCTCGTTCTCCACCACTCCCACCTGCTGCTGGGGGCTGAAACCGGGCACGCCGGTGTAGACGTTCACCACCACGCCGGCCCCCTCGGCGGCGTCGGCCACGGCCGGCGGGTACCAGGCCGGCACGTCGGCCAGGAGGCTCAGCTCTGCGGTCAGCCCGGTGACGAGGTCGGCCACGGTGGCGGGATCGCCGTAGTCGAGCACGGCGTCGTAGGCGTAGTCGACAGGGCCCGGGGCCCGGTCGTTCTGCGGGGCTCCCAGCGGCTCCTCGGTCCACAGCACCTGGGGCTGGCCGGGAAACTGGAAGACGTTGTGCAGCCGGCTGGCGTCGTTGCTGGGCACGGCGCTGTCGACCGGCCCGCCGGCGGCGTCGGTTGTGGTGGGGCCCGTGGTGGCGGGCTGGGCCTGGTCCTCCCGCTCGGCCGCCGGCTCCTGCGACCCACAGGCGACGAGCATGACGGCCAGCGCCAGGGCTGCGGCCCGGCGGGGAAACGAGATCATGCCCAGATCATGGCCTACGGGAAGTAGGGGACGGGGGGCGGGCCGAGCTGGGTGGCCAGGATGCGCTGGGCGTCGTGGACGAAGCGGGCGATCAGGGGCCGGGTGGCGGCCGGATCGACGATGTCCTGCCCGGTGGCCTCGGCCGTGCGGAAGGGTGAGGCCAGGGCGTTGAGCCGGTCCTCGATCTCGATCCGCTTGGCCTCGGGGTCGTCGGCCGAGGCGATCTCCCGGCGGTAGGCGGCCGACGCCCCGCCGGCGATGTGCATCGACCCCCACCGGGCCGACGGCCAGGCGTAGCGGCGGAACATGCCGCTGGGCCGGTGGTGGCACTGGCCGGCCACCCCGTACAGCCGCCGGATCACGATCGTGATCCACGGCATCCGGGTGCGGCAGGTGAGGGCCACCAGCCGGGCCCCCGCCCGCTCGATCCCGGCCCGCTCCGACTCGATCCCCACCAGGAACCCCGGCTCGTCGGCCAGCGAGATCAGCGGCAGGTGGAACGTGTCGCACAGCTGCATGAGGCGGCTGGCCTTGGCCCCGGAGTCGACGTCGGTGGCGCCGCCGTTGAAGCGGGGGTCGTTGGCCATGATCCCCACCGGGTAGCCGTCGACGCGGGCCAGGGCCGTGATCCGGGCCCGGCCGTAGAAGGGGGCGATCTCGAACAGCGAGCCCCGGTCGACCACCGCCTCCACCAGCTTGCGGGCATCGTGGACCCGGCGGGGGTTGTCGGGCACCAGCGTCCGCAGCTCGGGGGCGGTGCGGTCGGCCGGGTCGCCGGTCTCCACCCGGGGCGCCGTCTCGTACACCGAGGTGGGTAGGTAGGACAGGAAGCGCCGGATCTGGTCCAGCGCGTCGGCCTCGGTGGCGGCCAGGTTGTCGACGCAGCCGCTCACCCGGGTGTGGATCTCGGGCCCGCCCAGCTCCTCCTTGGTGATGTCGTAGCCCAGGGCCGCCTTCACCACCGGCGGCCCGCCGGGGAAGATCTGCGACGTGTTCTCCACCATGATGTTCCAGTGGGCCATGCAGGCGTTCACCGCCGGCAGCCCGGCCACCGAGCCGAGCACGGCCGACACCACCGGCACCAGGTTGAGCAGCTCCACGTCGGGATAGGTGAAGGCGTTGCCGTCGGGCAGGTAGGTGCGGCCCAGGTCTTCGAAGCCCCGCACCGAACCGCCGGCGGCGTCGAGCAGGCGGATGTAGGGCACCCGCCACTCCCGGGCCCGCTCCTGGGGCCGGAGCTCCTCGCCCAGGCCGCCGTGGCCGGTGGAGGCCGAGCCGCCCCGCACGGTGAAGTCGCCGCCCGACACCACCACCGGCCGCCCGTCGATCGAGGCCATGGCGTTCACCTCGCCCCGGGGGGTGAAGTGGGCCAGGCGGTTGTGCTCGTCGTAGGTGGCGTGGCCCTGGAGGTGGCCGAACTCCTCCATCGAGCCGGGGTCGACCAGGAGGTCGAGCCGTTCCCGCACGGTCAGCTTGCCCCGGCCGTGATGGAAGGCGACGGAGTCGGCCCCACCCATCTCCCGGCCCAGCTCGATCCGCTGCTCCAGCTCCTCCAGGTCATCGGTGCTCATGGGCCGGACCCTAGTGCTACCCGGCGCCGAAGCCGAACTGTGGCGCCCGGTGCTGCATTCTGCGCGCTGGCGCCACAGTTCGCCCTCTCAGACCGGCGGGGCCCAGGCGATGGTGCCGTCGGCGGCGAGCTCGTCGATGCGGGCCCGGCCGTAGCCCAACAGGTCGCCCAGGATGGCCCGGTTGTGCTCCCCCAGATCGGGGGCGGCGCCCATCGGGATCGACCGGCCGGTGAAGTGGAGCGACGCCCCCGGCATGCGCTGGGGGCCGGCCTCGCCCGACTGCATGGTGGTGATGAACCCCCGGGCCTGGAGCTGGGGCCCGTCCACCAGGTCGGCGGCAGACAAGGCGGCCATGGCCGGCACCCCCCGGGCCTGGAGGGCGGCCATGGCCTCGAACTTGCCCCGGACCGACGTCCAGGCCGTGATCTCGGCGTCGATGGTGTCGTGGTGGGCCCGGCGGCCCTCGACGGTGGCGTAGCGGGGATCGGCCAGGGCGGAGCGGCCCACGGCGTCGACCACGGCGGCCCAGTCGTCGTCGTCCCGCACGGTGAGGGCCAGCCAGGCATCGGCGCCGCCGCAGCGGTAGACGCCCTGGGGGGCGAAGCGGGGCGACCGGTTGCCCCACCGGGCGGGCAGCTCCCCCGTCACCGAGGTGGTGAGGATGTGGTCGCCGATCAGGGGCAGCAGGGTCTCCAGCTGCGACAGGTCCACCTCCAGCCCGGTGCCGGTGCGCTCCCGCTCCCACAGGGCGGCCAGGATGGCCACCGTGCCGAACAGGCCGCCGACCGGGTCGGGGAAGGCCACGCCGATCCGCAGCGGACCGCCATCGGGGTAACCGGTGGTGGAGGCGAGCCCGGAATGGGTCTCCAGGATCGGGCCGAACGAGAAGTGGCTGGCCATCGGGCCAGTGGCGCCGTAGCCCGACATCGACACGGTGATCACCCGGGGGTTGACGGCCGACAGCGAGGCGTGGTCGATCCCCAGCGACTGCACGCCCCGGGGCGAGTAATTGTTGAGCACCACGTCGGACCGGCGCACCAGGTTGTGGAGCACCTCCCGGCCGCCGGCGGACTTCACGTCGAGGCAGAGGCTCCGCTTGTTGCGCTGGAGCTTGTTGAACAGCCCCATCCGGTTCCACCAGTGTTGGCCCGCCTCCAGGGCGGGCCAGGTGCCGTTGCGGAGGGCGGCCGGGGGCAGGTCGCCCCACCGCCACGGTTCCCCGTCTTCGTCGGGCTCCAGCGCCTCGGGCACGATCGTGAGGCCCCGGGCGGTGGGGTGCTCGATCTTGATCACATCGGCGCCCAGGTCGGCCAGGTTGCGGCCGGCCAGCGGCCCGGCCCAGGCGATCGAGAACTCGAGCACCCGGACGCCGGTCAGGTCGAGGGGCGGAACCGCGGCGGTGCCGCCGCCGGTGGTCGTCGCGGCGCCGTTGCCGGCCGATCCCCGGGGCCCCAGCGCTGGCGCGCCCACCGGCGGGGCGGGAGAGCGGGGGCCGACGAAGAACGGCGGGCCCGGCACTTTGGCCTCGGGACCCAGCTCCGGCACCGGGCTCCAGAACCGACGGGCCGAGAGCTGCTCGTCGGCCACCAGGTCGGCCAGGTCGCTGACCCGCCCGGCGGGGATGCGCTGGCTCTGGATGGCGGCCACCGCCTCGGCCGCGCTCCGCTCGGCCAGCCACGGCTTCAGGGCGGCGTCGATCAACTCGGCGTGGTCGTAGCGGCCGGCCGGTGTGCTGAGGCGGTCGTCGGCCAAGAGCTCCACGGCGTCGGCCACGATGCACAGGTTCTCGAACTGCTCGTTGGAGGCCGCTGCGATCTGGATCCACCGGTCCCGGCAGGCGAAGGCGTTGATCGGGTAGTGGAACTCGGCCAGGCGGTTGCCGTCGCGCCGCTTCACGTAGCCGGTGTGGGTATAGCTGGTGATCGTCCACTGGTGGGAACCGGCCATGGTCTCCATGGCGCTCACGTCCACCAGCTGCCCGGCGCCCGTGCGGGCCGCGTCGAGCAGGGCCACCTGGGCCCCGATGGCGGCGTTGGTGCCGGTGAAGTAGGCGGGCCACGGGCCACCGCCCTGCACCGGCTCCCGGCCGGGGTCGCCGGTGAGCAGGAGGTGCCCGCCGGCCGCCCATTCGGTCAGCTCGGACGACGCCAGCGAGCGCCACGGGCCGGTCAGGCCGTGGGCCGACAGGGCCACGAACACCTGCGCGGGGTTGGCCCGCCGCAGCCGGGCGGCAACGGCCGCCACCGCCCCCGGGGGCTCCTCGCCGGTGGCCGTCCAGATCACCACCGGGGCTTCGGCGGCGATTGCCTCCAGAGTGGCGAAGTCGTCGGCCACGATCGACGACTTCCCGGCGTTGAGCCAGTGGTGCCACGGGCTCTCGCCGCCGGGGAGCAGTGGCTCCCGGGTGCGCAGCGACGAGCCGCCGGGCGGCTCCACCAGCGTCACCTCGGCCCCCAGATGGGCGAGCAGACGGCTGCACCACGCCCCGGCCACACCCCCCGCCACCTCCACCACACGGATCCCCTGCACGGAGCGATCCTCCTGGCCACCCTCCGCAGGGTCAAGTCCGACCCCCTCCCGTCGGAGCCGAAAGCGGTCACCTCGCCGCCGTCCGTGTGGCAGACTTCCGGGCCATGGAGCACCTTGTCGCCGGCTTCATCGCCGGCGATCCCGACGCCGTGCGGGCGATCTACCAGCGGTTCGCCCGGCCGATTGCCACCGTGGCCCGCTCGGTGGTGGGAAACGATCAGACATTGATCGACGACGTGGTGCAGCAGACGTTCACCAAGGCCTGGCAGGCGTCGCACACGATCGATCCCGGCCGGGACCTGGCCCCCTGGCTCTACGCCATCGCCCGCCGAACGGCCATCGACGCTGTCCGCTACGAGCGCCGCCCCACCCGGGGCGATCACGCCCCCGAGGCCGACGCCCCGGTGGGCGCGCCCACGATGGAGCAGACGTGGGAGGCGTTCCAGGTGCGCCAGGCCCTCGACATCCTCCCCGAAGACGAACGCACGGTCCTGTTGCTGAACCACGTGGGCGGGCTCAGCCACTCCGAGATCGCAAACCGGCTGGGGGTGCCGTTGGGCACCGTCAAGTCACGATCGCACCGGGCCCTGCGTCGCCTCGGCTCGTCGCTCCAACACTTACAGAATTCTCCCGCGAACCGGCTGGACCCCGCCGACGTATCATTCGGCAGGGAGCTGCCATGACCGACCACATCCCACCCGGCCCAGGGCCGGAGAGCGAGCCGCTCGATCCGTGGAGCGCGCATGTGGCCGGCCTGCTCGACAACCCAGCGCTCTGGGCCGAGCCGTCGCCCGGGGTGGAAGACCAGGTGGTGGCGGCCATCCTGGCCGGCGCCGCCGCCCGCCCGGCGCCCCCCAACCGTCCGGCCGTTCCCGGTCAACCGGACCCGTCGCCCTCGGCGGCGCCTTTCTCGCCCGATCTCACCGTCGCGGCCCCGTTCCCCGCTCAGCCGTCGGCGGGCCCGACGACAGACCCGCCGGCCCGGTTCGACCCCGCCGTCACCGGCGTGCTCCCGCCCGACATCACCGGCGCCGTCGGCCCGGCGTCTGCGCCCGGGCCGGATGCCGGCGCCGCCCCCGTGGTGTCACTCGACGCCGCCCGGCGCAAGCGACGCCCCGGCGGCTGGGTGCTCGGCGGGCTGGCCACGGCGGCCGCCGTGGCCGTCATCGCCGTCGGCACGCTGGCCGTGGTCAACCGCGACGGCGGTCTCGACGGCACGAAGGTGGAGCTGGCCGGCAGCGAGTTGGTGCCCGAGGCCTCAGCCGAGGCCACGGTCCAGCCGCAGGCCGACGGGGTCCGGATCGTGCTGCAGGTCACCGGGTTGCCTCCGGCGCCCCCCGGTTCGTTCTACGCCGCCTGGGTGGTGAAGGAGGAGCCCCGCACCCGGATCCCCATCGGCTCGTTCCACCTCCGAGGCGGCGGGAGCGACCAGATCGAGCTGTGGTCGGGGGTGTCGACCGACGGCTACCCGGTCATCTCCGTGACCCGACAGAGCGAGGCCGACCCCGCCGGCCCCGGCGAACCCATGCTCCGCGGCCGCCTCGGCCCCTGAC
>CADEDH010000038.1:20953-26976 GCA_902826025.1 uncultured Actinomycetes bacterium
GGGGCGTTGGGGGGTGGCCCTCATGGTGGGGGCCCAGCGGGCGGGCGATGATGCTGGTATGGACGAACGAGCCCCGCAGCCCACCGCCGACCGGCCGCCGAGCCGCTGGTCGGTCAGCCAGCCGCGGGGCCTGGCGGCGTTGACGGTGGCCGTCGCTTACCCGGTGAGCCTGGCGGTGGGGGCCGCCGCCGGCCTGGCCGTGTTCGGGGCCGGTAGTTCCGTGGAGGACTGTGGCGAGAACACCATGTGGTGTGGCCTGGGCCCGGTCCTGCTCGGTGCCGGCGCGGGCCTGATCGCCGCCACCACGAGCAACCTGGCTGTGGCCTGGACCTTGATCCGGCGGTCCCGCCCCCCGGGCCAGCGACTGCCGGCCCTCGGCATCCACGTCGCCGCCACGGTCGTGCTGATGATGGTGCTCGGTCAGCTCCGCCGGATCGTCCTCTGACGGCGCCGGAGCAGCATGGACGGGTGCGTCAGGCTTTGCGGCGCTGGTGAGGGGGGAGAGGGAAGCGCATGGGGGCGAGGGCCGTGAGATCGATGTCGAGCAGGGTCGGGCCGTCATGGGCGACCGCGTCGGTGAAGGCCCGTTCGAACTCGGCAACTCCCCGCACCGCGGCCGACCGGAGACCCATGCCCTGGGCGATCAGGTCGAACCGCACCGGCTGGAGATCGACGCCGAAGCGCTCGCCCACCACGGCGTCCTGGATCTCGCGCAGCACCCCGTAGCCACCATCGTTGAACACGCAGATCACGATGGGCAGGTTGTGCTGGGCCACCGTGGCCAGCTCGCCCACGCCGAGCTGGAATCCGCCGTCGCCCACCATCAGCATCGTGCGCCGCCCAGTACCGGCGGCGGCCCCGATGGCCATCCCGATCCCCGGCCCGATCGACATCGACGACGGCCGCATCGACGTGCGGGGTTCCAGGATCGGCAGCACCCGGTTACCCCACAGGTACACCGGCACGGTCGAGTCGCGCACGACGATCCCGTCCCGGGGCAGCACCCGGCGCACGATGTCGGCCAGCTGCCGATGGTCGGCGCCGATCTCGCCCCACGACCGCTCCAGGTCGGCCACCACCGACTTTTCCGACCGGTCGAGGAAGCCCGAGTCGGCCGTGCGGGGGGCCACCCGCTGGCCCAGTGCGGCCAGGCCCAGCTTGGCGTCACCCACCACCGCCACCTCGGCCGGGTAGTTGAGGCCGATCACGGCGGGGTCGGCGTCGAGGTGGATGATCCGGCCCGGGATGGGGAGCTTCCACACCCGGGTCGAGTAGTTCTGGAACCGGGTGCCGACGGCCAGCACCACGTCGGCCTCGGCGATGATGTCGGCCACCGCCGGCCGCTCGGTCCGGGGCCCGAGGGCCAGCGGGTGGTCTTCGGGGATGGCACCCCGTCCCTCCAGCGTGGTCACCACCGGGGCTCCGAGACGGGTGGCCAGGGCCAGCAGCTCAGCCGAGGCGTCAGTCGAGATCACCCCGCCGCCGGCCCAGATCACAGGCCGCTCGGCCGAATCGAGCAGGTCCACCGCCGCCTGCAGGCCCTCCTCGTCGGGCACCAGGCGCTCCACCGTGGGCGACCCTTCGATGACCACCGGGGCCGTGCGGTACTGCTGGTCGATGGGGATCTCCACCGCCCCGGCCTGGGGCCGGCCCCGGCGGATGTCGTCGGCCACCGAGGCGATCACCCGGCTGATGTCCTCGGTGCGCCACGCCGTCTCCGCCCGCCTGGTGACCGAGCGCAGCAGATCCATCTGCCGCTCGTTCTCGTGCAGGAACCCCTTGCCCTTGCCGTAGAAGGCCGACTCGGTCTGGCCCGTGATCAACAGAACCGGCGACGACCCGAAGCAGGCCTCGTACAGCCCGCTCACGGCGTTGGCCGTGCCCGGCCCGGTGGAGGCCAGGGCCACCCCCAGGCGTCCGGTGGCCCGGGCATAGCCGTCGGCGGCGTGGGTGGCGAACTGCTCGTGGCGGCAGGCCACCACCTCGATCCGGCTCGACGCCGCCAGGGCCCGGTAGGTGGGCAGGTTGTGCACGCTGACGATCGAGAACACCCGGTCGACGCCGAGCGCTTCGAGCGTCCGGGCGACGGCCTCGCCGCCGGTCATCGAGGTGGGGAAGGGGGAGCTCATGAAGTCCTCACGATCAGTCGAGCAGGCCGGGGCTGGCGCCGCCGTCGACCAGCAGACCGGTGCCGGTGATGAACCGGGCCGGCTCCGAGCACAGGAAGGCGACGGCCTGGCCGAAGTGGTAGGGGTCGCCCGTGATCTTCGCCGGCACCTGGGCCGCCGCTGTGGCTTCGTCGGGGATCAGCTTGGCCAGCCGATCGGTGTAGTGGGTGCCCGGCTGGCAGGAGTTGACGCACACGCCGTCGGCCGCCACCTCCCGGGCTGTGATCTTGAGGAAGCTCGTGTAACCGGCCCGGGCCACCGACGAGGCCATCAACGTGCCCAGCGGCTGCTTCACCCCGATCGAGGTGATGGCGCAGACCCGGCCCCAGTGCCGCTCCCGCATCGGGGGGATGGCCACCCGGCACATCTCGATCATCGACAGCAGGTTCATGTCCAGAGCGGTGTGGTAGCCGTCGAGGTCGGTGGACGAGAACCGGCCCGGGGGCGGGCCGCCGGCGTTGGTGACGAGGATATCGACGTGGCCGAGGGCGGCGATGGCGGCCTCGACGAAGCCCCGGCCCCCGGCCGGGGTGGACACGTCGGCCTCGATGGCCACCACGTCGCCGCCGATGGCGGCGGCCGCCGCCGCCAGGCGCTCGGGGTCGCGGCCGCAGATGGCCACCCGTACCCCCTCTTCGGCCAGAGCCCGGGCCGCGCCCAACCCCAAGCCAGCGGTTCCCGCCGCCACCGCCGCCGTCCTACCGCTGATTCCGAGATCCATGGGCCCCGACGCTAGCTCTGCTGTCCGGGGGCTGCGCCCCCGCCGGCCTCCTCCGTCGGCCTCCCCCATCTGGCCAGGGGCCCCAACCCCTGGCCGCTGACCCTGCGGGTCAGCTCACTTCTCGCAGCAGGCCTTCCTGGGCGATGGTGGCGAGGTGCTGGCCGCTGGTGTCGAACACGTGGCCGGTGCTGAGGCCCCGGGTGCGGAGGATGCCGTGGCCGGTCATGTCGAGGAGCATCCAGTCGTCGGCCCGCACCGGACGGTGGAACCACATGGCGTGGTCGAGGCTGGCGCTCATGAACGTCTCCTCCCACTGGTCGGTGGGTGGGATGCCCCGGGGGTGGGCGGCGGCCACGGCGTCCATCGGGTTGGTGTCGCTCACGTAGGCCAGGGCGCAGGCGTGGAGGCGGGGGTCGTCATTCAGGGGGCCCGGGTAACGGGACCACACGAGCGACCGGGGCGGCTTGTCGGCGAAGGGGACGTCGTAGCGCTCCACGCCGGAGCCTTCGGTGGTGGGGGTGATCGTGGCCGGGTCGGGGGCGTCGACCGGGAAGTCGGCCGTCTGGGTCTCGATCCCGTGCTCGTGGCGTTGGAACGAGCAGGCCAGGTTGAAGATGGCACCGCTCGACTGGCGGGCGATCACGGCCCGGGTGGTGAACGAGCGGCCGTTGCGGATGCGGTCGACCTCGTAGCGCACGGGCTCGGTGGGGTCGCCGCCCAGGATGAAGTAGGCGTGCAGCGAGTGGACGGCGTGGGCCGGGTTCACGGTCTGGGTGGCCGCCCACAGGGCCTGGGCGATCACCAGGCCGCCGTAGATGCGGCCCCACGAGTAGGCCGGGCTCTCGCCCACCCACACGTCGGCCCCGTGGGGTTCCAACTCGAAGACGCGTCGCAGGTCCGGGGGGATCACCTCGATGGTCATTCCGCGGCACGGTAGCCCGCTGGCCCCCGCCACGGTCGGATCGGGGCCGGGGGCAGAACCTCCCGGGGTGACAGGCCCCGGGCGCCTGTGCTACTCCGCCGGGATGGACGACGCCCCGCCCGACAACCCCGCCGACCGCACCGCCCTGGTGGCGCGCATCCACGCCACCCCCACCCTGCTGGTGTTGGCCGTGACCGGAGGCGGGGTGGCGGCGGTGACCGACCTGCTCGGGGTGCCCGGGGCGTCCCGCACCGTGCTGGAAGTGCTCGTGCCCTACGCCGAAACCTCACTACGGGAGCTGACCGGCCCCGGGCCGGAGGAGGCGGGCGCCGGTGCGGTGTCGCAGGCGACGGCCGAAGCAATGGCCGCCGCCTGCCTGGCCCGGGCCCGGCACCTCGCCCCCGACGCTCCCGACGACGCGGTGATCGGCGTGGCCTGCACCGCCGCCCTGGTGACCGACCGCCCCCGGCGGGGGGCCCACCGGGCCCACCTGGCCGTCGCCCGCCCTGAAGGGTCGGGCGGCGTGGCCCTCATCCACCAGCTGGTCGAGTTGGAGAAGGGCCGGCTCGACCGGGTGGGAGAGGACCGGGCGGTGGCCGATGCCCTGCTCGCACTGATCGCCAGCGCCGCTGGTGCCGCCGCCCCCGGACGAGCATCGGGCCTCTGACCCTGGGAGCTATCGTTCGACGTGCTTCCGCCCGGCCGACCCAACGGCCGGGCACCGACCGACGAGGAGCCCCCCACCGTGACCGACGGCTACGACCGGATCCGCGTGCTCTGGCCCGACCACCTCGGCATCGCCCGGGGCAAGTACCTGCCGGCCCGCCTGGCCCACAAGGGCACCAGCCACTGCGCCGCCGTCTTCTCCCTGTCCTACGACCGCTCGATGGTCCCCGCCCCTGGAGCGTTCCTCCTCGATGGCATGCCCGATGTCGAGTCCAACTTCGACCCCGAGAGCGTGAAGCCGGGCTGGGAAGACGACCGCACCGGGGTGGCCGTCGGCAGCCTCAGCATGCACGGTCAGCCCTACCCCTACTCGGCCCGCTACGCCCTGCAGCAGGCCATCGCCGATTGGGGTGCGCTCGGCCTGCGGCCCAAGGTGGGCATCGAGCTCGAGGCCTACGTGCTGGAGCCCAACGGCGACGGTGGCTGGCAGCGATGGCAGACCCCTCGGGCCTTCGTCTACGGCACCGGACTGGCCGCCGACCCGGTGGGTGTGATCGACGACATCATGCGTACGGCCGAGGCCAGCCAGTTCAAGGTGGAGTCGATCAACGCCGAGTTCGACGAGGCCCAGTTCGAGCTGACGTTGGAGTACGACGACGCCCTGGCCGCCGCCGACGACGCCTTCCTGTTCCGGGTGCTGGCCCGGGAGGTGGCCCTGTCGCACGGGCTCGACCTCACGTTCCTGGGCAAGCCGTTCGCCGAGCTGTCGGGCAGCGGGGTGCACGTGAACTTCTCATTCGTCGACGCTTCGGGCAACAACGCCCTGGCCGACCCGTCGGCCTCACACGGGCTGTCGGCCGCTGCCCTGTCGTGCGTCGCCGGTCTGATCGACCACCACCAGGGCATGGCCGCCCTCTGCGCCCCCACCGTCAACGCCTACCGTCGCCTCCAGCCGGGCCAGATCAACGGCTACTGGGCCAACTGGGGCCTGGAGCATCGCAGCGCCGCCAACCGGATCCCGTCGGCCCGCGGTGCCGGCACGCGGATCGAGAACCGGATGGCCGACGGCGCCGCCAACCTCCATCTGGCCGTGGCCACCGTGCTCCAGGCGGCCCGTCTGGGCTACGTCGGCCAACTCGCCGCCCCCGACCCGCTCACTGTCGACGGGCTGGAGGAAACCAACACCGACGTGTGCGTGGCCGCCGACCTGGGTGCTGCGCTCGAGCACCTCAAGGCCGACGAGGCGCTTCGTCACGCCGTCGGCCTCGAGGTCACCGACAACTTCATGGCCGTGAAGGACGCCGAGTGGGAGCGCTACCTCACCGCCGTCGGCACCCACGAAATCGGCCCCCAGGCCAGCGACTGGGAGATCGAGAACTACCTCATGTACCACTGACATCCGGGGGGCTGCCGCCCCCGCTCAGCTGCGCTGAGCTCCCCATCGCCGCCGGGGGCCCTACCCCGTCGGCCCCGGCCTGCGGCCGGGACCCCGGGGGCTGCCGCCCCCGCTCAGCTGCGCTGAGCTCCCCATCGCCGCCGGGGGCCC
>CADEDH010000038.1:27076-29596 GCA_902826025.1 uncultured Actinomycetes bacterium
GGGGGCTGCCGCCCCCGCTCAGCTGCGCTGAGCTCCCCATCGCCGCCGGGGGCCCTACCCCGTCGGCCCCGGCCTGCGGCCGGGACCCCGGGGGGCTGCCGCCCTTCAGGCCCGGAAGTCCACCACGTGGTCCGGGATCGGGACCTCCATACGCATAGCGGGGTCGGTGATCGGGGTGCCGTAGGACGTGACGAGGGGGACGACGCCGGCCCAGATGGGCAACTCGTAGTCCTCCTCGTCGTCGCCGGGGGGACCGGAGCGCACCTTGGCCGACGCCTCGGTGAGGGCCAATCGGATCAC
The DNA here is from genome assembly GCA_902826025.1 of uncultured Actinomycetes bacterium. Taxonomy (GTDB): domain Bacteria; phylum Actinomycetota; class Acidimicrobiia; order Acidimicrobiales; family SZUA-35; genus CADEDH01. Next base: position 27,377 of record CADEDH010000038.1, read on the forward strand.
GGTCGTGCCCTTCACCTCCTTGTCGCTCATCGGCCGCAGGAACGGGATCCGGCCCGGGGTCAGCTTCTCCACCAGGGCGTCGAGGGCGGCCGCCTTGTCGGCCTCGTCGGTGACCTTCTCGGCCTGGCCCAGCACCACCACCGAGCGGTAGTTGATCGAGTGGTGGAACGCCGAGCGGGCCAGCACGAACCCGTCGACCAGGGTCACGGTCACGCAGATCTCCTGGGTGGTAGCGCCCCGCAACATCCGGCTGGCCGGCGAGCCGTGGAGGATGAGGTGGTCGCCCACCCGGGCCTGCAGGGTGGGGATGACCACCGGGCTGCCGTCCACCACCATGCCCACATGGCACAGGTAGGCCTCGTCGAGGATGGCGTCGATGGTCTCGCGGTCGTACCGGCCCCGGTCGGCCAGGCGTTTGACTGTGGTGCGATCGGTCTGGACGCTCACGACTGGATCTCCTGTCCTGACGGGGCGGCACCGGCCACGAGGGTGAAGCCCTCGTCGAGCCAGCCGGTCACGCCGCCGATCATCTTCTTCACCGGCCGGCCCAGTTCGGCCAGGCGGCGGGCGGCCCGGTCGGCCCCGTTGCAGTGGGGGCCGGCACAGTAGACGACGTAGCTCGTGTCGGGCCCGAACCCGGCCAGCGTCGACTCGCTGATGCCCCGGTGAGGCAGGCTCACCGCCCCGTCGACGTGGCCGGCGGCGTAGGCCTGGGCTGAGCGGACGTCGAGCAGCACGAAGTCGGCCGGGCCGTTGGCCAGGGCGTCGTGGACGTCCCAGCAGTCGGTCTCGTAGGCCAGCAGGGCGGCGAAGTGGTGGGCGGCCTCGCCCGGGGGAGCGGGGGCCACGGCCATCACGGCCGAGGTAGCGGTGTCGGTTGGCATCGGAGGCGCTCCTGACGCTTGTGGTCGGTCAAATGTATTGATACATTCAGCTCTATGTATCAATGCATTGCTCGACCCACTGTAGGGGCCGTCCCCCGCGGAGTCCAGTGACTTCGCCGGTGCGCACCGCCGCCGACCTGGTGGCCCGGCTGGAGCAGCGGATCGGGGCCGGCATCCTGGCCCCTGGCGCCCGGCTGGAACCGGTACGGGCCCTGGCCGCCGAGCTCGGCCTCGCCCCCAATACGGTGGCCGCCGCCTACCGCATCCTGGGGGAGCGAGGGCTGGTCACGGGCGAGGGGCGCCGGGGCACGTTCGTGGCCGCCCGGCCGCCGCTGGCGCTGGCCACCGCCGAGGATCCGGTGGCCGAGGGGGTGGTCGACCTGGCCAGCGGCAACCCCGACCCCGGGTTCCTCCCCCCGCTGGACCGGGCCCTCGCCGCCATCGCCACCGAGCCGGTGCTGTACGGCCATCCCCCGATCGATCCCGTGCTCGCCGGCCTGCTGCGGGCCGATCTGGAAGCCGACGGGGTGCCGGCCGACAACCTGTCGGTCGTCGGCGGTGCCCTCGACGGTCTCGAGCGGGTGCTCGCCGCCCATCTCCGTCCCGGCGATCGGGTGGCAGTGGAGGACCCCGGCTACACCTCGGTGATCGAGTTGCTCCACGCCCTGGGCCTACGGCCGGTGCCGGTGGCCGTCGACCCCGCTGGCCCCCGCCCCGAGGCGTTGGCCGCCGCGCTGGAGATGGGGGCGGCGGCGGTGGTGATCACGCCCCGGGCCCAGAACCCCACCGGGGCCGCCCTGGACGCCGTCCGCGCAGTCGAGCTGCGCCGGGTGCTCGATGACGCCGCCGATGTGCTGGTGGTGCTCGACGACCATGGTGGCCCCATCGCCGGCCAGCCCTACCACCACGTGGTGGGGACGGAGACGGGGAACGGGCGAGGCGACGGGCGGTGGGCCACTGTGCGCTCGGTGGCCAAGTCGCTGGGGCCTGATCTCCGGCTGGCGGCGGTGGCCGGCGACGAGCTCACCGTGCGTCGGGTGGCCGGCCGCCAGATGGTGGGCCAGGGTTGGGTGTCCCACCTGCTGCAGCGGGTGGTGGCGGCCATGTTGTCCGACCCGGCCACACCCGAGTTGCTGGCCGCCGCCTCCGCCGTCTACAGCCGGCGCCGGGCGGCGGTGGTCGACACCCTGGCCGAGGCCGGCATCGGGATCGAAGGCCGGTCGGGCATGAACGTCTGGGTGCCGGTGGACGACGAAGCGGGGGTGGTGGCGGGGATGCTGCGTCGGGGCTACGCCGTGCGCAGCGGCGCCCGCTTCCGCCTGGCCTCACCCCCCGG
>CADEDH010000038.1:29696-36625 GCA_902826025.1 uncultured Actinomycetes bacterium
GACTTCCCCCGGGCGGTGGAGATCCTGCACGAGACGGTGGCGGTGGCCATGGCCCACGGCTTCTGGCTGATGACGGGCCGCCCCCAGTGCGCCATGGTCCACGTCAACGTGGGCGCGGCCAACGGCCTCATGGGCGTGATCAACGCCTCCCGGGGCAAGGTGCCGCTGCTGTTCGCCTCCGGTCGCACGCCGATCACCGAGCACGGCCGCCTCGGCAGCCGCAACATCCCCATCCACTGGGGCCAGGAGATGTTCGACCAGGGCGGCATGCTCCGGGAGTTCGTGAAGTGGGACAACGAGCTGCGGGCGGGGGAGCAGGTGGTCGACCTGGTCGACCGGGCCCTGGCCATCACCCAGGCCGAGCCCCGGGGCCCCGTGTACCTGAGCCTCCCCCGGGAGGTGCTGGCGGAGGCCCTGCCCGCCGGGTTCACCGTGCCGGCCGAGCCCACCGTCACCGTGCCCACCCCGCCCCACCCCGACCCGGCGGCCATCACCCGGGCGGCCGAGGTGCTGGCGGCGGCCGAGCATCCGCTGATCATCACGTCCGACGGCGGGGCCGATCTGTTCGACGCCCTGTCGGCCTTCGCCGAGCGCTTCGCCGTGCCCGTGGTGCAGTTCTGGCGGACCAGCCCCGCCATCGCCACCGACCACCCGTTCTACGCCGGCGAGGTCCCGATGCCGTTGCTGGCCACGGCCGACGCCGTGGTGGTGCTGGACACGATGGTGCCCTGGCTCCCGGGCCGCATGCCCCTGCGGCCCGACGCCACCGTCATCCAGATCGGCCCCGACCCCCTGTTCGACGGGGTGCCGGTGCGGTCGTTCCCGGCCGCCCTGGCCATTACCTCCTCGCCGGCGCCGGCGGTGCGGGCCCTGGCCGCCGCCCTCGACACCGCCGGCTGGGCCGAGGCCGACGCCACCGCCGCCCGCCGGGCCGACCTCGTGCCCCGCCTGGCCGCCCGTCGGGCGGCCGAGGTGGCCACCGGGGCCGAGCCCGGGTTGGCCCCGATGACGCCCGAGTTCCTGGCCGCCACGCTCTCCGACGTGATCGGCCCCGACGCCGTGGTGGTCAACGAGCTCGGCCTGGCCACCGGCCCCCTCGAGCTCACCCGGCACGACAGCTTCTTCGGTCCGCCGGTGTCGGCCGGGCTGGGGTGGGGCGGCGGCGCCGCCCTGGGGGCCAAGCTGGCCGCCCCCGACCGTCTCGTGGTGTGGGCCACCGGCGACGGCTCGTACGTGTTCTCCAACCCCGCCGCCTGCCACCACGCCGCCGCCGCTCTCGGGCTCGGGCTGCTCACGGTGGTGGCCGACAACCGGGTGTGGAACGCGGTGCGCCGCTCCACCATCGCCCTCTATCCCGAGGGCGCGGCCGCCGCCGGAGGCGACGCCATGCCGTTGGCCTCCCTCGCCCCCGCCCCCGACTACCCCAAGCTGGTGGAGGCCTACGGCGGCTACGGCCAGCACGTCGAGGATCCGGCCCAGCTCCGGGCCGCACTGGAGAAGGCGGTGGAGCACACCCGCAGCGGACAGCAGGCCCTCGTTTCGGTCCATGTCAGCTATCCAGATTCGGCCCATAACTGAGAGCGATCGAGTTGTTGCGTGCGTGTCAACGGATTGTGAAGTGTGGCCACTGACACGCCGGTGACCCGAGCACCAGGTGTCACTTCACCGTAATGTGAACGGTAGAACGCCGCGTCGGGGGTCAACGGCGAGTTCCGGGGCGGCGCTTTGACCTGCTTACGAAACCGTCTCGAGGTGGCGCCCATGGCCCAGCCTGTCAACCCGTTCCCCGAATACCCCCAACTTCCCGACTTCTCCGACCTGGCCGATTTCGCCACCCAGGCGGCCGAGGCCCTCGCCCCCGAAGGGGCGCTCGTCTCCGACCTCGACTCGCTCGACCTGGGGGCCACCCTCGGGCGGGCCGCCATGTCGGCCGCCACCCGTCCCTTCCAGCTGATGACGGCCAGCCTCGGCTTCGGCTTCCGCCTCACCCAGGCCGCGGTGCAGACCGCGGCGTCGGTGATCGGCGTGGAGGCCGCCCCCGTCGCCGCCCCCCGCCCCGGCGACCGTCGCTTCGCCGATCCCACCTTCTCCGAGAACCCGCTGTTCAGCTGGTGGCTCCAGCGCTACCTCTTGTTCGGGGAGCTGGTCGACGATCTGGTCGACACCGCCGGCCTCGACGGGGCCGACGGCAACAAGCTCCGCCTGGTGGCCGATGTGGTGAAGGCGGCCAGCTCGCCCACCAACATGCTGTGGTCCAACCCGGCGGCCCTCAAGCGGGCGTTCGAGACCGGCGGCCGCAGCCTGGTGCGGGGGGCCCGCAACTTCGCCGACGACGTGGCCAACAACGGCGGCTGGCCCCGCCAGGTGGACACCCGCCCGTTCAAGGTGGGCGAGAACCTGGCCTGCACGCCGGGCAAGGTCGTGTACCGCAACGAGCTGATGGAGCTCATCCAGTACGAGCCGACCACCGACGAGGTGCACGCCACTCCGATCCTCTGCTCACCGCCGTGGATCAACAAGTACTACGTCATGGATCTGGCTCCGGGGAAGAGCTTCGTGGAGTGGGCGGTGAACCACGGCCACACCGTGTTCGTCATCAGCTACAGGAACCCCGACGCCTCGATGGCCGACACCACGTTGGAGGACTACCTCGTCCACGGGCCCCGGGCCGCCATCGACGTGATCACCGAGATCACCGGCTCACCCAAGGTGAATGTTGTGGCCGTATGTCTCGGCGGCTCCCTGGCCACGATGCTGCTGGCCTACCTGGCCGCGGTCGACGACGACACGGTGGGGGCCGTCACCCTGCTCAACACCCTGGTCGACTTCAACGAGCCCGGTGCGCTGGGCGCCTTCACCGACCGTTCCACCGTGGAGCGTCTGGAGAAGCGGCTGCAGAAGGACGGGGTGCTGTCGGCCGACGAGATGGCCCGCACCTTCGACCTGCTCCGTCCCGACGACCTGGTGTTCAACTACGTGGCCCGCAACTGGCTGCTGGGCGAGCAGCCCCCGGCGTTCGACATGCTGGCCTGGAACGCCGACTCCACCAACATGCCGGCGGCCATGCACTCGTTCTACCTGCGTGCCTGCTACCTCGAGAACCGGTTGGCCGAAGGTCAGCTCGAGCTGTGCGAGCGCCAGCTCGACCTGTCGAAGATCACAGCCGACGCCTTCATCGTCGGTGCCGTGAACGACCACATCGTGCCGTGGCGGGCGTCGTACAAGACCACCCAGCTGCTGCCCAAGTCCGATGTCACCTATGTGCTGTCGTCGGCCGGGCACATCGCCGGCATCATCAACCCGCCTGGCCCCAAGGCCACGTCGTGGACCCGCAAGGACCACCCGGCGAACGCCGACGACTGGTTCGCCGGCACCACCGAGCAGAAGCGGAGCTGGTGGGAGCTGTGGAGCGAGTGGGCCGACGACGAAACCCGCAGCGGGGCCATGGTGCCGCCGCCCACGATGGGCAGCGAGTCGTACCCCGTCATAGGTGCCGCCCCCGGCACCTATGTCCACGGCTAGCAGCTGTGTCCTTCCCGGAGAGTGCTAGATTTTGTTAGCACTTTCTGGCTCAAGTGGTAGACATCCCACGCAGTGCTTGGTATGGTGATCACAAGCGATCGATACAGCAAGCGCTGCATCGCACAAGTTGCAGGAGAACCACCACCATGGCCGAGAAGACCGCCCCCGCCGTCGACCCCAAGAATTTCGCCGAGACCGCCACCAAGGCCGTCGAGGACACCGTGGGCAAGGCCCAGAACCAGTACCTGGCCATGCTCAATGAGAGCCAGAACCTGATGCTCGACGCCTACAAGTCGATGTTCGACGGCGTTTCCAAGCTCAACCTGCCGGTCGTTCCCGGCATGCCGTCGGTGGCCACCATGGCCAAGCTGCCGGCCCAGATGATCGACAGCGCCTTCGGCTTCGGTACCGCGGTGCTCGACAGCCAGCGGGCGTTCGCCAAGAAGGTGTTCGAGGTCACGCCGGCCTGAGCCGGAGACGTCCCCTCCATCTCCCCATAACTATGATGACGCCGTCGGGGCACCAGCCCCGGCGGCGGCTTCGTGTTGGAGCAGGCATGACCGACGATCTGTGGGCGGGCCAGAACAAGGCCCTCGGGGCCTTCATCCGGGCCCAGCGCGAGCTGGCCAGCCTGTCGCTGCGCCAACTGTCGGACATGACCGACGTGTCCAATGCCTACCTGAGCCAGATCGAGCGGGGCCTCCACGAGCCCTCGGTCCGGGTCATCCGCAGCGTGGCCCGGGCCCTCGGCCTCCCGGCCGAGGTGCTGCTGTCGCAGGCCGGGCTCATCGACGATGGCGCTGCGGCCGACACCGCTGAGCGCCGGCCCCCACCTCCGTCGGTGGAGGACGCGGTGCGGGCCGATCCCCGGCTGTCGGCGGGCGAGAAGGAAGCGCTGCTCGCCGTCTACCGGAGCTACCTGGCGGGCAAGTAGCCCAGCGCTGCCGGCACCGCCGCCAGCGTGCTGGGCACGATGCCGGGCTCCTGGCTGCCCGGGAGCTGGGTCAGCTCACCCCACGGGGTCATCAGCCGGGCCTCGGACCGTGGGTCGGCCGGCCGGTCGGGCCGGCGGCACGGGGGGCGCTGCGGGGGTTGCGGGGTCACCGCCTGGCGGCGGAAGGCGGCCGGGGGCAGGGGGGGTGTGGCCTGGATGGCGACCGATGGCGCCAGCACCACCACGGACAACCGCTGGGTGACCTCGGCCTCCGGCCACCGGACGGCCCTCACGGGCACGGCGATGGCCCGCGACCGGCTGGCCCGCAGGTGACGGTCGACGGCCAGGATCACCAGCACGAGGCCGGCGGCCGTGAACCCGGCATAGGGGGAGATGGCTTGCAGCATGCCCTACTGGAGCGCGCCGGCCGGCCGCAGATACATGGTTGGGTGCCCGTGCTCGGGTTGAGACGGCGGATTGTTGTTGCATTCGTAACGGTCATGGCCTCACCGTCCGACTGGCGGCGCCGACGTTACAGAAATCATCGGCACGTAACACACCGGCCTCTGGGGAGACGATTCGCTGTGGCACCATCAACCCTCATCCTCCATCCTGGCCGCGTCATCCATCGACCGGTTCCCCGTGTCGATCCGCCGGCCTCCTCACCCGGAGCGGTCGACGTGCTCCACGTGATCCATCTCAGCTTCGAGGGGCCCGACCCCTACGCTCACGCCGGCGGGCTGGCGGTGCGGGTCACGACCATGGCCCAGTCGCTGGCCACGCTGGGGCACCACGTCGATCTCTACTTCGTCGGCGACCCGTCGGCTCCCGGGGTGGAGCACCGGCGGGGGGTCACCCTCCACCGGTGGAGCCAGGCCATCTCGGCCCGGGCTCCCGGTGGGGTGTACGACGGCGAGGAGGACAAGATCGCCGACTGGTGCACCTCCCTGCCCGGCCACCTGGCCGACGTGGTGGCCGCCGACGCCGCCGCCGGGCGGCCGACGATGATCCTGGCCGAGGACTGGCACACCGCCTGGCCTCTGATCTGCCTCCACGACGAGCTGGTGCGCCGGGGGCTGCGCCACCATCCGGTGCTGGCCTGGACGGCCAACAACCGGTTCGGCTTCGAGCGGATCGATTTCGAGCGGCTCGACCGATCCGCCCTGATCCTGACGATCTCCAAGGCCATGAAGCACCTCATGTGGGGCTATGGCGTGAACCCCCGGGTGGTGCCGAACGGGCTCGACCCGTCGTGGGTCGACGGCGACGTGTGCGGGCCGGCCGGCGCCAGCACCACCGATCTCGCCCGGCGCCTGCGCCGGGTGCTGGTGGGGCGGACCGTGCTGACCAAGGTCGGTCGTTGGGATCCCGACAAGCGGTGGCTGATGGCGATGCACGCCGTGGCCGACCTGGCTGATCGGGGCCGGTCCACCGTGTTGTTGGCCCGGGGCTGGAACGGCTCCCCGACGGCCAGTGCTCATGCCCGCGAGCTGAAGGAGGCCGCCGCCCGCCGGGGCCTGCCGTGGATCGTGCTCGACGACGGCGGCCCCGACGGGAGCCGCCTCCCCGAGGCCCTGGCCGGCGCCTCGATCCCGGCCAACGCTGTGGTGGAGCTGGCCTTCCCCGTGGCCGGGGCCTCCCTGGCCGGCCTGTACCGGGGGGCCGACGCCGTGCTGGCCAACAGCGGGTTCGAGCCGTTCGGGCTGGTGGGTCTGGAGGCCATGGCGGCCGGGGCCATCGTGGTGACCGGCTCCACCGGCGAGGACTACCTGCGGCCGTTCCACAACGGCTTCGCCCTCGACACCGACGACCCGTCCGAGATCATCGGCTGCCTGGACTGGCTGGGGCGGGAGCCGGCCCGGGCCCGCAGCCTGCGGGCCGCCGCCCGTCGGACGGCCGCCGCCTACTCCTGGCCGGCCGTGCTGGAGCGGCTGCTGCTCTCCACCACCCCCTGACGCCGGATTGCACCACCCGACCCCACCACCCGACTTCTTCGAGTTTCTGGGGATCCAGCGCGTCATTTCTGCGACGCCTGGTCCCCAGAACGGGTGTGGGCCAGGCCAAGGGCGTCACGCACGATCCGACACATCTCGGTGCCACCGCTTGCTCTGCAGTTCGATGGCGATGAGTTCGTCCGGGTAGGCCAGGTCTACCTGGGCGACGAGGTGGCCGCTGGGATCGAGCACCCGATGCTCGAGCGTCGGCGGTGCTGAGCGGGATGTCGCCGTCTCCATACCGCTGAGCCAGTAGAGCTCGAAGGCCGCCACAGCCGTCGCGGCCCTGGACCGAATGTCTCAGCAGAGCGGCGTGTAGCTCAGGCCAGGTGGTTCGCCGCTGCCTGATGAGATCGTCGACTGCACTCTCGAGCAGGTGGAGCCGCACCACTGCGGCGAGGTCCAACAGGGTGCGGGCAGGCCCGGTGACGGGGATGCCTCCAATCGTCGTCCGGCCGGTCAGATCGAGCTGCGTGGTT
>CADEDH010000038.1:36725-60036 GCA_902826025.1 uncultured Actinomycetes bacterium
CATGCTGACCTGCCGCCAGCTCGGCGAAGTGCGCTTCCCATCGAGCCATTCGGGCTCACCTCCAGCGCCGGCCGAAGGCCGACTCGTCGACTGCTGAGGGGGAAGTACCGCTCGAAGGCTACGACTGGCTGGGGGCCAAAGGCACCAGCCGGAGATCTGGGGACGGACAACGTCACAAATGACGCGGCTGATCCCCAGAATCCGATTCCGGGCGTTGACGGAGGTGGGAGGCGAGCTCGGCCCGGATCTCGTCGGTGTGCTCGCCCAGCACCGGGGGCCGGCGGTAGACGTTGGCCGGGGTGGCGGCGAACTTGATGGGGCAGGCCACCTGGGCGGTGTCGGGGTGGGTGGCGTGCTCCATCCGCACCAGCATCCCACGGGCCGCCACGTGGGGCTCGTGGTCCCAGTCGGGCGCCCCGTACACGGGCCCCACCGGCACCAGGCCGCCGAGGGCGTCGAGGATCTCGGCCCGGGTGTTGGCGGCGCACCACGCCCGCACCGCCGCGTCGACCTCGGCCCGGTTGGCGCTGCGGGCGGCCAGGGTGGCGAAGCGCTCGTCGTCGGCCAGCTCGGGCCGGCCCATGGCCGTGCTCAGGTGCCGCCAGTGGGCATCGGTGAGCCCCACCAGTGAGATCGAGCCGTCGATCGTGGGGTAGACGTCGATGGGGGCGGCGGCGCTCAGGTTGTTGCCCACCCGTTCGTGGGTGACGCCTTCGTAGGCCCACAGGGTGTGGGCCGTCTCGCAGATCGACATGATCCCGTCGACCATGGCCACGTCGAGGAACTGGCCCTCACCGGTCCGCTCGGCGTGGAGCAGGGCGGCCAGCAGACCCACCGTGATCTGTAGCCCGGGCACCAGGTCGCCCACGATCGGCCCGCCCCGCATCGGATGGTCGTCGTCGGGGCCGGTGTTGGCCACGAAACCACCCATGGCCTGGGCGATCGGATCGAGGGCGGGCCAGTCGGTGTAGGGGCTCCGGCCCGTGCGGGGATCACCGAAGCCCCGGATGGCGGCGTAGACCAGGCGGGGGTTGCGGCCCTGGCACGTCTCCCAGCCCACCCCGAGGCGGTCGAGCACCCCGGGCCGCATGTTCTCCACCAGGCCGTCGGCCGTCTCCACCAGCTGGAGGAACAGCTCCCGGTCGTCGGGCCGGGTCAGGTCGAGGCAGACCGAGCGCTTGTTGCGGTTGCGCTGGGCGTAGCGGCCGCCGTACACCCGCTCGGTGTCGTCGGGGTGGAAGGGGCCGACCTTGCGCACGAAGTCGCCGTCGGGGCTCTCCACCTTGATCACGTCGGCCCCCAGGTCGGCCAGCATCAGCCCGGCGAAGGGGCCGGCGGCGAAATGGGTGACGTCGATGATGCGGAACCCGACGAGCGGGCCCGTGGCCCGGGCCTCCATGGGCACCGCGCCGGCAGGCACCGGAGGCGGCCCGCTGCCCGGGGCGCTCACGGGCCCGAGGCCAGGTCGGCCAGCAGGTCGACCATCAGGTCGGGGCGGGAGAAGAACGGCGAGTGACTGACGTCCCAGCTGATCACGTTGGTGGCGTGGCGGGCCAGGTGGCGCTGGCCCTCGGGCGGGATGGCCTTGTCCTGCTCGCACACCACATAGGTGCTGGGGATCGACTTCCACGCCGGGGCGCCGCCGGGGGCCGGTGCCGGCGAGGCGGGCATGGGTCGGCAGGAGCGGAGGGCCAGGTCGATGTCGTCCTGGCTGCAGTCGCCGTAGAAGGTGGCGGGGGCGAGCTCGGGGATCACCACCCGGTGGTCGCCGTCCAGCTTCACCGCGTCGTAGGCGTTGGGGCCGCCGGCCATGATGTCCCGCAGGCTCTCGCCTTCGTCGAGCATGAGAGCGCACAGGTAGACCAGGTGGGTCACGTTGGGAGCGTGCACCGCTCCAGCCGAGATCACCTGGCCTCCGTAGGAGTGGCCGAGCAGCACGACCGGCCCATCGATTCCGGTCACCAGACCGGCCACCAGCTCGGCATCGGCCCCCAGCCCGCCCAGCAGCGGGAGCTCGGGTGCCACCGTGTCGACGCCGCGGGCGGCCAGCCCGTCGATCACTTTGGCGAAGCACCACGGGCCGTGCCACGCCCCGTGCACCAGCACCACCGTCGCCATACGTCCCTCCGTCTCCCGTGCTCGGTCGCCCCCGGAGGGGATCGTAGTTCCGGGTCTCCACTGGGGCCGATTTCCCGGTGAGTCACCGGGAGGGCGCTGTTAGGGTCGCCGACGGACGGGTGGGCGGCTGTCAGCCACGACAGACCCGCAACCGATCGGGACGAAACCACAGGAGGACCAGTTTCCTTGACCACCACCGACAACGCCGCCGAGGCCAGCGAGGCGCGCTTCACCGCCCTCGTGGCCGCCTCGTGGAAGCGGCACAACGCCTGGGAGCAGAGCCGCCGTACCGACGACGTGGCCCTGGGGGCCACGATCACCTCGTATGTCTCGGCCGGCTGGCGCCTGGTCGACCTCGAGTCCGACGGCACCAACCACCTGGTCCGGTTCCAGGCCGGCCAGGGCACCGACCGGCTGCTGGTGCAGCTCCAGGCCCTGTGCGAGGACCCGGTGCGGGCCAAGGCCCTGGGCCGCCTGGTGCGGGCCGAGGTGGCCTACGGCGTGCGGGCCGAGAACTTCGGCGCCGTGAAGCAGGCGGTGAAGGACGAGCTGAAGTCGTCGATGGTGGCCAACGCCTCCGAGCCCGGCGTGATCACCGTCGACGGCGATTTCACCACCGGCTACGTCTACGCCTCGGTGCCCCTCATCCTCGACCTCGACGACTACTTCGACGGGTTCACGGTGAAGACACCGATCGCCAACGACCTCCACACTGCGCTCCACTCGCTCCACAAATACCTTCTGGGAAGGCTGGCCAGCTGATGCTGAAGATGCTCACCGACTTCGCCGCCCGGTCCGAGGCCCGCGAGTCCCGCGACGAGGCCGTCATCGGCGAGATCGTGGCCGCCATGGGCCGACAGGGCTTCCCCACGATCGAGTTCAGCACCGGCACGGCGGTCGACACCGGGTTCCAGGCCATCAAGTTCGCCACCCCGGCCGACCCCGTGCTCCACACGGTCACGGTGATCCTCGACCGCAAGACCGGCGGCAGTGCCCTGCAGGAGAAGGTCATCGGCTCCAAGGCGACGATCCGGATGATCGCCGAGGTGAAGAACTTCGTGGCCGACCCCGACGACCTGCTGGCCATGTGGCGCACCGACGCCCAGAACATCCTGCGCATGCCGATGATGGGCCAGGTCCGCCTCGACCACCGGCTCAACTCGGTGATCGCCACCAAGCAGATCCTGGTGGAGCTGACCGAGCTCGACGGCCCCGAAGACCGGGCCCGGGTGGAGCAGCTCCTCTGGGGGGTCTACAACGAGCTGCGCGAGGCCCTGGTTCCCTATAAGCGCCAGTCGATCGTGGAGGATCCGATGTGACCGGGCGGGCCGGCTGATGCCCTACACGCTCGACGAGGTGGTGCCCTGGGGGCGGTCGTTGGAGGAGTACCGGCGCATGTTCGCTCTCACCCCCGACGAGCTGGCCGGGGCCCGCATCCTGGGCTGCGCCGACGGGCCGGCCAGCTTCAACGCCGAGCTGACGGCGGCCGGGGGCCGGGTGGTGTCGATAGATCCGCTCTACGCCTTCGACGCCGACGCCATCGGCCGCCGGGTCGACGAGGTGTTCGACACGGTGATGGACCAGACCCGGGCGAACCTCGACGAGTTCGTGTGGGGGCCGGTGGTGGTCGACCCCGATCATCTGGCCCGCATCCGCCGGGAGGCCATGGACCGCTTCCTGGCCGACTACCCGGCGGGGCGGGCCGCCGGCCGGTACCTGGAGGGCGAGCTGCCGGCGCTGCCCTTCGCCGACGGCGAGTTCGACATCGCCGTCTGCTCCCACTTCCTGTTCCTCTACACCGGGCAGGTCAGCTTCGAGCTGCATCTGGCCTCGGTGCTGGAGCTGTGCCGGGTGGCGGCCGAGGTGCGGATCTTTCCTCTGCTCCAGCTGGGGTCCGAGCCGTCCCCCTACGTGCTGCCCGTCATCGAGGGCCTCGGCCGGGTCGACCACGCCGCCCGGGTCACCCCCGTCGACTACGAGTTCCAACGGGGCGGCAACCGCATGCTGCGCTGCTATCGAGCCTGATCCCCCGCACCCGGAATCAGCAGGGCCGCGATGTCCCGCCCGTCGGCCAGCAATCGGACGACGTCGATGCCGGCCGCTTCGCTCCAGAAGTAGTACCAGCGCACAGGAAAGCCGCGAACCGGCCACGACCGGAGCCGGGGGATCTCTGTGACCTCGCCCGCATGGGGCGAGCCGGCCCCGGGGCTGCGCTCGATGGCTCGTACCGCCCGGATGGCGTGGTCGAAGAACCGGCGCGCCAGCTCGGGACCGGCCTGGGCCCGGTAGTACGCAGCCTGGTCGACAAGGTCGAACTCTGCCTGCGGCCGCAGGCTGGCCCGGGTCACCCGGGCTCGCCCAGTGCCTGGTCCTTCAGGTAGGTGATGCGATCACGAGTGAGCGGTGTCCCGGGGCCCGAGGCGAGACCGTCGGCGATGAGCTGTCGGAACTGGCTCTTCACCTGTTCCTCCTGATCCCGGCGGATCAGGTCCCGGAGATACTCGCTGGTGTTGCCGTAATGGCCGGTGCGCACGCGCTCGTCGATGTAGGTCCGCAGCGATTCGGGAAGCGAGAAGCTCATCGTGTAGCCGCTCATTTGCTCACTGTAGGGCCGTCTGTGCCGCTCCAGCAATGATTTATCAATAGTTGATATCTCAGGTCCGCTCGTTGTCGGCGCCGCTGTCGTCGGGGGGTGACTCGATGCGGAGGATCCAAGTGCCGGGGCCGAAGGTGGGGGTGTCGTGGCCGGAGGAGGAGGTGCTGCCCCTGCCGGGGGCCCCGCCCAACAGCCTGCCGATGAGGGGCAGCGCCACCACGTTGGCCGTGTGGAGCACGCCCATCAGCAGCAGGATCCCGCCCACCCGGGCCAACTCGTGTTGGACCTGGGCGCCCGGCTCGCGCCGCCAGTTGCCGCCCGGCACGATCCGGGTGGTCAGCAGGATGTAGGCCAGGAAGATCAGGTAGTAGGCCACGTCGGTGAGCACCAGGTAGCTCTTGCCGGTGCGGGGGTTGCGGCGGAACACGTCGGCGGCGTAGGCCCGCCCGAACCGCTTGATGAACGGCCCGAGGGCCACGGCCAGCAGCACCAGCACCAGGCCGGTGATCAACTCCAGCACCCACCACGGCATGACCAACCTCCCGTTCCGTCTGTCCGACAACGCCACCGCCAGCCCCGACAGGGCCACCACCACCCCGGCCCCACCGCCACCGAGCCGCCACCGGAACCGGCGCCGGGCCGCCGCCTCCCCGATCGAGCGCTCCACCCGTGCGAAGAGGTCGGGGTGCTCGGCCACCGTGGCCCTCATGTCGTCAAAGGCGGCGAGCAGCATCGCCTCCACCTCGGCCTCGGCCATGCCGCCATCGTCGAGCACGGTCACGGCGGCTCCGACCCGCCGGCCCGGGCCACCTCGCCCAGGCTGTGGCGCAGCGCCTCCAGGGCCCGCCGCAGGTGCGTCTTCACCGAGTTCGTCGACAGCCCGAGGATGGCGGCGATCTCGGGGGGCGACAGGCCCTCCAGGTAGCGCAGGGTCACGCAGTCCCGCTGGCGCACCGGCAACGCCGCCACCCGGGCCAGCACGGCCACGTTGCGGTCGTCCCGGGCCAACCGGTCGGCCAGCTCGTCGGCCGGGTCGTCCACCACGTCGACCTCCCGACCGGCCGCCGCCCGGTGCCGAAGCGACACCAGCCCCCGACGGTTGTGGTCGCGAGCCAGGTTGAGCACGATCGACCGCAGGTAGGCCGGGGCCCGCGCCGGATCCTCGATCGAGCGGGCATGGCGGGCCAGGCGGAGGAAGGCCTCCTGCACCAGGTCTTCGGCCGCGTCCCGGTCGTCGACGAACAGGCGGGCCAGGCGTACCAGCGACCGGCCCTCGGCGTGGAACAGGCGCACCACCAGCGCCTCGACGTCGGGGGCGATCGTCTCGCCCGAGTGACGCAGGGCATCGATGGCGGCCAGCACCGCCAACAGCGGCGGCACATCGGCGGCCAGCTGGGGGTGGCCCCCCGACCCCGTGGTCATGGGCGCCAGGATGCCACACCAGCGGATCTCGACAGCACCCCTCGACGGGCCGGGCACGGGCAGCACACCGGTACGGACGGCTGGCGGCCGCCGCCGGGTGACAGGGCGGGAAACATCACCTGGCCGCCACCCCGCCCGTCACCCGACGGGCCCCGGCCCCACGTCGGTAAGCCCATGGACACGATCACGCTCGCTCAGACCCTGCCGCCCGCCGTACCGAGACGGCCCGGCCTGATGCTCCGGGCCCTCCGGGCCGCTGGGGGCGTCGTGGCCTGCGCCGTCGCCGGTGCCGCCCTGGGCACGGTGGCCCGGTGGTGGATGCGCCTCCTGGCCGACGACCCCGAGTTCAGCTGGAGCGGCACGATCGCCATCGTCGTGGTGTTCGCCGTGGCCGGCGCCGGCCACGCCGTGGCCGCCCTGGCCCGCCAGGCCCGGCGCCAGTGGGCCACCCCCGGACGGGTCGTCGGCGCCGTGCTGGCCCTCGGCCTGTTCGGGGCGGCCGGTGCGGTGATGCTGCCCACGGTGGCCGGCGGGTCGCTGGCCCTGTGGCGGCGGGACTGGCCCCGGTGGGCCCGGGCCCTGCCCGCCGTCGTGGCCCTGCCGGTGCCGGTCTCGATCGCGGAGGAGGCGGTGGACGCCGGGCTCACCACGGGTCGGGTGCTCGGATTCTTCCTGTTCCTCGCCACCTACGGCGTGATCATCCGGGCCATGCAGCCGGTGGCCGCCCCCCTGGGCGACGGCTGGCGCATGCCCCGGTGGGGCCGCATCGCCGCCGTCGTCGGCCCGCCGACGAGCGTCTGTCACTCCGCCGACGAGCGGCGCTGGCGGAACAGGTCGAGCAGGTTGCCCCGCACCTCGTCCGACGGGGCCTCGTCGGGGGAGGTGCCCGACAGCGCCCGGCTGGTCTGGCGCAGCTGCTCGACGTAGGCGGTGCAGCCGACGCAGGTGACGAGGTGGAGTTCCAGCTCGGCCCGCTGTTCGGTGTCCAGCTCGCCCTCCATCCACGCCGTCACCTCCTCCACCAGCATCCGGCAGTGCATATGCTCCGGGATCACGCGCTGCCTCCGATCGCGACGTTGCCGCCGTCCAGATACTGCTCCAGCGCCGCCCGTACCCGGGCCCGGGCCCGGTGCAGGAGCACCCGCTGGTTGGCCTCATTCAGCCCGAGGGCCTCGCACGCCTCGGCTCCGCTCAGGCCGTACACGTCGCGTAGCACGAGCACGTCGCGTTGCGTCGGAGGCAGGAGGGCCAGTACGTCGTCGACGTGGGCCAGCGTCTCCTTGGCCAGCAGTCGGGCCTCGGCCTCCCCCTCCCACCGCCGGGGCGGGGCGGCCCAGTGGCCGGCCCACAGCGCATCGCTGCCCCGGAACCGCTCGGGCGGCACGACCGGGCCGTGGTCGTCGTCGGCCGCCAGGCTCGACAGGGGCGTGGTGCGCTGCTCCCGCTCACCCCTGGTGTGGGCCCGGTTGAGCAGGATCCGGAACAGCCAGGTCTTGACCGACGACCGCCCCTCGAAGCGGTCGATGCCCTCGATCACGGCCAGCCAGGTCTCCTGGGCCACCTCCTCGGCCACCGCCTGGCTTGGCACGTGGTGCAGGGCCACCCGCACCAGTGAGGTGTGGTATCGGTCTGACCCGGCCTCACCGGTCGGCCGGCGGGCCCGACTCCAGGATGATGAGGCCGTTGCTGGTGTTCGACGTTGGCACGTGGTTGAGCCGGTAGCGCTCGGTCACGGCGTCACCCAGCGCCCCCCGCATGATCAGCCACATCACCAGCTCGATGCCCTCCGAGCCCGCCTCCCGCAGGTAGGTGGCGTGCGGCACCTGGGCCTGGGCATCGGGGTCGGCCACCAGGGCGTCCATGAATGCGGTGTCGAACGGGAGGTTCACCAGCCCGGCCCGCTCGCCCTGGAGCTGGTGGGACATGCCGCCGGTGCCGAACACCACCACCCGCTCGTCGCCCGGCCACGACTCCACCGCCCGGCGTATGGCCCGGCCCAGGGCCAGGCAGCGCCGGCCGGTGGGCGGCGGGTACTGGATCACGTTCACGCACAGCGGGATGACCCGGAACGGCCAAGCCTCGGGTTGGCCGCAGGTGACCGACAGGGGCACGGTGCAGCCGTGGTCGATCGGCATGTCGTTGACGATCGTCAGGTCGAACTCGTCGTCGAGGATGAGGCGCTCGGCCAGGTGCCAGGCCAGCTCGGGATGGCCTTCGGCCACCGGCACCCGGCGGGGTCCGTAGCCCTCGTCGGCCGGGGGGAAGCGGGGGGCCACACCGAGGGCGAAGGTGGGGATGATCTCGAGCGAGAACGCGTCGGCGTGATCGTTGTAGACCACCAGGCACACGTCGGGCTTCGTCTCGGCCATCCAGGCTCGGGCCGGTTCGGTCTTGGCGAAGTAGGGGGCCCAGTAGGCCTCGCCCTGGCGGCCGTTGTCGATGGCGGCGCCCACCGCCGGCACGTGCGAGGTGCCGACCCCGCCCACGATCCGGGCCATCAGGGCCGGCCCCCCGACGAGGTCGGCGGCCGTCCACCAGCGATCATCATGGCGCTGAACTCCTCGGTGGTGATGCCCGACATGGCGGCCCCCACGTCCTGCATGGTGAGGCCGTCGACGATGGCCAGCTTGAACGTGTAGTAGATGTTGCCGCCGAGGCGGAGCAGCTCCAGCCAGTTGCGCTCCCTCACGGCCCGGCGCTGGTCGGGGGTGAGATCCCACCGGTCCAGGTAGGCGTCGGGGTCGGCGGCGAACGCCTCGCGGTTGGCCGCCTGGTTGAGCGACAGGCAGAACATGTTGAGGGCGTAGCCCTTGCGGCTGTGCTCGCCGTCGAACACGTAGGTGCCAGGGATGTCGTCGTAGTCTCGGTTCATTGTCTCTCAGTGATGACGGTCAGTAGGGAAGGCCGACGTACTGCTCGGCCATGGCCGCCTGGGCCAGCGCCGACTGCGACAGATGGTAGAGCTCTTGTTCCTGGGCCCGCTGATCGAAGTCGGTCTGCCCGGGGAAGCGGTGCAGGAGCCCGGTCAGCCACCAGGAGAAGCGCACCGAGCCCCACACCCGGCGCAGCGCCGTGTCGGAGTACCGCTCCAGCGGGCCGGGGTCGCCCTTGCAGGCGGCGATCAGGCCGTGCGACAGGTACAGCACGTCGGCCACGGCCAAGTTGAGGCCCTTGGCCCCGGTGGGGGGCACGATGTGGGCGGCGTCGCCGGCCAGGAACAACCGGCCGTGGCTCATGGGCTCGGCCACGAAGCTGCGCAGCGGGGCGATCGACTTCTCGATCGACGGGCCGGTGACGATCTGCTCGGCCTGGGACCGGGGCAGCCGGCCCAGCAGCTCGGTCCAGAACCGGTCGTCGGGCCAGTCGTCCACCGTGTCGGTCAGCGGGCACTGCACGTAGTAGCGGCTGAGCATGGGGCTGCGCATCGAGCACAGCCCGAACCCCCGCTCGTGGTTGGCGTAGAGCAGGATCGGCAGGGGCGGGGTCTCGGACAGGATCCCGATCCAGCCGAACGGGTACACCTTCTCGAACTCCCGGCGCAGCCCGGCCGGGATCGACTGGCGGGCCACGCCGTGGAAGCCGTCGCAGCCGGCGACGTAGTCGCAGTCCAGTCGTTCGGTGCGGCCGCCGGCCGACCCACCCGACGACCCACCCGACGACCAGGTGACAGACGGGTGATCGGTGGTGAGGTCATGAAGGGCGACGTCGTCGGCCTCGAACACAATGGCGGCCCCCCGCTCGTCGGCCGCCCGGTACAGGTCCTCCTGGATGTTGGTCTGGCCGTAGGCCATCATCCGTTTGCCGACCCGGTCGACGGTGTCGATCGACAGCACCTCCTCGCCCCGCCAGGCGATGTTGATCGTGTTGTGCACGTGGCCGTCGCGGTCCATCCGCTCGCCCAGCCCGTAGCGGCGCAGGGTCTCCACCGTGCCCCACTCCAGCACGCCGGCCCGGATCCGACTCAGTACGTGGTCCCGGCTCTGGCGCTCGATCACCACGTGTTCGATGCCGGCCTGGGCCAGGATGTGGGCCAGCAGGGTGCCGGCCGGTCCGGCCCCGATGATGGCGACCTGCGTCCTCATGTGTCTCCCACCTCATTCCGCCGCACGGCGGCGACCTAGTATCCAGGGCCATGATCATCGACTGTCACGGGCACTACACGACCACCCCGCCGGGTGTTGGCCGGTGGCGCGACGCCCAGACGGCGGCGGTGACCGCCGATCCGGCCCTCGTGGGGGTCAAGGGTGAGATGGCGGTGACCGACGAAGAGATACGCCAAAGTTTGGAGGGGGCCCAGCTCAAGCTGCAGCGGGAGCGGGGAAGCGATCTCACGATCTTCTCACCTCGGGCCAGCTGGATGGGCCACCATGTGGGCAACGAGCACACCAGCCGGTTCTGGACCGAGCACCAGAACGAGCTGATCCGCCGGGTGTGCGACCTCTATCCGGCCAACTTCGCCCCCGTGTGCCAGCTGCCCCAGTCGCCCGGTGCCCCCATCGACGGGTCGGTGGCCGAGCTGGAGCGGTGCGTGAACGACATGGGCTTCATCGGGGCCAACGTCAACCCCGACCCCACCGGCGGGTTCTGGACCGGCGCCCCGCTGTGGGACCGCTACTGGTGGCCCCTGTGGGAGAAGCTGTGCGAGCTCGACGTGCCGGCCATGATCCACGTGAGCGCGGCCTGCAACGAACACTTCCACACCACAGGCTCCCATTACCTGGGGGCCGACACCACGGCCGTGATGCAGGTGCTGACCTCGGGTTTCACCCGTGACTTCCCCAACCTGCGCTTCATCGTGCCCCACGGCGGGGGAGCGGTGCCCTACCACTGGGGTCGTTTCCGGGGGATGGCGCTCGACAACCAGTGGGACTTCGACGAGGCCGTCAGCCATCTGTGGTTCGACACCTGCGTCTACCACCAGGCCGGCATCGACCTGCTGGTGCGCGTCGTGCCCACCAGCCAGATCCTGTTCGGCTCGGAGATGGTGGGGGCGGTGCGGGGCGTCGACCCCGAGACCGGCCACTACTTCGACGACACCAAGCGCTACATCGACGCCGCCGCATTGACCGACGCCCAACGGCAGGCCATCTTCACCGACAACGTCCAGCGGGTGTTCCCCCGCCTCCAGCTGCCCTCCTGAGATTTCCCGACCGATCGGAGCACACCGTGAGCCTGCGAAACCGCCATGTCGTCGTCCGCACGATCGACCGGGCCGACGGCCCGACGATCGACGCCCTGGCCCCGGTCGGCACCGCCACCGTGCACGAGGCCATCGGCCGCCGGGGCTACCTGGGGCCGGAGATCCGGGCCATCCAGCAGGGGACGAAGATCGCCGGGTCGGCCGTCACCGTGAGCTGCCACCCGGGCGACAACCTGATGATCCACGCCGCGGTGGAGGTGTGCCAGCCGGGTGACGTGCTGGTGGTGACGACCACCGCCCCGTCCACCCACGGCATGTTCGGCGACCTGCTGGCCTCGTCGCTGATGGCCCGGGGGGTGCGGGGCCTGGTGATCGACGCCGGCGTGCGCGACTCGGCCGACCTGCGTGACATGGGCTTCCCGGTGTGGAGCCGGTGGGTGTCGTGCGAGGGCACGGTGAAGGCGTCGCCGGGGTCGGTCAACATCCCGGTGGTGGTCAACGGCCAGCTGGTGGAGCCGGGCGACGTGATCTGCGCCGACGACGACGGCGTGGTGGCCGTGCCCCGGGCCGAGGCGGCGTGGGGGCTGGCCCAGTCGGAGGGGAGGCTGGCCAAGGAGGAGGGGACCCGGGGCAAGCTCCAGGCCGGCGAGCTGGGGCTCGACATGTACGGCCTGCGCGAGACGCTGAACGCCCTGGGGGTCGAGTGGGTCGACCGGTTGTCGGATCTGAGGTAGGGGAGCGGGCTCTCCTACACTCGTTGCCATGCTGCTCACCGAGATCGATCACGTGGCCATCGCCGTCAACGACCTGGAGGCCGCCATCGCCTTCTACCAGACCGCCTTCGGGGCCGAGGTGGAGCACCGGGAGATCGTGGAGCGCGACGGGGTGGAGGAAGCCCTGCTGAAGGTGGCCGAGAGCTATGTGCAGCTGATCACGGGGGTCCGGGAGGATTCGCCCATCACCAAGCACCTGGCCAAGCGGGGCGAGGGCCTGCACCACATCGGCTACCGGGTCGACGACTGCGCCAAGGTGCTGGAGGCCATGGTGGCGGCCGGCGCCACCCCGATCGACGCCGAGCCCCGCCCCGGCTCCCGCGGCACCACGGTGGCCTTCATCCACCCCAAGGGTGCCCTCGGCACCCTCATCGAACTCGTCCAGGAGTAGTCGTGGACGAGGCGACGGGCAGAGCCGCCGGGGTGCTCCTGGGCGCGACCGCTGGTCGGGACGTGGTCGATGCCACTGTGGCGCTGTTGGCCGAAGTTGGCGATCAGATCATGACCAGTGACCGGGCGGATCTCGCACCGCTGCTCGACTCGCTGGGCCGTCGGGTCGAGATCATCGACTGCTGACCCTCAGGCCGCCCACTTACATCGGCGGCTACGCCGCCCAGTTACGCAGCAGGCGGAGGGCGTCGGCGGCGCCGGGGCCGTCGGCTGTGAGCCGTGACTCGTCGGGGCGGAGGCGGTGGGCGCCGACCCGGCAGAAGTCTCCGGCCGGGCCGGAGATGCGGGCGGCAGCGTCGGGCGGGCCGAAGACCCACGCCTCGCCGCCTGGGCCCGTCAGCTCGGCCCGCACCGGCACCGGATCGAGGCCGGCCAGGCCGAGGGCGTAGGGGAGCGTGGCGTGGCCCAGCCAGGCGATGTGTCGCAGTCGGGCCGTGTCGGCGAGATCGGCCCCCAGCGGGCCGGCCAGGTCGAGGGTGTGGGCCCAGTGCTCGGCCAGCCGGGTGGTGGCCAGCGTCCGGGGTTTGAGCGGCGCCGCCGCCCACCGAAGGGGCCGGTCGGGGGCGGCCGCCGCCAGCGCCGGCACCGAGGCGGCCACGGCCGCCCGCCACCGGGCCAACGCCGCCGGCCCGTCCAGCCCGGCCGCCGCCACATCACCGGCCACGTCGTCCTCTAGGTCGCCAGCCCGGACCGTGAGCCCACCCCCGCCCTCGGCCGCCGACCGGACCACCACCTCCTCGGTGAGAGCCAGGTGGGCCACCACGTCGGCGATGGTCCAGCCGTCAGCCGCCGACGGCTGGGCCCACTGGGCCGCCGTGAGCGGGGCCAGCATCGTGTCCAGGCGGTCGTACTCGGCCGCCAGGTCGGTCAGGATCTCATCCATCACACCGGGCATGGCCCGCATCCTGCCCGATCCGGGTAGAACCGGTCCATGCCCGACGTGATGTTCAAGGATCTCAGCATCGATGCCACGGCCGACGGCGACCTCCCGTCACGGGTCGCCGCCTTCTGGGGCGCCGTGCTGGGCCAGGCGGCCACCGCGGTCGACGAGCGGGGCCCGGGTGGCCTCCACCGGCTCGACCCACCTCCCGAGGGCCCGGCCCAGCGGATCATGTGGCTCGATGCCGTGCCCGAGCGGCCGGCGGGCAAGAGCCGGGTCCACCTCGACATCCGCACCGCCGACGGCGACCCGGCGCCGCTGGTGGCGGCGGGCGCCACCGTCGTGCGGGAGCCCGACGACGAGATCGCCTGGCACGTGCTGGAGGACCCCGGCGGCGTGCCCCTGTGCCTGTTCGGCCCGAACCCCCATTGGCCCGACGCCCCCATGGGCCCGTTCGAGTTGGTGGTCGATTGTGCCGACCCTGACGCTCTGGCCGCCTGGTGGGCGGCCCGCACCGGTGGCACCGTGGGCCAGCGGCCGGGCCAGCCGTTCCGCTACGTCGAAGGCGCCGCCGGGTTCCCCTATGGGTTCTGGGTGTTCACCCCGGTCCCGGAGCCCAAGACGGCGAAGAACCGGATCCACTGGGACGTCGTGCTCGACGAGGCCACCCTCGACGACCTCCTGGCCGCCGGCGCCACCCTCGTCCGCCCGGCCGACAGTGAGGTCCGCTGGAACGTCCTGGCCGACCCCGAAGGCAACGAGTTCTGCGTGTTCCGGCCCGAGTAGCGGGGCCTACGGCAGGCGGTGATCGGTGCCGAGTTCGGCGGCGAGGTCGGTGAAGTAGGCGATCACGTCGGGGTGGTACGGGATGCCCCGGGCCCGGCGGTCCGCCTCGGTCTCGGCCTCGGGCAGCCCGGCGTACACCACCCGGCGCTGGCCGGGGGCCGGCGGGGTGTCGCGCAGGCCGGCCAGGAACGTCGCCATGTGCTCGGTGAACTCCTCGGGATCGCAGAAGGCGTCGATCCGGTAGGCGATGAAGTGGTGCGACACGTCGCCCCGGCCCCGCAGGAAGCCGGGCGGGTCGCCCCCCAGCACTCCGGCCAGGATGTCGACCATCACCGCCAGGCTGTAACCCTTGTGCGACCCGCCGTCCTTCGTGCCGCCCGACGGCAGCATGTGGAACGTCTCGGGTACCAGGGTCTCGGTGAGGATCGGGGTGCCGTCGGCCGCCGCGATCCAGCCCGGTAGCACGGTGGCGCCGAGCCGGCGGGCGATGCGGATCTTGTTGCCGGCCACCGAGCTCATCGAGGCGTCGAACACGAAGTCGGCCTCGGTGCCGCCGGTGACGGCCACCGCGATCGGGTTCAGCCCCACCATCGGTTTGGACCCGAAGGTGGGGAGCACCTGCAGCCCGCCCACCGTCATCGACACGCCGACCATGCCGTGGGGCACGGCCCGGTGGGCGTGGTAGGAGGCGGCGCCGTAGTGGCGGCCGTTGGTCACCGACACCGCCCCGATCCCGCATTCCCGGGCCTTGGCGATGGCCAGGTCCATGGCTCGGGGCCCGGTGACGAGGCCTAGGCCGCCGTCGTCGTCGATCGTGGCCACCGCCGCCGCCTCCCGGATCACCCGGGGCTGGGCCGCCGGGTTGATCGTGCCGTCCCGGAACCAGGCCACGTAGGCCGGGAACATGTTCGACACGCCGTGGGAGTCGATGCCGCGAATGTCGGCGTACAGCAGGGTGTCGGCCCCCTGGGCGGCATCGTCCGGTGACAGGCCGAGGGCCCCGAACAGGCGCTCCACGGTGAAGCGCATGTCGGCCTGGTCGACCCGCACTGCGATCTCGTCGGGCACGGTGAAGCGCTCTTCGGCCATCGGGCCAGCCTCCTGATTCTGCCTAGAAGGTTGAGTAGGCGATCTCTTTGGACGTGATGAACTCGAGGAGCACGGGCACCCCGGCCTCGGTCTGGGCGATGCCCCGCTTGAGGGCGTCGACGATGTCGCCCGGATCCTCGATCCGTTCCCCGTAGCCGCCCAGGGCCTTGGCGAAGTCGGCGTAGTGGCCGGAGATGTCGGTGCTGCCGAACTTCTCCTGGGCCACCTGCATGATCGGGATCTCGATGGCCATGGAGAAGTTGTTGAACAGGATCGACAGGATCGGGATGCGCTCGCGGACCGCGGTCTCGAAGTCCATGCCGGTGAAGCCGATGGCGGCGTCGCCCCACACGTTGATGCACAGCTTCTCGGGGTGGGCCAGCTTCGCCCCCATGGCCAGGCCGAGGCCGTAGCCGAGCTGGGTGGTCTTGCCCCAGCCGATGTAGCTGAGCGGTTCGGTGGAGGTCCAGAACGGGGTCATCTGGTCCCGGGGGCTGCCGGCGTCGTGGGTGACGATCACGTTCGACTTGTCGACCAGCCGGTCGAGCTCGTAGACGACCCGGTACGGATTGATCGGGGTGTCGTTCGACGTGAGCTTCGGTTTCCACGTCTTGAGCCAGGCCTTGCGGGTGCTGTCGATCTTGGCCGGCACCTCCTTGGCCCGGGCTTTGGCCGCCCGCTTGGCCCCAGCCGACACCCGCTGGGGAAGGCCCCCGTTGACCGTGTCGATCAGGGCCTGCAGGGTGAGTTGGGCGTCGCCCACCAGGGCGTGCTGCACCGGCACGTCCTTCTGGAGATCGGCCGGATCGCCGGTGGCGTGGATGATGGTGGCCCCGTTCGGCATCCGCTGGCCGAACCCGGTGCGGGTGAGGCTGGCCCCGATGGCCAGGATCACGTCGGCCCCGGTGAGGAAGTCGTGGACCTGTTTGCCGATCGTGCGCCCGGCCGTGCCCAGTGACAGGGGGTGGTCTTCGGGGAAGGCCGACTTGCCGGCGAGCGTGGTGGTCACCGGGATCTGCAGCAGCTCGGCCAGTTCCTTCAGCTCGCCCCAGGCCTTGGCGTAGTGCACGCCCTGGCCGGCGTAGATCACCGGCCGCTCGGCCGCCGCCAGCACCCGGGCCGCCGCCACCACACCGGCCGGGTCGGGGCCCGACCGCACCCCGAAGGTGGGGGCATAGGTGCCGGTGGGGTCGGGGCACTCCTTGGCGAACACGTCGGCCGGGACCTCGATCACCACCGGCCGGCCCCGGCCGTTGCGCAGGGCCGAGAATCCCCGACGCATCGACTCCACCACGGCGCCGGCGTCGCCCACGTGGTCGGTGAGCTTGGCCACGCCAGCCATCTGGCGCCACGAGCTGAAGTTGGGGTCGACGTTCATGACCCGGGTGGGGTAGCCGGCGGGGATGACCATGATCGGCACCGACTCGCCGTAGGCCTGGGCCACGCCGCCGTAGGCGTTCTCCGCCCCCGGCCCGTGCTGCATGCAGAACACGCCGAGCCGGTCGCCGGAGCTGAGCCGGCTCCAGGCGTCGGCCATGTGGAGGCCCACCCGCTCCTGGCGCACGATGACCGTGCGGATGTCGACCTCGGCCGCCGCCTCGATGAGCGGGTTGACCGGGTAGGCGAACAGGATCTCGACCCCTTCGGCGGCGAGGATGCGAGCGATGGCCTGAGCGACGTTCATGGCCGCGACAGTAGCCAGGGCAACCGGCACCCGCACCCTACGGGAGAATCAGGTCACGTACGGTGGTTGTTCGGTTTCAATAGTGTCGTCTCTACTCACGAATTTCCTGGTCAAGAAACACTGGGAAGCTTGCTCAGATCACACCAATGGCGTCGTGTTAGGGTTATCGGAATGGGACTGCGACTCACCCTCCCGTATCCGCCGGGAGAGCCTGGGCCCGAAGTGGGCGACGCCCTTCCGGCCTCGGCTGGCATGGTGCTCGATGCGGGTATGACCTGGTCGAACACCGGTAACGGAGAGCTGGTGATCACCTCTGTGGGGCTGGTTGCCTGTGACCTCGAGAGCATGGAGATGGCCGGGGTCGCCTGGCAGTCGTTCGACGCTGGTAGCCAGCTGTCAGACCTCGGAACGTACGCCTCGATTGCGATGCATGTCGATGGATGTGGAACGCTGACCTTTGGTATTGATCACCGTCTTGCTGCCAACATTTGGGCTATTGCCAGCCAGCTGTCGGAGGCCGGAGAGGGGGCGGAGATCGATGGTGTGGTCACCTCGCCTGGCATCTCGGCGCTGATCGAGCCGGAGACGTCCGCTCCTCCCGCCCCGCCGGCTCCCCCCGCCCCGCCGGCTCCTCCCGCCCCGCCGGCACCGCCCACCCGGGGTCCTCTGGCTGGAGCCCCGGCCGAGTCGTGGTGGCCCACCCCCACCGGAGGCACCGCGCTGCTCGGTGACGACCCCGATGCTGTCGCCGACGACGAGGCCGAAGCCGACCCCGATGCTGTCGCCGATGCCGAGGTAGACCCCGGCCTCGGGTTCGACAACGAGTGGATGGCGTGGCAGGTCGACGACGACGACTCCGAAGACGACACCCCGGAGCAGGCGGCCGACGCCGCTCTGGTGGCGGCCCGGCTCGCCGGTCCCCGGGGCCGGAGCCTGTTCGATGAGGGCGACACCACCGTGCGGGTGCCGCCCAGCCTGATCCAGATCGCGTCCGACCTGCCCGCCCCGTCCCCGTCTCCCTTGCCGTCCATGGCGGGGGCGTCCGTCCCTCCGGCGGTCGACCCCAGCCGGTACCGGGTCTACACGCCGGTGCTGGACGACGAACCGGCCGTCTCCACCCGTCGCCGGACCTGGCTGCTCGGGGCGAGCCTGGGGGCTGTGGCGCTGGCGTTGGCCGCCGCCGGGATCGCCTTCCTCCCCATGGGGACCGACGACGACTCATCGGCTGCCGGCTCCTCCACCACGACGGCCCAGAGTCTCGGGTCGGCCACGGCCGACGACCAGGCTGCGGCGGGGGCTCCGGACAGCCCGGTGGCGACCGTGGGTACCGGCCGGTGCAGCTCGGCCTACCTCCCGTGCCTGCCGGATCTCGAAGGCGATGCGCTCGACTGCGACGACTTGGCACCGGATCAGAAGCCGGTGCGCCTGCTCGACCGCAACAAGGACCCGTACCAGCTCCAGGGGCCCGACCGGTCGGGCGTGGCCTGCACCGGCTAGGGCTGCCGTTCAGCGATCTCCCACTCGGTGGCCTGGTCGCCGAGATCGAGGCGTGACACCACGGTGAGGCGTATCCCCTCCATGGCCGCCAGTCCCTCCCACAGGCCGTTCCACGCCTCGAACACCTCGGGGGGTTGACCGGCGGGGGGAAGGGCGGCCCGGGTGAGGCCCACCTTCCCGTCGCCCGTCATCACCGCGAACCCACCCCCGTGGGCGGCCAGCAGCCGGGCGAAGCGTGTGGCGAACGGCTGGCGGCCATCCGGGTCGAGGCGGGCCATGACCGACTGGTGGTACTGCATGGCTATCTGGCGGGCGGCGGTGCGGCCCACCGCCCCGGCGTCGGCCGGGCCCAGTACGGCCGCCATCTCGGGCAGGATGCTGCCGACGTAGGTCATGGCGTAGTTGCGTTCCACCCGGGCCAGGTGCTCGTCGCTCCAGCTCGGTAGTGGCAGGGGATGGGCCGGGTTGGCCGGCCGCTCGCCGGGGCGGAACCGGAGCCGATCCTCGGGGGCCAGCGGCTCCGGTTCCTCGATGTAGTAGCCCTCGAGGCCGGGCTGGCCGTCGGTGGTCATCATGGTGCACACGAAGCCGAGCCGGGGGTTGGCCAGGGACACGCCGTTGTGGGCGTGCCAGCCCCGCAGCATGGCCCGGCTCACCTCGGTCGGGATGCCGCACACGGCCGTGCCGTCGAAGATCCACCGGGGTGGGAGGTACCGCACCCACGATTTGGTGTCGGTCTCGGGGATCCACTCCACCCGGACCCCGCCCAGAGCGTTGGACAGCACGTGGTATTGAGCGCAGGCCACGGCCGGGGGGAGGTGGTCGATTCCCAGCTTGGTCAGCCCGGGGAGGAATTTCTCCAGGTGCTGGCGGCGAAAGGTGCGGAACGCCACCTCGGTGGCCCGCTCCGTGCCCTGGCGCAGGACGAGGGCCAACATCAGGCCCGTGAGGTAGCGGTGGTACAGGTCGCCGACGGCGGCCCACCCGTCCACATCGGGTTCGGTGCTCATGGCCCGCACCGTACCCGACGTGCTGCAACAGCCGAAGCCGACTACGGTGCCGCCCCGGTGAACACGCGTGCCCCCCTGCCTCTGCGACCGCTCGGCCGTTCCGGGATCGAGGTGTCGGTCCTGTCGCTCGGATCATGGCGCACCTTCGAACGCATCGACCCCGGCACGGCCCTCGACGTGATGGTGGCGGCCCGGGAGGCCGGTGTCAGCTTCCTCGACGACGCCCGCTACGACGACGAGTCGGGTACGGCGCCCCTGCCCACCGGGTGGTCCGAGGTGTTGTTCGGTCGCCTGTTCAGGGAGGCGGGGTGGGTGCGGTCCGAGGTGACGGTGGCCAACAAGCTGTGGTGGGAGTTCTGGCCCCAGCAGTCGGCCACCGAGGAGCTCGACGGATCGCTGGAGCGGATGGGCCTGTCGCACGTCGACCTCATCTACAGCATGCAGCTGCCCGACGGGCTGAGCGTGCCGGCGGCGGTGGAGCTGATCGCCGAGCTGCTGGCCACGGGCCGGGCCCGGGCCTGGGGGATCGGCAACTGGCAGCCGGAGCACGTGGCCGAGGCGGTGGAGGCGGCCGAGGCTGCCGGGGTGCCGGGGCCGTGCGCCGCCCAGCTGCCCTACAGCCTGGTGCGGCGGGACTGGGTGGACGACCCGGCCATGGGCGACGCCCTGGCTCTGGGCGGCATCGGCCTGGTGGCGTCGTCGTCTCTGGCCGGGGGCACTCTGTCGGGCAAGTACCTGCGGGGTGAGGCGGGGCGGGCCACCGGCCGCACCGACCCCGCCACCCAGGCCGGCCTGCTGGCGGCGTCCGATCTGGGAGCCCTCGCTCTGGAGTGGGACATCCCGGCGGCCCAGCTGGCGTTGGCCTTCGCCCTCGATCACCCCCGCCTGTCGAGCCTGTTGTTCGGGGCCACCAGCCCAGCCCAGCTGGAGGTCAACCTGGGGGCCCTCGAGGTGCACACCCGGCTGGAGCCGGGACAGTGGACCCGGCTGCGCCGGGTGGGGGCCGGCGTCCCCGAAGGGGACACTTAGTCGAAGAGTGACGGGGGCACGGCCGTGGCTCCCTCGATGAGCAGCATGCGTCGCTTGGTCTCGGTACCTCCGTTGGCCGAGAAGCCAACGAGTTGGCCGCCGGCCCCCAGCACCCGATGGCAGGGAATCACGATGGGCAGCGGGTTGGAGCCCAGGGCCCGGCCCACGGCCCGGGCCGCTCCCGGTTCGCCGATGCGGCGGGCCACCTCGCCGTAGGTGAGCGTCTCGCCCGGCGGGATGGCCCGGGTGACCTCGTAGACGCTGCGTTCGAAGGCGCCGATGTCGTCGAGGTCGACGTCGATGTCGAGCAGTTGATCCCGCCGCCCTTCGAGCAGGGCGGCCATCGCCCCCATGGCCTGCACCACCCGGGGCGGCGGTTCGGCCGGGGATGCGCCGGCGAGGCGGGAGGTGAGGCGGCGGAATGTGGCCTGGTCGTCGCGCTCGGGAAGTTGGACCGCCCGTAGACGGTCGCCCCGCCAGGCGACTCCGCAGCGGCCGATGGCAGTGTCGAAGAGAGCGAGGCCCGTGGCGGGGCCCTCGCCCGGGGTGGTGTCGGTCATGGCGCCCGCCTCCTGCGTCGTTGCCGGGATTTCGGCGGCGAACTCCCGAGATTACTTCACCCGCTCCCGCAGGAGCACCTCCTGGGCGATCGTGGCCACGTGGCTGCCGTCGGCGGCGAAGAGGTTGCCCACCGTCATCCCGCGGGCCCCGGTGAGGCCGTGGCAGTCCCACTCGTAGAGGTGCCACTCGTCGGCCCGGGCCGGGCGGTGAAACCACATGGCGTGGTCGAGCGACGCCCCCATGAACCGCTCGGCGTATTGCTCTTGCGGCACCTGGAGAGGGTGGATGCTGCGGGCCGAGGTGAACTGGATCGTGTCGGAGGTGAAGGCCAGCCCGCACAGGTGGTGGAGGGGGTCGTCGGTGAGGGGGTCGATCAACTTCACCCAGCCCATCGAGCGGCCCGCGCCCGGGTAGCTGACGAGGGGGCGGCGCTGCATTATCCAGGGCCAGTCGTTGGGCTGGGGCCGGATGTCGTCGGGCTCCGGGGCGAGGGGCATCCGGGCCGTCTGCACCTCGGCGTCGACCTCCCGGACCTGGAACGAACACGACAGGTTGAGGATGGCCCCGCCCGACTGCCGGGCCACCACGGCCCGGGTGCAGAAGCTGCGGCCGTTGCGGAGCCGGTCTACCTCGTAGCGCACCGGCTCGTCGAGGGTGCCGCCCTTGATGAAGTAGGCGTGGAGCGAGTGGGGCACGAAGGCCGGATCGACCGTCTGGAGCGCGGCCCACAGCGCCTGGGCCACCACCTGGCCACCGTAGATCCGACCCCATTGATACTCGGCGCTCACCCCCACCCAGGTGTCGGGGCCGTGGCGAACCAGATCGAGGATGCCGGCGAAGTCGGTGGGGGAACCCAGAGCCATGGCGGCAACCTATCGTGGCGACATGACCAGCATCATCCACGCCAGCCCCTTGCCTCCCGTGGTCATCCCCGACTGCTCGATCACCGATCTGGTGTTGCGGCGGGCCGACGAGCAGACCGACGAGGTTGCGATCACCGATGGGGGCGCCATCAGCTACACCTTCGGCGAGCTGCGATCCCGCATCCGCCGCCTGGCCGGGGGTCTGGCCGCCCGGGGGATCGGACCGGGGTCGGTGGTGGGGATCATGGCCCCCAACCTGCCCCACTACGCCGTGGTGTTCCATGGCGTGGCCATGGCCGGGGCGGCCAACACCACCATCAATCCGACGTATGGGCCGGAGGAGGTGCGGTTCCAGCTGAACGACGCCGGGGCCTGCCTGCTGGTCACCACACCGATGTTCCTCGAGACGGCCCAGGCTGCGGCCGAGGGCACCGCCGTCACCGAGATCGTGGTCATCGACGAGCTGGAGACGCTGTTCGGCGACGAGATCGACCAGGTTGCGGTGGACTACGCCGACACCGTGGTGGTGCTCCCGTACTCGTCGGGCACCACCGGGCTGCCCAAGGGCGTGATGCTGACCCACCGCAACCTGGTGGCCAACGTGGTGCAGCTGGAGCACACGATGTTCTACGAGCGGGGCGAAGCGGCGCTGGCCGCCCTGCCCTTCTTTCACATCTACGGAATGCAGGTGCTGATGAACGCCCTGCTGGCCAACGGGGTGCGCGTGGTGACGATGCCCCGCTTCGACCTGCCCGATGCGCTGGCCCTGGTGCAGCGGGAGAAGATCACCCGGCTGTTCGCCGTGCCACCGATCGTGCTGGGCTTGGCCAAGGCCCCGATCGTGGGCGACTACGACCTCTCGTCGCTCAAGCAGATCTTCTCCGGGGCGGCCCCTCTGGGTGCCGACCTGGCGGCCGAAGCGGCGGCCCGGGTGGGGTGCGAGGTGGTGCAGGGATACGGCATGACCGAGCTGAGCCCGGTCAGCCACTGCACACCGGAAGGTGATTTCCGCCCGGGCACCAGCGGGGTGACCGTGTCGAACACCGAGAGCCGGCTGGTCGACCCGGCGACGGGGGAAGATCTCGGGTTGAACACCCCCGGTGAGCTGTGGGTACGGGGACCGCAGGTGATGAAGGGGTACCTCAACAATCCGGCAGCCACCGCCATCACCCTCGACGCCGACGGCTGGCTCCATACCGGCGATGTGGCCGTGATCGACGACCACGGCCACGTGACGATCGTCGACCGGATCAAGGAACTCATCAAGTACAAGGGGTTCCAGGTGCCGCCGGCCGAGCTGGAGGCCCTGCTGGTGACCCACCCCAAGATCGCCGACGTGGCCGTGATCGGGGTGCCCGATGTCGAGGCGGGCGAGCTGCCCAAGGCGTTCGTGGTGACGGCGCCGGGCCAGAG
>CADEDH010000039.1:0-12285 GCA_902826025.1 uncultured Actinomycetes bacterium
GAGAGTGTCCAGCTCAGGGTTCATGCCACGGTCCTTCGGGATCAGGGTCTGTTCAGCCCCCTGATCCTGGACGCTCTCGCACTCTAAGTGGTGTACAATCGCGCGCAGCGCGCGAGACCCCTTGGAACCAATCGTCTAGGTTAACGGCTTGGCGAAGGGGAGACGGTCGAACGGGTTCTTCTTCTCCTCGGCGGGTGACGCGACCATTCCCGCCAGCATCCTGGAGCAGCTCGACGCCAGCCTCATCGGTCAGCCGACCTGGGGCCGACCCAGGGCGTCGGTTCGTTCCCCGATCTGGAGATACGGCCGCTGTCGATGAGGTGGTGGGCGTGCGCCAGCCAGTGCAGGGACGGATCGTGGTTGACGGCAGCGGCGCGTAGCCGCCGCGCCATCACCGATTATCTAGCAACTCCACACACAAGTTGGAAGGTAGGATCCAACAAGTTGTATGAGGAGTCCGCTTGCCTGATCTCACTGCGTACGTGATGGAGACACTCCCCCGGCTGCGCGCTGCCCGGACCGACCTGACCACCGTGGAGGTCAAGGCCGCTGCTGGCGGCCTACCGAAGTCGATCGTCGAGACCGTCTCTGCGTTCTCGAACTCCGGCGGCGGTTTGATCATCCTGGGCCTCGACGAGCACGATGGCTTCTCGGTGCTCGACGTGGATGTGCGGAAGCTCGCGTCAGACCTCGCTTCAGCGTGTGCAGACCAACTCGATCCGCCGGTTCGTCCAGAGATCGAGATCGTCGAGCTCGATGGCCGACTGATCGTCGCCGCCATCGTCGAGGAACTCCCAGCCACCCTGAAGCCATGCTTCGTGAAAGCCCGCGGCATCGAGCGGGGATCGTTCATCCGGACGTTCGATGGCGATCGATCGCTCTCCACCTACGAGGTCCACGTCCTGCAGGCATCTCGGGGACAGCCCGACGATGACGGGGCCATCGTCGAAGGCGTCAGTCCCGCCGATCTGGACTCGGAACTCGCCGCAGCGCTCATCCGTCGCCTTCGCTCGACACGAGGGCAGGTGTTCGCTTCGGCCAGCGACGAAGAGATCCTCGACATGATGGGCGTCACCACATCGCGAGACGGGGTTCGATCAGTGACGCTGGCTGGGCTCCTCGCCCTCGGCCGCTTTCCTCAGCAGTTCGTCCCGCAGCTCGATGTGACATTTGTTGCGCTGCCCACCGCTTCAGGCGATCCGCTCCCAGACGGCACCCGCTTCCTCGACAACCAATCGATCGACGGTCCCATCCCACGTATGGTTGCCGAGACGCTCACCGCCCTGCGGCGAAACATGAAACGCCGTTCAATCGTGGTCGGACTCGGGCGCGAGGACCGGTGGGAGTATCCGGAGGAGGCGATCCGAGAACTCGTCGCCAACGCCCTGATGCACCGTGACTATCAT
The DNA here is from genome assembly GCA_902826025.1 of uncultured Actinomycetes bacterium. GTDB lineage: Bacteria > Actinomycetota > Acidimicrobiia > Acidimicrobiales > SZUA-35 > CADEDH01. Next base: position 1,407 of record CADEDH010000039.1, read on the forward strand.
CCGCTCGCACACGGCACCCAGGTTCGGGTCTCCCTCTACCCGGACAGACTGGAGGTCTCTAGCCCCGGCGGCCTCCATGGTCCGGTCTCCCGAGAAGACCTCCTCGCCGAACCGGTGTCGTCATCGCGCAACGCCCGGCTCGCAAAGCTCCTCGAGGACGTCGAGGTCGAATCGACGAATCGAACGGTCTGCGAGAACCGCGGGTCTGGGCTCCTGGCAACCGCTGCAGCGCTGCGTAGTGCAGGAATGGAACCGCCACAGGTCGTAGACAACGTCCGCGAGTTCCGTATGGTCATCCGTAACCACGGCCTCCTCGACGACGATTCTGTCACCTGGCTCTCAGCGATCGACACGGCTCGGCTCAACGACCGCCAGCGTCTTGCCCTCGCCTTTCTTCATCGCAACGGGCGAATCACGAATCAACAGTACCGATCCGTGACCGGAACCGACTCGCTCACCGCTACACGAGAGCTCACGGGGCTCGCCGCCGAGGGCGTGATCGAGAAAACCAGCGATCGGCGCTGGGCGGTTTGGGTACTCGCCGATGCGGAGCGGTTTGAGCCGCAGCCGCAGCTGGCGTTCACCCAGGAACAACCCCCGTCAGCCCGCAGAGATCGCAGGCTGGACATCGTGGAACTCCTCCGATCCGGCCCGCAGTCGGCCCGGTATCTCGCCGACGCCTTGGGCATGACGAAGGAAGGCGTCCTCCGGTGGCTTCGCCACATGGAGAAGGCTGGCGAGGTGGAGCCCACCAGCGAGAAGCGGCGAAGCCGGAGCAACAAGTGGCGCTTGACCAACACAGCACAGCCAGCGCAGCGTGCCGAGACGCCAATGTAGATGAAGACCGACCAGAGGACAGGAGCGGTCGGCCCGCCAGGAACCGAGGTCGACCACGGCGGTGCTGTGGTGGTAGGCCCGGTCGAACTCGCCGGCCCAGAGCGGTGCCGGCCGGCCCATGCCTACAGCGTGCCTGGAACAAGGGAGATCAAGGGTCACCAGCGGATCAAACCGGGCGTTCCGCCAAACGCAAGAACCCGCCGCCTACCTGCGAAAACGCCGGCCAGGACACCCAGAGGGTGATCAGCGGAAGGGCTTCCCAAGCTGAATACGGGAGTTCGATTCTCCTCACCCGCTCCAGCCAGGTGATCGGATCAGGCCCCGCTGAGGCCCCGGGCCAAGCGGGCCTGGACGGCTTCCCGGCGTTCGGCCCGCCGCTCGTTCGACTCACTCAGCGCCGCCACCAGCTCGTCGGCGGCGGCCTGGAGCGCCTCCACCGTCTCGGGCACGCTCAGCCGGCCCTCGGGGTCGGCCTTCAGCCCCTCGGCCGGCACGCCCACCTCGGCGACCACGAACGCTCCCTGCCACGTCAACGTCCGCAGCAGCTCCTCCCGGGCGAACCGGCCGCCAGTGGTCCCGGCGCTCACGATCAGCACCGGCTTCTCATACACCGCCGCCGTCCCGACCAGCCAGTCGAGTGCGTTCTTGGTCACCCCGGCCAGCGAGCCCGCATACTCCGGCGCCGCCACCGCCAGGGCCGCCGCGCCATTCACCTCATCGAGCCACCGCTGGGTGGGCCCGGGAGCGTCGTCGGCCAGGCCGGCGTCGAACGGTGCCACCGCCCCGAACCCGTCGAACCGCCGCCACCTCACCCCGGCCACCACCAGCGCCGCCTCCACCACGGCCAGCGCCGCGCCGTTGGCCGACACCGGCCGCAGACTGCCGCACACCGTGAGAACCTCCATCCGCCGGAGCCTAGTGCCCTCCCAGCGGAGGGTCCGGAGGCCCGGGGCGGGCGTAGCAGGTCGACGCCAACGACCCGGCGCGCGACACTGTCGAGGGCGCCCTCCGCCCCGGGGGTGAACCAGCACCAGGGTGACAATCGAAACCAGCCAGCCCGACCCGGCCTTCCTCGGCCGGCGCGACGAACTCGCCTCGCTCGACGACCGGCTGACGTCGGCCGCCCGCAACGGCACCCACGTGGTCGTGATCGGCGGCGACCCCGGCATCGGCAAGTCCGCCCTCCTCCACACGTTCTCCACCCGCCACCCCGTCGCCGCCCGCCACGTCACGGTCCGCTGCTCCCCCTATGACGTCGACGGACTCCAACCGATCCTCCGCCTCATCGCCGCCCTCGAGCCCGAGCAACCGCTACCGCCGCCCCCACCCGCCGGAACCGACCCGCCGGCCAGCGACCCCGAACAGGCCCGGGCCCGACGGGCGCAGCGCTTCACCTCCCTCCTCGCCACCCTCCTCGACCGGGTGGGCTCCGCCCCTACCGTCGCCGCTCTCGACGACATCCACTGGGGCCAACCCCTCCTCCACGAGTTCCTGGCCTACGCCGTGGGCGAGCTCCTCACCCACCGTCGCCTCCGCCACCGGCTCCTCCTCATCCTCATCACCCGCATCCTCCCCCCACCCCACCCCGTCGCCGCCCTCCTCACCGACCTGGAGCGCCACCTCGACGTTCCCCGCCTCGATCTCGGCCCCCTCACCGCCGACCAGATCGGCCAACTCGTCACGACCACCGCCACCCGCCCTTCCCCCGCCTACGTCGATCTCGTTCAACGCAGCGCCCGGGGCAACCCGCTCCGAGCCCAGGCCGCACTCCGCGCCCTCAGCCGCCGCCGCATCGATCCGAACCTCCGCCCCTCGGACCCCCGGGCCTGGAGGGAGATCCACCTCCCCCCGGAGCTGTCCGATCCCGTCACCGCCTGGATCAGCACCCTCCCGCCCCCCGTACGCCTCACGCTGGCCGCCGGCGCCCTCTGGGCCGACGAGCTGACTCCCGACGACCTCCTTCCCCTCCTCGCCGATCGCACCTTCGCCGAGATCCGCCGCGACCTCCAGGACGCAGTGTCGATCGAGCTGCTGGAGACCGACGGCGGCCACTACTGGTTCGGCCACCCGCTCTTTCGCGACGTGGTGCTGCAGCTGGCCGAGGTCCCCGACCTCCAGATCCTCCACGCCCGGGCCGCTCGGCGCCTCATCGCCGGCGCTCCCGACCACCACCCCGCCACCGGCTCCGCCGACGACCCGGCGGCCCGTCGGGTCGGGCATCACCTCCTGGCCGCAGCCGACCTCGTCCCCGCCGACGAAGCACTCCCCCACCTCATCGAGGCCGGTCACGCCGCCCTCCGCTCCCACTCCTGGACCGAGTCCACCCGGTACCTCGAGGCGGCCCGCCAGCTCGCTCCCACCGAACACACGGACGGCCCCGCTCAACGAGCCGAACTGCTGGTTGCCCTCGGCCAGGCCTACTACTTCGACCACGACTTCGACGCCGCCCTGCCCGTGTTCGACGAGGCCATCGACGTCGCCTCCGCCGCCGGCCTCGAACGCTGGTGGGCCGATGCCCTCCTGCCCTGGCTGCGAATCATGATGGTGACGCGCACGGAGTCGCTCGCCCGGGTCCCGCCCACGGAGCAGGCCCACCGCTTCCTGGCCACCGCCACCGACCCCACCCGCCGCTCGTTGATCCGACAGGCCCTGGCCGAGCAACACATCACCGCCGGTGACTTCCTCACTGGCGCCGAGCTGGCCCGGCAGGCCATGGTCGACGCCGACCACAGCGGCGACCCGACCGCCCGGCCCGGGCCGCTCCCGCTGCCCGCCACCTGCGGATCAAGGTGAGCCTGGCCGCCGGCCCCACCCTCCTGCGTGCCGGCCGCCCCTACGGGCTCCTGCCCGCCCGGGCCTGCCGCCTCCTCGACAACGCCCGCCCCGACGAGATCGTGATCGACGACGCCGTGGCCGCTGCCCTCCCCGCCCCTCTGGCCATCGTCGAGCGGCGCCCGGTCGTGCTCCGCGGTCTCGGCTTGCACACCTTGGCCGTTCTGGCGCCACCACCGGGGTGACCGCCCGGGCAGGTGTGGGCCCGCTCCTGCGGTTAGCCCCCGGCCCCAGGGGTAGTCGACGTCTACACCTGAAGACGGATACAGGAGAGAAGAGACATGTCTGACCTCGATGACGGCACCCGCCGCCGCCTCGGCACCGACCGCCGCCTGGACACCGATCCCCGGGACACCGGCGAGGTTCCTCGCAACCTCGGCGACCGGGACCGCGACGTCCGCTACGACGACAACCGCTCGGTCGGCACCCGGCGGCGCCGGGGCGGCCCACTGCGTTGGCTCCTGGTGCTGCTGGTGATCGCCGCCCTCGCCATCGGCGGTTTCTTTCTCCTCGGCGGCGACGTGGACGTCGACACCGACGGCGGCAACATCGACGCCCCCTCGGTCGACGTGGACGTCGATAGTCCCGACGTGAGCGTGAACACCCCCAACGTCGACGTCGATCCCGGTTCGGTCGACGTGGACGGGAGCGATGCCGACGCCGGCAACTGATCCGGCGTCGGCCCCAGCCTCAGAGGGCTACGACCCTGAAGACTATGACCCTGGTGACTACGACCCTGGTGACTACAGCGAGCGGCCGTCGAGCCAGACGTTGCCGCTCGTGCCGTCGACCGTGACGGTCTGGCCGGTCTGGATCCGGTTGGTCCCGCTCACCGACCCCACCACGGCCGGGATGGCGAACTCCCGAGCCACGATGGCGCAGTGGCTCATCACCCCACCAACATCGGCCACCACGGCCCCGGCGATGGCGAACATCGGCACCCACGGCGGGAGCGTCATCTCACACACCATCACCTCGCCGTCCTGCAGCGCGCCGGCCTCCTCCAACGAGCGCACCACCCGGGCCACGCCGGTGTAGGTGCCGGGCGAGCCGGCCACCCCGTCGATCATGTCGGGGTCCTGCTCGCCCTCGGGTGGCGGCTTGATCCCCAGCAGGCGGCTGGCCACCGCATCGAGCATGGGGTCGACGAAGTCGCCGGGCTGGGGCGGGGGCGGCGGGGTACCGAGAATGTCGGGCGGCGACGCCTGGGCGCACGCCTCGTACTCCACCTTCCGGTCCGCCACAACGCCGTGGTAGTCGGTGTCGTTGGCCATGGCGTCCCGTACCTCGCGGTCGTACAGGAAGTAGATGTCCTCCCCGTCGGCGAAACAGCCTCGCCGGGCCAGTCGCTCCCCCACCGCCGACACGAACCGGCGGAACAGCACCACGCCCATCTGGTCGATGTAGAAGGCATGGTCTTCGGTCAGGGGATAGGCGTACTTGGCCGCCTCGAACAGCTTCTCGAAGTGGGCCTGCTTCTCGGGATCATCGGCCAGCTTGGCTCGGATCCGGGCCGTCAACTCCTCCCGCCGCCTGACCGCCTCGTCGAACTTGATCATCGGATCGTCGGCGTCGGGCATCGGCACGAAGCGGGCGATGTTGCCGAGGGGGATCGTGGGATCCTCCCGCCACGGGATGTCGGCAAGGTCGTAGACGGCGTCGGACCGCCAGCCGAAGTCGTACAGGTAGGCGTCGAGCTCGGCCAGGAAGGCCCGGCCATCGTCGCTCTGCTCCAGCGCCCGCTTCAGGTCGCGGGGCGGGTTCTCGTCGAACACCCGGGTCAGGGCCGGGCTGGCCTTCACCTTGCGGGACAACGCCCACAGGCCGTGGGCGGCATCGACCGGCCGGGTGTGGTAGCCCTGCAGGATCTGGTACGACTCCGTGGGGTCAGACGGCTGCATCACTTCGTCGTAGAAGTCCGACAGCTTGGCCCCCGACACCAGCGCGAAGTTGACGTGGCCGTGGATGTACCACATCTGCTCCATCCACCGCGTCATCTCGTAGTACCGGGCGAACAGGGCCTCGTCGCCCATCGTGGCGTAGTCGACGTCGCGTTCGGCCTCGTTGCGGGTCTTGATCAGCGGCAGCCACTCGTTGACCCACCGGGTGCCCACCAGCGGCACGGTGCGCTCGATCATGCCCGGGTAGCGGGTCATCCGATCGGCTACCTCGGCCTCGTCGGGCACCGGGTGGAACGCCATGTAGAAGTAGTGGTTGATCGCTCTCGACGACGCCATCACCGGGCAGCCGTATTCGGCCTGGGCCTGGGTGAACCCCCGGGAGATCGTGGCCATCACCAGATCCTGCGACAGCGGATGCAGCGGCCGCGGCGCATGCATCTTGTCGAAGGCCCAGAACCCCTCGATCTCGTCCGGTGTCGGGAAACGAATGTCGTCGACCGTTGTCACTGCTACCCCTTGCCTGCTGCGCTGAGCTGCCGCAACGCCACGGCTGTGACGTCGGGCACGATTGGCGGAGAGTACCAGGAGGCCCCCCGGCATGCTCGGCCGCGGGCAGCTTTTCTGAGGCTGGTCAGTGGTGGAGCGGCGCCGGTCAGGGCTTCTCCTTCACCTCCACGCCCTTCCAGAACGCCACCCGGTCGGTGATCTCCTCGGCCGCCGGCTTGGGGGTGGGGTAGTACCAGACGGCATCGGCGTTCTCGGCGTCGCCCACCACCAGGGTGTGGTAGCTGGCCGTTCCCTTCCACGGACACACCGAGGTCGTTGACGACGGCCGCAGCAGCTGGGCGTCGACGCTGTCGCGGGGGAAATAGTGGTTCCCCTCCACCACCACGGTGTCGTCGCTCTCAGCGATGATCGTGCCGTTCCAGATCGCCTGCATGGTCATATCGCGACTCCTCGGATCTCGTGGGCGCACCCATCGGCGGGCGGCCCGGTTCTTCCACCTTCCCCAACCCGCCGACGCCAGTCTTCATTCGCGCCCGGGATCGATCTCCTGATCGGCCACCCGCTCGGGATACGCCGCCCGCACCGTGGCCCGTACGGCGTCCTCGATCGAGGACGGTTCGAGCCCGAGGGGCCGGCAGCAGGTGTCGGGATCGAGATGGAGCCGACGGGCCACCACATCGCCAGCCACGTGTCGGCCGTCGAGCCCGCTGCCCCGACCCCGCAGCCGGTGCACGGCCCCGGCGCTCATCGCCCCCGCCGTCACCACCAGCGCCGGGAGCGGCAGCACCGGACGACCCGACCGGCCCAGCTCGTCGAGCACCAGGTGGGCCAGGCGGCGGTAGCTGATGTTGTCGACACCGAGCGGGTACCGACCGGCCGGGGCCGCTCCCTCCACCACGGCGGACACCGCCCGAGCCACGTCGGCGGCGGTGACGGCGGCGCTGCCCCCGCTGGGAGCGAAGCCGACGGGCGATCGCCGCAGCGGCTCGAACAACAGCGGTTTCCACAACGGCACGGCGCCCTCCACCGCCCCGAACACGAACGGGATCTCCAGAACCGAGACCAGGCCGGGGGCGGCCGCCTCGGCCCCCTCGGTCTGGGCCAGGCGGGCGGCGATGTAGGGGTGGCGCCCCGCCAGGTCCCACGCCGGGTGGAGCCGGTGGAAGGTGGCGAAGTAGGAACCCAGGATCACGAACCGGGCCAACCCGGCCCGGCGGGCCGCAGCCGCCGCCCGAACCGTGGGCTGCACCAGGAGCCGGTCCAGCGTGGCCGCCACCGGAGCCGGGAGCGGGGAACGGTCGTCGGGGCCGAGGCACCAAACGGCGGCGCTGGCCCCGCCCAGCAGGGCATCGAGCTCGGCGTCGGTGGCGGTGACCAGATCGCAGCGGGCCGTCGTTCCCCCGGCCCGCAGGTGGACGCTGGCCCGGGCCGAGCGAGAGACCCCCAGCACGTCGTGACCCCGGCCCACGAGCTCGTCGCCCACCGCCCGGCCCAGGTAGCCCGACGCGCCGAACACCACCACCCGCATCGCTGCTACCGGCGCCGGCTGGAGCCGTTCAGCTGCCGGGGGCGATGAACGGCTCGACCATCGACACCGTCATCTCCTCCACCCGCTTGGGCTGACCCTCGAAGGCGGCGGCCCGCTCAGGCGAGGCGGCGAACGTCTCGAAGGCTGCGTCGAAGTCACCGGGGTGGCTGACGGCCCACACGATCTGATTGTTGTCCCGGTCGGCCAGGAGGAACTCCACCTTGAACCCGAACTGCTCCCGGGCCGCCCGAATGGTGGGGAACCAGGCCAGGAACCCGTCCATCGCCCCTTCCACGAGCTGGTAGCGACGCAGCTGAATGCCGGCCATGGTCGTGTCCTCCTGGTTGTGGTGTCAGGCCGCCGCGGCCGCCCCGCCCCGCCCTTCGGGGCCCGCTCACGATAACCCAGGCCGGCCCCGGGGCCGGAAGCGGGAACCAGCGGGGTCGGCCGGACGTCCAAGCCCCGATGACCCGTTCGACACCCACCCTTCGCCGCGCCCCCGCCCTGGTGCTCCTGATCCTGCCTCTGGCCGCCGTCGGATGCGGGGGCGGCGGCGATGCCGCCGCCGACCCGACGACGATCCCCGCCGCCGCCGATGGCCCCGCCGGCCCGGAGGCCACGATGGCGGTCGTCGCCGCTGCCGCCCGTACCGATGCGACGCCTCGGGGCGCATCCACCGCCGCCGCCAGCGCCCCCGCCAACCCCGCCGACCCGGGCCCGACCACGGCGGTCACCGGCACGACGATCCCGCCCACCACCGTCCGGCCCACCTCCGCGTCCACCGCACCGACGAGCTCGGCGAGCTCGGCGAGCACGGCCAACACCACGGGCACAACGGGCACCACGCTCAGGTCAGTGCCGTCGGGCCAACCCATGGGCATACTGGCCGGCACGGTCATGGCCTCTCCCACTTGCCCGGTGGAACGACCCGACCAGCCCTGCCCGCCCCGCCCCGTGGCTGCCGCCCACGTCGAGGTCTTCGACCGGGCCGAGCAACTGGTGACCACCATCGAAGCCGACGCCCAGGGCCGTTTCGTCCTGGGCCTGTCCCCCGGCCGCTACGTGCTCACCGCCAGCTCCGGCAGCGTCTTTCCCTCCTGCCCACCGTTCACCGTCCAGGTACCGACGGCGGGCCAAGCGACGGCCGACATCCTGTGCGACAGCGGAATCCGCTGAGAGCGGCGCCGACCGCAGCGATTGCGGCCCCACCGGCGGCCTAGAAGGGCACCGAGCCGCCGGCCTGGGCCCGGTGCATCTCCCGCAGGTAGCGGCCGTCCCAGGAATCCCGGGCGTGGTTGACGCTGCGGTTGTCCCAGAACAGCACGTCGTGGGCGGTCCACGTGTGGGTGTACCGGAACCGGTCCTGGCCGATGTGGGCCAGCAATCGGCGGCGCAGGGCCCGCTCCTCGTCGGCGTCGTCGAACCCGAGCAGCTCCTCGGTGAACGTCGACACCCACAGCGCTCGGCGGCCGCTGACCGGGTGGGTCCGCACCACCGGATGGGTGACGACCGAGGCCTGGTCGGGGGCGTCGTTGGCCAGCGCCTTGGGCTGGTTGACCCCCTTCATCGTCTTGTAGGTGCTGTGGGGCCGCCACCGCATACCGGCCAGCCGGGCCCGGGTGTCGTCGTCGAGGGCCTCATAGGCGGCGAACAGGTCCCAGAAGTGGGTGCGCCCACCGGCCTCGGTCGGCGGGATGTGGATGCCGTGCAGGGTCGTGAGGTCAGGCGGCGAGGAGTAGTCCTGCACGTCGCTGTGCATCTTCAGTTCCTGGGTGGCGGCCGCCATCTTCGGCCCGGTGATCACAGCGTCGCCCGGTTGACGCCGGTCACGGTTCGACAGGAGCTGAACTGGCAGGTCGCCCACCATCGGCAGCTGGTCGATGGCTGCAGCCCCGTCACCCCGGTGGAACCGACGGCCGAACCACTCCACGACCGCCGCCTGGCGGGCCGCGGTGAGGCCACTCTGGCCGGGCACCACCATCAGGCCGGCGTGGCTCCACACGGCGATCAACGAGCGGATCTGATCTCCGGTCAGATCGGTCGACAGATCGATCCCCTCCACGATCACGGCCAGCGACCCCGGCCCTCCGGCCGGGCGCACCGTCACCCCGGGCGCCAACCCCAGGCTCGACGCCGCCACGCCGCTCTGCAGGATCACATCGGTTGCGGTTCCCATGAGCATTCCCCCTTCTCGCTCCGGGATCGGGCCGGCCGGATCGGCCCGGCGGGCCCGAAGGACACCCCTAGTGCCCGCCCACGAGGTCGGCCGGCATGGGCGGGAGCTGCACCATGGAGCCGCCGTCGAGGATGATCGTGTGACCCGTCAACCAGCTGGCCCCGGCGGCCAGCCACAGGGCGCACTCGCCGATGTCGGCCGGCTCACCCAGCCGGCGCATCGGGTAGGTGTCGGCCACGGCCGAGCCCCGCTCGCCCTCCCACAGGATGCGGGCGAAGTCGGTCTTGATCACCGACGGGGCGATGGCGTTCACCCGCACCTGGGGGCCGAGCTCGGCCGCCAGCTGCTGGGTGAGGTAGACGAAGGCGGCCTTGAACATGCCGTAGACGCCCAGCTCCCGGCTGGTCTTGAACGCCCCGACCGACACGGTGTTGATCACACAACCGCCGTGCTCCTTCATCCATTGGTTCCAGGCGATCTGGGTCCAGGCCAGTGGACCCCGCAGGTTGACCTCGTAGGTCTTGTCGAGCTTGGACAGCTCGCAGTCGATCACCAGGCCGGCATGGGGGTTGGTGGCGGCGTTGTTGACCAGGATGTCGACCGCCCCGAAGCGCTCGATGGTGTCGGCGATGCAGCGCTCACCCTGCTCGGGGTCGCCAACGTGGCTGATCCGCCAGTCGACGTCGCCCCCGATGTCGGCCACCGCCTGCTCGCACTTGTCGGCCTTGCGGCTCGTGATCATCACCGACGCCCCGGCGTCGGCGAAGGCCTTGGCGATGCCGAGACCGATCCCGGCCGACCCACCGGTCACCAGTGCAACTTTTCCATCCAGACGCAGATCCACGCCGACGACGGTAGCTCACCGCGTGCAGCCGGGCGAGAACGGCGGCCGGTGTCTCAATTGCAGGAGCCGGCCGTGACACCCCGGCTGCACAGGACCGTCGCCTCCACCGACTTGAGGGCGAACCCGCCGGGCAGCGGGGTGCCGAACACGTGGAGCCGCACACCGTGCTGGGCGTCGTCGGGCATGCCGACCACGTCGAAGGTCACCTCGCCCAGGTCGCCCACCGTGGCCGCCGCCGACTGCACCGTGGTCGT
>CADEDH010000039.1:12385-34379 GCA_902826025.1 uncultured Actinomycetes bacterium
GAGTGTGCCACCACCGGCCGACCCCGGGCAGGGCACAACGTCCAGCACCATGCGGGTGCCATCGTCGCCACCACCACTCGTTTCGCGGCCGGGTCAGCGCCAGAAGACGGCCCACGGCGGCCACCGCCCCGGCCGGAGCCCCGATCGAGACCAGGTCGTCGACCAGCTCGGCCAGGTCGCGCAGCAGCCGGGCACCCCCGTCACCCCGCTCGATGCGGGCGATCAGCGCCGAACCGGTGTCAGGGGTCGACCGGGCGCTACCCGTCGATCTTGTAGAGGTCGGCGGCATTGCTGTGGAGGATCTTGCGCTGCACGTCCTCCGACAAGCCACCCAGCTTCGCCCGGGTCCGCTCCCCGCTGTCGGGGTAGAGGCAGGTGGGGTGAGGGAAGTCGGTCTCCCACATCACCCGATCGGCCCCCAGGTACTCGATGGCCGGAGCCAGCATGGCCGACTCGAACCAGAAGGTGGCGTAGATCTGCCGCTTGAAGTATTCCGACGGCTTGAGCGGCAGCTTCTTCAGGTGCTCGGGCGCCGTCTCCCCCGCCTGGTAGTCGAGCGACTCGAGGAAGAACGGGATCCATCCCACGCCCGACTCCACCGACACGATCCGCAGCCCCGGGTGCCGGTCGAAGATGTCGGTGAACAACAGATTCGCCATCCAACGGGCATTGCCCAGGAACAGGCTGGTGCCCCCGATCGTGAGCCGCAGATCACCGGGCCACGTGGTGTACGGCACCCGGCCGAACCAGTCGAGGTCGCCCTGGCTCGCCCCGATGTGGAAGTTGATGGGCAGGTCGAGCCCCTCGGCCGTCTCCCACACCGGCTCCCACACCGGCTGGTTGTAGTCGGGGAAGCCCGAGTCGTGGGGGTTGGAGCAGGTGACGATGCCCCGCAGCCCCAGCCCTTTGGCCCGCTCCATCTCCCGAGCCGTGCCCTCGGCGTCCCACCACGGGACCATGGCCATCGGCAGCAGCCGGTTGCCCGACGCCGCCTGGACCTCGGCCATGTAGTCGTTGTATATCTCCACGCAGGCCACCCGCAGGCCCTCGTCGGTCACCTTCATGAAGTTCTGGCTGCCGAACCCGGCCACGTTGGGGTACAGGGTGGCGGCGTGGATGCCGAGCGAGTCCATCATGGCCAGGCGGGCGTCGACATCGAGGCAGGCCCGGTGCACGTCGGCGTTGGTGTAGCCCAGGAAGTCGATTCCGTAGATCTTCCCCCCGTCGGGGGCGATGGCGCTGGTGGCGTGGGCCGGCCCGATGACGGTGTCGCCGTTGACGACCCACCGTCGTTTGCCGTTGAGAACCTTGACCTGGGGCACCAGGTCGCGGTAAGTCGACGGGGCCCGCGAGGTCCAGAGGTCCTCCGGTTCCGACCAGTGGGTGTCGCTGTCGATCACCTTGAGGTCGGCAAACGAAGCGGCGGTGAGCGGCGTGGCCATGATCGTGACTCCTTCCCCCGTCCATCCCCCGGACAGGGTCGTGAGCCTCACACTAGGTGTCCCCTGGTCGGACTTCGAGTCAGAGGCCGGTGGGCGACCGATCCCAGCCCGGAGCCGGCCCGATCAGGCGCGACCGGGTGGGAACCGGCGGCGGGGCGATCTCGGCCAGGCGGGCCTCGAGCTGGGACATGTTGTGCATCAGCAGAGTCAGCAGGGCATCCAGGGCCGACAACCGACTGCGGGCGTCGACCACCACGATGGGCGTGGTGGGCCCGAGGTCGAGCGCCCACCGCACGTCGTCCAACGGAGGCAACTCCTGGCCCTCGAACTGGTTGACGCCCACGATGAACGGCACCTGGCGGTGCTCGAAGAAGTCGACGGCCGGATAGCAGTCGTCGATCCGGCGGGTGTCGACCAGCACGATCGCCCCCAGGGCCCCCTTCACCAGGTTGTCCCACATGAAGCCGAACCGGTCCTGGCCGGGCGTGCCGAACAGGTAGAGGATGATGTCGCCATCGAGTCGGGCCCGCCCGAAGTCCATGGCCACCGTGGTGCTGGTCTTCGCCTGCACGGCGGTGCGGTCGTCGACGCCGGCTGCCACCGTGGTCATGTGCCCTTCGGTGGTGAGGGGCGGGATGTCGGAGATCGACGCCACCAACGTGGTCTTGCCCACGCCGAAGCCACCGGCGATCACCACCTTCACCGGGGTGGGAGGACCCCCCGCCGATCCGCCGCCCAGCGGACGGTTAGAGCGATTCTGCTTCTCGGAGCTTGAGGACACCGTTGACGACCTTCCTGAGCAGCGCCGCGTCTTGGGTCGGCTCCCCCGAGCCGTCACCCGACGCATCGTTGAGGCGTACGACGCCGGCCTCGGCCAGATCCCCAACGAGGATCATGGCGACGCCGATGGGGATGCCGAGGTGGGCCGACAGCTCGGCCACGGCCAACGGTTCCCCGGCCAGACGGAGCAGGCGGAGATGCTCCTCGTCCAGCTGGCGGGTGGGCGATTTGCCGGTGACGCTCACGATCGTCTCGACGTTGACGTCGGGGCGGATCGTGGTGCGACCTCCGGTGAGCAGGTACGGACGGACGCCACCGGGATCGGTGGGCGGACGGTCGGACCCGCCAGGCGGCGGAGACAACGTGCGGTCGAGGAAGGGGCGCGGGGCGTCATCGGCCCAGGTCCCGGCAGAAGGTTGGCGATCGCCGCCCTCCGGCTGGCCCGGTCGTCCGGTGTCGCCGCCGGGGGTCATTCGAGGATGCTGTTCCTGAGCTCGGTGATCAGGTCGGGGGTGAGCACCCGGCCGATCTGCTCACTGAGGAAGGCCATCTCGTAGCCGACCTGACCCAGGTCGCAGGAGTGTGCGGCCACCACGCCGAGCACGGCGGTCTGGCTGATCGACGACACCAGGAGGTACCGCTCGTGGAGGTCGAGGATCACGATCTTCAGGCCGGGGCATTCGAGCAGCGTCGACGCCCCTTCGGCCAGGCTCTGGATGCCGGTGATGACGGCTGCCATCTTGTCGGCCGCCTGCCGGGTGAGGTTCGACGAGAACGTGATCAGCAGCCCGTCGGACGAGACGGCGAAGGCGTGTTGCACGCCGGCGGTCTCCCGCACGAAGCGCTGCAGCAGCCAGTTGGTGTTGGCCGCCCGACCGCTGAGGGGAGCCCCGATGTTCGTCATGGCTGCTGGTCTCCTTCATCGTCGACCTGACGACCGTCCCGGGCGCCCTGGTCCACACCGTGCTGGAAGGCCCGGAGGCTGTCGCGCTGGCGGTCGAGCTGCTCCCCCCGTGGCCCGTCGTCCGGCTCCTGATCGGGGTTCGGGCCCAGACCAGCGGTGAGGCTGGTCTCGGGCATCTGGGCCCCCCGGACCCGGCGCCGCATCCCACCCCGGGTCTCCTCGCCATTGGTGCCGGCCTGACCGTTGCCGGCCTGACCGTTGCCGTGCACCCCGTCGTAGCCGTTGCCGGCGTAGCTGTCCGGCCCGCCGGCCAGGCCGAAGGTGCCGTTGATGCCGTTGGGGGCAGCACCGTTGGGGGCAGCACCGTTGGGGGCGGCACCGTTGGAGGTCCCGGGTGACTCTGCCTCGGCATAGCCGATGCCATTGCCGTTGGTGGCCGGGGCGTCGGGCGCCACCGGGTGGGGCAGGCGGGGCTCGGAACCGGTGCCGGCCAGCAGGCTCGACGGGGGGATGGGGGCCGGAGCCGACGCCGGGGGGCGCTCGGGTCGCCGCTCACCGGCCGGAGGCCAGGCGGCTGCCGGGGGAACGGCGGTTGGCCCGGGTGGCTCCACTGGGCCCGGCACCGACGGCACCGGCGACCCGGCCGGAGGTTGTGGGGTGGGCGACGGCGGCAGCACCGAAGGAGCGGCCGTGGGGGGTCGGGAGAACGGCGGGGGCGAGGGGCGGGTGGGGGGCGCCACCACCGACGGGGGCCGGTTGACCGCCCGAGCCGGCGACCCGTCGATCAGCTCGCCGTCGTCGACGACAGGGCGCAGCGGCCCGCGGTGGGCGAAGCCGCCAGCCGGGCCATCGTCGAACCGGTCGTCGATTCCGGCCACCGGCACCGCTGTCGGCGCTGGCGGGCTCACCACGACGGCCCCGCCGGTCTGGACCGGGCCCGGCATCGGTGTGCCCCGCCGGGTACGGCCGCTGGCGCCGGGGATGGCCGACTCCAGCACTCGCTCGTAGCGGGCCCGCTGGAGCTCCAGCTCGGCCGGTGACGGATCGGCCTCGGCCAGCAGGCTCATCGGCAGCACGACCTTCGCCACCGTGCCCCGCAAGGTGCCTTCCAGCAGCCTCACCCGGATGCCGTGGCGGTGGGCCAGGCGGCCCACCACGTAGAGGCCGAGGGTGCGGGTGGGGGTCAGATCGAGGCTGGCGAGACGCTGGATCCGCTGGTTGGCCTCGGCGATCGCGTCGTCCCGCATCCCCAGGCCCTCGTCGATCACGGTGACGGCGTAGCCGTCGTCCACGAAGTCGCCCAGCACCCGGACCCGGGTGTCGGGGGGCGAGAAGTTCGTGGCGTTCTCCATCAGCTCGGCCAGCAGATGGGTCACGTCGGCCACCGCCCCGGCCTTGACCGCCACCGGTTCCAGCTCGGGCCGGTCGACCCGGGTGTAGGCCTCGATCTCCGACAGGGCGGAGCGGATGATGTCGTGCATCGTGCTCTGGCGCTCCACCGGGCGGGCGCTCTGGGAGCCGGCCAGCACCAGCAGGTTCTCGGCGTTGCGCCGCATGCGGGTGGCCAGGTGGTCGAGCCGGAACAACCGGTCGAGCGTCTCGGAGTCGGTCTCGGTCTGCTCCAGCTCGGTGATGACCTGGAGGGAGCGGGTGAGCAGGCCGTGGTTACGACGACCCAGGTTCTGGAAGATCTCGCCCAGGTTGCGCCGGGTGCGGGCGTGGCGGTCGAGCAGGTCGGTGGTCGTGTCGATCAGGGTGTTGAACGAGTCGGCGGCCAGGTTGAGCTCGCGGGAGGCGTCGAGCTCGATCGGCGGGAGCGGCGGGGCCTCCTGCTCCAGGTCGGCCCCTTCCAGTGTGCGGGCCACCTCGTCGGCGGCCCGGGTGAGCCGGTTGATCGGACGGACGATGGCCCGCACCACGAAGGCCGCCAGCACCAGCGCGATGAGGGTGAGGGCCACCAAGGCCAGCAGCAGCAGGCTGTAGCCCTGCTGGGCGCTACGGGTGGCACCCCGCTCGAGGGTCGCCGTCTGCCGTTCCACCAGCGGCACGGCGTCGACCACGCTGGCCCGGTGCTGGACGTAGATGGGGAGCAGGACCTCCTCCAACACCTCGTGGCCAGCCTCGGTGCTGCTGCCCCGGACATCGGACTCCACCGCCGGATAGAAGTCGCTCTTCACCTTGGCGTAGAAGTCGGTAGCGCTCTTGAAGGCTTCGTCGTTGAGGAGGCGGGCGATCTCGGCCTGTTCCGGGTCGTTGAGGTCGAGTTCCCCCACCCACCGTTCGTGGGCCGCCAGATAGTCCTGCTCGTGCTGGATCATCTGCTGCCGCAGATCCTGGTAGGCGGCATCGTCGGGGGTCTCGGCCATCAGCTGGGCCGTGAGGTACGACTCCACGATGTAGTAGGGCGGGGGCAGGATGTCGGCTCGGAGATCCGTGCTCTCGGCCAATTCGTCGTACTGGGCGCCGCCGATGCGGACCTGCTCCAGTGTGCGGAGGGCCAGCAGGGCGAACAGCAGCGACGCCACCACGGGAATGCCGACGGCCAGAGCTAGCTTCACGGGGATTGATCGCCGGACCAGCACGGCCGTGTTCCTCCTCGAACTGCAGCATGGCCGGGGTCGGCCACGTCGACAAGGGTCAACAAACCGTACCAACGACCTGCTCTGACGTCATCACGGATAGGGCTCAGACCAGGGTGAACACGGATTTCACCCCTGTTTTGGGCATGATCGCCCAGCTCCAGATGAGCCCGATCAGTTCCCCCGGCGGGCTCGCGGGACCTCAGCCGGCCCGCTCCGAATCAGCGGCGAGCACCAACACACCGGCCTCGGCAAGACCCGAGATGGCGGCATCGTCGTAGCCCGCCTCGGCCAGAACCTCCCATGTGTGCTGCCCCAGGAGGGGTGCCCGGAGGTCGGCTGCCGGCTTGACCCCGTCGAACCGGAACGGGAAGCCGGGGGCGGTGAAGCTCCCGCCCTCCACGTCGTGGATGTCCCGCACGGTGCCCTGGGCCACGAACCAGGGGTGGTCGATGGCGTCGGCCGGATCGAGCACGGGGCCGGCCGGCACCCGGAACTCCTCCAGGCAGGCCAGGGCGGCGGCGTCGGTGGGGAATGTGGCCAACCAGGCCTCGATCAGGTCCGTCATCTCGCCCCGGTTGGCCGTTCGCTGCTCCTGGTC
This sequence comes from uncultured Actinomycetes bacterium, assembly GCA_902826025.1. GTDB lineage: Bacteria > Actinomycetota > Acidimicrobiia > Acidimicrobiales > SZUA-35 > CADEDH01. The sequence goes on from CADEDH010000039.1 coordinate 18,692, forward strand.
GGCGAAGCGGGGATCGTCGCCCATCTCGGGGCGGCCCATGGCCGACCACAGGTTGGGGAGCTGATTGGGCATGCACAGGATCACGATCCAGCCCTGAGGTCCCCGGAAGGTGCCGGCCGGTGCCACCGGCTGGTAGTGCAGCCCCTGGCGGATGGGCTGGAAGTCCCGGCCCGACATCGAGGCCGCCCCCACCGCGTACTCCTGCATGTGGAACAGCGCGTCGACCATCGACACGTCGAGGTGGCAGCCCCGGCCGGTGCGGTCGCGCTGGTACAGGGCGTAGCCGATGCCGGCGAAGGCGTGGACGCCGGCGTTGGTGTCGCCCACCCCGATGCCCACGAAATAGGGCGGTCCGTCGGGCTCGCCCGTCATGTGCATGAGCCCGGCCATGCCCTGGGCGATGAAGTCATAGCACCCTTTGGTGCGCCAGGGGCCGGTCTGGCCGAAGCCCGACACCGAGGCCATGATCACCCGAGGATTGATGGCCGACAGGTCGTCGTAGCCCAGGCCCCGCTTGGCCATGATCCCGGGCGTGGAGTTCTCCACCACCACGTCGACGTGGGGCACGAGGCGGCGCACCACTTCGGCCGCCTCGGGCCGGCTCAAGTCGATGCAGACGCTGCGCTTGCCCCGGTTCTGCTGCACGAACACCGAGGACACCCCGCCCCGCTGGGGCACGAGCACCCGGGTGGGGTCGCCACTGGGCAGCTCCACCTTGATCACCTCGGCCCCCAACTCGGCCATCAGGCGGGTGCACGACGGCCCCGCCAGGTACTGGGTGAAGTCGAGCACCCGCACCCCATCGAGCAGCCTGGCCGGATCATTGGCGGTCATCGCTCTGGTTCCCCCCGGGTCGGTCCCCGTCGGCAGCGGCCCCGCTGCCTCGGTAACGAGGATCCCGCCCGGGGGCGGTCGGGGGCAAGCTCAGACCGCAATGGACACCGGCGTTCGCCGCAGGCGAACCCGAGGTCCCCGAAGGGGACACCATATCTCACATCGCGCTGACACAGGCCGATGGGGTTCGGCCGGCGGCGACAACGCCGGTACCTCAAGGTACCCGTCGAACGGAGGCCGCCATGGCCGATCCCAACCTGAACCCGATGCCGCTGCTGGAGCGGCTCCGCCGCCGCCGTCCTCTCGTGATGGTGGTGGTGGGATTGATCACCTTCGTCTCCACCGCCGGCGTGGCCGTCGCCCTGTGGTCGGCCTCGGGCACGGGCAACGGCGGGGCCAAGGCGCTGACGGCCCAGGCGCTCACCGTCACCGCCGCCAGCACCCCCACCGCCGACCTGTTCCCCGGGGCCTCGGGCGACCTCCAGTTCACGGTGACCAACCCCAACCCGTACCCGATCAGCCTCACCGCCGTCGCCTACGGGACCATCACGTCGAGCGACCAGGCCAACTGCCCGGCCACCAACCTCACCACCGACACCGACGGCAATCTGGCCAGCGCCATCCCGCTGAACGCCAACGCGGTGAACACGCCGGCCACGATCGCCGACGCCATCACGCTCGACACCAACGCCCCCGACGGCTGCCAGGGCGTGACGTTCACCGTCGCCATCACCCTCACCGGCGCCCAGGTGTAGGCCTCCGGCCCGCCGGGCGGCCCGATGGGACCGACGTGAGGACGGCACCCGCCGTGCTGCTGCTCGCCGTCGGGCTGACGACCCTGGTTGCCGCTCCGGCGGTGCGGCCGGGGCCGGCCAGCCCGGCGTTGGCCGCGTTCACCGTCGGGGCATCGGGAACGGGGGCGGCCCGGGCCTCCAACGTGCCCCTACCGGCCGACCCGGTGATCACGGCCAGCGGTATCCAGGGCTCGTTCTGCGACGTCACCGTCACCTGGAGCGGGCCGGCCCCGTCGGGCACCGCCTTCTACGTGTTGCGCTCGATCGGAGCCAGCACGGTGACCGTGGCCGGCCCCGTGACGGGCGCCGGGATCCTGGCCGACAGCGTGCCGGTGGCGTCGCTCGCCACCGACACGCTCAGCTACACCTTGTACTCCGAGCTGCTGTCCAACCCCGCCTGGTACAACGTCTCCGACCCGGCGGTGGTATCGAACTGTTAGCTCATTCGGGGGCTTGGAAGCCCCCGGACCCCAAACGGCGGTGGGGCCCATCCCACCGCGCCCGGCTGCGCCGGGCTTAATCCGTTGACCGGACGACGCGGCCGGCGAGGGCGCCGACGTGCTCGCCGTGGTCCATGAACACCTCGCCGTTCACGATCGTGTAGTCGTAGCCGGTGGAGCCCTGGACGTAGCGCCCGGCCCCGTTGGGCAGGTCGTTGACGTACACCGGCTGGGGGAGGGTGAGGCCCTCGAAGTCGATCACGTTGAGGTCGGCGTAGTTGCCGGCCTGGACCCGACCCCGGCCCTTGAACCCGAACAGGTCGGCCGTGTCGGAGGTGAGGCGGCGGATGGCCTGCTCCAGCGTCCAGCGCTGACGCTCCCGCACCCAGTAGGTGAGCAGGAACGTGGGCTGGCTGGTGTCCATGATCTGGCCCACGTGGGCCCCGGCGTCGGCCAGGCCCAGCGTGATCAGGTCCATGTCGAGCATCTCTTCCACCGCCGACAGCTGGTGGTTGAGGATCGGGTAGTTGACGTTGACGTCGCCGTTGCGCTCCAGGCACAGCTCGATGAACGTCTCGGCCGGCGAGAGGCCCCGGCGGGCGGCGTGGGCGGCCAGAGAGTCTTCCGGCTTGCAGTCGTACCGGGCGGGGCCCTCGGGCAGCACGAACAGCTGGTCGTCGCCCATCAGCATCTTGGCCGTCTCGGCGTCGGCCACCAGGCGGGCCCGACGGTCGGGGTCGCGCAGGGCGGCCAGGCGCTCCTCGCGGTTGAGCGGGCGCAGCTCGCGCCAGGCGCCGGAGCGGTCCCACGGGGTGCGGTTGAACAGGTGGTAGATCATGCCGATGCCCCGGGCCGTGGTCTGGGGCCGGAGGTGGGCGCCCTTGGCGTTCTCCTCCACGTTGAACTCGATGACCTTGGAGTAGAGGTCGGGGCGGCGGTCGCTCTGGACGAGGCCGTAGCTGAGCGGGCGGCCCGACCGGCGGCTGATCTCGCCCATGACGGCCAGCTCCTCCCGGGTCTTGGTGAGCTCGGCGTCGTCGCGCTCGCCGAGGCGCATGGCCCCCTCGAACAGGCCGTAGCCCACGGAGCGCAACACCTCACCGAACGCCAGCAGCTCGTCGGCTCCGGCCCACGTGCCGGGCACGGGGCGGCCGTCGGGCACCTTGTGGCCGAGCGTACGGCTGGTGGAGATGCCGAGGGCGCCGGAGCGCATGGCTTCCTCGGCCATCTCGGCCATCTTGGCGATGTCTTCGGCCGTGCCCGAGCCCTCGACCATGCACCGATCGCCCATGGCCGCCACCCGCAGGGCGCAGTGGCCCACGAGGCCGCCCACGTTGATGCCCTTAGGCGTGCGGTCGAGCCAGCCCAGGTAGTCGCCGTAGGTGGTCCAGTCCCAGGGGAGGCCTTCGAGGATGGCGTCTCGGGGGATGTCCTCCACCGACTCCATCATCTCGGCCAGGAACTCCTTCTGGCCGGGCTGCACCGGGGCGAAGGTGACGCCGCAGTTGCCCAACACGGCCGAGGTGATGCCGTGCCAGCACGAGGAGGTGGGCAGCGGATCCCAGGCCAGCTGGGCGTCGAGGTGGGTGTGGACGTCGACGAAGCCGGGGGTGACCAGCCTGCCGGAGGCGTCGATCTCGCGGTGGGCGGAGCCGTCGATGCGGTCGGCCACCTCGACGATGCGGTCTCCCTTGACGGCCACGTCGGCCCGGCGGCCCGGGGCACCCGTGCCGTCGTGCAGGGTGCCGTTGCGGATGATGAGGTCGGCGTCGGTGGTTGCCATGGGTCGGTCCCCCGGGGGTTCGGCAGATACTTCAGGTCGCTAACCAGTCTGACAGGTCGGTGTGACGCTGTCGTTTTCGCCGGCGACGGTGATGCTTGGGCCGCCGCGAGGTGGGCAGATCTGATTCGACGAGGGCGTGATGACGGTCATCGTGATGGCCGACCGTCCGTTCCTCCAGGAACGCGGCGACCCAGCCTGAGCTGCACCGGATCTGAGCGGCCAACCGCTCAGCGTTCTGGTGGTCTGTTAACGCTCCCAGCCTGAACCGGCCCTGATGGTCATGATGCCAGCGTCGACGACGACAGGGGCTCCTGGGCGGCCACATTCCTCGCGCCCGCCCATGGCGCCAGCGTCACGGCCACCTACGCCGTCGGCGGCAGGGACGTCGCGCCCGGGCGACCTCACGGCCCTGGACAGCGGCTCGACTGCACAGCTCCGCTTCGACCTGGGCGCCGAGCCCACGGAGCCAGCTCTGCTCACCATCCGTTGGCACGATGCCGACGGCAAGCTCGTCAGCTACCAGCGAACGACGATCCCACCCGGCCGGTTCGCCGCCGGCTGATCCGGCGTCGGATTGGTGTATCGTTAGTGTATGGCCCGCACCAATATTGACATCGACGATGACGCTTGCGAGGCCGTGATGGAGCGGTACCAGCTCACATCGAAGCGCGACGCGGTGAACCTGGCCCTGCGCCGTCTGGCCGCCGAGCCCCTTGATCTCGACGCAGCGCGGCGTTTGCGCGGTTCGGGTTGGGACGGCGATCTCGACGAGCTGCGGGCCAGCCGAACCGCATGATCGTTGTTGACACCTCGGCTTGGATCGAGTTCCTGCGTGACACCGGCTCCATCGTCTGTGAGGCGGTCGACGAGCTACTGGCCGGCGACATCGCCATCTGCGACGCGATCAGCATGGAAGTGTTGGCGGGCGCCAGGGATGAACGCCATCTCGATGACCTGCGCCGGTTGCTGGCCAGGGCGTCCCTCGTGCGGATCACGCCGGTCGACTACGACGAGGCGGCCGCCCTGTACCGCTCCTGCCGACGGCGGGGCGAGACCGTCCGCAAGCTGATCGACTGTCTGATCGCCGCCACCGCTATCCGGGTCGGCGCACCGATCCTGCACGCCGACGCCGACTTCGCCACCCTGGCCCGGCACACGCCCCTCACCACCCACGCCGCCTCGCTGAGCTGACCGAGGTACCCGGGCATTCTGAGGAGCCTGAGCCGCGCTGAGCGCGGCTCAGGCTCCTAATTGCGGACGGTTCGGGCGGTTGGGAGGGCTGACCTCAGATGTCGAACTGGGAGCGGAGGCGGGCCAGCTCGGAGTGGTAGTGCTCCACGTTGCGGAGCTTCACGTCCTCGTAGCCCCGCACCCCGTCGGGCAGGCTGGCCAGCTCGACGGCCTTGTCGAGGTTGTCGGCGTCGACCTTGGCCGCCAGCGCCTTGACCAGGCCCTTGTACTCCTCGGCCAGCTCCCGCTCCACCTGGCGCACCTTGGCCCGGCCGAACACGTCAGCCGAGGTACCCCGCACCCGCTTACCGGCCCGCAGGGCCATCAGCCCCGGCTTGGCCCACGAGCCGAGCTGCATCTTGTGCTTCATGCCCAGCGCCCGCAGCATCGGCGGGTGGAGGTTCCACTTGATCTCCACGTCGTCGCCCACCTGGTTCGACACCGTCAGCTTGGCCGCCTCCTCCAGCAGGAGCCGGGCCACCTCGTACTCGTCTTTGTAGGCCATGAGCTTGTAGGCGTAGCGGGCCACGGCCTCGGCGAAGGCGGTGTGCCCCGTATCGGCCGCCGTCTTCACGACCTCCAGGTACTCCTTGGCGTAGGCCTCGTTCTGGTAGCCGACGAGATCGGCGGCCCGCATCCGGACCAGCCGGCCCAGCTCGCCGTCGCCCAGCCCGGCGGCCACGATCGCTTTCTCCAGCCCCTTCGACGGCTTGGGCAGATGGTCCTCGGCCGTCACCGACGCCGCCCGCACCTTGGCCGGGTCGAGCACCCACTGGCGGCCCCAGTGGAATGCCGACTTGTTGGCCTCCACCGACGCCCCGTTGAGCTCGATGGCCTCCTCGATGGCCTCCAGCGAGATCGGGATCGTGCCCTGCTGGAAGGCCACGCCGAGCATGAAGGTGTTGGCCGTGGTCGACTCGCCGAACAGGCCCTCGGTCACGGCGATGGCGTCGATGTAGACGTTCTTGTCGTCCCGGGTCACCTCGTCGAGCTGCTCCTGGAGCAGGCCGAGCTCGGGGAACTTGGCGTGGACGTCGCGCACCATCTCACCGGTCGGCGTCTTCGAGGTGGACACCACCGACACCGTGCGCTCGGGCGACACACCCACCAGGTTCTGGGGGCTGAGGCCCACCAGCAGGTCGAACACGAGGTAGAGGTCGGCCGACCCGGCGGTGAGCTTGTTCGTGCCCTCCTGGGGCTCGACCGTGATCCGCAGGTCCGACACCACCGGACCCGCCTTCTGCGACAGACCGGTCTGGTCGAGGCCGCCCACGTACTTGCCGTCCAGCGTGGCCGCCGTGCCCAGCACCTGCGACGTGGTGACCACGCCGGTGCCACCGACACCGGGCATGCGGATCGTGCAGTCGTCGGTGGGCACGATCATGGTGGGCAGGGGCAGCTTGGCCACGTCGAGCTTGGGGATGCGGCGGGCGCCGCCCTTCTCCCGGCTGGCCTTGCCCGCCGTCTTCTTGGGCACGACGGTGAGGAACGAGGGGCAGTCGCCGGCCAGGCACGAGTAGTCCTTGTTGCACGACGACTGGTGGATCTGGGTCTTGCGCCCGAACTCGGTCTCGATCGGCTGCACCGACAGGCAGTTGGAGGCCACGCCGCAGTCGCCGCAGCCCTCACACACCCGCTCGTTGATCACCAGGCGCTCCGGCGGGTCGAACACGAGACCCCGCTTGCGGTCACGGCGCTTCTCGGCCGCGCACTGCTGGTCGTGGATGAGGACCGTGCAGCCCTTCACCTTGGCCAGCGTCTCCTGGGCCTCGATGATCCGCTCCCGGTCCCACACCTCGACGCCCTTGGGCATCTCGACGCCCTTGTACTTCTCGATGTCGTCGGTGGTGACGATGAGGCGGCTCACGCCCTCGGCCTGCAGGGCCTGGGCCATGTTGGGCACGGTCATGGCCCCGGCGGCGTCCTGCCCGCCGGTCATGGCCACCGCCCCGTTGTAGAGGACCTTGAACGTGATGTTGCTGCCGGCCGCCACCGCGGCCCGGATGGCCAGCGAGCCGGAGTGGGCGAACGTGCCGTCGCCCAGGTTCTGGATGAAGTGGTCGACCTCGACGAAGGGCTCGATGCCGATCCAGTGGACGCCCTCGCCCCCCATCTGGGTGTTGCCCATCACGTGGCCCACCCGCTCCGGCGACATGAGGCCCACCAGGCCGTGGCAGCCGATGCCGCCGCCGACGAGGGCGTCGGCCGGGGCCTTGGTGCCGGTCGAGTGGGGGCAGCCCGAGCAGTAGTACGGCGTGCGGGCCGGGATCAGCTCGATCAGGCGGCGGCTTTTGGCCGGGTCGAGGGTGGGGGCCTGGAGCGGCGGGCGGAGGCGGGCGGCGTCGATGCGGGTGGTGAGGCGGCGCCGCAGCGGCTCCACCAGGGCGTCGGTGTCGAGCGAGCCGTAGCTCTTGACCAACACCGCGTCGTCGGGGTCCCGCTTGCCGGTGATCAGCGGCTGGTCGGGCATGCCGTAGAGGGCCTCCCGCAGCTGGTTCTCCATGAACGGCCGCTTCTCCTCCACCACCATGATCTCCTGGAGGCCCTGGGCGAAGTGGCGAACGATGGCCTTGTCGAACGGGAACGGCATCGACATCTGCAGCACCCGGATGCCGTGCTCGTGCAGGTCCCGGGGCGACAGCCCCAGCTCCTGGGCCGCCGACAGGATCTCGTGGTACACCCGACCCGAGGCCATGATGCCGAACCATGCGTCGCGGGGATTGATGGTGATCCGGTTGAGGTCGTTGTCGGCCCCGTACTTGAGGGCCAGCGGGAGGCGGGCCTCGTAGATCTCCTCCTCGATCGAGTTGGCCGGGGCGCCGCCCAGGCGGCCGTTGGCCCGGGGGCGGTAGGGCTTGCCCTTCCACTCGAACTCGGGGATCAGGGGCTTCACCCGGTCGGCCCCGATCTCGGCGGTGCCCGAGCCGTCGGCCACCGAGGTGACGATCTTGATGGCGGTCCACAGGCCGGCAGTGCGGCTCAGGTGAACGCCGTGGCGGCCCAGGTCGAGTACCTCCTGCACGTTGCCCGGATGCAGGATCGGCATGTGGAGGTCGGCGATCGTGCCCTCCGAGCCCGAGGGGAGGGTGGACGACTTGTTGGCCGGGTCGTCGCCCACCAGGCACAGCACGCCGCCGTGGGGGCTGGTGCCGGCGTACTGGGCGTGGCGGATGGCGTCACCGGCCCGGTCGAGGCCCGGCGCCTTGCCGTACCAGATGCCGAGCACACCGTCGAAGCGCTGCTGGGGAAAGGTGGCCGACGCCTGGGAGCCCATGACGGCGGTGGCCCCCAGCTCCTCGTTGAGGCCCGACTTGTGGACGATGTGCAACTCGTCCATCAACTTCTTGTGACTGATGATCTCCCGGTCGAACCCACCCAGGGGGGAGCCCTGATAGCCGGAGATGAAGGCGGCGGTGTTCAGGCCGGCCCGCTTGTCGGACAGCATCTGGTCGATCGGGACGCGGACCAGGGCGTGGACGCCGGTGAAGAAGAAGGAGCCGTACTCCTCCTTGTACTTGGCGTCGAGGTCGAACTCAGCGGGCCGGAGGTCTGTCATCTCGTCTTCCCCTACACGTTTGGGCGGTGGCTACGGTGGGTCGTTCGTCCCGGCTGGTTGGGCCGGGCGCGCCGTGGCCACACTGAACCCACTCACAGTAGCCAGCGGAGGGCGGCCGGTTGCAATCGCCGCTGGTGGGGCGGCAGGCCGGGCCCGGTCAGGCGGTGGTGGTGCCCGGGGCGGCGGGAACCACGACGGTGACGGTGGTGGAGCCGGTGGTGACCCCGGGCGAGGTGGCACCGTCGTCGAACACGCCGTCGAGGTAGGTCTGGAAGGAGTCCCAGCCGTCGCCCAGGAACCCGAAGAACGCGCGGGTTTGGGTACCGGCCGCAGCCGGAGCGGTGAGAACGAAGAATACGGCGAACGCCACCAACACCCGGAAGATGTTCCTGTCCTTCGCCGCCAGTTGCGCCATCAGCTCCGCCTCCCTGGGGCCCGAGTTTTCCAGGCCGGGGGCAGCTGAGGGTGGATGCTCGCTCAGGCGTGGAGCTGCATCTCGGCGCCGGCCGGGCCCACCACGACCCGGTCGCCGACCGTCACGATCTGCTCGAGGCGGATCGAGTGGGCGCTCTCTCGCGCTACGGCGGTCACCCGGCAGGTGACGGTGTCGCCGGCCAGCACGGGCGCCCGGTTGCGATACCACAGGCGGGTGAGGCGGGCCCGGCGGCCCGGGGCCACAGTGACTGCCGCGGCCAGCGCGTGCTCGGCGAGGAGGGCGCCCAGCATCTGGCCGTCGACCACGGGCCCGGCCATCCCGGCCCGGCGGGCGTAGGCGGCGTCGTGATGCAGCCGGTGCCAGTCCCAGGTGGCGCCGCCGTAGGCCACCATGTCGAGCTGGGTGATGGGGCGCACCCGGTCGGCCACGTCGGGATGGGCCGGCGGCACCGTGGGAGCCGCCCGGGGGCGATCCGTGGGGCGAGCCTCGGTGACCACCTCCCGCTGGAGCGGCCGCAGGATGTTGGTTTCGGTGTTGGTGGCGATCGGGTCGCCGGTGGCGTCGGAGTAGCGGGCCTCGGCCGTGGCCACCAGGAACGGCGCCCCGTCGCCCCCCGTCCGCTCATCGATCGACGACAGCGTCCACTGGGTGGTGATCACGTCGTCAGCCCGGGCCGGACGGTACAGCTCATAATCGTTGCCGCCCCGGATCAGGGCACACGGCACGGGAAGAGGGAGTTCCCAGGCATGGCCCAGGTAACCGGCGCCGTCGGGGTCGCTCCGGCCGGTGAGCTGGCACGTGTCGAAGATCAGTGTGGGCGGGGCCTCGTCGACCCACCGCCCGGGATCGGCCCCGATGGCGAGCGCGTAGTAGCGCAGCGACCCCGCCCCCAGCGGCTCAGGAGCGGTGTAGCTGGCGGTCCGCCCGACGCAGCCCCGCAGCTCGTCGGTGAGGAAGCCGCCGGTCACCGGTCTCTGCTCACGGCACCGTCCTCACAGAACGGCCACCGCCTCGATCTCGATCTGCCACTGGCGGCCGAGCAGGGCCGACACCACCACCCCGGTGGACGCCGGCAGCGGGCGACCCAGGATCCGCTCCCGCACCGCCGCCACCTCCCGGTAACGGGGTACGCCGGCCGGGGTGACGTACTCGATCGTCTTCACCAGGCGGTCGACCGAGGTGCCGGCGACGGCGCAAACGGCGGCGATCTCGTCGTACACGAAGGCGGCCTGGGCCGCTATGTCGTCGCCGCCCACGGTGCCGCCGGTGTCGGGGTCCCAGGCCGTGGTGCCGGAGATGAACAGCAGACCGCCGGCCGCCACCGCCGGTCCGAACGTGAGCGGGGCGTAGGCCTCGGGCCGGTGGACCACGGCCCGCTTGGGCGACCGCGACGCCCACACGTCGAGGGCCACCAGGGCCCCGGGGTGGGGCAGGGCCGGGGTGAGCACGCCGGTGGAGGCCGGGAACACCGGCCCCAGGAGTTGGCGCCGGTCGGCCGCCGTGGCCCCGTACTCGGTGCGGGTGGCGGTGGTGCTGTGCTGCACCGTCCGCACCACGTGCTCCAGGCCGAGCCCGTGGTCGGCCAGGCGGCGGCCCGCCTCCTCCAGGACCCAGCGGCACTGGCCGACGAAGTCACCGGGTGCCACGAGGCGGCCGTCGCCGTCGAGGGGCAGGATCTGGGGCAGGCGGACGAGGTCCGCCGGGCCGCCGGCCACCACCTCCACCTCCAGCACCGCCGTGGGCCGCACCAGCGACTCCACCACGGCCACCGATCCGATGTCGGCCCGCAGACCACCGGGGCGGGCGGCCCGGATCCGCTCGAGCTGGGCCAGCCCGTCGACGGTCACGTACTCCACCAACTCGGTGACGTCGGCCGGGGTGCGGCCCGCTGCTTCCAGCACCCGACCCACTTTGGCCCAGCACACCTCGGCCTGGGCTCCGCCGTCGCCGGCCACACCCACCCGGCCGGTTGCGGGGTCGAAGGCGGAGGCGGTGTGGCCGGCCAGCCACGACGCCCCGGCCGACTCCACCCCCAGCGAGAACGAGTAGCGCGACGCCTCCAGCCATTCGAACCGCTCGGGCTCGATGGGCGTGATCGGACTCGGGCCGTCGCTGCTCACGCTGACCCCTCCGGGACCGGCAGGCCGTAGACCCGGCGGGCGGTGCCGGCGAACAGGTCGGCCTTCTCCGGAGGTGAGGCGTCGGCCACCATGCGCTTGAAAGCGTTCCACAGCACGGCGTAGGAGCACGACGCCCCGTCGACCGGGAAGTTCGACTCGAACATGCAGCGATCGGCCCCGAAGGTCTCGATGCACCACCGCACGAACGGGCCCCAGGCGTCGGCCAGCTCGGCCGACGACGGCGGTGCTTCCCGCCGGTGCCAGCCCCCGCCCATGATCGGCATGCCGATCCCACCCAGCTTGAGGGCCACGTTGGGGCAGGTGGCGAGCTCGGCCAGGGCGGCCCGGGTGGCGTCGAGCACCTCGTCGCTCCGGCCGGCGTAGGACTTCACGCCCAGGGGGCCACCGAGGTGATCGCAGATGATGCGGACGTCGGGGAAGCTCCGGGCCAGCGCGGTCAGCTCGGGGATCTGGGGGTGGTAGAGCCAGGCGTCGTAGGTGAGGCCTCGGCGGGCCAGCTCGGCGAACCCGGCCCGCCACGTGGGGTCGCCCATGAGGCCGGCGTCGGGGTGGGTGCGGTGGTTCTCGATGCCGGGGTCGGCGTCCCAGGCGGTGGCGTGGCGGATGCCGACGAAGCGGCCGGCGCCGGCCTCGGCCAGGGCGTCGAGGGCCCGCCCGGCGGCGGCGCCGTGGCGCAGGTCGGCGTGGCCGACGATGGCGGCGATCCGGGCGCTCGTCGTGGTGCTGGTGGCGGCGGCCCGGCGGTCGCTCTCGGCCGCCAGCTCGGCCACCCGGGCCGTCTCCGGCACCGGGATCATGACCGGGTCGGCGGCGTCACGGTCCCAGGCCCAGCCACATTCGATGAACACGGTGTCGGTCACCCGGTGCCCCGAGCCGGTGTCGGCCAGGAGCTCGTCGAGCAGGTACGGCGGGTCCACGTGGGTCCACAGGTGGTGATGGGGGTCGACGATGGGAAGGTCGGGATCCAGGGCCTCCTCGGCCGTCCGCCCCCGCCACTCGGCCTGCTCCCCCGGCGTTCGAGCTGCCATGGTCGGCACGCTAGTCGATTGCGGGGGCTGCGCTCCCGTCGCTGCGCTCCCCCCATCCCGTCCCGGAGGCTTCGCCGCTCGATCTCGTTGCGTACGGCACCGCCCGCGGCGCCTGGTGCACTGAGAAACCGGGACGCACGAGCCAGTAGGGTCCGGACATGGCGAGCGACGACGACGGCACCGAGCGGCCCCGGGTGATGTTCGCCTCCGACCTCCTGGCCGGACGGCGGGCGCTGGTGACCGGGGGCGGCACCGGGATCGGCCGGGGCATCGCCCACACCCTCCTGCAGGCCGGGGCCGATGTGGTGCTGGCGGCCCGGCGGCGTGACGTGCTGGAGGCGACGGCCGCTGACCTTCGCTCCATCACCGGCGGCCGGGTCGAGGTGGACGAGGTCAACATCCGGGACCTCGACGCCGTGGCCGCCCTGGCCCAACGCCATCCCGACGTCGACATCCTGATCAACAACGCCGGCGGCCACTTCGCCCAGAAGGCGCTCGACTACAGCCCTAACGGCTGGCGCACCGTGGTGGACCTCAACCTGCACGGCACGTAGAACATGATCCAGACCTTCGGCCGCCGCATGCTGGCGGCCGACAGCGGCGGCACCATCTGCAACATCGTGATGACCGTCGGCCGGGGACTGCCCGGCCTGGCCCACAGCGCGGCGGCCCGGGCCGGGGTGGTGGAGCTGACCCGCACGCTCTCGTGGGAATGGGGGCCGAAGGTGCGGATCAACTGCGTGGCCCCCGGCCAGGTCCGCACTACCGGCTGGGACGAGACCTACGACGAGGGTGTCGGCCGGGGCGTGGGTGACCAGCCCCTCGGCTTCGAAGGCACGGTGTTCGACCTGGGCAACACCGTGACCTTTCTCGTGTCGCCGGCTGCGGCCTTCGTCACCGGCCAGCTTCTCTACGTCGACGGCGGCCTGATCAACGTCGGGCTCCAGAACGCCCTCCCCGACGGCAGCTACCCCGAGCGCGACCTTCCCGCCCCCCGCCGCTGAGCAACGTCCGTTCGGTCCCTATACAGGGACGACGGCGACGGGGACGAAGCTCCGTTGCAGCACGCCGAGCGACACGCTCCCGAGCTGTAGCCCCTTGTAGCCGCCAGCCCCCCGGGCCCCCAGGATCACCAGGTCGGGCGCCTCGGAGGCCGCCAGCTCCATCAGCGCCGTGGCCGGCCACCCTGTGCGCCCCACGATGCGGGTGGGCACGCCGGCGTCGAGCAGGGGGGCCACCCATTCCTTGCACGCCGGGTCGATGGCGGGGTCGGTGCTGCCGTCGCCGGTGAGGTCGACGTGGACGGCCACTACCTCGGCGCCCACCGTGCGGGCCAGCCGGGCCGCCCAGGCGGTGGCGCTGGCGCTACCAGCGGAGCCGTCGATCCCGAGCAGGATCACCTCGGGGGCCCGGGGTGCGGCACCGGGTGGCACGATCACCACCGGCACCGGGCTGTGGTGGGCCACGGCGTGGGCCACGTGGCCGAGGTGCATGGCCGGGTACCAGCCCACCCCGGCCGAGCCCAGCACGAGCACGTCGGCCTTCTGGGTGACGGCCTCGCTGGGGAGCACGGTGCGGGGGTCGCCCTCCAGCACCAGGGTCGACAGGTGGGATCCGAGGTCGCCGCCGGCCGGCTCGCTCCAGTCCTCGTCGATCGCCACCGCCACCCGGGACCGCTCGGCTCCCAGGTCGCCGACGAAACTGCGGGTGTCGACCACCGACGTCACCACCAGCTCGGCCCCCAGAGCCCGGGCCAGTCCGGCCGCCCAGCCCACACCGCGGGCTGCGGCCGGCGATCCGTCGGTCCCTACCAGCACCCGTTCCATCGCCGCTGCCACCATGGCTCCTCCTCACCGAATCGGGTGTCCCTTCGGGACCTCGAGTTTCGCTTCGCGGAAACTCCCCGCTTCAGACGCTAAGAAGCGCCTCGCCCGACGCCCAGGGCCGGAGGTCCCAGGCCAGCTGCGCCTGCCCCGCTACAGGGCCCGGACGGCGGCTTCCAGGGCGGCCCGATGGTCGGGGTGGGCGATGGCGGCCATGGCCAGGAACCGGTCGGCACCGGCCAGGGAGCGGATCTCGGCCAACCCGAACTCGGTTATCACGGCATCGGCCAGATAGTTGGGCAGGGTCACCGGGTGGGGCGGCTCGATCCGGGGCACGATGCGGGAGATCCGCCCGCCCGACGCCGCCGACTTCAGCGCCGTGAGGTGCCGGCCTCCGTTGCTGACCGACGCCCCGAAGGCGAAGTCGGGGGCGCCACCGGGGCCGGAGATGATCTCGTCGCCCGCCATCTCGGAGTTGACCGACCCGTCGAGGGCGATCTCCACCGCCGAGTTGATGGCCACGAACTGGTCGATGCCGGCCAGCACGGCCGCCCCGTGGGTGACCTGGGGCGGGGCCATCAGCACCGCCGGGTTACGGTGGAGCCAGGCCCGCATGGTGGGGGTGTTGACCACCTCGGCCGCCACCATCGTGCCTTCCACCACGCCGGCCTGGTGGAGCCGCATGCATGCTTCGGACACGAGCCCGGAGTGGACCCGCAGACCTTTCTTGGCGATCAGGCGGTCGAGGATGGCGTCGGGGATCGACCCCACCCCGAACTGGATGGTGGAGCCGTCGGCTATCAGGGCCGCCGCCGGCTCGGCGATGGGGGCGGCGGTGGGGTCGTTCTCGGCCCGGGCCCGGGCGTCACGCACCGGCTCGTCGGCCTCGACGAGGAGGTCGAAGTGGTCGAGCGGAAGCTCACCGGCACCGAACGTGTAGGGGATCTCGGTGTTGATCTGGCCCAGCACGATGGGGGCGGTGCGGGCCGGGATGCAGACCGAGCCGACCGAGAGTCCGGTGCTCACCCGGCCTCCCTCGGGCGGGCACACGGTGATGAGGGCGGCGTCGCACGGCAGCGGGCCGTCGGGGGCGAACAGGCGGGACATGTCGCTGTAGCGGGTGGGCAGGATCCGTAGCGCCGGGTTGCCCCACAGGTACTTGAAGGCCGGCGAGGCCTGGGTGGACACGAAGTGGAACGGCTCGCCGGGGAACTCGAACACCGGCAGGCGCTGCTGGAGCATCGGCATCACCAGCTCCAGATGGGTCCAACGATGGCGCTGCTCGGCCATGGCCCGCACCAGGGCGAGGGGCACGGTGGCGCCCCCTCCGATGAACACCCGGCCGCCGTCGGGGATGGCGGCCAGGGCCTCGTCCACCGTGGCGAACCGGCGGCCCGCCGGCCGCTCCCGCCGGGGTGGGAGGATCGCTTCGATCGTGTCGGCGTCGAACACCATGGCCATCACGTGGTTCTAGCGCACCGGCGGGCCCGGGACCGCATGGCGGGGGCGCAGCCCCCGGACGGTGGGGTTGGGGCCCCGACGTCGATGGGGGAGGCCCGCAGGGCCGACGGGGGCGCAGCCCCCGGACGGTGGGGTTGGGGCCCCGACGTCGATGGGGGAGGC
>CADEDH010000039.1:34479-39560 GCA_902826025.1 uncultured Actinomycetes bacterium
CGGGGGCGCAGCCCCCGGACGGTGGGGTTGGGGCCCCGACGTCGATGGGGGAGGCCCGCAGGGCCGACGGGGGCGCAGCCCCCGGACAAGAAGGCCTAGGGTGTCGGCCTATGACGGCGAGCACTGGCGGCGATCGGTTCGGGATGCGGTGGGGCTTCGGGGCGGGGACCGATCTCCGCTCGGTGGCCGAGGCCCGGGAGGCGGCCCGGTGGGCCGATGGCGCCGGGTTCGACGGCCTCTGGATCTCGCACGCCAACGGGATCGACCCGGTGCTGGCTGCGGCCTGCATGGCCGACGACGTGCCCCATCTCACCGAGGTCGGCACGTCGGTGACCCCCCTCTACGGGCGCCACCCGATCGCCGTGGGCCAGCTCGTGCGCTCGGCCCAGAGCGCCCTGGGCGGCCGCTTCACCTTCGGGGTGGGGGCCTCGTCGGCCGGGGTGGTGGCCGAGCGCTTCGGCACCGGATGGGACAACCCTCTCGGCTACACCCGGGAGTTCCTCGACGCCCTGGTGCCCCTGCTGGCGGGGGAGCCGTCCACGCTGGAGGGCCGCCAGATCACGGCGCGGGTGGAGCTGGGGATCGACGCCCCCGACACCCCGATCCTGATCGCCGCCCTCGGTCCCAAGATGCTGGCCCTGGCCGGAGCCCGCACCGCCGGCACCTCACTCGGCCAGTGCGGGCCGAAGACGATCGCCTCCTACGTGGCCCCCGCCATCCGGGAGGCGGCGGAGAAAGCGGGCCGGCCCGAGCCTCGGATCATGGCCCTGGTGCGTATCTGCGTCACCGACGACCACGCCGGCGCCTACCGTCTGGCCGAGCAGGTCTCGGCCTTCTATGCCGCCATCCCGTCCTACGCCCACGTGATCGCCATGGAGGGCCTGGCCGCCCCGGCCGAACTGCACCTGATCGGGAGCTGGGACCAGGTGGCCGAGGGCCTGGCCGCCTACGGCGAGGCCGGCACCACCGACCTGCGGATCGGCATCGCCGCCCACACCCCCGAGGCCGCCGCCGCCACCCGGGAGGCGCTGGCCGCCCACCTGTCGGGCTGATCGGCTCCCGCCGGCGCGGCCCGGCCCGGCCGCCCACATGACAGAATGGTGACGATGGACGAGGCTCCCGCCCCCCGCCGCCCACTTCCGCTCAGGCGGACTGTCGCCGCCGTGGCCCTGGTCCTGGCGACCGTGCTGGCTGCCGCCCCGCACCGGGCTGAGGCGGTACCGGCTGTATCCGGTGCTCCGGCCGCCGCTGCGAGCACGACGGCGACGAGCCAGACGTTCGAGCAGATCGCGGCGAACCCGGAACTGACCGACGACCACGCCCGGGTGTTCCGCCTGTACTGGGCGTTCTTCGGCCGCGCCCCCGACCCTGACGGGGCTCTCTACTGGGTGGCCCAGCGCGAGCGCTGCGCCGCCCTCACCACGATCGCCGACAGCTTCGCCGCCAGCCCCGAGTTCACGGCCCGCTACGGCCCGCTCGACACCGCCGGCTTCGTCGACCAGATCTACGCCAACGTGCTGGGCCGGCCCGGCGATCCCGACGGCACCGCCTATTGGCGCAACGAGGTGGCCTCGGGCCGGCTGAGCCGGGGCGGGGTCGTGCTGTACGTGTCGTTGTCGGGCGAGCTGACGGTCCGCCACCCGTACCCGTCCGACGGCGTCCGCAGCCGGAGCTGCCTCACCCCCGACGGCCGGGCCACGGGGCGGGGTGTCGACGTCCTCAGCACCGCCCCGCCGCCGGCCCTGGTGACCGTGGCCGGGCTGAGCCTGGCCGCCCCGGCGTCGGTGATCGAGCGGGTTGGCTTCCATCAGTCGTCGCACCCGGGGGCCCAGGAGATGACGGCGGCCGCCCCGGCCCCGGTGCGGATCTCCACCATGGAGTCCCGGGAGCGGGGCACCAACGGGCGGAGCGCGCTGGATGTGGCGGTGGAGCCGTCGACGAAGATCACGGCCCCCATCGCCGGCACCGTGATCCGGGCCGGCGGCTACACGCTGTACTGCAAGTATGCCGACAGCTACGTGGTGATCGCCCCCGACGCGAGGCCCGAGCTGGAAGTGAAGATCCTCCATCTCCGCGACCTCACGGTGAAGGCGGGCCAGCGGGTGAAGGTGGGCGACAAGGTGGCGGGCCGGGCCAACAAGTTCCCCTTCACCTCCCAGATCGACGAGCTCAGCGTGGCCACCACCGCCTGGCCCCACGTCCACCTCGAAGTGGTCGACCCGTCGGTGCCCCGCCCGCCCGGCGGCGGCTGCTGACCGGGCCGACCGCCGCCGTCAGGAGGTGACGACGGGGAGACCGGCGTCGAGCCAGGCGGCGATGCCGCCATCGACGTCGGCCACGTCGGTGAACCCCAGGTCCTCCATGATCGCCCGGGCCTGGCCGCTCCGGTTGCCCGAGTGGCAGTAGAGCAGGTAAGGCACGTCCCGATCGAGGGCGGCCACCTTGTCGGCGAAGTCGGGGGCGTAGAAGTCGATCGTCGTGGCCCCGTCGAGGTGGCCCTGGGCGAACTCCTCGGGGGTGCGGACGTCGAGCACCACGAGGCCGGCCGGCGGATCCTCCTGGATCCGGCGGGCGTCCGCCACCGGGACCACCCGGACGCCGGCGGCCGACGACGCCCCCGCGGCGTCGCCGGCCGCGGCGCTCGGGGAGCTGTCGGCCGGGGTGGATCCGCCGCACCCGGCGGCCACCGTGAGCACGGCGCCGAGGGTGATCGAGGATGCTGCGATGCGGATGCGGTGGGCCATCGCGCTAGGCCAGGGCCAGCCCGGAGCGGACGGCGGTGTAGATGGCCACGATCAGGAGGAGGCCGACGAACCACTGCTGGAGGGAGCGGGGGTTGCGGGTGGCGGCCAGCCGGGTGCCCACCACCACGCCGATGAGGCTGGCGATGGTGAAGGGCACCACCGTGCCCCACTCGATCGACCCGGACTGGAGCCGGGTGGCCAGGGCCACCGCCGAGTTGATCGTGATCACCAACAGTGACGTGCCGATCGCTTCGGGCATGTCGAAGCGGAGGGCCAGCACCAAGGCCGGCACGATGACGAACCCGCCGCCTACACCGAAGAACCCGGTGAGCAGACCCACGATCGTTCCGGCGACCAGCACCTTGGCCACGGTGGTGGCATCGAACCGACGGGGTGCCCCGGCCAGGAGGCCGTCGTCGGGTAGCACGTCGAGCGGGTCGAGGGCCGAGGCCGCCGCCCCCAGCGAGTTGAGGGCCACCCCGGTGCCGGCCCCGGCGGGAGTGGGCCGGACCGTCGCCCGGGTCCGGCGCCACATCGCCACCGCCGCCACCAGCATCACGCCGGAGAAGGCGAGCAGGAGAGCATCGGGGTCGACCGCCTTGTTCCAGTGGGAACCGAGCAGCGAGCCGCCCACCCCGGCCAGACCGAAGATCGTGCCCGAGGCGAACCGGACCCGGCCGGCCTTCCAGTGGGGCAGGATCCCGATGACCGACGTCACCGCCACCAACACGAGGGAGGTGGTGGTGGCGTGCTTGGGGGTCTGACCGGCGGCGTAGACCAGGGCGGGGACGGCCAGGATCGAACCGCCACCACCCAGGGCGCCCAGAGACAAACCGATCAGGAATCCCAGGGGAGAAGCGAACAGGCTGCGCATCGTGGCCTCAGGCGCCGGCGCCGGCGCCGGCTCCCGACATCGGCCATGCTTCGGGGGCCTGGGCCGCCAGCCAGGCCGTGTAGCCGCCGAGCAGGTCGCTCACGTCGGCGAACCCGTGCGACCGCAGCAGGCTGGCGGCGATCGACGAGCGGTAGCCGCCGGCGCAGTACACGACGGTGGGCCTGGTCTGATCGAGCTCGTCGAGCCCGTTCAGCAGGGCGGGGAGGCTGATGTGGACCGAACCGGGGAGGGTGCCGAGCGCCACCTCGCCTGGGTTCCGGACATCGAGCAGCACCAGCCCGGGCAGGGAGGCCATGCGCTCCCGCAGGGCCTCCACCGACAGCCGGGACGCCGGCTCCACCAGCTCGGGGCGGGTGACGAAGGCCTCGGTGGGATCGTCGAGGGCGCCGACCACGTTGTCGAACCCGATGCGGGCCAGGCGGATCTTGGCCTCCATCTCGTGACCGGGGGGCGTCACGAGCACGATCGGGGTCTCCGGCCTCATCACCTCGCCGGCATATTCGGCGAAGCGTCCACCGAGGCCGACGTTGACCGAGCCCCGGAGATGGGCGGTCGAGAAGGCGGCGTCGTCGCGGGCGTCGATCACCACGGCACCGGCGTGCTGGTGGGCCACCACCTCGTCGACGGTGAGGGTGGGCACCCGTTCCTCGTCGTGCAGCAGCTCACGCTCCTTGCGGTTCAGCACGGCGGCGAAGGGGAAGTAGAGCGGCGCCACGGGCTGGCCCTCGGTGACCACGGCCACGAACTCGTCCTCGGTCATGGGGGCCAGGGCGTAGTTCGTGCGGCGCTGTTCGCCGATGGTCGACACCGTCTCGGTGGACAGGTTCTTGCCGCAGGCCGAGCCGGCGCCGTGGGCCGGGAAGACCTTGGTCTCGTCGGGAAGCGTCATCAGCTTCTCGTGCAGGGAGTGGTAGAGCATCCGGCCCAGTTCCTCGGCGGTGACACCGAAGGAGGCCAGGAGGTCGGGGCGGCCCACATCGCCGATGAACAGGGTGTCGCCGGTGAGGACGCCGTAGGGGGTACCGTCGGCGCCGTCGGGGTAGATGACGATGCTGATCGACTCGGGGGTGTGGCCCGGGGTCTCCCGCACCACCAGCTCCACCTGGCCGAGGCTGATGCGGTCGCCGTCGGCGAAGGTTTCGATGGGGAACTCGGCCCGGCCCTCGGCCGCCGCCCCGAAGCCGATGGCGGCCCCGGTGCGGTTGGCCAGCTCGAGGTGGCCCGACAGGAAATCGGCGTGGAAGTGGGTTTCCAGCACCTTGACGATGCGCAGGCCGTTGGCCTCGGCCTCGGCCAGGTACTCGCCCACGTCTCGCTGGGGGTCGACGACCACGGCCTGGCCGGTGGTCGTGTCACCGATCAGGTAGCTCGCGTGGGACAGGCAACCGAGGTAGTACTGGCGGAAGAACATCGTGCGCTCCTTGGTATCACTGGACATACTA
>CADEDH010000039.1:39660-60004 GCA_902826025.1 uncultured Actinomycetes bacterium
TGCCGGGACGGCAAGATCTGCCAGCTCGACGAGTACGTCGACTCGTTCAAGGCGGCCAAGATCTTCGGCATGGTCAAGAGCTAGCCCGCTCCCGAACAGGCAGGATGGGCGGCTGTGAGCGAGCCGTCCGACATCGTGCTGCGGTCAGCCCGGCTGGCCGGCGACGCCCAGGCCCTCCTCGACGAGCACACCCGGGCCCGGGGCGAGGTCGAGCGGCGACACGATGTCGCCCGCCACCGGGCGGTCGCAGCCACCCTGGCGACGCTGGGCCTCGACTCGCTGCGGGAAGCCACCGGCGACCGGATCCGGCTGGCCCCGTTGGAGGCGGCGGGATTCTCCACCGTGGCCCAGGTGGCATCGGCGGCCGAGGCCGACCTCGACCGGATCGAGGGGATCGGCCCTCAGAGCGCGGCCCAGCTGGTGGCGGCGGCCCGGCAGGTAGGCCAGGCGGTACGGCGGGCCACCCGGGCCCAGCTCGACGTGGACACGCGGCCCCCGGAGCACACCGATCTGCTCGTCGCTCTGCGGGATCTCGATCTGGCCCATCAGTTGATCGAGCCGCTGCGGGCCGGGCTCGAGTGGGCGGTGACCACCCTGCCGCCGGAGAACGTGGCGTCCGTGTTGGCCACGAAGCGGCTGCGCCGACTGTTCGCCGGCCGCCATCGGCGGGACGAGGCCGAGGCGGCGCTGGATCGGGTGCGCCAGCACCTGGCCGCGCCGACCACCGCCGAGTTGGAGTCCCAGGTGGCGGTGGCCCGGGCCCGCCTGGCCGACCCCCGGTGGGAGCCGGCCGACCCGTGGGACGACTACCTGGCCCGCCCGGTCCACTACAACGGGCTGCTGGCCGACGCCACCGGCCTGGGCCCCGACGAAGTGGCGATCCAGGGCTTCGCCCCGGCCGAGATCGTGGCCGAGATCGAGCGGCTGGAGCTGAACACGGCACTGCTGGTCACGTCGCTGCGGGGCTACCAGTCGTTCGGGGCCCGCTTCGCCCTGGTCCAGCGACGCACGATCCTGGGCGACGACATGGGCCTGGGCAAGACCCTGGAGGCTCTCGCCGTGCTGTGCCATCTGCGCTCGGCCGGAGGCACCCACTTCGCCGTGGTCTGCCCGGCCAGCGTGCTGGCCAACTGGGAGCATGAGATCCGGCGCCACACCGAGCTCGACCGGGTGATCCGGCTCCACGGCACCGACCGCCACGACGACCTCGACCAGTGGGTGACCGGCGGCGGCATCGCCCTCACCACCTTCGACACCCTGCGCCTGCTGCCCCCGCCGCCGGTGGAGCTGGCGGCCATGGTGGTGGACGAAGCCCACTTCACGAAGAACCCGGAGGCCCAGCGCACCCGGGCGGTGCGGACCTGGCTGAGCCGGTCCGGCCACCGGCTGTTGCTCACCGGGACCCCGATGGAGAACCGGGTGGAGGAATTTCGGGTGCTGGTGGCCCATGTGCGACCGGACCTGGCCGGCGCCATCGACGGCACCGACGCCGTGGCCGGGGCCGACGCCTTCCGTCGGGCGGTGGCGCCCGTGTACCTGCGCCGCAACCAGGCCGACGTGCTGGCCGAGCTCCCGCCCCGGATCGAGATCGCCGACTGGGTGCGCCTCGACGGCCCGGTGGCCGACGTCTACCGCCGGGCCGTGGGGGCCGGCAGCTTCATGGCCATGCGCCGGGCGGCGTTCGCCACCGAGCGCCCGGAGGAGTCGCCCAAGCTGGTGCGCCTGCGGGAGATCGTCGACGAGGCCATGGCCAACAACCGCAAGGTGGTGGTGTTCTCGTTCTTCCGCGACGTGATCGACCGGGTGTGCGCCGAGCTGGGGCCGCTGGCCGTGGGCCCCCTCACCGGCGACGTAGCCCCCGACGACCGCCAGGCCCTGGTCGACGCGTTCACCGCCGCCCCCGAGCCGGCGGTGCTCGTGAGCCAGATCGAGGCCGGAGGGGTGGGGCTCAACATCCAGGCGGCGTCGGTGGTGATCCTCACCGAGCCCCAGTGGAAGCCCACCGTGGAGGAGCAGGCCATCGCCCGGTGCCACCGGATGGGCCAGGTGCGCCCGGTGGAGGTACATCGGCTGCTGGGCGAGGGCTCGGTCGACGAGCGAATGCTGGCTGTGCTGGCCACCAAGTCGGCCCTGTTCGCCGAGTACGTGCGCCAGAGCGAGATGAAGGAGGCCTCGCCCGAGGCGGTGGACGTGAGCGACCTGGCGGCGGTGGACGACCTCGTCGCCGACCTCCCCGAGGCGACCGTGGGCTCGGCCGAGCAGCGCATCGTGGCCCTGGAACGGGAGCGACTGGGGCTGCCGGCATAGTGCTCGGCCGTGTATGAATTAGTTGACATTCATGTCCGACGAGATGTACGAACTACTTTACATCCCGTCGAGGTCCGGCGAGGATTGCGCAGAGGGATACGACGTGTCGTTCGCTGAAAAGAGTTCGTGGGGCACCCTCGTCACGGTCACGGCGGTGTTCGTGGCGTACTTCGCCGCCGCCCTGCCGGTGCAGAACGGCACCGACGTCGGCCCGGTGCGGGTGATCTGGCTCGTGCTGGCGGTCGTCGCCCTAGCCCTGACCCAGGCGGCGGGCCACGCCGTGCTGGCAGTGCTCGACCGGCGGACCGACACCGATGAGCGGGGTCGCCTCATCGAGCTGCGCGGTGTCCGCAACGGTGCCTACGTACTGGCCACGGCCGTCTTCACCGCGCTGTGCGCCGCCATCGCCACCGATGGCAACGCCATCTTCGTCCATGTGCTCCTCGCCGGCTGGGTGGCCGCCCAGCTCGTGGAGACCGGCTCCCAGCTCGTGCTCTACCGGCGCCTGAGCTGAGATGGGCAAGGGAGGTGGTGGCCTCACCAACCGGGTCCGCGAGCTCCGCGACGAGAGCGGCCTGACCCAGCAGCAGCTGGCCGACGCTGTGGGCGTCACCCGCCAGACGGTGATCGCCATCGAGCGCAACCGCTACTCACCTTCGCTGGAGGTGGCGTTTCGGGTGGCCCTCGCCCTCGGCTCGCCGATAGGCGAGGTGTTCGCCTATCGCGACCCCCGCTGAACCGGCGGGCGGCGACAGCGCCGGCCAGCCTGGCTACGGTGGCCCGGTGCCGTTCAGCGACGAACCGAGGCGGGCTCCGGGTGGGCCGTCGTTCACCTTCGACGACAACGGGGTCACGTTCCTCATGGTGTGCGGCGGCGGGCGGGCGGTCGACACCGACCACCGCATCCGGGCCGAGCAGGCGCTGGGCCGTCGGGTCCACGTGATCGCTACCCCCACCGCCGCCCAGTGGTTCGACCCGGCCGAGATCGAGGCCCTCACCGGCTGGCCCCTGCGCTCGGCCATGCCGGGGCCGCTGGTGCCGATCTTCGAGCCGCTGGCCTGCCGGGTGCTGGTGTCGCCCTTGACGCTGAACTCGCTGACCAAGTGGGCCGACGGCCACAGCGACAACCTGGTGATCTCACTGCTGTGCGAGGCCAGCGGCCTGGGGATCCCGATCCGGGCCGAGGTGTCGCTGGGCGGGCCCTACGCGCTGCACCCGGCCGTCCCCCGGGCTCTGGCCACCCTGGCCGCGCTGGGCGTGCAGCTCAGCCCGATCGACCCGTCGTTCCCCCTGCCGCCCCACTGACCGACCAGACAGCGAACTGTGGCGTCGGCGCGCAAAATGCAGCACCGGACGCCACAGTTCGAAGAGAGTTAGACCGCGCCGGCGGTCTTGAAGGCGGCGATGTCGCCGTCGGCGTAGCCCAGCTCGGCCAGGATCTCGTCGGTGTGGGCCCCCTGGAGCGGGGTGGGGAACCGGATCTCGCCCGGGGTGTCCGACAGCTTGATGGCCACGCCGGGATTGAGCACCGAGCCGCCACCGATGGGCAGGTCCACCGCCATGCCCCGATGCCGCACCTGGGGGTCCTCGAACACCTCGTGGGGGTCGTAGACCTTGCCCACGCACACGTCGGCCTTGGTCAGGATCTCATACCACTCGTCCCGGCTCTTCGTGGCCATCAGCGCCGCCACCTCCTGCTTGGCCGTCACCTGCTCGGGACGGGGACCGCGGATCGCCTCACCCGGCTGGAGCTCGGCCGCCTTGAGGTCGGGCCGGTCCACGGCGTCGCAGAAGTTGTGCCACAGGTGGGGCTCGGTGGACCCGATCGACAGGAGCTTGCCGTCACCGCAGGTGTAGGTGGTGTAGTAGGGGCGGGTGCCGTCGAACGTGCCCAGGCCCCGCTGGGGCTCGGGCCCGCCGGCCAGGAAGGCCATGAATGAGGGCACGGCGCACAACAGCGAGATCGTGGCGTCGAGGTACGACACGTCGACCAGTTGGCCCTTGCCCGTCCGCTCCCGGGCGAACAGGGCGAACATGACGCCCAGGGCGCCGTGCATGGAGGCGCCCGCATAGTCGGCCACCAGGTTGAGGGGGATGGTGGGCTCGGCGTCGGGGGCGCCGAGCTGGTTGAGCACGCCGGCCAGCGACAGGTAGTTGATGTCGTGGGCCGGGAAGTCCCGGTAGGGCCCGTCCTGGCCGAAGCCCGACAGCGAGCAGTACACGAGCCGGGGGTTGAGCTTGGACAGGGTCTCGTAGTCGGCCCCCAGGCGCTTGGTGACGCCGGGCCGGAAGCCCTCCAGGAACACGTCGCAGGTGGAGGCGAGCTTCTGGAGGATCTGCTGGGCTTCGGGCTTCTTCAGGTCGAGGCTGAGGCTGCGCTTGTTACGGTCGACCCATTGGCCGGCCCGGCGCTGCATCTGGCGGGCGGCGGCCGATTCGTCGGCCGGTTCCGGGGCGCCGGGCTCCACAACCCGGATGACGTCGGCCCCCATGTCGGCCAGGAGCACGGTGGCCAGCGAGCCCGGTGCCACCCGGTTGCACTCGACGACCCTGATCCCCTCCAACGGTCCAGCCATGACGGTTCCTCCCCTGTGCAGTGCCATCTGTATGACGCGATCTGACCACCATCCTGGCACTCACCCGCCGGGGTCGGCCATTGAGCGATCAGCTGGGAATCCAGGTGGCGGGGCGTTTCTCCAGGAACGAGCTGACGCCCTCCCGGGCCTCGGAGCTCTCGAACGCCCCCCGGGCCGACGCATCGGCCAGCGTCTCGGCCTGCTCCGGCGTCAGGTGGGCCATGGCCTGGAGGAGGTGCTTCGTGATCCCGAGGCTCCGGGGGCCGCCCCGCACCAGTCCCTCGACGTAGCGGGCCACGGTGGCGTCGAGCTCGGCTTCCGGCACCACCAGGTTCACCATGCCCAGCTCGGCCGCCCGGGCCGCCGGCATCATGTCGCCCACGAGGAACGCCTCCACCAGCTCCCGGCGCCCCATGCGGTGGGCCAGCAGCGCCGCCACCCCGGCCGGCGGGATGCCGATCCGGACCTCGGTGATGCCGATGCGGGCGGTGTCGGCGGCGATGGCGAGGTCGCAGCACACGACCAGGGCCGCCCCGCCCCCGGCGGCGTGGCCTGCCACCCGGGCCACGACCGGCTTGGGGCAGCTGTCGATGGCCTTCACGATGTCGACGAAGGTGATGGCGTCGGGCCCGAGCGAGGCCCGGTCCTCTTTGAGGTCGGCGCCGGCGGAGAACGTGGTACCGGTGTTGGTGATCACGATCACCCGTACCCCATCGTCGGCCTGGGCCGAGCGGATGCCGGCCATCAGGCCCTGCACCAGGTTCTGGCTGAAGGCGTTGCGCTTGCCCGGCGCGTTGAGGGTGACGGTGGCCACCCCGGCGGCCACGGCGTAGTCGACTGGTTCGTCCATGCCAGAGCTTGTCACGGCCCGGGTGTGGGCCGCCCGCCCGCCACCCGGTGTGCCGGGGTTCAGATCACCCCGGCGGCCCGGAGGGCGGTGACGTCGGCCTCGGTGCGGCCCAGCTCGGCCAAGATGGCCTCGGTCTGCTCGCCCAGGGCGGGGGCGGCCCGGCGTACTCCCCGGCCGCCGAGCCCGTCGCCGAACGTGAGGGGTTGGCCGATCACCGCCGCGTCGTCGACCGTGGGGTGCTCGATCGGCTGGGCCAGCCCGAGGGCCTGCACCTGGGGGTGGGCGAACATCTGGCCCATGTCGAGCACCGGGCCGGCCGGCACCCCCGCCGCCAGGAGGGCCTCGATCCAGTGCTCGGCCGGTTGGGTGGCCGTCACCTCGGCGATCATCGTGTTCACCTCGTCGCGCCGCTTGCGCCGGGAGCCGGGCCGTGCGTAGCGCTCGTCGTCGGCCCACTCCGGGTGGCCCAGCACCCCGCACACCGCCCGCCAGTGGGCCTCGGTGCCAGGCGCCAGGTTGAACACGCCGTCCGATGCCGGGAACGTACCCATCGGCACCCCCGTGGGGTGGTGGTTGCCCTGCTGGCCCGGCACCTCGTGCTCGATCAGCACCCGGGCGGCCTGGAAGTCGAGCATGGCGATCAACGACTCGAGCAGCGACGTCCTCACCCAGCTCCCCTCTCCCGTGCGGTCTCGGCGGATGATGGCGAGCAGGATGCCGAAGGCCAGGTACACGCCGGACGAGCTGTCGGCCACGGCGTGCCCCGACCGCACCGGCCCCTGGCCCGGCATACCCGTCACCGACATCAGGCCCGACATGCCCTGGGCCACCTGGTCGTACCCCGGCCGCTGCGACCACGGCCCCTCCTGGCCGTAGCCCGAGATGCTGCCGTAGACGAGGCGGGGGTTGACGGCCTGGAGCGCCGGCCAGTCGAGCCCGAGGCGGGCGGTGACCCCGGGGGCGAAGTTCTCCACCACCACGTCGGCCCGGCGTACCAGGTCGAGGAACACAGCCTTGCCGTCGGGGTGCTTGAGGTCGAGGGTCAGCGACTCGTTGTTGCGCCGCAGGTTCTGGAAGTCGGATCCGAGCCGTGCGCCAAGCAGGCCCTCGCCGCCGTCGGCCGCCGGGCGTTCGATCGTGATCACCCGGGCCCCCCAGTCGGCCAGCTGGCGGACGGCGGTGGGCCCGGCCCGGAAGGCGGTCAGGTCGAGGACGAGGAGGTGATCGAGGGGCAGCATGGGTTCAGTTTGAACGCACGAGCTGGCGCTTGACCACGCTGACGTGGAGGTCCTGGGTGATGACGGGTGATCCCAGGGCCTCCAGCCGGCGTAGTGTGCCCCGACGGGCCAGCTCCCGGAACAGGGCCCGCAGCTCCCAGCGGGCCAGGTTGGCCCCCAGGCAGAAGTGGGGGCCGTGACCGAAGGCGAGGTGGTAGTTCGGTTCACGGGTGATGTCGAAGGTGTCGGGGCGCTCGAACGCTTCGGGATCCCGGTTGGCCGACGGGTACCAGATCCCCACCGTGTCGCCGGCCCGGATCGTCACCCCTCGTACCTCGGTGTCGCGCACTGTGGTGCGGGCGAACTGGATCACGGGCGACGTCCAGCGCAGGATCTCCTCCACCGCCGGCTCGATCCAGCGGTCGGGGTCGGATTCCAGCCGTTCCCGCTCCGCCGGGTTGTCGAGCAGGGCCAGCACGCCCTTGGTGGTGGCGTTGCGGGTGGTCTCGTTGCCGGCCAGGATCAGCAGGTTCAGGTAGCCGTGGAGCTGCTGTTGTGTCAGCCGTTGACCATCGACCTCCCCGTTGACGAGATGGCTGATCACGTCGTCGGCCGGCTGGGCCCGCTTGGCCGAGATCAGCTGCTCGTAGTAGTCGAAGTACTCCACCCGGAGGCGGCGGCGCATGTCGCGCCGGCTCTCGCCGGGGAGGGCCCACTCGGTGGAAGAGGTGTCGAATACCGAGTCGGTCCAGCGCCAGATGTCGTGCCAGTCCTCGATGGGTAGGCCCATCAGGTCGCAGATGGCGGCCAGGGGCAACTTGAGCGACAGCTCCCGCACGATGTCGAGCGGCTCGCCGTGCGATGCATCGAGGGCGGCCTCGAACTCGTCGACGAACTGGGCGGCCAGCGACGCCAGCGAGGCGGCCATGGCCCGGCACCGGGCGGGGGTGAAGGCCCGGGCCGTCAGGAGGCGGAAGGCGGTGTGGCGGGGGGCGTCCATGAACACCATGTCGAGCGGCTCGTCCTGGTCCCAGCCATAGAGGGTGTCGCGCCGGGCCTTGGACGCCCACATGGCGTCCTCGTGCTCGATCGAGTGGAGCCGTAGCCGACGGCCGGAGTTGGCGAAGGTGGCGGCATCGCGGCCGATGGCGTGCACGTCGTCGTAGCGGGTGATGGCCCAGAAGGGCTCGATGCCGGGCCGGTCGTACCAGAAGACCGGCGCCTCCCGCCGCAGCAGATCCCACTCGGCCCACGGGTAACCCCGGGTGGCGTAGAGGCTGAGCGAGTGGATGTCGATCGTGTCGAGATCGGCCGCCGTCAACATGGTGGATCGTCCCCCTTCCCGCCAGACGCTAGGTCGACAGGATCCGGCTGGCCAACGCCGCCCCCTCGGCCAGCGACTCCAGCTTGGCCCACTGGATCGACGGGTGGACCCGGCGAGCGAACGGGCCCTGGGCGAAGCCACAGTCGGTGCTGGCGATCAGCCGCTCCGGACCCACCAGGCCGGCCAGGCGCACCAGCCGCTCGGCCACCCACTCCGGATGCTCCACCACGTTGGTGGAGTGGCTGACCAGACCGGGCAGCAGCACCTTGCCCTCGGGCAACTCCACATCGGCCCACACCTGCCACTCGTGGGCGTGGCGGGGGTTCGACATCTCCAGCAGATAGCCGCCGGCGTTGACCTGCAGCACGAGGTCCACGATGTCCCCCAGGCCCACGTCGTTGGTGTGGGGGCCGTTCCACGACCCCCAGCACACGTGGTAGCGCACCCGCTCCGGCGGCAGCCCGGCCAGGGCCACGTTCACCGCTTCCACCCGCGTCTCGGCCCACAGCCGGAAGTCGGTCATCGTGCCGGGCGGAACCATCACGTCGTAGGTGGAAGCCAGGTAGGCGTCGTCGACCTGGAGAATGAGTCCGGCGTCGACGATGGCCCGGTACTCGTGGTTCATGGCCTCGGCGATGGCGAACAGCGCTTCCTCGGGGTTGGCGTAGTGCTCGTCGAGCCGGGCGGGCACCACGCTGGTGGGCGACACCACCGGCAGGAAGGCGGCCGTGTCCGCCTTCTTGTTGGCGGCCAGGGCCCGCTGGAGGCGGGCGATGTCGGCCTGGACGACGGTGCCCCCGGTGTAGGTGACGGGGCCGGTGATCACCCAGTCGCCCTGGGGCATCGCCCCCTTGCCGATGCCGGCCACCCCGAAGGCGCCCTCGTACTCCTCGTAGAACTCGGCGAAGTCGCGCCGGTCCCGGCCTCCGATGGCCTTGGCCGCACTGGCCACCTCCCGAGGGCGGAACTCGAACCCGCCGAGACGCTCCATCACATACTGCGACCAGCTCAGGTCCTTGCCGAACTCGCCGTCGCTGACGATGGTGATCCCTGCCTCCACCTGGCGGGCCACCACATCGGCCACCGACGTCTCCAGGCAGGTCGCCAGCTCGATCGCATCGGGCATGTCGCCGGCCCGCTTGGCCCGTAACAGGTCGAGCAGCGGTTCGGGGCGCACGAGGCTGCCCACGTGGGTGACGGGGATGTCCACGGTGGCCATCGTGGCCTCCTCTCGCCGGTTACCGGAACGGTAGCCCAGCGGCGACAGGCGGCAGTGGGACCACCTGCCCGGCGGCACCGGTCGGCCAATGGCCCTCGGCCGACCGGTAGCTCGCCGAAACAATCCGTTGACGGGCCGCCGCCGCACCGCCCGTCAACAGGTCCTGAAGCCTTTGCGAAGGCTTCGAGCCGCACTGATTGCCGGCCTCTGAGGAGGCGAACGCTGCCGTTGGCCCATTCGGCCATCACCCGGGAAGAATTCCTCACCGGGCGCCCCGGCCGGGTCAGCCCTCGGGCTTCACCCCGGTGACCCACCACTGGGGCAGCACCATCAGGTACTCGCCGGCTTCGATGGCGGCGTCGATGCGGTGGCGCAGTTCGTTCGCCCGGGCCTCGGTGATGCGGTCGAACTGAAGGCCGTAGCCGAGCATGTTCTCGATGACGCTCCGCATGAAGCCGGTGGTGTCGGTGGCCGCCGTGACCTTCACCTCCACCTGGTCGAACCCGGCCCGGCGGTAGGCGGTCCGGAGCTTGCGGCCGATGTGGGGCTCCTTGAAGGCGGGGGCGGCCGCCGTGAACAGCTCGGCCACCTCGGCCGGGCTGAGGGGCTCGATCACCACGAATCCGAAGTCGGAGTCGGACGCCACCATCCGCCCGCCGGGGCGGAGCACCCGGTGGAGCTCGGCCAACACGGCGCCGGCGTCGGGCACGTACTCCAGCACGTTCTTGGCGTAGACCCGGTCGGCGCTGGCGTCGGCCAGCGGCACCCGCTCGTCGGTGGCGTGGTGGATGGTGATCTGCCCGCCCCGGCCGGAGGCGACGGCCACGTCCCGGGCCCGGGCCACGAACGCCTCGTTGACGTCGACGGCGTGCACATGGCCGGTGGGGCCGGTGAGGCGGGCCAGCTGGGCGGCCACGAACCCGGGCCCGCAGCCGAAGTCGACCACGGTCTCGCCCTCCTGCACCCCCACCGGAGCCAGGATGATGTCGCCTCGGCGGTCGTCGAGCTGGAACATCCGGTCGTAGCGGGCCAGGCGCTCGGGCTCGATGTCGACCCAGTGGTCCTTGTAATAGGTCTCCAGCGAGCCCGGTTCGTTCGCGTTGGGAGGAGGAGGAGCCATGGGCCGGAGCATGGCACAGGCGGCGGGTGGCGCTCGACTTGTGCCTCCCCGTGGGGGTCTGCATGCTGGCGGGCGTGCAGCCAGCCGGGAATGACAGCGTGACCACCGTCGGGATCCTGGGGGCCGGCTTGAGCGGTATCGCCATGGCCCTCCAGCTGCGGCGAGCCGGCTTCGACGACTTCGTGCTCTACGAGGAGCAGCCCGACGTGGGCGGCACCTGGTACCGCAACACCTATCCGGGCCTGCACTGCGACATCCCGTCGCACCTGTACTGCTACACCGATGAGCCCAACCCCGACTGGTCGATGGTGTTCGCCCCCCGGGCCGAGATCCAGGCCTACATCCGGTCGGTGGCCGAGAAGCGGGGCCTGATCGAGCGGATCCGCTTCGGTACCCGGGTGCTGTCGGCCCGCTACGACGAGGCCGAGGGACTGTGGTGGCTCACCCTCGACGGCAGCGGAGCCGGGGTCGAGGTGCCCCACCGGGTGCTGGTGTCGGCCACCGGTGGCCTGACCGCGCCCAACCTGCCCAAGATTCCAGGCTTCGACCAGTTCAGCGGGCCGTCGTGGCATTCGGCGGCCTGGCGCCACGACGTGAGCCTGGACGGCAAGCGGGTGGCGGTGGTGGGCAGCGCCGCCAGCGCGGTGCAGGTGGTGCCCGAGGTGGCCAAGGTGGCGGCCGAGGTGACCGTGTTCAGCCGGACCCCGAACTGGGTGTTCCCCCGCAACAACCGGCACTACTCCGGCGAGGAGCGGGAGGCGCTACGCCGCGCTGAAGAGATGCAGCGGCT
Organism: uncultured Actinomycetes bacterium; assembly: GCA_902826025.1. GTDB lineage: Bacteria > Actinomycetota > Acidimicrobiia > Acidimicrobiales > SZUA-35 > CADEDH01. The sequence continues at coordinate 51,064 of CADEDH010000039.1, forward strand.
GCGGCGCGGCCAGTACAAGGATTCGATGTGGTGGTGGCTGGCCTTCCGCCGCCACGAGGCGACGCTGCAAGCCATGCGGGACCGGTGCCTCGACCACATGCGGGCCTCGATCAGCGACCCGGCCGTGCTGTCGGCGCTGACCCCGTCGTACCCACCCGGGTGCAACCGGTTGCTGTTGTCCGACGACTACTACCACGCGCTGGGCCAACCCCACGTCCGGCTGGTGCCCCGGGGGGTGACGGCCCTCACCGCCAACGGCGTGGTGGCGGCCGACGGGTCGGAGACCGGGGCCGACGTGGTGATCTTCTGCACCGGGTACCGGCTCGGGGGCCGAGCCGACGGCTCGGCCGCCCTCGACGTGTACGGGCGGGGCGGCGAGACGCTGCGCAACCGGATCTCGCGCCAGACGATGGCCTACCGGGGGGTGGCGGTGCCCGGGTTCCCCAACTGGTTCACCGTGTGCGGGATCAACGGCACCGTGGCCTACGGGTCGCTGATCCTGTCGGCCGAGGTCGAGACGGCCTACATCACCCGGTGGGTGCAGCGGATGGTGGCCGACGGGATCAGGAGCGTCGAGGCCCGGGAAGACGCCACCGAGGCCTACAACCAGGCCATCCAGGCCGAGCTGTCGCAGATGAGCTGGACCGGGGGTTGCAGCAACTTCTACCGCGACGCCAAGGGCCGGGTGGTGGCGTTCCACCCCGGCACCGTGGGCCGGATGCGGCGCGAGCTATCGGAACTTCACGAGGACGACTTCATCGTCGAGCGGCTCTGAGCCTCCGGCTCAGGGTGCCGTCGCCGCTCAGTTTCCCTCGGGTGCGAAGGGGGTGTCGGACACCTCCAAGCGGATGCCAGTGCAGCGGTCGCCGTTGATCTTGGATCCCCGGACATCGAAGGCGCAGGCGGTGGCGATCACGTTGAGGTCTATCTCGGCCCGCAGGATCACGTGGTCGCCGGCGTTCGTCGGTCCCCGGCCCGAGCCGAGCTGGAGGTCGTCGCCCTCCACCGGCGTGTTCTGGAACCAGTCGACGGGGTCGGGCACCTCTTGGATGTTCCACCCCATCCGGGCGGCGGCGATGCGGAAGTTCTCATTGCAGCTCGGGTGGTAGCCCTCGAAGCCGGCCAGGGCGTAGAGATGAGGGTCACAGGCCCGCCACAGCATGTCGTGGACGCCGGGCCAGGCGTCGGCCACGAACGTCATCATGGGGCGGAAGCGGTTGGTGACGAACGCCCGTCTGGGGTTCGATGTCCACGATGCGGTGCATGGGGCGGGATCGTAGTCAGGCGTCGGATCGGCGGAGCCGCCACGGCCCGGTGCCGAGGTCGTCGGCCGACAGGGTGAGCGTCGGAACGCCGGGAAAGGAGTAGTAGTCGAGGGCGACGGTGACCGAGCCGGGGCTGGCGCTCTGGATGCACACGATCTGCTCGCCGTCGAAGCCAGGGCCGGTGAGGAGCCAGTGGGCGGCGAGCGAGGCCAGGCCCTGGTCGAGCACGACGCGGCTCGCCTCGGCGGCGCTGGGACAGCGGGCCAGGTCGGCGCCGAAGACGGTGAGGGCCCGCCAGGCGTCGGCGCCGTCGGCCACCACCCAGCCGCACAGTTCCTGGTCCTCATCCCGGCGGATCTCGATCATGGCGCCATGGTGGCAGCGGAGGGCCGACGATGCGCCCTGATTCTGCGGTCCCCCGTACGCTCGGGGGATGCCGAGGACGGACACGGCTGGGCGGGAGATCGGAGCGTCGCCGGCGGCGGTGTTCGCCGCCCTGGTGGACCCCGTGGCCCTGGCCGCCTGGCTGCCTCCGACGGGGATGAGCGGCCGGTTCGACCACTTCGACGCCAGGTCCGGCGGTTCGTACCGGCTGGTGTTGCACTACGACGATCCCGCTGTCGCCGGCAAGAGCGGGGGCGGGACCGACGTGGTGGAGGCCCGCTTCGCAGCCATCGAGCCCGGGGTGCGAGTGGTGCAGGAAGTCGACTTCGTGTCGGACGATCCGGCGTTCGCCGGCACGATGACGATGACGTGGGAGGTGTCGGCGGCCCCGGCCGGCAGCCGGGTGGAGATCCGGGCCGAGGGCATCCCCGACGGCATCTCGGCCGACGACCACTCCGCCGGCATGGCGTCGTCGCTGGCCAACCTCGCAGCCTACGTGGAGGGGTGAACGCCGCGTGTCGGCCCGAGATCCGTGCTGAACTCGGGCCCGATGCGACTGGAACCTCTGTACCGCATGGTCTTCGACTACGACGAAGGCTGGACCGTTCAGCCCGGGCGCGGTGATCTCGGCGGCGACTACCTCCTCATGGCTTCGGGCCGGTGTGAGGGCACGATCAACGGGACGCTGCGCGGCGCCAACCATCCGCACCGCCGAGCGGACGGCACCTTCTGTCCCGACTTCCATGGCGTGATCACCACCGGGGACGAGGCCACCCTCCTGTTCCACCTCGTCGGCTACGGCCGGACCTATCCCGAGGACGCCCGCCAGATCGTCTGCTCGGTGACCCACGTCGCCGAAGACGACCGCTTCAGCCGTCTCAACGACACGGTCTGCGTCGGCACCGGCGAGGTCCTGCCCGACGGCTTGTACATCGACGTTGCCGAGCTGATCTGGGAGCCATCGAACCGGCCGAGATTCTGAGAGATTCCTTTCACCTGCAACCCCTCACCGGCCGTTCACTGTCACACCCCCTGCGTAGTGTTGGCTCATGGATCCAGCGGCGGAGCCAGGGGCAGACAAGGAGTTTGCGAATGAGGGATTGACCTCCCGGTTCGCTGCTCTGCTCGCCGCCGCCGAGGCGCTGTCGGCTGAGTTGGATCAGCCACAGGTCGCTGACGATGTCCTGTTGGCCGAGCGGGAGCTGGAACGGGTGCGCCGGATCATCGGGGCCGCCCAGATCGACAACGTGGCCCGGATCGACACCGACGCCCTGCACCGCATCGACGGCCACCGCTCGGTAACCGCCCACGTCAAGCACGTACTGCGGATCTCGGGGGCTGAGGCGTCACGGCGGTTCCGGGCCTCTCGGGCGTTCCGCCGCCTGCCCGACATCGCCGCTGCGTTGCGTTCGGGGCGGATCTCGTTGGATCACGTGCAGGTCATCACCGCCATCCACGCCAACCCAAGGATCAAAGAGAAGGTCCCGGGCCGGCAGGCCAAGCTCCTGCGGTGGGCCGAGGAGGAATCGTTCGACGACTTCGCCCAGAAGGCGTGGGACTGGGCCCACATGGTCGATTTGGACGGCGGGTTCAAGGACAACAAGCGCCACCACGACAACCGCACGGTGCGGCTCGTCCACAACAGCATCGAGAACATCTGGGATCTCACCGGTCACGTCGCAGCCGACCAGGGCGCACGGCTACGCGAGATTCTCTACCACTACGTCCAGATGCTGTGGCACGAGGACTGGGCCGACGCCCGGGATCGCCTGGGCGACACCGCCACGCTGTCGGACCTGGCCCGGACCGATGCCCAACGCCGAGCCGACGCATTGGCCCGCATCTTCGACGACGCCGCCGGCGCCCCACCCGGAACCACCGCACCGCGGATCGTGCACAACATCGTCTGGTCGGCCGACACCTACCTCGGCCTGGCCGAGCTATTGGGAGCTGACGCTGCGGCGCTGGACTCACACTGGTCGACGTCGCTCACCGACACCGGCGCCCAGCGGGCCCTGTGGTGCGACCCCGACCAGTACCGGTGCTCCACCCTGGACGGCGTCTCCCTCGAACCGGTGGAACAGTTCTTCTCCAGCCTGGCCAACCACATACGGCGCGTCATCGTCTCCACCAAAGGCGTGGTGATCGACCTCGGCACCAAAGCCCGACTGTTCACCGGCTCCGCCCGCCTCGCCGCCCAACTCCAGAGCCCGCGATGCATCTGGCCGGGTTGCGACGTGCCGACCACGAGATGCGAGATCGATCACCTCCGGGAGCACGCCAAAGGCGGGCCCACGAACCCCGCCAACGGGGCACCCTTGTGCGGATTCCACAACAGATGGAAACAGAAAGGCTTCACCGTCACCAAAGACCCCGACACCGGAAGGTGGCGCACCTACCGCCCCGACGGCCAGGCCATCGAATGACGGGGCCCATCGAATGAGCGGCCTATCGGCGCTGGTGATCCCGTTGGAGGCCGGGTTCCTTGGGGTGGGGGTACGGATGGTGGACTTCACGGCTGGTGTGCTCGACGGCGGCGAGCTCCCCATGGGCTCGGCGCATGATGGCGACCTGCTCGTCCTCGGCGGCGTAGTTGTAGCGGGCGGCCCGTTCCTCCGGCCCGGGGGCGTTCTCCGGCGGGTGGTCGACGCACCACCGCACCACTTCGGGTATCGCCTCCAGCGCCGGCACCACGTCCCGGTAGCCCAGGTCGGCCCGCACGGCGTGCAGGTCGAGCAGCTGGTGCACCGGGGCGCTCTGCAGCGGCAGCAGATCAGCGGCCGACCAGGCCACGTCGGCCGGCACCCCCACCACCTCCATCTCGTGGCCCATGGCGTCGCAGATCACCTGCACCCACTGGGCCATCGTGAACTGCTGCTCGTCGCCGCAGTTGTAGATCTTGCCCGCTGATGCTTCGGGCTGGTCCACCGACAGCAGCACGGCCTGGGCCACGTTGCGGGTGTAGCCCCGGGACACCACGGCCATACCGCCGTCGGGCAGCACGACGTGGGGCCGCCGGTCCAGCGCCCTGGCGATCACGTCCCACACGGCCGAGCCGAGCTGGCCCATCCCGTACACCCACGGGTAGCGGAACATCGTGGCATCGTAGTGGCCCGCGGCGTGGGCCCCCAGCACGGCGTCCTCGGTGAGGCGGATCAGGTAGCCGAAGCGGAACTCCTCCTCGCTCTCCACCCGGGGCGCGTCCTCCGGGGTGGGGATCACCATCCCCGGCGGGTAGGCCGCCTCGGCGGCGAACATGCCCCGATAGCTCGGCGGCCCGCCCACGGCGATGAACCGCCCGGTGCGGCCCACCATCTCCTCGGCGACGTAGCGGATCCGGCCGTAGGTCGCCAGCACCAGGTCGAACGTGCGGTCGCCGAGGGCGTCGGCCAGCGTCTCCCGAAAATGCGGATCGCCCACCAACCGCTCCACCGCCGGCGGGATCAAAGGCGAGTCATGCGTGCCCCGCGTGAGCATGGTGACGTCGTATCCCCGGTCGAGCAGCCCGTTGACGAGATAGGGCCCGGTGGGCCCGGTGCCGCCGATGATGAGTGCCCGGCCTGTGGTCATGGCGGGCGAGGGTAGTGGACGGCGCCCGGGAGCGCCCGCTACAACCGGGCCCATGACCGACGACGCTCCGATCACGTTCCCTCTGCCCAACGCCTCGCTCGACCTGACCGGGCAGGTGGCCCTCGTCACCGGCGCCTCGTCGGGCCTCGGCTACCGATTCGCCCGCACCCTGGCGGCGGCCGGAGCCAACGTGGCCGCCTGCGCCCGCCGGGTCGACAAGCTGGAGGCCCTGGCCGCCCAGATCACGGCCGACGGCGGCACCTGCGTACCGGTGCAGCTCGACGTCACCGACGCCGACTCCATCGTGGCCGCCGTCGACGCCGCCGAGGCCGCCTTCGGCACCGTGACCATCCTGGTCAACAACGCCGGCCTGCCCGACGCCCAGCGGGCCCACAAGATGAGCGTGGAGCTGATCGACGCCGTGCTCGACACCAACCTCCGCGGCCCCTACCTGCTGTCCACCGAGGTGGCCCGCCGCCTCATCGACGCCAAGCTTCCGGGCCGGATGGTCAACATCTCGTCGATGGGGGCGTTCAACTACAACGGCATCGGGGCCGCCCTCTACTCGATCACCAAGGCCTCGGTGAACCGCATGACCGAGGCCCTGGCCGTGGAGTGGGCCCGGTTCGGGATCAACGTGAACGGCATTGCCCCCGGCGCGTTCTCCTCCGAGATGATGGACGGCATGGTGGCCCGGCTCGGCAACTTCGTGGCCGACACGGCCCGGGGCCGCATGGGCGACCCGGCCCAGCTCGACTCGACCCTGCTGTTCCTGTGCGCCCCGTCGTCGGAGTTCGTCACCGGCACCATCGTCAAGGTCGACGACGGCCAGGGCAGCCGTTAGGTTCCCCGAGATGCAGGAAGAGATCCGATCCATCACCACCGCCGACGGCACCCAGAGCGTGCTGGTCAAGCGGCCCGACGGCGACGGGCCGTTCCCCGTGGTCGTCATGTTCCACGACGGCCCCGGCGTGCGACCGTCCACCCATGAGGTCTCCCGGCGAGTGGCCGAGGCCGGTTACCTGGTGGCCGTGCCCGACCGCTACTACCGGCGGGAACAGTTCTTCCACATCGAGCCGGAAGACCTGTTCGCCCAGGGTCCCGACTCCGACGTCTTCAAGGACTTCTTCAAGCTGCTGATGGGCACCACCGACGACTTGGTGTCGGCCGACCTCGATGCCCTGCTGGCCCACCTGGATGCCGATCCCCTGGCCAAGAGCTCGCCCATGGGCGTGATCGGGTACTGCATCGGGGCCCGCTCGGTGCTGCGGGCCATCGCCGCCCATCCCGACCGGTTCCGGGCCGCAGTGGGCCTCCACCCCTCGTTCTGCGCCACCGAGGACCCCGACTCGCCCCACCTGGCCGTGCCGTCGTTCGCCGGCGAGATGTACGTCGGCGTGGGGGCGGAAGACAAGATGCAGTCGCCCGAGAGTTGCGCCCCGCTGGGCGAGGCCGTGGCCCAGCTCGGCGACCGGGGGCAGTACGTGATCCACCCCGGGGCCGACCACGGTTTCGCCGTGCCCGGTGGGGCCTACCTGGCCTCGGCCGCCGACCCGTCCTACGAAGCGGCGCTGGCCATCTTCGACCGCCAGCTCACGTAGCTCAGGTCTGCATCGGCAGCACGTGCTCGGGGGCCGAGCAGCTTCGTGTCAGGTCTGCATCGGCAGCACGTGCTCGGCCAGGAAGTCGAGCTCGGCGTCCCACCCGTCGTGGAGTGACATGGGGCGGAGCACGAACTTCGACAAGCCGGCGTCGATGTGGCGGCGGAGGAGGGTGCGGATCTCGTCGGCCCCGACCGGCAGGATGTCGGCCCGGGCCGGCATCGTGCCGTTCTCCTCCGCCCGCCGCATCACGGCCGCCGCCGTGGCGTCGTCGAGCACCGTGCGCTCGTAGGGGATCGAGATGCCGAAGTGCTCGGGGTCCATCACCCGACCGGCCCGTATGGCCGCCGCCTCGATACCCTGCCGGCACTGCTCGGCCAGGGCGGGCGAGGCCCGGGCGGCCAGCCAGCCGTCGGCGTGGGTTCCCGTGAGCTCGATGCTCTTCGGGCCGTTCCCGCCGAGCCAGATCTCCAACGGGTCCTGGATCGGCGGCGGCCCCACCCGCACCCCCTCGTAGCGGAAGCCGGCGTACTCGGCCGTCACCGCCTCACCGCCCCACCAGGCCCGGCACAGCTCGATGACCCGGGTGATCCGGGCATTGCGGTCGACCCCTTCCACCCCCAGGGCGGCCCGCTCGATTGGGGACCCGATCCCGGGCATGAAGGCCAGCAGGATGCGCCCGCCGCTGAGCCGGTCGAGGTGAGCCATCTCCTTGGCCAGGTGGAGCGGGTTGCGGCCCGGGATCACCACGTTGGTGCCGAGCTTGAGCCGGCGGGTCCGCTGAGAGGCGACGGCGAGGGCCAGGATCGGCTCCACGTTGTCGGTCATCGGGGTGTCGGACAGCCACAGCGTGTCGAACCCCCGCTTCTCCATGCCCTCGACCAGATCGGTCAGACCGTCGAGATCACAGGGGGTGTTCGTGCTGGCCACGGCGATACGGATCTTCATGCGGAGTTGCCTCCCCGGTCGGGCGGCACCCAGATGCCGCGTTCGTGCATGAGGGCGACCTGCCGGTCGATCACCTCGGTCTGGTACTCGGCGTGGGTGTAGGGCGCCCGCTCGGCGTACAGGTTCTTGGGATAGATGGGCTGCTCGTAGATCATCTGGAACATCTCCGTGCGGAGATCTTTCATCCAGTTCGACCACAGCGACGACGCCCGGTGGTGGCGCAGGGCCTCGATGTGCACCGGCCCGCACACCCAGGTCGACACGCCTCCATAGCGGAGCTGACCCACCACCTGGCCGCGGTAGTCGGCCAGGATCGAGTTCCCGCCGAAGGCGTCGATCGGGGCCTCGGAGTCCTTGGTGAGATAGTAGGTGCCGACATTGGGGGCCAGCACGTACATGTTGTTGTCGAGCGCCCGGGCCCGGGTCTGGATCTCGAAGTAGTCGTTGGCCGCCGCCGGCAGCGGGATCGAGGCCCGGTAGACCAGCTCGCAGCCGTTCATGGCCAGGCCCCGGGCGTTCTCGGGGTAGGAGCCTTCGTTGGCCATCATGATCCCGAGGCGGCCGATGGGGGTGTCGACCACCGGCCAGAAGGCGTCGAGGTTTCGGCCGTAGCGGTCGATCCACCAGTCGTACACGTCGTGGGGGCACATCGAGTGCTCCACCGGGAACAACGGCATCGTCTTGTAGTGCCGGAGGATCACCGCCCCCGACGGGTCGATGATGAACCCGACATTGAAGAACCGGTCGGCCCACTCCGGGTGGCGGGCCTTGGCCTGGGCCATGACGAACACGCCGTACTGGCGGGCGATCTCCCCCAGGGCGTCGGTCTCGGGGCCGGGGATGTCGATGGCGCAGGAGTTGGCGAACGTGGCGTGGTCCAGGTCGAGCACCTCGTCGTTGAAGCCCTGGAGGGCACCCTCGGGGAAGGCGATCAGCTTGACCGGGAGGTCGAGGCCGGTGAGCCAGCAGGCCGCCTTCACCATGTGAGCCTGGTGCTCGATGTTGCGCATGATGTCGGCCCGTTCGCTGACGCCCCACATGGTGGGGATCAGGCCGACGGCGTTGTACGGCTCGATCATCGGTCGAGTCTCCCATAGGGCCGCAAGGTCCCTCAATCGTCGGCCGGCTCCGAGGCACGGGGCGTGCCATGCTGAGGGCCATGCAGCACGTGGA
>CADEDH010000040.1:0-4268 GCA_902826025.1 uncultured Actinomycetes bacterium
GCCGGCGAAGCCGGACCCGGGAGCAGAGCCGGCGAAGCCGGCCGGCGGTGCCTGGGGCGAGGCCGGCACTGTTGCGCCGGCGAAGCCGGCAGGCGCCGGCACCGAAGGTACGGCTCCCGCGAACCCGGCGGGGGCCGGGGCCGAGCCGGCGGCACCAGCCGTCGCCGGGCCGAAGGGGTTGACAATGGCGGCGCTGGCGGCCTGGAGCGACAGGCTCAGGCCGGCCGCCGAGGGCAGGCCCCGGGCCACGAGGGCGACGGCCACGGCGGCGGCCGCATCGGGGGCGGTGGCCAGGGTCGGGATGGGAGCGGTCTTCTCCCGGTTCTCCGGCGAGGTCAGGCGCTCGTAGGCGAAGGTGCGGCTCGTCTCGACCGCCCAGGCCCCGAAGCCCTCGGGATCATCCAGCCGGTCGAGGTGGTGCCACAGGGCGTGGAAGGTGTCGGTGGCCACCTCGGCCGCCGCCTGGGGATCGCCCAGGATGTCCTGGGCGATCCCCAGCACACGGCCGAACCAGCGTTCGAACAACCGCCCGAAGGCGAAGTCCTCACCCCGGCGGACGCCGTCGACCAGCTCCGCGTCCGAGCGCCAGCCCAAGACCTCCATGGGACCATCTTCCCACGGCCGGGCCGTGGAGCGCAGTCAGCCTGGGTTCATTGACCCAGCAGGTGCTGGGCCCGCTCCCGGAACTGGGCGATGTTGGCCTCCTTGATGCCCTCGTAGCCCCGGACGATGTCGGGCAACTGGGCCACCTCCACCGCCCGGTCGTAGGTGTCGGCCGACAGGTCCCGCAGCACCTTGTCCACCATGGCCTCGTACTCGCCGATAAGGGCCCGTTCCAGCTGGCGGTGTTCGGTCCGGCCGAAGGGGTCGGCGGCGGAGCCCCGCAGCCGTTTCATCCGGGCCAGGGCGGCGAAGGCCGCCTCGCCGCTGCGGCCCAGGCCGATCTTGTGGTCCACCCCGAGGCGACGCAGCATCGGCGGGTGCAGCTTGTAGGTGATCTGGGCCTCGGGTCCGAACTGCTCGGCCAGGGCGTCCTTGAACGCCGCCGACCGGTGGAGCCGGGCCACCTCGTACTCGTCCTTGTAGGCCATCAGCTTGTAGAGGTAGCGGGCCACGGCCTCCGACAGCCTGGTGTCGGCTCCCACCGCCTGCTCGCGGCGCCGGACCTCGGCCACCTTGTCGACGTAGCGCCGGGCGTAGGCCGCGTCCTGGTAGTCGATCAGGTCCGGCACCCGGATCTCGAGCAGTCGACGCAGCTCGGCCGAGGGGCTGGGCACGGCGGCCACCAGGGCATCGGCCTTCTTCGACCGCTTGGCCCGGGCCTGGCGCGCCGCCCCGGGGCGCTCCAGGTGCAGCTGATCGAGCCAGGTGGGGTCGTGGGCGATCTTGCGCCCGATGCGGAAGGCCTGGGTGTTGGTGTCGATCGAGACCCCGTTGAGCTCGATGGCCTGCTCGATGGCGGCCGCCGAGATCGGGATCACGCCCTGCTGGTAGGCGGCGCCGAGCACGATCACGTTGGCCGGCATGTGGGACCGGAACAGGTTGTCGGACACGTTGCCGGCGTCGAAGTAGACGTTGCGGCTGGCCACGGTGACGGCGTCGATCGTGCCCTGGATGGCGGCCCAGTCGGGGAAGTGGGCCGAGGTGTCGCGCACCATGGCCCCCGTGGGCACCTTGGACGACGACACCACGGCCACCGTCCGCTCGGGTGAGGCTTTGTCGAGGTTGACCGGCGACACCCCGCTCAGCACGTCGAACACGAGGTAGGCGTCGGCCTCGCCCGAGGCCACCTTGTTGGCCATACCCTCGGCTATCCCCTCGTTCAGGGGATCGGCGGCCCCTTCGCCGTCACCCACCCGGCGGATCTTGAGGTTGGAGATCACCGACCCGCCCTTCTGGGACAAGCCGGTCTGGTCGAGGCCATGGGCCTGTTTGCCGTCGAGCAGGGCGGCGGTGGCCAGCAGTTGGTTCACCGTCACTACGCCGGTGCCTCCGATGCCCATCATCAGCACATCGCCCACGTCGATCCGATTGGCCGGCTCGGGCACCTCGTCGACCCCGATGGGGGTGAAGGGCACGGTGGGCTTGCGGGTGGCGTTGGGGTCGGGGATGACCTCCACGAAGGCCGGGCAGTCGCCGGCCAGGCACGAATAGTCCTTGTTGCAGCTCGATTGGTGGATCTGGGTCTTGCGCCCCATCTCGGTGTCCACCGGCTGGACCGACATGCAGCTCGACTTGACCCCGCAGTCGCCGCAGCCCTCGCAGACCGCCTCGTTGATGAAGATCCGCAGGGCGGGATCCACCACCTTGCCCCGCTTGCGGTCCCGCCGCAGCTCGGCGGCGCAGGCCTGGTCGTAGATCAGCACGGTGCAGCCCGGGGTATCGCGCAGCAGGCGCTGGGCCTCGTCGAGGCGGTCCCGGTGCCAGATCTCGGTGTCGGGGGCGAACAGGGCGGACTCCGGGTACTTGTCGGGGTCGTCGGTGACCACCATCACCTTGGCCACGCCCTCGGCGTGGATCGAGCGGGTGAGCTCGGGCACGGCCATCTGGCCGTCGATGTCCTGGCCGCCGGTCATGGCCACGGCGCCGTTGTAGAGGATCTTGTAGGTGATGTTGGTGCCGGCAGCCACGGCCTGGCGCAGCGCCAGGCTCCCCGAGTGGTGGTACGTGCCGTCGCCGATGTTCTGGAAGCGGTGCTTGAGGGTGACGAAGGGCGCCGCCCCCACCCACTGCATGCCCTCGCCCCCCATCTGGGTGGTGCCGCGGGTGCTGCGCAGGTCCGACAGGCCGGCCATGCCGTGGCAGCCGATGCCGCCCCCGGCCTCGGAGCCCTCGGGTACCCAGGTGGAGGTGTTGTGGGGGCAGCCGGAGCAGAAGCCGGCGGCCCGGACGGCGCCCGGCTCGGTCAGCGCCGTCACCGGGATGCGGGGCCGCTCGGTCACGGCGGGGGCCAGGGTGTCGTCGCCCAGGCGGTCGACCAGGTAGGGCCGGATGGCCTTGGCGATCAGGTCGACGTCCATCTCCCCGTGGCCGGGGAACCACAGGGCGCCGGCGGAGTCCCGCTTGCCCAGCACCCGGGGGGCGTCAGCCAGCCCGTAGAGGGCGTCCCGCACGAACATCTCCACGAAGGCCCGCTTCTCCTCGACCACCACGATCGTGTCGAGGCCCCGGGCGAAGTGGCGCACCGAGCCCGGGTCCATGGGCCACAGCACCGCCGGCTTGAAGATCCGGATGCCGCGGCGCTCCAGCTCGGCCTCGGTGAGGCCGAGGCGGTCGAGCGCCGCCCGCAGGTCGTAGTAGGTCTTGCCCGCCGCCACCAGGCCCAGGCGGGCGTCGGCGGTGTCGACCGTGGCCCGGTTAAGCGTGTTGTGGGCCACGAAGGCCTCAGCCGCGGCCAGACGGCCCTCGTACACCTCGCGCTCCATCGCCACCGCCACCGGACCCACCAGCCGGTCCTCCTGGGTCGGCTGCCACGGCTTGCCGTCCCACTCCAGCTGCGGCGTGGAGGGCTGCACCCGGTCGGCGCCGACCTGGATGGTGGAGTAGCCGTCGGCCACGTTCGTCACGATCTTCATCGCCGCCCACAGCCCGCTGAAGCGGGACAGGGCGTAGGCCCAGCGGCCGTAGTCGGCCATCTCCTGCACGCTGCCGGGGTACAGGATCGGGGTCTCGAAGTGGAGCAGGGCGAACTCCGAGCCCGACGAGAGGGTGGAGGACTTCGACGACGGGTCGTCGCCCACCGCCATCAGCACGCCGCCCCGGGGATCCACGCCGCACACGTTGGCGTGGCGGATGGCGTCGCCCGAGCGGTCGACGCCGGGGGCCTTGCCGTACCACAGGCCGAGCACGCCGTCGTAGCGACCGGACCAGTTGTGGTTCGACAGCTGCGAGCCCCACACCGCGGTGGCGGCCAGGTCTTCGTTCAGGCCGGGGACGAACGTGACGTGGTTCTCCTCCAGCTCCCGCTTGGCCCCGTTCATCATCGAGTCGATGCCGCCCAGGGGCGAGCCCCGGTAGCCGCTGACGAAGGCGGCGTTGTTCAACCCCGCCCGGCGGTCGGCCGCCAACTGGTCGAGCAGGACCCGCAGCAGGGTCTGCACCCCCGACATCGCCACCTCCCCCTCGGGGCGGCTGTAGCGGTCTTCCAGCTTGAACTCGACGAGTGCCACGATCGTTACCTCTCAGACTCAGATCCAGGGTGGGTGGAGTGACCGGGGACACCCGGATGTTTCGCCGCAGGCGAAACTCCAGGTCCCCGAAGGGGACAC
>CADEDH010000040.1:4368-59665 GCA_902826025.1 uncultured Actinomycetes bacterium
GGGGACACCCGGATGTTTCGCCGCAGGCGAAACTCCAGGTCCCCGAAGGGGACACTTAGGCGTCCACCGGCTCCAGCGCGAAGTCGAACGTGACCTGCTCACCGCTCATGTCGACGATCAGCGAGTCCCGCACGCCGAACACGGCGTCGGAGTCGAGGTAGTCGCTGGCGGCGTCGAACACATGGGTGATCACGGTCTTGTAGCCGGGTGCCTCGACGACCACGTGGGTGTGGCCGGGCCGCCAGTTGTGGCGGTTCATGGCCCGCAACATGGCGCCGGCCGGTCCGTCGCCCGGGATCTGGTAGGCCGGCGGACGGGTGGTGACGAAGGCGTAGGTGCCATCCTCGGCCGAACGGAACACGCCCCGGTAGTTCATGGGCGGCATGTCGGGGTCCTGGACGTCGTAACAGAGGTTGGGGGCGGCCTGCCACACGTCGAGGCGGGCCCCGGCGATGGGGGTGCCGTCGGTGGAGCAGATGGTGCCGGTGAACAGCAGGGGCGGGGCCCCGTAGTCCTTGTCGGCGATCGAGGCGCCCCGCTCCCGCTCGGGGGCGCCGTCGAGGTGGAAGGGGCCGAACACGGTGGGCTCGGTGCCCCCGGCCGCCTTGTGGTTCGTCATCTCCACGAGCATCGACACGCCGAGGGTGTCGGAGGCGAGGATGAACTCGTTGCGCTTGTCGTCGCTCTTCTGGCCGGTGGCCACGAGCCAGGAGATGCCGGCGAACCACTCCTCCCGGGTGAGCCCGGTCTCCTCCACGAAGGCGTGGAGGTGGCGGATGGCCGCCTGGGCCAGCTCGTTGTACCGGGGATTGTCGCTCTTGGAGTAGGCGGCCAGGACCTGGGCCAGGTGATCTGCGGTGGTGAATGAGTCAGCCATGGTGGCGCCTAGTTTCGGGTACGGCCCGGGGGTTGTAAAGACCCCGGTCAGGTCGTTCGTGTACGAACGGTCACAGCCTGGAGCGGGCCGAAGGCGAGCCGCCGAAGGCGCCACTGAGGCTGATCAGGTATCGTGCCGACCGACCCCCAGCCCGAACCTCTCCTGGAGCGACGATGACCGATACCCCGTCCGAACCGTTCAACCCCCACCCGGTCGAGCTGAGCCAGGAGATCCGGGACATGCTCAACTCCTGCGCCACCGCCACCCTGGTGGGCCACCTCCAGGGCCGGGGCATCCGCAACTGCTTCCTGTCGGGTCTGAAGCCCACCCGGCCCGATCTGCGCCTGCTGGGCTACGCCCTCACCCTGCGCTACCTGCCCCTGCGGGAAGACAAGCTGAAGGAACTGGCCGCCGGCATCAACCCCCAGCGCCAGGCCTCGGAGTACTGCGGCCCCGACGACATCATCATCATGGAGGCCCGCAACGTGCCCGACGCCGGCACCATTGGCGACATCTTCGCCATGCGGGCCCAGCGCCGAGGGGCGGCCGGTGTTATCACCGACGGTGCCCTGCGCGATACCCCCGCCATCTCCAAGATGGATTTCCCGGCCTACCACCAGACCTCCCACGCCGCCACGTGGGGCCGCCACCACATGCCGCTGGCCTGCAACGTGCCGATCGCCTGCGCCGGCGTGAGCGTGTTCCCGGGAGACATCCTGGTGGGCGACGGCGAGGGCGTGGTCGTGATCCCGCCCGCCATCGTGGAAGAGGTGGCCCGCGCCTGCTTCGCCCAGGAGCAGGAGGAGACCTTCGCCCTGGAACGGGTGGACGCCGGCGAGAGCACGATCGGCCTGTTCCCGCTGTCGGCCGAGCGCCGGCCCGAGTTCGAGGCCTGGCTGGCAGCCCGGGGCTGACCTGCCGAGTTCGACGAGAGACCGTAGAGAAGGAGCTTTCCATGGCCCAGCGCAAGTCGATCGAGACCAGCTCGTTCGCCCACGAGAACCCGATCCCGGTGGCCAGCCGGATGGGGCCGCTGCTGATGTCGGGCGTGATCCCCGCCTTCGACGCCGGCACCCGGAACCTGCCCGAGAAGCTGGAGGATCAGGTAGCCAACCTGTTCGTCCACATCGGCAACGCCCTGGAGGCGGCCGGCGGCGGCTGGGAGCACGTGGTGAAGATCACGTTCTTCGCCAACGACCCGGAGGCCCGGGGCAAGATCAACCCGTCGTGGGTGGAGAAGTTCCCCGACGCCGACTCCCGGCCGGCCCGCCACACCCAGATCACCAAAGACGGTGGCCGTCCCATGATCACCTGCGACTTCACCGCCTGGATCGAAGGCTGAGGGCCCGCCCCGGCCCACGACCCTCGGCTCTGGCGCCCTCCAACTGCGCGACGGAAACGCGCCCTGCGCCGGAACTGCGTCGCGAAAACCCCCGAAAACCAGGGGTTTCGCGACGCAGAACGTCGGCGAGGCGCGTTTTCGTCGCGCAGTTCGGGGTGGAAATCGCCTGAACCGGGCGACCCCCCGTCAGGGGACGAGCAGCACCTTGCCGGTGGTGGTGCGGCCTTCGAGCAGGCGATGGGCGTCGGCCGCATCGGCCAGCGGGATGCGGGCGCCGACGCGGACGTCGAGCCGGCCCGCTGCGATCCAGCCGAACACGTCGTTGGCCCGGGCCTCCAGCTCGGGGCGGGTGAGCGTGTAGTCGCCGAGGGTGGGGCGCGTCAGGAACAGCGAGCCGCCCTGCATGAGGCGCAGCGGGGCCATCGGCTCCACCGGGCCCGAGGCGTTACCGAACGTGACCATCGTGCCCCGGGGCCGTAGCACCTGGAGGCCCCGCTCGAAGGTCTGCTGGCCCACCCCGTCGTAGATCACGTGGAGGGGACGGGGGCCGGCGATCTGCTCGACGGCCGCCCCGAAGTCCTCGTCTCGGTACAGGATCACGTGATCGGCGCCGGCCCCCTTGGCCAGCTCGACCTTGTCGGCCGAGCCGACGGTGGTGAACACCTCGGCGCCGCGCATCTTGGCCATCTGGATGGCCAGCAGGCCCACACCGCCGGCGCCGGCCTGGATCAGGCACTTGTGGCCGGGCTCCAGGGGGAAGCAGTCGGTCACCAGGAAGTGCGCCGTCATGCCCTGGAGGGTGGCGGCACAGGCCACATCGAGCTCGACGCCGTCGGGCACCGGCAGCGCCTGGGCCGCCGGCACCAGCACCTTTGTGGCATAGGAGCCGATCACACCGGTCCACGCCACCCGGTCGCCGGGTCCGAATCCGGTGACGTCGGGCCCGACCGCACGGACGGTGCCCGCCCCTTCGTTGCCCAGCACGAAGGGCAGGGGGCGAGGGTAGAGCCCGCTGCGCATGTAGGTGTCGATGAAGTTGAGGCCGGCGGCAGCCAGATCCACCAGGAGTTGTCCAGGGCCGGGTTCGGGGTCGGGCAGCTCCACCCACCGGAGCACCTCAGGACCTCCGTGCTCCCCCACCTGGATCGCGTGCATGCTCTACCTCCTGCTCAGACCGGACTAGTCGAACCAGCTCGCAGCTTACGCCCGGCCGGCGGCGGTCTCGTCGGCCCGGTTGCGGCCGCTGAGGCGGATCAGCTCTTCGTGGAGCTCGAACCATACGGTGTGGTAGCTCTCCTTGAGGGGGTGGGCCACCATCTCCAGGTTGCCGGTGGCGATGGCGGCCACTGCCTCGCCCAGCCGGTGGCGGTAGCGCCCGATCCGGGCCAGGCCCTGGGCCACGGCGTCGATCACCTCGCAGATCCCCGTGTGCACCTCGGTCGACAGGGCGGCCAGCACCCCGGCGTCGTAGGTGGCGTCGGTGTGATCGTTGAGCACCTGCTGGCCGTCGACCGTGCGCATCTGCCAGTCCGTCACCACCTGCTTGAACCGGTGGTTGAGGTGATGGAACACGTCGAGGTGGGGTTCGATGTACGGGCCGGCCACCGCCGCCTCGGCGGCGTAGGCGGCCTCGGCCGCCGCCGTGCCGTCGGGAGTGAGCAGCACCCGGCCGCCGGGGCCGGGCATGGCGTGGCCCTCGGCCACCAGGGCCTCCACCACGGCCGCCATGGCTTCCGCCTCCACCCGGGCCAGGGCGGCCAGGGCCTCGGCCGTGGCCATGCCCTTGAGCACGAGCAGTCGCCGGCACAGGTCCGGGGTCAGCTCCTCACCGGGGTCGCCGTCGGCGTCCGACTCGTCGGCCGGGCCAGGACCGGTGCCAGTTGCGGTCGGTGGGTCGTCGTCCACCGGGCCGTCGCCGGCCAGCTCTGCCTGCCACCGGCGGAGCAGCCGGACCTCAGGCATCTCGGCTCCTACGCCCGGGTGGGAGCCCAGCAACACCAGCCCCCGGTCGCCGTCGACCGTGATCGCCTCACCGGCGGCCACCCGCTGCCCGCCGACGACGAGGGCGTCGGACCCGAATTCGAGATCGGCCACACCCACCACCGCCGGCAGCCCCCACGAGCGCGCCACCACAGCGGCGTGCGACATGAGGCCCCCGTAGCGGGTCACCAGACCCCGGGCCTCGGCCATGCCGTGGACGTCGGCCGGGGAGGTCTCGGGGCGGACCAGGATCACGTCCTGTCCGGCCGCAGCCCGCGTGACGGCATCGTCGGCGTCGAGGCTGACCACCCCCACGGCCCGCCCGGGCGAGGCACCGCGCCCCCGGGCCAACACCACGGCATCGGGCTCCGGGCCGTCGCCAGCCTCAGTGGGCGGGGCGTCGAGCAGATCGGCCACCCGGCGCACGGCCTCGGCCCGGTCGACCGGGAACGACGGATCCTCGGCCATGGCCACCGCCACCCGGAGGGCAGCCCGGGGCGAGCGCTTGCCCACCCGGCTCTGGAGCAGCCACAGGCGCCGGTTCTCCACCGTGAACTCGATGTCGACCATGTCAGCCAGCTCGTGTTCCAGGACGCCGGCCACCCGTTCCAGCTCGCCCGCCACGTCGGGCCACAACCGCTCCATCTCGGCGATGGGGGTGGTCTGGTGGGTGCCGGCCACCACGTCCTCGCCCTGGGCCCGGGCCAGGAAGTCGCCCACCAGGCCGGCCTGGCCGGTGGACGGATCCCGGGTGAACACCACGCCGGTGCCCGACTCGTCGCCCAGGTTGCCGAACACCATCGCCTGGACCGTGGCCGCCGTGTTCAGCTCGGCGCTGATGCCCTCCCGGCGGCGGTACACCTCCGCCCGGTCCGAGTGCCACGAGGCGAACACAGCGCGGACGGCCGCTGCCACCTGCTCCCGCGGATCGTCGGGAATGGGGTGGCCGGCGGCGGCGAGGCCCTGGCGCCAGGCCGGCACGGCGACGGCCAGGTCGGCCGAGCCGAGATCGGCCCAGGCCTGGCCCCCGGTGGCAGCCCGGGCCGCGTCCTCCAGGGTGGCGGCGGGAGCACCGGCCACGATCGTGGTGTAACCCTCCACGAAGCGGCGATAGGTGTCCCAACCGAAGCGTTCGTCGCCCGTGCGGCGGCCCAGCCCCTCGGCGGCGGCGGCCGACATGCCCACGTTGAGCACGGTGTCCATCATCCCCGGCATCGACACCGGAGCCCCCGACCGGACGCTCACCAGCAGAGGGTTCTCCGGGTCGCCGAGGCGGCGGCCCAGCTCGACCTCGAGGGCGGCCACCCCGTCGGCGATGGCGGCGTCGAGCTCGGGGAACCAACCGGACGCCAGCACCCGGCGACAGACTGTGGTGGGGATCGTGAACCCGGGAGGGACGGGCAGGCCGATGGCCCGCATCCGGCTGAGGCCGGCGCCTTTGCCTCCCAGCACGAGGGCCAGATCGGCGGGCTCTGTTGCCGGTAGGGCGTCGAAGGGGTGGATCAGGTCGTCCGAGTCGGTGGGGGACATCCGGTCGGTGCTCCGAGGATCGAATCGAGGGCCAGGGATCGGCTCGGACGCGCCAGCAACGGTTTGTCGCGCGCCCGCTCCGGGGGCAGTATGACAGCATCGTGCCCTGCAGCCGTCAACCGCCAACCGCCGGGGTGATCAGCCATGCCCACCAGTGAGTCCGTCTATCCGTCCCCCGCCGGCCCGTCGTCGGGGCGCCGCTTCCCGGTCTACATCGCCGCCTACGTCCGCTTGTCGTTCAGTGAGGAGGTGGAGCTGAACGGCTGGATCGGCGAGGAGACGATGGTGGGTGAGAGCAAGAAGAACTTCCGCCAGATGACGGTGTCGGCGTCGGTGGGCGGCGAGTCGTGCAAGCTCAATTTCGGGCTCCGCCGGATGCGGGCCTTGCCCGTGTCGGGCCAGGTGATGGGCCAACCCGTGTCGGGCCAGGCCACGGTGGTGGGTGGAGCGGTCGACTTCGAGGGAACGGCCGGCCAGGAGAAGCTGAAGTACCGGGTCGACGTGGGCGGCGGGTGCTCGACCTTCGGGCGCGACCTGGGCATCCATGTGGTGTACCAGTCGTTCTACTCCGAGATCATGGGCTCGATCGACCGGATCCCCGACGCCGTAATGGTGGGCCTTCTGCTGCCCATGGCTCTCCGCCAGCGCGACACCGCCTACATCTGAGCGGGCGCTTCGCCACACTCAAGCCAGGGTGGCGGTGAAGAAGTCGATGATCTCGGGCCACAGCCGCTGGGCGAGCGCCTCGTCGTAGGCCCCCATCGGGTTCTCCTCGTTCATGAAGCCGTGCCCGGCCTCGTGGAGCTCGATCGAGACGTCAGCACCCATCCCTGCCAGCTCGGCCTCCAGCGCCTTGGCCGCCTCGGCCGGGAAGTAGTCGTCGTGGGCCGACATGTGCCCCCGGACCACGGCGGTGAGCCCCGAGTAGTCGGGGGAGCCGTCGCCCTGGGGGAAGCCGTAGAACGGCACGGCGGCCTTGATCTTGTCACCCCGGTTGGCCGCCAGGAGGAAGGTGAGCATGCCCCCCATGCAGAACCCGATCACGCCGATCCCGCTGCCGGTGACGGCAGGATGGGAGGCCAGGAAATCCACCGCCCCCGACATGTCCCGGGCCGCCCGATCGGCCGGAAGGCTCGACATGAGGTGGCCGGCCTTGTCCATCTCGTCGTGGGCCGCCAGCTCGCCGTGGTAGAGGTCGGGGGCCAGGGCCACCAGGCCGTGGCTGGCCAGCATGTCGGTGGTCCGCTTGATCTGGGGGTTCAGGCCCCACCACTCCTGGATCACGATCACGCCCGGGCCTCGGCCCGAGGAGGGGACGGCCAGGTGGCCCGAGGCGGAATGCCCGTTGCTGGGGAACGACACGGTTTCAGACATGGCCCCATGGTACTGGGCCCCCAACGCCCCATCCCGAGGTGGGGGATGTCCCCGATTCGCTGTCCGTAACGCCGCTTTAGGTTCAGAGACAGCAACCGACGACAGCACACGATGACCCCGCTGGAGGAACCCCCGATGTCCCTGACCTACTCCCCCGCCACCGATACCTTCGCTCCCCTGAGCGCCGCCGACGCCTTCTGGGCCGTGGCCAACGACGACGATCTGTGCGAGGAGCCGGCCTCGATCTCCCTCGAGCGTTGTGTGCAGTGGCTGCGCTCGCTGCAGCGCACCACCGTTGATCCCCAGCTGATCGCCCTGGTCGATGACACCCTGGACGACCTGGCCCGCCTGGGCCGCTTCGGCCGGGACATGGAAGACGCGGTGCTGGGTGCCCTGGCTTCGGTGGAAGTGGCCTTCGAGCTGGCCGCCGCCTGAGCCCGGCACGGCACCCGTGCCGCTCCGTCAGCGCCAGGTGTCGGCCAGTACCCGCTCCACCGTACGCCCTACTTCGAACAGGGCGGCGTCTCCCATCGGCGCCCCCATGATCATCAGACCCACGGGGGCCTCGCCCGGAGCCGACGCCGGCACGCTGAGGGCGCAGGCATCGAGGAAGTTTCCCACCGCCGTGTTGCGCAGGCACGCCAGGTTGGTCGTCGAGTAGTAGGCGGGATCGCCCGAGTCGAACGACGCCACCGGGGGCGGGATCCGGGCCACGGTGGGCAGCACGAAGGCGTCGAAGCCGGCCAGCCGGGCCGCCGCCGCAGCGATGAGGCGTCGCCGGGCGGCCAGGAGGTCGAGGTAGTCGGCCGCCGTCTGGAGGGCGCCCGGCTCGATCCGCAGCCGCACCCGCTGGTCGTAGCGGTCACCGGCGAAGGCCAGCAGCTCCCGGTGCCAGTGGTAGGCCTCGGCCGTGGCCAGGCCGCCACCCGAGTTGATCGTCGGCAGCTCGGTGATCTCGGGGAACGGGATCTCCTCCACCGTCACCCCGGCCGCCCGCAGCGTGGCCAGGGCCGCCTCGTGGGCCGCCGCCACCTCGGGGTCGAGGCCATCGAGCACGAAATCGGTGATGGCGGCCAGCCGGATGCCAGCGGCTGGCCTCGCGTCGGTGGCCACCATCCCGTCGCCCCCGGAGAACACGTCGTCCACGATGGCGCAGCAGTCGGTCGAGTGGCCCAGGGGGCCCACCGAGTCGAGTGAGGGGGCCAGGGGCACGATCCCGTCGAGTGGGACCCGGCGGGCGGTGGGCTTCCAGCCCACGAGCCGGCAGAAGGCGGCCGGGATGCGGCACGAGCCGCCGGTGTCGGTGCCCAGGCCCACGGCGGCCATGCCGTCGGCCACCGCCACGGCCGTGCCCGACGACGAACCGCCCGGGATCCGCCCGGTGGCCCGGTCCCACGGGCTGCGGGGGGTGTCGTGGTGGGGATTGAGACCCAGGCCGGAGTAGGCGAACTCGGTCATGTTGGTGCGCCCGATCACCACGAACCCGGCCGCCACCAGGCGGGCCACGACAGGGGCGCTCGCCGCGGCCGGAGGCCGGTCGGCCAGCACCACCGACCCGGCGGTGGTGACCTCCCCCTCGATGTCGCACAGGTCCTTGACCGCCACCGGGATCCCGGCCCACGGCGGGAGCAGCGCACCGGCCCGGCGGGCGGCGTCGACGGCGGCGGCGGTGGCCCGGGCCCGGTCGGCGGCAACCAGCACGAAAGCCCGGCCGCCCTCCCCCGTGGGGTCGGTGATGGCCTCCAGGCACTCCCCCACCAGCTGGCCGGCGGTCACGGCCCCGCTGGCCAGATCGACGGCCAGTTCCCTCAGCGTCTTCATGGACCGAAACCTACCGGGAACCCTTCGGGTTCCCGAAGGCACCGGTTGCCGGAACCGAACGGCGATTCGACGCTCGGGTCCGACCGCTTTATCGTCTCTCGACCTATGAGTCCGACCTCGTCCGCCCACCTGCTCCCCGAGCCCGACGGCGATGAGCCTCTGCTCCACCAGCGGGAGTACGTGGTCCGGTCGTACCGGGCCGGCCCGGGGCGGATGCGGATCCGGGGCATGGTGCACGACCAGAAGCCGGCGGGGATGATCATCGACGGCGACCCCGACCCCCTGTCTGTCCACCGGATGGTGGTGGACCTGCTGGTGGACTACCCGTCGCTGCAGATCACCGGGGCCGAGGTGGTGATGGAGGTGACCCCCCACGAGGGGTGCACGTCGATCGAACCCGCCTACGCCGAGCTGGTGGGGGTGTCGGTGACCCGGGGCTTCTCCCGCAAGGTGCAGGAGCTGTTCGGCGGACCCCGGGGTTGCACCCACGTGGGGGCGCTGCTCCAGGCCATGGCCCCAGTGGCCATCCAGTCCCGCTGGTCGATGCGGGCCCTGGAAGGGGTTCCGGTGGAGGTGGGCAAGACGGCCACCGAGCAGCGGCTCGAGGCCATGACGTTCAACTTCAACACGTGCCACGTGTGGGACGCCGAGGGCGACCTGGCCCGGCGGGTGCAGGACGGCGAGGAGCCCGACCCGCCCCGGTGGGCGGTCGAGCGCCTGGCCACGCTGGGGCGTACCGTGGCGTGGTGGCGCGAACAACGACGCTGAATCACCGGGCGACCCGGTTCGGTCGATGAGCACCTCGCGGACCGCAACGGCGGCCCTGGGCGTGGCCCTGGGGGCCCGCGTGCCGGCCCTGCTGTGGGGGGCTCCGGGCACGGGCAAGAGCTCGGTGGTCCGGGCCCTGGCCGACGCCCAGGGCTGGCCCTGCCAGGTGGTGATCGCCTCCATCCGGGAGCCCTCGGACTTCGCCGGCCTGCCGGTGGTGGCGGGCGACGGTGTCCGCTTCGCCCCGCCGTCGTGGGCCCGGGAGCTGGCCGAAGCCGGACGGGGCGTGCTGTTCCTCGACGAGATCTCCACCGCGCCCCCAGCCGTTCAGGCGGCCCTGCTGCGGGTGGTGCTGGAGCGGACGGTGGGTGACCTCGTGCTCCCGGCCGACGTGGTGGTGGTGGCGGCCGCCAACCCGCCCGAGTTGGCGGCCGATGGCTGGGACCTGTCGGCCCCGCTGGCCAACCGGTTCTGCCACCTCGACTGGTCGGTCGACGCCACCGACATCGCCACCGGCCTCGCCGCCGGATTTCCCCGCCCCGACGCTCCCCGGCCGGGCCCGGCGTGGGAGGCGGGCCGGACCCGGGCCCGGGCCGACGTGGCCGCCTTCCTGCTCCTGCGTCCGAGCCTGGTGTCGGCCCCACCCACCGAGCGCTCGCTGGCCGGCCGGGCCTGGCCCAGCCCCCGCACCTGGGAGATGGCCGCCACCCTGCTGGCCGCGGCCCGGGGCGCCGGGGCCCATCCTGACGTGCTGGCCGCCCTGCTGATCGGCTGCGTCGGCCCAGGCGCCGGGTTGGAGCTGGTGACGTGGCTCAGCGATCTCGACCTGCCCGACCCCGAGGCCCTCCTGGCCGACCCGGCCTCGTTCGAACTCCCCGAACGGGGCGACCAGGTGTACGCCGCCCTCACCGCGGTGGCCGCCGCCGTTGCCGCCCGGGCCACGCCCGAACGGTGGGCCGCCGGCTGGCAGGTGCTGGGGGTGGCGGCTCGCACCGTCCCCGATGTGGCCGCCCTGGCCGCCCGCATCCTCGTGCGGTGCCGGCCCGAGGGGGCCACCGCCCCACCCGAGGCCGGTCTCCTGCTGCCCCTCCTGATCCAGGCCGGGATCGCCGGCGACGAGCCCGGAGCCGGCTGACGGTGCCGCCCCCGCCGCCCGCCCCCGATAACCCGGTCGCCCCGCCGGACGCCGGACCTGCGGGGCCGGTGGCGCTGGATGCCACCAAGCTGGCGGCGGCCCGGCTGTGGGCCGCTCACCGGTTCCCCTACCTGGCCGCCGCCGTGTTTGCCTCGCCGGTGCTGCCCGCCCCCGGCTCGGGCCGGGTGGTGATCGACCGGTGGTGGCGGGTCCACGCCGACCCGGCCGTGGTCGCCGGGGCCGACGTGGCCGCCCTGGGCGGCGAGCTGCTCCACCTGTGTGCCCACGTGTTGCGGGACCACGCCGACCGGGCCGATCGGGCCGGCCTGGGCCAGCCGGCCGAGCTCCACCACTGGGTGGAGGCGGCCGACGCCGAGATCGACGACGACTTTCCGCCCGAGCTGGGCCGGATGGGGCCCCGGGTGGGCCCGGCCGACCTCGACAGCCCGCCCGGCCGCCTGGCCGAGGAGTACTACCGCTCGGGCTCGGTCCGCCCCGGGTCCGACGCCGATTGCGGCAGCGGGGCCCACGGCCAGCCGGCCCTCGACGAACCCCCGCCCGACGACAGGACCCGCCCCGGAGTGAGCCGAGACCAGCAGGAGATGCTGCGCCGCCGGGTGGCCGACGAGGTGGCCCGGGCCGAAGGGGCCGTACCCCCCGGTCTGCGGAGCTGGGCCCGGGACCGGCTCCACCAGCCCGCCGACTGGCGCCGGGAGCTGGCCGCCGTGATCCGGCGGTCTCTGGCTTCCGTGGGCGGGGCGGTGGACTACAGCTACCAGCGCCCCTCTCGGCGGGCCGCCAGCGTGGCCGACGTGGTCCTGCCCTCGTTGCGCCAGCCGACGGTGGAAGTGGCCGTGGTCTGCGACACCAGCGCCTCGGTCACCGACGCTCAGCTGGGCACGGCCCTGGCCGAGGTCGATGCCGTGTTGCGGGCCACCGGGACCCGGTCGGTGCGGTTGCTGGCCTGCGACGACGCGGTGCGATCGGTCGGCCGGGTGTCACCGGGGCGGGAGGTACAGCTGCTGGGTGGGGGCGGCACCGATCTCACGGTGGCGATCGACGAGGCCATGGCCCTGCGGCCGCCGGTGCAGGCCGTGGTGGTGCTCACCGACGGCCACACACCGTGGCCGGAGCGGCCGCCCCGGGCCGAGGTGGTGGTCGGTCTGCTGGAGGGCGACCGGTCGCTCCCCCACCCGCCCGACCCACCGGTGTGGGCCCGGACCGTCGCCATCCCCCGATGACGGGAGACCCGCCGACATCACACGGCGCGGCCTGGACCGCCACCGCGGCCGAGCTGGAGCTGGCCGTGGACTGCGGCCCGGCCCGCCACCGCCTGGTGTGGCGGCGGGGCGAGGTGATCCTGGCCGACCATCCCGACCTGGCGGCCGAGCGGGCCTTGGTTGCCCTGGGCGGTCCCGAGCCGGTGTGCCTGGGCCGGTTGCGGTTATGGCAGGAGGCGGTGGCCGACGGCGGGTTCCTGGCCGAATGGGTGGACGAGGCCCACCTGGGCGACGCCCGCCTGTCGTGGCTGGGTATGGCGCTGGAACGGCTGCGGATGGAGGGGTTCCACGAGTTCCTCCGGCACCTGCCGCCGACCCGGGCCGAGCGAATGGGCCAGTTCCTCCACCGGTTCCCCCGCCCGTGGCTCGACCGGGCGGCTTGCGCCGTGTCATCGGCCCTGATCGACGCTCGTGGGGTCGCCGCTAGTGGGGCCGACGGTGGTGGGGTCGCCGGTGTCGGAGTGCGTTGTGGTCTGGCCCCCGACCTGGTGGCCCAGGCCGCGGCCCACCGGCTGCGCCGGTCGTTCGTGGACAGCATCGGCGGCCGGCTCACCGCCTGGGGCGCAGCCGCGCTGGTTCCGCTGACCATCACCATCTCGCCCGACGGAGCGACTGCCGTGGCCGGCACGGTCACCGGCCCGGTGCGGGGTGTAGCTCTCACCGTGGGGCCGGATTGGCTCCACCGGGTGTGGGGGGCGGGGGCGGCCGTGGTCGACGGTCACCTGGTGCTGGCGCTGGACCCGGCCCCCGGCGGCGGAACCCGGGCCCGGGTCGTCGTGTGGCGCGCCCCGGAGGCCGGAGGCAACAGCACACCGGCCCGGGCTGCAATCGAGGTAGTAGACGCCAGCCACGACGGTTCGTCCTGGCGGCTCAGCGGGCTGTGAGCCGGGCCCCCGGTCCGAGGGCCCCGGCGAGGAGTATCAGACCCCTTCGGACGCCCGCTCGACGTTGGTGTCGACACCCATGAGGCAGGACAAGCGATCCCACAGCGTCACCTCGTCGAGCGAGTCGGCGGCCACGAAACCGTCGAGCTGGGCCTGCACCAGGCCGTGGAGGGAGGCCAGCGCCTGACGGGCCCCCGAATCAGTCATGCCCCGAGGCATGATGCCGGCGGCCAGCTGGGCCTGTTCGATGATGTCGACCAGCTGAGCCTGGAGGCGCAGCGCCTCGTCGGGCTCCGTCCCCTCCGGGCCCTTGCCCTCGGCCAGCATCTTGTAGTGGGCGGGATTCTCCAGGCAGTAGGCCCGGTAGGCCAGGGCCGTGGAGACCAGGCGGGCCCGGGGGTCCTCGCCGCCGTCGGCTGAGCGGAGGTTCTCGCCCAACTGGTCGAGTAGGCGCTGGGCGCCGGCCATGGACCGGTCGTACATGGCGACGATCACTGCGTCGCGGCTGCCGAAATACGTGTAGATGGTCTGGCTCGTGGTGTCACCCTCGGCAGCCAGGCGACGGACGGTCAGGCCGAGATTGCCATGGCTGCAGTAGACACGCTCTGCTGCGTCGAGAAGCTGCCGTTTCTTGTCCACCGTGCGATCTACTCCTGGGAGCTGGGCTTGAGACTTCTGTACTGTCTGCGTTATGTCGCCCCCCTTACACACCGCCGCCCTACGATATCGCCACTACCCTCCGTGAGCAGCATGCGAACAACAACCAGTTGGGCGTTTTCTCGGAACGGCCAGTCGCCCCGGCCCGTCCCGGGTACATCTGCCCGGATGTGGACGGAACCAATCGGTATCCGCCAGGCCCACTTCCAGGCCCTCTACCATCCTATCGCATACCGTCATGAGGGATCCCGCCGCCTGTCTCACGATTCAAACGATCGTCGACCAGATCCGTCGCGCCACCGGCGCCACCACGGCGTGGCTGCTGGCGGGCACGCACGACGGGTTGACGGTGGTGGCCGGTTCGGGGCCAGTTGGTCCTCCGGTCGGAACGGCAGTGGACGTCACCGGATCCCGGGCCTACGCCTTGTCGTCGGGCCAGGCCGTGGCCCTGGCGCCCCAGCCCGGTGACCCGGCCAGCGCCGGGCTGGGTGGCGCCGACGGGGTGCCGGTATCGGTGTTGCTGGTGCCGGTGCTGCCGGCCCCGGTGAACCCGGCATCCCACAGTCCGGTCGGCGCGGTGGCTCTGCTGGAGGCGGCGGGCAAAGAAGGGGCCCGGCCCTTCACCCTCGACGACATCAGCCGGGTCGGCCTGTTGGCCCCGATCGCGGCGGCCGCACTGACCGAGTGGCTGGATCCCGCCATCCAGGCGCCATCCCCCGCCGGGCCCTCCCGGCCACCGTCGCCGGCGTCGTTGACAGCGACGCTCGAGCAGGTGGCGGGGCACGATCCGGCGGCCTACACCGCTCTGGCCGTGCTCATCCGGGCGGTGCTGGGCCCGCCGTGACCCGGGCTCCCGACATGGCCCCGGCCTGGTCCCGGCGCTCCGCCGTGCTGGCCCTGGACGACCCGGACACCGCCGGAACCGGCATCTTTCCGCCCCGCTGGCCCTTCGGGGCGGCCACCGGCCGAGGCGTGCGGGTGGCAGTGATCGACTCCGGCATCGAGGCTGGGCACCCACTGCTGGGCGGTGCGGTGGACGGGATGGGCGGCGTGGCCTTCAGCGTGGGCCCTGACGGCGTGGTGGACCGGCGGGACGGCCCCCACGACGACGTCTACGGCCACGGCACGGCCTGCGCCGGGATCATCCACGCCCTGGCTCCGGAGACCTCCATCACCAGCGTGCGGGTGCTCGACGGGGCGCTGCGGGGCAGCGCCGCCGCCTTCCTGGCCGGGCTGGCCTGGGCCGTGGAGCACCGGTTCGACGTGATCAACCTCTCGCTGGGAGCGACACGGCCCGAATGGGCCCTCGCCTTCCACGACCTCTGCGATCAGGCCTACTTCGCCAACAGTTTCCTGGTCACGGCGGCCAACAACGTCCAGCAGGAATCGTTCCCGTCACTGTTCTCATCGGTCACCAGCGTGGCCGCCAATCACGCCACCGACCCGTGGCGGTTCCACGTGAACCCCCACCCGCCAACCGAGTTCCTGGCCCGCGGGATGAACGTGGAGGTGGCGTGGCGGGGCGGGGGCACGATCGTGACCACCGGAAACTCCTTCGCCGCCCCGCACGTGGCCGCCTTCGCCGCCCTGATCAAGTCCGAGCACCCGGGACTCCGTCCCTTCCAGGTCAAAACGGCCCTGTGGGCCGCCGCGGCCAATGTCCGGGAACCGGCCGCCCGACCGACGGCCCGGCCGACCGACCGAACGGGCTCCCCGCCGCCAACCGACGGCAGAGAACGGGGCCGAGACGAACTGGCCGCCCTGCTCCCCCACCTCAGCGTGGGCCCGCTGATCCGGCGCGACCCGTGGGGGCCGGTGTACCAGGCCACCACCGGAGACAGGCAGCCGGTGGTGGTTCGGGGCGTCGACACCGCCCTGGCCTCCGGCCGAGGGGTGCGGGCCCGCCTCCTGGCCACGGTCGAGCTGCTGGCCGGGCTGCGCCACCCCCACCTGCTGCCGGTGCTGGCCGTGGCCGACTCCGACAACCTGGTGGCCCTGGTGGTGCCCGTCACCGGCCCGAACCTGGCCGACCTGGCGGCCGACAAGGGCCCCCTCACCCCGCCGGCGGCGGTGGCGGTCGCCCTGTCGGTCCTGGCCGGCCTGGACGCGGCCCACGCCGCAGGCGTGTTCCACGGCGACCTGCAGCCGGGCAATGTTCTCCTCGACGGGGCTGGACGCCTGGTGGTGGCTGACGTCGGCCTGGCCGCCGCACTGTCGAGCGACGTGCGGACCAGCCGGGCCCCCACCGACCCGGGCTCCTGGCGATGGCTCGCCCCCGAACAGTTGGAAGGAGCACCCCTCGGGCCGTTCACCGACGTCCACGCCGTCGGCCTGCTCCTGTTCCACCTGCTGGCCGGCGAGCTCCCGTTCCCCACCGTCACCAGCCTGGGGGCGCTGGCCCGGCAACGGGCCCGAGAGCGGCCTCGGAGCCTGGCCCAGCTCGTGGCGGGGGCAGCGCCGGCGCTGGCGGCGGTGGCCGATGCGGCCACGGACCCCGATCCGGCCCGCCGCCCCGCCACCCCCGGTCAGCTGGCCCGGGTCCTGTCCCGCGCCGCCGACACGACGTTCGGCCCCGGCTGGGCCGATCGCCAACCGTTCCCCCTGGTGGCCGGGCCGCTCACCGGAACCGGGGTCGATCCCGGTACCTAGTGACAGACGCCACAGAGCATCTTACGATGCGGTCCATTCCTCCAAAGCGGGAGCACAACCCATGGTCGACAAGTGGCTGGTCGAGACGACACCGCACGAGCGGTTCTCCTTCTACACGCGGGCCAACATCGGCGAAGTGTTCCCCGATCCGGTCGCTCCCCTCTCGTTCAACTGGTTCGAGAATCCCGACGACGGCTTGGGTGGTGCCGAGCATGGATTCCGTGACGCCTACTACCGCATCGGGGTGATGACGCCCGACGAGTTGCCCGACGACCGGGCCGTGTTCCTCGGCGTCACCGGCGGCTACGGCTACCTCAACGCCTCGGCCCTCCGCCTTCTCGGGCATCGGGCGCCGGGCATGACCTACCGGGACATCGACGACTCGTTCTTCGGCGACGCCCCCGGGGTGCCCGAGTTCGTGCCCGGCCCGGCCGACGACCGGCCCGAGCTGACCGAGAAGATCGGGGCCACCTTCGGCTGGGTGCTCACCACACCCGACCTGCCGGAGGTGGCGGCCGACGAGCAGTCGGTCAACGAGCTGCGGGCCAACCGGCCCGACCTGTCGGCCATGACCGACCGGGAGCTGATCGACTACGTGTGGAACACCTTCGGCACCCGCTTCCGGCATCTGTTCGGCCAGCACATCTTCATCAGCTTCCTGGCCACCCTGCCGGTGGGGATCATCACCAAGGTCGCCGCCGCCGTGGGCCAGCCCACCGCCGCCCTGAAGCTGATCGCCGGCGTGGGCGACGTCGAGTCGGCCGCCCCGTCGATGTCGATGTGGGCGCTGGGGCGCCGGGCCGCCGGCTCGCCGGCCCTCACCGCCCTGTTCGAGGCGGGCGTGGCCGGTCTCGACCTGAGGCTCCGGGCCAGCACGGAGCCCGACGCCGTCGCCTTCGTGGCCGCCTTCGACGAGTTCCTCTACGCCTACGGCTGCCGCGGACCCAACGAGTGGGAGTCTCGCTCCCCCACCTGGGAGACCGAGCCCGACCTGGCCCTGGCCGCCATCGACCGCATGCGCCTGACCGGCATCTCGGCCGACCCGTCGGCCAACAACGCGGCCCGGGCTGCCGAGCGGGAGGCGGTGGGCGCCGAGATCGCCGCCATGCTCGCCGCCGACCCCGAGACCCAGGGGCAGTTCCTGGCCGCCCTGCACTCCGCCACCGTGTTCCTCCCCGGCCGGGAGCGCACCAAGACGAACTGCATCAAGCTCATCCACGAGGCCCGCATGGCGCTCCGGGAGTGGGGCCGGCGCTGTGTGGGGGCCGGGACGTTCCCCCGGGTGGAGTCGTTCGGCCTGCTGACCAAGCAGGAGATGTTCGCCTTCCTCGACGACCCCACGGGCTACCACGACAAGCTGGTGGAGCGGGAGGCCCTCATGCAGGAGGTGTCGGGCCTGCAGGAGCCGTTCCTGTTCGTGGGCGAGGCCGGCCCGATGTCGGCCTACCCCCGGCGGGATGCCGTGAGCGTGGTGGGCGTGGCCGAAGGCGAGGTCGTCCAGGGTGTGCCCGGCTGCCCCGGCGTGGTGCGCGGGGTGGCCCGGGTGGTCACCAGCAGCCACCACCCTGGAGCGCTCAACCCGGGCGACATCCTGGTGGCACCGATCACGGACCCGTCGTGGACGCCCTTGTTCGTGCCCGCCGCCGGCGTGGTGGTGGATGTGGGCGCCCCCCTCAGCCATGCCATCATCGTGAGCCGGGAGCTGGGCATCCCCTGCGTGGTGTCAGCCACCAACGCCACCCGTCGCATCCCCGACGGCGCCACCATCGAGGTCGACGGCGACACCGGCCAGGTGACCGTGCTGAAGTTGTGATCCGCAGCGCTTCTAGCGAACAGCGCTGTAGACCGGGCTGTAGCGGCGGGAGCGGGTGAACACGATCTGCCACAGTTGGAGCTCTCGGACCCGGAAGGCGGCAGCTGACGCGAGCAGGTAGTAGCGCCACGTGCGGCGGAAGCGCTCGTCGTAGCTCGGCACCTCGTCCCACGCCGCCTCGATGTTGGCGTGCCAGGCCATCAGGGTCCGGTCGTAGTCGGGCCCGAAATTGTGGACGTCCTCGATGGCCCACCGGCCCCGGGTGGCCCGGGCCAGCTGGTCGAGCGACGGCACCACCCCACCGGGGAAGATGTAACGGTCGAACCAGGGATCGGTGTTCTGGCGGGGGGTGTTCGAACCGATCAGGTGGTGGAGGGCGATCCCGTCGTCAACCAGGAGCCGGGCGTTCACGTCGAAGAAGGCCTCGTAGTTCTTGGGCCCGACGTGTTCCAGCATCCCCACCGACACGATCCGGTCGAACCGGCCGGTGACCTCCCGGAAGTCGCACTGGCGGATCTCGACGTCGAGGCCGGCACAGCGCCGGGTGGCCACCTTCACCTGCTCGGCCGCGGGCGAGATGCCGGTCACCTTGACCCCATGACGCTCGGCGGCGTACTGGGCGAGCCCGCCCCAACCGCAGCCGATGTCGAGAAGTCGCATCCCCGGCTCGAGGCCAAGCTTGGCGCAGATCAGCTCGAGCTTGGCCTCCTGGGCGGCGTCGAGGCCGTCGACGTCGCGCCAGTAGCCACAGCTGTAGATCATCCGCTTGTCGAGCATGCGCTCGTACAGGTCGTTGCCGATGTCGTAGTGGGCCGACGCGTTGCGGGCCGCTCGTCGCACGGTCTGGTGGTTGATCAGCTTGGCCCGCAGCACGATCGCCAGCAGTTCCCGGCCCGGCTTCACCGCCGCCCGCAGATCAGCGGCCATGAGCTTGGCCAGCATGTCGTCCACCCGGTCGGCGTCCCACCAGCCCTCCTGGTAGCTCTCGCCCAGGCCGAGTTCGCGGTCCCGGATCACCCGATCGTAGAACCGGTCGTCGTGCACCTGGATGTCGCTCGGCGCCGGACCGTCGAGCGTGACGCCGGCCAGGTCGAGCAGACCCAGCACGAAGGTTTTCGCCCGACTTTCCGACGCGGGGGAGGCTGCGCCCCCCCGCCACGCTCTGCGCCTGGCTGCCATCGTCCCTCTCCCAGCTCAGAAAACAGCTCCGCCTCGGTCTCCATGCAACTGCTTGTCCAAACAGAAATCAAGGGTGAACGACGCCACATCGGGACGGAGTAGCGGCTGGTCAGAGGGCCGCAGGTCGGCCCGACGAGAGTTGGCCGCCCTTCACCCCAGACTGAAGGTGAGGGTGGCGGCGCGCCCACCCCGCCCCGGAGCCTGCCGCAGGACCACCTGCTGGCCGTCGGCACCGAAGGTCAGCTCGATGCGGTCCACCCGAGGGCGATCGCCCCGCTCGGAGGCCAACGCCTGGTCCCGCCCGGGCGCGAGCTGGACCGCCCCGGCCGCCTCACCGGCCGCTTCCCCCGCCGCCTCCAGGCGGGCCGTACCCACCACCCCGGAGCTGAGACCGACCGACGCGATCTCGTCCCGCCACGGGCCGAGGTAGCCGTCCACCCGCAGCTGACCCCGGTTCTCGCAGGGCACGACCACCGGGAGGCTGGCCCCGTCGGGGATGTCGACCACACAGGTGACGGGCAGGAGATCGATGGCCATCCCCGGGGGCACGGTGGCGTCGGGGGCCACCGTGCCGGGCACGCCGGGTGCTGAGGAGGAGGCGTCGACCCCGGGGCTGGCCGGGGCCAGCGCCGGCGGCACCTCCGCCCCGCCCGAGTCCCGCCAGTTGAGGATCCCGAGCCCCATGACAGCCAGCACCGAGCCGAGCACGAGCAACGGCCCGAGGACCAGCCACAGCTCGGGGGCGAGCGAAGTCAGGGCCTGCCCGAGCCGGGAGTTGGCGAACGGCAAGGGGCCGCCGTCGTGACGGGCGGCGTCGGTGAGCAGGGCCTCGACCCGGAGCTGGTGGGCATCAACCGCTCCCCGTCGGTACACCGAGGCCGAGATGCCGGCCCCGGCCACCTGCTCGGCCACGTCGGCCTCGGCCAACACCAGCGTGCGCGCCGGCCCGAGCCGACCCTGCAACAGGCCCACCAGCACCCCGAGATGGCCCAGGCGGCCGGGGCCGCCCACGTCGGACCGGCCCCGGGCCCGGGACAACACCACGATGGCGGCGTCGACCCCATCGAGCGGCGGGAGCAGAGCGCCCAGGTCGATCTCGTCGTCGGCCACCGACAACTCCACCGGGTCGATCCGCCACCCCAGCGACGACACGAGATCGCGCACGACGGTCCAATCGTCGTCGTCGCCGGCCACGGCCAGCAGCACCCGACCCACCCCGCGCCTCGACCGCTCGTCAACCATGCGGCGAGGGTTCGAGATGGGACGATGGGCTGGCTATGGTGCCGACGTTACATCCATCGACACCGGTCAGCGGTGGAGGATCGGGCGGGCAGTCCTGTGGCACGGGTGTTGAGCATGGTGATAGCCGTCGTGGCCTCGGTGCTCCTGTTCGCCGCATCCGTGCTGGCCGTGGCGGCGCTGCTCTTCTTCCGACCGGGCGGCGAGAGCTCGGCCGCCGTGGCCCCCACCGGGGCGATCCCGGCCCGGGGCGACGGCCCCGCCGGTGGCGACCCAGCGGCGTCGGCCTCCGAGGTGGGTCTGGATACCGGCCCCGGCGCGGTATGTCGGCCGGCGCCCGGCGGGGGGTACGACGTGACGGCGTCGGGAGCCAGTCCCGGCGACCAGGTCACCGTGGCGGTCGAGCTGGTCGACGACACCGGGGTGAGCCGGTCCCACCTCGTACCGGCCGGGGCGGCCGACACCGGGGGCCGGGTCAGCGTGTCGCTGCCGCCCACCATCGACGGCCGGGAGGTGACGGCCTGCACGGTCACAGCCGTCCAGCTCGGCGACCGGGTGGTGTACGCCGGTCGCTGACCGCCCCCGCTCCGGTGCGGCGGCCCCCTACGCTGTGGCGCCATGGAATGGTTCTCCGAGAACTGGCCGGTGCTCATGGTGGTGCTGGGCCTTCTCCTCGTCTTCATGGGTCTCCTGCGCAAGCTGGTCAAGCTGGCGTTCTTCGGCGTCGTGATCGGCGTCGTCGCCCTCGTGATCTGGCCCATGGTCTCCGGGTGAGCGGCGGGGCGCCGGCCTGAGCGCCTCCGCTGAGCCCGCCCGGCCGGGCCCCACCGGCTTCAGACCCGTCCCTCCGTTGCCGACAGGGAGGTGGTGACCGAACGCCGGGCCCGGCGCCTGTTCTCCACCAGCCTCCGGCCCCTCCTCCCTCTGGCCGCCGGGTGGGCCACCGCCTCGGTCTTCCTCGGAGCCCTGGCCGCCCAGGACGTGATCCCGTACGAGCAACTGGTTCTCGACCCCAACTTCTACGGCGACATCGCCTGGTACACGGGCCTGGTGTCGAACCTGGGGATCCTCGGCTGGACGGTAGCCACGGTGGTGGCCGCCACCGGGGGCTGGCTCGCCGGCCGGGCCAACCGCCCCGGTGCCCGGGCCCTTCTGGGCGGCGGAGCGCTGTACTCCGCCCTGCTGCTACTCGACGACCTCTTCCAACTCCACGTTGTCGTCACCCACGCCCTCGGAGCGCCCAAGGCCGCCTTCTACGTCTGCTATCTGGTGCTCGGCTGCTGGTGGGCGACGGCCAACGCCGGCGAGCTGACTCGCACCCGCTGGCCTCTGGCGGCAGCGGCGGTGACGGCGCTGTCGATGTCGGCGGTGGTGGACCAGGTGATGTCCACCGGATCGGTGGGCCTGGTGGCCGAGGACTCGTGCAAGTTCCTCGGGATCGTGGCCTGGAGTCTCTATTTCGTGCTCACCGGACGGGATATCGCTCTGTCCGTGTTGGCGCTTCGACCTGCGGAAATGGGCCGTCCGGCCCTGGTCGGGGCCGGGGTCGACCGGTACGGTCAGCCCTGATGACCGCTCGGCGCGCGGGAGGCGGAACGGTGACCACCCATCTCGATGACAGGAGCAATCCGGGCGACGGAGCCGAGGCTGAGCGCCCCGGCGCCGAGACCGCCGCCTCGGACGGGCCGTCGGGCCCGGCGGCCGACAAGGCCGTCCAGCCCACGCCGCAGGCGGCGACGGCGGCGATCGACGGCTACGACTGGGACGAGCCCCCGGCCGCTCCCCTCCGGACGCCGATGCCAACCCAGAGCACGGTCTCCCGGCTGGGCGACGTGCTGGTCTCGCCGCTCGGGCGCCACCGGCGGGAGACCATGGTCGTCCTGTCGTTGGTGGTCCTGGCCCTGCTGGTCTGGGTGGCCGTGACCGAGCTGATGGTGGGTCCCGGAGCCAGCCAGAGCGTCCTGAGCTGAGCGGCTCCCGGGCGGACCGGGCGCCGGTCCCGCCGATAGCAGGTTGTCGACGGCTCGGCCGGTTGGCCACAATGACGCCGTGGTGACCATGGGCTCGGCGTGAGCGGCTATCCCCTCCAATCGGCGATAGCGGCCCAACCCGGCTGGTATCCCGACCCATGGCGGGTCGCCGCCTGGCGATGGTGGGACGGGCGGACCTGGACGGCGCATGTGGCCCAGGCCACCCCCGCCCAGCGTAAGCCCCGGCTGCCGGCTTGGCTGAGCGTGCCGGTGGTGCTCGGTTCGATCATCACCGTCCCCTACGTGGCCTTCCTCGCCATCACCCAGCCGCTTGCCATCCTCGCCGGCCTGGTGCCGCTGGTCATCGTCCTGCCCACGCTGGCCTGGCTCGACCGGGTGGAGCCGGAGCCCCGGGCCAGCCGCCTGCACGCCGTCCTGTGGGGTGGCACCGTGGCCGGTCTGGTGGCCGCCATCGTCAACACCATCGTGGCCGGCGCCCGGGGTGAGACCGTGGCGGCAGTCGTCTCGGCCCCGCTCATCGAGGAGGGCATGAAGGCGCTGGGCATCGTGTGGGCCCTGCGGCGGCGCGAGGTCGACGGCGTGATGGACGGGATCGTCTACGCCGGCTGGGTGGCCCTGGGCTTCGCCGTGGTGGAGGACTTCACGTACTTCGCCAACGCAGCCACCGGCGGGATGCTGCTCCCGGTATTCATCCTGCGGGCCCTGATCACACCGTTCGCCCATCCCCTGTTCACCTCGTGGACAGGGCTGGCCATCGGACTGGCGGTGGCCCGACGCAAGCCGGTGGCGGCCTACGTGGCCTGGGGGTATCCGCTCGCCGTGGCGTCTCATGCCGCGTGGAACGGATCGCTGACGGCCGCCGAGGGGTCCGACAGCGCCGCCAACGTACTGATCGCCTTCGGTTGCTTCGTGCTGCTGTTCTTCGCCGCCGCCTTGACCGTGGTCACCATCCGCCGCAACCAGCGCCGCCAGTTCGAGCATGCGGTGCCCATGCTGGCCGCCCGCTACGGGATTCCCCATCACGAGGCCCAGCTCTACGCCCAGTGGCGGGCGATGCTGCGGTCCCGACGGCGCCTACCCCGGTCCCACCGCCACCATTTCGACGCCGTCCACGCCAGCCTGGCCCGTCTGGCCCTGCTCCACGCCCGGCCGGGCCCGATAGACCATGCCGACGAACAGCGCCTGGCCGAGCAGCTCTCACGGGCCCGGGCCGGAGGCTGACAGCGAAGCCGGGCGAGGGCCGTCGGCGCGGTAAAGCGGGCCCTGACACGGCCCGATAGGAAGCCCATGGCCTACAGCCCCGTCGACAGCGTGCGTGCCCCCAGCCGGCTCGAGGACCTCGGGGTCCCCATCGGCCTGGCCGAGGACCTTTTCATGCGCCGGGTGCTGGCCGACCGGGTGACCACCGTGAGCGAGGCCGCCCAGGCCCTGTGCATCACCCACGCCGTGGCCGACGAGTTGGCCCTGTCCCTGCGGGACAAGGCGCTGGTGGAGTTCCTGGGGGCCAACGGGCGGGACTACCGCATCCAGCTGACCGAACGGGGCACCCGTTCGACCCACCAGCGGATGACCACCGGCCGTCACGTGGGCCCGGTCCCGGTTCCCCTGGCCCGTTACCAGGAGGTGGTGGTGGCCCAGCGGGCCGACGAGGCCGTCGACCGTCTCCGGGTCCACAACGCCTTCGAAGACCTGTACGTCGATCAGGCGCTGCTCGACCAGCTGGGCCCGGCCTTCGTCAGTGGGGGCGCCATCTTCCTCTACGGGCCGGCCGGCACGGGCAAGACCAGCCTGGCCGAGCGGATGAACCGCATGTTCGACGACCCGGTGCTGATCCCCCGCTACGTGGAGGTCGACAGCCAGATCATCGCCGTCTACGACCCCGCCCTCCACGAGGCGGTGGAGGACCAGCCGGCCACCCTCGACCCCCGATGGGTGCTGTGCCACCGGCCCCTGATCCTGGTGGGGGGCGAAATGGACCTGACGATGCTCGACCTCCGCTACGACCGGGTGTCGGGGGTGAGCGTGGCCCCCATCGGGATGCTGGCCAACAACGGGATCCTGGTCATCGACGACTTCGGCCGTCAGGGTTTCCGGCCGGAAGAGATCCTCAACCGCTGGATCGTGCCCCTCGGCCGCGGGGTCGACTACCTGAAGGCCAACACCGGTACCAAGTTCACCGTGCCGTTCGAGCTGAAGCTCGTGATCTCCACCAACCTGGAGCCGACCTCGCTGGGCGATGACGCCTTCCTGCGCCGGCTGCGCAACAAGGTCTTCGTGGGCCCGATCAACGACGAAGGCTTCCGCTGGGTGTTGGCCGACGCCGCCTACCGTCACGAGATCGAGCTGGCCGCCGGGGCGGCCGACCATCTGGTGACGGTGTCCATGACCCATCTCGGTGAGCTGCGCCCCTACCTGGCTGTTGACTTCTGCCAGCTCACGCTGGCCGTCTGCCGCTACGAGGGCTGGGAGACGGTGCTCGACGTCGAGATGATCGACCGGGTGGCCGAGCTGTACTTCGTGCAGGACGACGCCCGGGCCATGCCCGAGCGCGGCGTCGAGGTGTCCCGCCGCCCCGAGCCCCGGGGCCTCCGGCGCGACATCTACACCCGCTGGAACGATCCTGATCTGGGCCACGTGTTCGCCGATCCGCTGGAGGGGCTGGACGAGCTGGCCGCCACGCTCACCGTGAACGGGGCCGCCCCCGGCGCCCAACCGCCGACCGACCCGTCGTTGAGCTGACGGGCCAGCGACGGCTTCAGGGGACGACGAGGCGTCCGTCGCACAGACGGGCCGAACGATCGGCGAAGGCGGCGGCCCGGGCGTTGTGGGTGGCCATCACCACCGCCTGGCCGTCGTCGGCCAGCTGGCGGAGCAGGCCGAGCACCTCGTCGGCCCGGACGCTGTCCAGCGACGAGGTCGGCTCGTCGAGCAGCAGCAACCGAGGCCGGTTGAACAGGGCCCGGGCCAGGGCCGCCCGCTGGGCCTCGCCGGCCG
Source organism: uncultured Actinomycetes bacterium (assembly GCA_902826025.1). GTDB lineage: Bacteria > Actinomycetota > Acidimicrobiia > Acidimicrobiales > SZUA-35 > CADEDH01. Next base: position 29,882 of record CADEDH010000040.1, read on the forward strand.
ACAGCCGCCCGGCCACGAGGTCGGCCCGGTGGCCCAGGCCGAGCTGGTCGAGCAGCTCCCGGGCCCGTTGGCGCCCGCCGACCAGGCGTTGGCCGCCGAGCAGGCGGGTGATGGCCACGTTCTCCCACACCGTGAGCGAGGCCACGAGATCCACCACCGGCAGCAGGAGGCCGATCCCGCCCCGGCGCACAGCCGACCGCGTGTCGTCGTCCATGGCGGCGTAGTCCTGCCCCTCGAACCGCACCGATCCAGTGGTGGCCAGGTCGAGCCCGCCCAGGAGGTGGAGCAGGGTGCTCTTGCCGCTGCCGCTCGGCCCCTCGATGGCCACGAACTCGCCCGGCGCCACCGTGAACGAGATTCGATCGACGGCGGTGACGGCCAGGTCGGCCACGAAGACCCGGGTGACGCAGCGGGCCTCGACCACGACCGGGCGGGGCTCAGCCGCCGACGTCACGGCGCAGCTCGTCGAGCCGTTGGGCGGTGTGATCCATCCACCGGAGGTCGGCCTCCAGGTGGAACAGGGCGAAATCGATCAGGGCCCGTTCATGCTCGGTGGTGGCCACGGCCTTGGCCCGGGTGAGCTCGCGCATGCGGGCCGAGTGGGCGGCCCGCTGCCGTTCCAGGATGCTGTCGGCCGGCCGGCCCGACAGCAACGCCATGGTGATCTTGAGGAACAGCGTGCTGTCGATGGGCGACTGGGCCGCCTCGGGCTCGTCGTACCAGCGTTCGAGGTCGGTCACTCCCTCGGCGGTGATGGCGTAGGTCTTACGGTCCGGCCCCAGACCCCCGGGGCCGTCGACCTGCTCGACCAGGCCGTCGCGCTGCAGCCGGGCCAGGATGGCGTAGATCTGGCTGAAGCGGAGGGGCCGCATCTCGGAGAACAGGCCGTCGTAGGCCCGCTTCAGGTCGTAGCCATGGCGAGGGCTCGTCTCCATGAAGCCGAGCAGGGCGTGCTGGAAGCTCATCGAACGCCCACTTTGCCACAGCCGACCCGGTCTTCCCAACTGGTATACCTGTATGGAATAGTGGAACCCATGAGCGAGTTGCAGGCCCTGGACCTGAGCCGGACCCACGTTCGGGGGCAGCGGGCGATCAACGCACTCGACGGCGTGTCGCTGACCGTGCCGCCCGGCGCCTTCGTGACGGTCAGCGGGCCGAGCGGCTCGGGCAAGTCGACCCTGCTGCAACTCCTCGGCCTGCTCGACACACCGACCGGCGGCTCGGTGCTCCTCGACGGAACCGACTGCGCCTCGCTCTCCGACGACGACCGGGCCCGCATCCGGCGCACCCTGCTGGGCTTCGTCTTCCAGTCGTTCCACCTGCTGGCCGGCTTGAGCGCCTGGGAGAACGTGGCTCTGCCCCGCCTGCTCGACGGGGTGCCTCTGCGGGCCGTGAGGCCGCGGGCCCGCGAGCTGCTCGACGAGGTCGGCCTGGCCGACCGGGCCGACCACACACCCCATGAGCTATCGGGCGGCGAACAGCAACGGGTGGCCATCGCCCGGGCCCTGGTGGCCGAGCCCCGGATCGTGTTCGCCGACGAGCCGACCGGCGCCCTCGATCAGACGACCTCGGCCGGGGTGATCGATCTGCTGCTGCAGGTCACGGTGCGCCGGGGCCGATCGCTGGTGCTGGTGACCCACGATCCGGCGATCGCCGCCACCGCCGGCGCCACCCGCCTCCTGCTGCTCGACGGGCGGCCGGTGGCCAGCCCCGGGGTCTCGGCGTGACCGGCGACCGGTTCCGGGTGCTCCATCTCCGCCGGATGCGTCGCAACCGGTTGCGGACGGCGGCGGCGGTGCTAGGGATCGCCGCCGGTGTGGCCCTCGTGACGGCCATGGGCTCGCTCGTCACCTCGTCGGCGGCTACGGCCCGGTCCACGGTCAGCCTGCTGGGCGGGGCCCGCTACGAGGTCGTCGTCGCTGCCACCGACAGCGAGCGGGCGGCCGCCGCCCTGCGGGCCCGACCCGGCGTCCTGGCGGTCGGCCGCTACGTCGAGGTCCCCGTGCTGGTGGACGGGACCCTGGGGTGGCTCGTGGCGACTGAGGATGGCGGCCGTCCGCTGGCCACCGGCGAGGCTCGGGCCCTGGCCGCCGCCACCGGTGTACGCACCGGGTCGTCGCTGCCCGGGGCCGGCGTCCACACCCTGACCACGGCGAGCGGGGACGCGGTGGCCGTCACCGTCGACGGCCGGGCCGACCACCACCTGGCCGGCCGGTTCGGCGGCCTCATCGTGACCGCCGACCTCGCCACCGCCCAGCGCCTGCGGGGAGACGGGGCACCCGTCACCCTGCTCGTCCACGGCGATCCCGATCCCGCCGACCTGGCAGCGGCGGTGGGCCCGGCCCAGATCCACCGGGCCGACGACCGGGTCGTCCAGGCTCGCAACACCATGCAGCTGATGTTCTCGTCGCTGGCCGTCCTGGGGGCGATGGGCCTCGTGGTCGGCAGCTTCCTGGTGTTCAACACGATGAACATGGCCGTGCTCGACCAGCGGCCCGAGATTGCCTCGCTGCGGGCCCTGGGCAGCGATCGCCGTTCGATCTGGCGCGGTGTGCTGGCGGAGTCGGCGGTGGTCGGCGGGGCCGGATCGCTCCTCGGCGTCGCCCTCGGCACCCTCGCCGCCCGCGGCGCTGTCGCCTCGGTCCCCGACGCCTTCGCCCGTACGATCGGCTCGCCTCTCCGAGTGGCGGTGACCCCTACGCTCCTCGTCGCCACCTGGATGCTGGGGGTGGCCACGGCGCTGGCCGCCTCGGTGGCCCCGGCCCGGCGGGCCCTGCGGGTGGAGCCGATCGAGGCCTTGCGCCCCGACACCTCGCCCATCGGCGACGGCCCGGTGTCGGTCCATCCCGGCCCTCTCACTGCCGGCACCCTGCTGGTGGCGGTGGCGGGTGTCGCCCCGGCGTCCCTGCTGCCACCAGCGGCGGCCATGGGGGCCGCCTTCCTCGGCCTACTGGCCCTGATCCACGGCGGTGGGCCGCTGATCGTCGGCGTCGCCGGTGCCATCGCCCGGCGGCTGGGACCGCCGGGCGAGCTGGCCGCCTCGTCGCTGGCCCGGGCCCCGCGCCGGGTGTGGGCCACCACGGCCTCGGTCACGGTGGCCATCGCCATCGTCGTGACCACCAACGGGCTGGCGGCCAACCTGCGCACCACGCTGCGGGGCGACCTCGACACGGCGCGCCTGTCCGATCTCTGGATCGGCTCGACCACGGGCGACACGATCGCCGTGACCGGCCTGCCCCCGTCGTGGACCGGCGAGCTCGGCGCCATCACCGGCGTGCGGGCGGTGGCCGGCAGCACCTGGGTCCGGGCCCGCAGCGGCCGCCACATCGTTGGTGTCCAGGGTGTGCTGGGCGACTCCGGGTACCCGTTCTCCCGGCTGGCCGACGACGAGGCCCGGGCGCTGATGGCGGCCGGGACCGGCGCCATCGTGCTGCGCCAGTACGCCACCACGTTCAACCGGCGGGTCGGCGACCTCATCGACCTCCCCGACGCCCAGCCCCCGCTCCGGCTGCCGATCGTGGCCATCAGCGACGCCGTTTCGCCCGCCAGCGGCGGGATGATCAGCATCTCCCACGACCTCCTGGCCGCCCACTACGGGGTGAGCGCCATCGCCCGCTACGAGGTGCAGCTCGAACCCGACGCCGAAGCGGGGGCGGTGCGGGCCGATGTCGAGCGGCTGGTGGCCGGTGCCGGCTTCCCGGTGCACGTGGCCTCGGGCCAGGAGTTCGTCGACGAGCTCGGGGCCTCCGCCGATCAGGTGCTCGGCCTGGTGGCCATGGTCCTGTTGGTGGTGATCGTGTGCGCCGGGGTCGCCGTGTTGAACACCCTGCTGGCATCGGTACTGGAGCGGACCGGGGAGCTGGCGGTGCTGCGGGCCGTGGGCGCCACCCGGCGCCAGCTGGTGCGAGCCGTGGCCTGCGAGGCGGTAGCGATCGGGCTCACCGGCGGGCTGCTGGGCAGCACCGCCGGGTCGGCCCTGCACGTCGTCGTCGTGCGCCGGGTCCGCGATCTCACCAATCTGCACCTGGACTACCGCTTCAGCCCGGCCACCGCCGCAGTGGCAGTGGGGGCCGGGATCGCCATCGCGGTCGTGGGCGGCGTGGTACCGGCCCGACGGGTTGCAAAGCTCGACCTGCTGGAGTCGCTGGGCGCGTGACCCCCTGACGGTGGTGTGCCAAGCTTCCCGGGCAGCGCACCCCACCGACCCGGGAAGGTCCCCATGTCACCGACCGACGCCTCCGCCACTCCCACCGCCGCCCACCCCGTGGAGTACGGCATCTCGATGCGGCTGCTCCGCAACGCCAAAGGGGAAGCCCGCCGGGCCGAGGAGCTGGGCTTCGACTTCCTGCTCACCGGCGAGCACATCATGTTCCACACCGGCACGGCCAACAACATGGTGTCGCTGGCGGCGGCGGCCGGGGCCACCGAGCGGATCAAGCTGATGAGCGGGATCGTGCTCGTGCCGCTCTATCCCGCGGCCTTGCTGGCCAAGCAGGCCGCCGTACTGGACGTGGTGTCCGACGGCCGCTTCCACCTCGGGGTGGGCGTGGGGGGCGAGTTCCCCAAGGAGTTCGAGGCCGTCGGGGTGCCGGTGAAGGAACGGGGGGCCCGCACCAACGAGGCGCTGGAGGTGCTGGACAAGCTGCTGTCGGGCCCCGACGTCACCTTCGACGGCCGGTTCACCCAGCTCGATAACTTCACGATCTCGCCCCGCGGCGTCCAGAAGCCCCGCATCCCGTTCTGGGTGGCCGGACGCAAGGAGGCGGCGATGAAGCGGGTGGCCCGCTACGCCGAGGGGTGGCTGCCCTACATGTACACCCCGGAGATGCTGGCCGACTCGATCACCAAGATCGAGGAGTTCACGGCCGAGGCCGGGCGCCCGGCCAACACCGTGCGGCCCGGGCTGTTCATCTTCACCTGCGTCCACGAAGACCGCGACACCGCCCTCGAGCTGGCCAACACCCAGCTCAGCCGGCAGTACAACCAAGACTTCTCCAAGATGGTGGAGAAGTACACGATCGCCGGCAACCCGGAGGACTGCGCCGAGCGCCTGGCCCAGTACGTGGAGGCCGGGGCCAGCGCCGTCATGTTCTCCCACGGTTGCCCACCGGAGTACACCGAGGCCAACACCACCCTGATCGGCGAGGCCCTGCTCCCCCTGTGCCGGGCCCGGTTCTCCAACTCCTGAACGAGCTAGGGTTCGGTCATGCGCACCAAGATCTGCGAGCTGTTCGGGATCGAGTTCCCGATCCTGGCCTTCACCCACTGTCGCGACGTGGTGGCCGCCGTCACCAAGGCCGGGGGCTACGGAGTGCTGGGGGCAGCCGGCCACTCCCCCGAGGAGCTCGACATCGACCTCCGCTGGATCGCCGAGCAGGTGGGCGACCGACCGTTCGGGGTCGACATCATCGTGCCGGCCAAGTACGAGGGCAAGGACCAGGGCGAGCTGGCCGTCCGCACCCTGAAAGACATGATCCCGGCCGGTCACCGAGCCTTCGTCGACGATCTGCTCGACCGGTACGGCGTGCCCCCTATCCCGGCCGACGCCCGCCCGGCGGGGCGGGGCGGTGAGGCGGCCGCCCCCATGAGCTACGCCCAGGCCGTGCCGCTCATGGACGTCGCCTTCTCCCATCCGATCTCGCTGATCGTGAACGCCCTGGGCCCACCCCCGCCCGACATGCTCGAGCGGGCCCATGCCCAGGGAGTGAAGGTGGGGGCCCTGGCCGGCAAGAAGTCGCACGCCGTGCGCCATGTGGCCGCCGGAGTCGATGTGATCATCGCCCAGGGCCACGAGGCCGGTGGCCATACCGGCGAGATCGGGACCATGGTGCTGGTGCCCGAGATCGTCGACGCCGTGGCTCCGGTGCCGGTCCTGGCCGCCGGCGGTATCGGCGGGGGCCGCCAGATGGCGGCCGCCCTGGCCCTGGGGGCCGAGGGGGTGTGGTGCGGCTCGGTGTGGCTCACCACCCAGGAGGCCGAGACCCACCCGGCGGTGAAGGAGAAGTTCCTGGCGGCCACGTCATCGGACACCCTGCGTTCCCGGTCCCGCACGGGCAAGCCGGCCCGCCAGCTCCGCTCGGCCTGGACCGACGAGTGGGAGGGGCCGGCCTCGCCCGGCACGCTGGGCATGCCGCTGCAGCCGATGCTGATCACCGAGGCGTCACGCCGGATCGACCGGGCGGCCATGAACCCGGCCAACGAGGGGGCGGTGAAGCTGGCCAACTACTTCGTGGGCCAGATCGTGGGCTCGATGAACGAGTCGAAGCACGCCGACCGGGTGGTGCTGGAGATGGTGGAGGAGTTGATCGACGCCGTCACCCGGGTCAACGACATGATGCAATAACGCCGTGGCCGGGTGACGGCGCGAACGCCGTCAGCTCGCTCCCGCCACCTCGACCCGCATGACGCTGGGCCCGAACACGGGGGCGACGCCGAACAGCTCGCCGATCGACATGTTGGTCAGGTAGATGGTGGCTCCCCGCCGGCCATGGCGGTCGTCACCTCTTTCGGGCGGAGCGACCACGAGACTGCCTGGGTACTCGAGGCCCTGCTCGGGTGTGGCCAGCACGGTCACCGACCCTCCCCGCGAGATGCGGACCAGGGTGTTCTGCTGGTTGATGACCGCGTAGAGCTGGCGGTCGGGGCCGACCACCACGCCGTCGATGCCCGCCAACTCCGGAGCATCCGACACCACCGACGGGGTGCCGGCGCGGCCGTCGCGGCCGATCGGGATGGCCACCACCCGGCCCCCTTCGGTCACGGCGACGTACACCGTGCGGCCCGACACATCGATGCCGTTGGCCCCCAGCGGCACCCCGACCAGCTCGCCGGTTCCGGCCAGCAGCGGATGGGCGATCCACAGGGAAGCCGGCGAGGTGGAACTGTCGGCCCGCCACACGGCTCCGTTGGCCGAGTCGGTGGCGTAGATCCGGCCCTGGGCGTCCATCGACACCGCATTGGGCAGGCCCATCGCCGCCGTCCCCGGCACCAGCACGCCCGAGCAGGGCCCGGCGCCGGGGCCAGCGGTGACGTCGAGCAGATAGACCCCGTTGCAGGGCCGGCCCGGCGCCCCGTTCACCGCCACCAGGAGGTGGTGGCGGTCGTAGCGGTAGAGCCCCAGGACGCCGAAGCCGGCTCCTGTGTCGTAGCGGCCGAGCGTAGAGTGGCCGCCGCCGGCCTCCAGACGCCACACCTCGCCGCCCGTGAGGGTCGACACGTACACGGCGCCGTCCGAGCCCACAGCGATGCCCTCGACCGCCGTCTCGTTCGGGAACGAGGCGATGACCTCCGGCCGACCCCGTCCCGACGCCCCGGCCGCTGTCGATCCCAGCAGCGTCATCACCGCCAGGGCGAGTACCGCCGACCACCGTCGGGCCGGCCGCTTCCGGTTCGTGCGTAGCATGATCCCTTCCCCCGCCTCGCCCCCCCGGAAACATAACGCTCGACAATCACCGGGTCCAGCCCGCCGGGCGACGAACCGACAGTTCGCCGGAACCAAGGGGCACCGCCCGACGTCCTAAGGGGTGACGGCGGCCACTGCCGGCACGACGCTCGGGCCGTCGAGGAGGATCGGCCATGGACCACGACGCCCCACAGCCCGAACTGGCGACGATGCCTGGCCCGCCGGCCGCCCCCGGGGGTGGCAACCGCCGGCTGGGCGTGCTGCTGGCGGTGGTGGGCCTGGTGGCCATGACCGGCGCCTGGTCGGCCGTCCGACTCGACCGGTCCGACAACCGCATCGAGGTCGGCGCCGCCCCTCCGGCGGCCAGCGCAGGCGGGACCACCATGACGTCGGCCGGCCCGACCGACCCCGCTCCAACGGTGCGGGGTACGACCATCGACCCCGCGGCCTACGGCCCGCCGGGCACCGCCCGCGTGACGCTGGCCTGCGGCGAAACGGCCGAGACCCGGACGGTCACGGCGTTCGAGGCCGACACCACGGCCACCGGGCCCACCGTCCTCTACTGGTCGGAACCGGCCGGCCGCCTGCACGAGCTGCAGAACGGCGACCAGTTCCCGGCCGGCGCCCGCTTGGCCTGGGCCGTCACCGGCATGCAACTCGGCCCCTGGGCCCCGGACGACATCACCGACGCCTGCACGGTCCCGATTCCGGCGCCCACCACCCCGAGCCGCTACACGGTGCCGCCGTCCAGCATCACCACGCCCGTGCCCGGCTATGACCCGGCCTGGACGGCCCGGGCCACCCTGGCCTGCGGCGGCGATGCCACCACCCGGCGGGTCACGTCATTCGAGCCCGACACCAACGGGGCCGGGACGGCGAGCCTGATGGCGTGGGACCCCGCCACCGGGCTCATCCAGCAGTTGCAGGTGGGCGACGAATTCCGGGTGGACCACGTGCTGAGCTGGGCCATCCAGGGCGTGTACCTCGGCCCATGGCCCATCCCCGAGGTCACCGACGGCTGCTGACCCTGGCACCTGGTGTCCGGGCCGTCACGGGTGACGGGCCGGAGTACGTGGCTCGGGCCGGCGTCAGTCCACCTCGGCCTGGGGAGCGTCGGCCTGGGGGGCATCGGCCCGAGCGGCGGCGGCCGCGTCGGCCCTGTCGGTGTCGTGCTGATGGCCGACCGGGGCCGGGGTGGCACCCCGGGGATAGAACTTGGCGATCACAGCAGCCAGCACCAGGCCCACCGCAGCAGCCAGCAGAAACGCCGGCCCGATGGCGTCGACGAACGCAGCCCGGGCCTCGGTCAGGAGCTGGCCGGCGGCCGCCTGGTCCGGGATCTGGCTGGCGGCCAGCACCGCACCGCCGATCGAGTCCTGCGCCATCTCCTGCAGCTGAGGCGGCAGCCCTTCCCCCAGGCCCTTCACCTTGTCGTGGTAGCCGATGGTGGCGATCGTGCCCAGCAGGGCGATGCCCACGGCGCCGCCCACCTCCCGGGTGGTGTCATTGACGGCCGATGCCACCCCGGCCTTGTCCTGGGGCAGCGAGGTGACGATGGCGTTGGTGGTGGGCGGCATCATAAGCGCCATACCGAGCGCCATCGGAGCCACCGAGGCCAGCACCATCCAGTAGCTGGAGCCGACGCCCAACGTGCTGGCCAGCACGAAGCCCACGGCCTGGATCAGGAAGCCGGCGGTCACCACCCGGGCCGCCCCGAACCGGGCGGTCAACTTCGGGCTGCGGGGGGCGACGGCCACCATGATGGCCGAGAACGGGAGCAGCCTCACCGAGGCCCCCAGCGGGCTGTAGTCGAGCACGAACTGCAGGTACAAGGTGAACAGGTAGAACATGCCAAACATGGCCAGGAAGGAAGCGGTGACGGTGAGGGACCCCAGGCCGAAGCGGGGGATCAGGAAGAAGCGGGGATCGAGCAAGGGGTGCTCGACCCGACGCTCCCACAACACGTACACCACGGCCGTGATCACCCCGAGGGCGAACGCCCCCACCGTGATCGGCGCCGTCCATCCCTGCTCGGGAGCCTCGATGATGGCGAACACGATGCTGACCAGGGCCACCACGCTCAGAGCAGCGCCGCCGAAGTCGAGCCGGTGGCGGGCCTGATCGGCCGAGTTGGGCACCACGGCGATGATCCCGATCAGGGCCAGGGCGGCGATCGGCACCACCACGAAGAAGATCGAACCCCACCAGAACCGCTCCAACAGCAGGCCGCTGGCCAGCGGGCCGATGGCCCCGCCGGCCCCGGCGAACCCGGCCCAGGTGGCGATGGCCTTGGCCCGGTCCTGGGGGGCGTAAACCACGGTGAGGGTGGACAGGGTGGCCGGCATGATCAGGGCGGCCCCGATGCCCATCACGGCTCGGAAGGCGATCAGTTGCACCGGGTCGTTGGCGTAGGCCGCCACCATTGCCGCGGCGGCGAAGATCACGAGCCCGATCATGAGGGCGTAGCGCCGACCGAAGCGGTCGCCCAGGGCGCCGCACAGGAGCAGAAGGCCGGCGAAGACCAGGGCGTAGGCGTCGATGATCCACAGCTGCTCGGTGCTGCTGGGGTCGAGCTCCCGCACGATGGTGGGGATGGCCACGTTGAGCGACGACACCGCCGCCACCACCAGCACCAGGCAGAGACACATGATCGCCAGGATCAGTCCCTGACGAGGGTGCCCCTGGCCCGGCACCCAGTCCCCGTGCTTGGCGGTACCAGCCGACGGGGGCGGGGCGATACTGTCGTCGATCGTCATGGGACGCGGCCTTTCGGGGACGAACTATCCACTGTAGGCCGGTGCTCCGCTGTCGATCGACACCCGCCCTACCAGCGAACGGGGAGGTGCCCTGACGGTACGAACGTGGTGGCCCCCGGTAGGATCTCCCGCCATTGCGCATCTGGAACCTCGTCTTCTCCGGAGCCGGCCCCGATGGGTGCCGGCGATCGGCCTGGTCGCCCTGCTGGCCGCCTGCTCCTCCTCACCCGATTTCCGTGACCGGCTGGAGACCGACTTCACGCGCACCGTCGGCACCGGTTCCAGCGACAGCGCCGCCTACTACTCGCCCCGCACCGTGGCCGAGGCCAGTGACGTCGTGAACGGTTACGTCCGGGCGAACGAGACGATCTCCGACGCCACCAGCAACGGCAGCTTCCTGCAGTACCGCGATGCCATCATCGGCGTGTACGACTGCTCCCAGGGGGCCGATGCCCCTGTCGTCGCCATGCGGGCCGACATCGAGGCCGGCTGTGCCGGCAACACCACCGGCTCGGCGGTGTTCGTCGACGACTATGACCGCGGGCGGGTGCGCTGGGGCCCCTACGTGGGCAGCCGGTGGGGCGCCAACGGAGGCCTCGGCCCGTCATTCCGGGGCGGCGGCTCGGGAGGCGGCAAATGATGCCCCCCTCCGTGCTAGAACCGACCCCCGGGGAACCAGCCGGTCCCGACAAGGAGAGGCCATGCCAGACGTCCTGAACGATGCGTTCGAGATCGCCGGCTACGGCGCCATCGGGCTCGTCCTGATGGCGGCCGGCTACGCCGTGGTGGACGCGCTGACGCCCGGTCGGTTGTTCACGCTCATCGTCGAGCAGCGCAACCGAAACGCCGCCCTCATCACCTCGGCCAGTGTGGGGGCGATGGCGATCGTGGCGGCCATGGCGGTTCACTCGGCCGAGGGTGATGCCTCCACCGGGCTCACCGCCGCCGCCGTCTACGGTGTCGTGGGGCTCGTGCTGATGGCCGTCTCGTTCGTCGTCATCGACCTGCTGACCCCCGGGCGGTTGGGCGAGATCGTCACCGATCCCGTGCCCCAGCCGGCCACGTGGGTGACAGCCACCGCCCACCTCGGCGTCGGGCTCGTCATCGCCGCCGCCATCTCCTGACGTGGCCCGGTGCCTTTCGTGACGGCCGGCCCGTGACGAAACCGACGGCGTGGATCACCGCCGCCGGCACCAGCCCCTGGCGGCGGTTCGGGCCGCGGGCGGCCCGAACTGCGCTGTTGGCAGTGGTCTTCGTCGTCGCCGGTTGCGGTCTGGTGTACGAGCTGGCGCTGATCTCGCTCGGTTCGTTCCTGCTCGGGTCGTCGATCCAGCAGACCTCGATCGTGATCGGCGTGATGGTGTGCGCCATGGGGGCCGGCTCGCTGGTGGCCAAGCGGGTCCGGGGCGACGCCGTGGTGGCGTTCGCCCTGGTTGAGCTGGCCCTTGGCCTGGCCGGCGGGCTGTCGGTGCTCGGCCTCTACGCCGCCTTCGCCTGGCTGGCGCTCTACACCGTGCCGCTCGTCGCCGCCAGCGCTCTGCTGGGCCTGCTCATCGGGGTGGAGCTGCCGCTGCTCATGCGACTGCTGCAGCGGATCCGCCCCCAGGAGGCAGGCGACGCTACCGCTGATCTCTTCGCCGCCGACTACCTCGGGGCGTTGGTGGGCGGTCTGGCCTTCCCGTTCCTGCTGCTGCCCCGACTGGGCCAGATCCAGGGGGCGCTGGCCGCCGGCGTACTGAACGTGGTCTGTGCCGCCGTGATCGTGGCCGTCGTGTTCGGCCGGTCCGTTTCCCGCCGGGCCGGCGCCGTCCTGGCCCTGGGCCTGGTGGGGGCGCTCGGTGCGCTGGGGGTGGCCTCGGTGACGGCCGGTCGCTTCGAGATCAGCGCCCGCCAGGCGCTGTTCGATGATCCGATCACCACCCACGTACGCAGTCGCTACCAGGACATCGTGATCACCGAGGCGGTCCGCTTCAACGGCCGTACCGACCTCCGGCTGTTCCTCAACGGCGACCTCCAGTTCGCCTCGCTCGACGAGTACCGCTACCACGAGGCGCTGGTGCATCCGGCGCTGGCCCGGCACCGGGCCGAGGTGCTCGTTCTCGGCGGTGGCGACGGCCTGGCGCTCCGGGAGGTGCTGCGCTACCCCGATGTGGAACAGGTGACGCTGGTCGAACTCGATCCTGAGGTTCTGCGGCTGGCCCGGGACGACGAACGGCTGCAGGCCCTCAACGAGAGGGCCTTCGACGATCCCCGGGTCACAGTGGTGGCCAGTGACGCCTTCAGCTGGCTGCGCGAGGTGCCCCGGCGTTTCGACGCGGTGGTGGTCGACATGCCCGACGCCGACGACGTGGCCACGGCCAAACTCTACTCCGTCGAGTTCTACGCCCTGGTGGCCAACGCTCTGGCCCCCGAGGGCCAGGTGGTGGTGCAGGGGGGCTCGCCCTTCTTCGCCCCCGAGGCCTTCTGGTGCATCGAGGCCTCCATGCGGGAAGCTGGCCTGCTCACGGTGCCCTTCCACGTCGACGTACCCTCGTTCGGCGACTGGGGCTTCGTGGCCGGCGCCGCCGACGGCGCACCCCGGATCGACGTCGACCCCGCCATGGCCCCCCGCCTGCAGTTCCTCGACCGGGCCGTCCTGTCGGCGGCCACCGTGTTCCCCGCCGATCGACAGGGCTCGGCCTTTGCCGTGGCCCCGTCGACCCTGGTGGAACCCCGCATACTGGACTACGCCTACCGAGGCTGGCAGGGAGAGTGACACCGTGATGATCCTGGTTCTGCTGGCGGTTGTCGGCCTGGCGGCCGTGGTCGTCGTGGCGGTGGCGGTGGCAGTTGCTCTGTCGCGGCGGAGTCCGGGCGCGGGCGGCTCTGCCCCCCGCATCGACCCGTTCCTGGCCGATGACTCCCCCGCCGGCGATCCCCGCCGGATCGGGGTGGGCGACGTGATCTCCTACGAGGGCCACGATTGGGTGGTGCGGGGTTCGGTGGCCTACGACCAGCGGGGGTACCGCTGGGCCGAGCATCTGCTCGACCGGGTGGGCGAGCAGCTCTGGCTCTCGGTGGAACAGGACGAGCAGCTGATGCTGGTCCGCTGGCAGGCGGTCCGGGCGCCGTCGTTGGAGCCGGCCGCCACCGTGGTCTGGGACGGCGTGGTGTTCGAGCTCGAGGAGCGCGGCCGGGCCCGGTTCCGGTCCGAAGGCACCACCGGCATGCCCCTGGAGGGCGAGGTGGAGTATCACGACTACGAGGCGCCCGACGGACGCCTGCTGAGCTTCGAGCGGACGAGCGACACCACCTTCGAGGTGTCGGTGGGTGTGCCGATTCCCTCGGGGGCGATGACGATCTACCCCGGCACCGCCCCGTAGCGCCCCGGCACCGGGCGATACGGTGCCCCCATGGCATCACCCACGCCCGCCATCGGACAGGCCCTGGTTCGCAAGGACGACCCGCCCCTGCTGCGGGGAGCGGCCCGGTACATCGCCGAGGTCGACGACCCCCGGCTGGCCGGCTCCGCCTACGTCGGTTTCGTGCGCTCGCCCTACGCCCACGCCCGCCTGCTGGGCGTCGACGCCGCCCCCGCCCTCGACGTACCCGGTGTGGTGGCCGCCTTCAGCGCCGCCGACCTCGACGTGTTCCCCGCCGGCCGCTTCGCCGCCGCCATCCACTCGCTCTTCGCCCAGCCCCTGCTGGCCGAGCAGCGGGTGCGGTTCGTGGGTGAGCCGGTGGCGGTGGTGGTGGCCGATAGCCCGGCGGCGGCAGAGGATGGAATCGAGGCGGTGGAGGCCAGCTACGAACCCCTCCCTCCGGTGCTCGACCTCGACGACGCCCTGGCTGGCCGCACGGTTCTGTTCGACCACTCCACCGCCGCCCGGCTCCAACCCACCGCCGCCACCGAGGAGCCGTTCACCGGAGCCAACGTGGTGATCGACACCGGTTGGCGGGGCCGGCCGACCCCGGGAGAGCCCGACCCGTTGGCCGACGCCCCGGTGACGATCAGCCTGCGGGTGATGAACCCGCGGCAGTCGCCGGCTCCGATCGAGTGCCGGGGCGTGGCCTGTGTGTGGCTCGACGGCCCCGACGGCTCCGGCTCCCGCCTGCTCGTCTACACCGCCACCCAGCGGCCTCACGGGTTCCGGGACGAGCTGGCCGCCCTGTACCGCCTCGACCCGGCCGACGTCACCGTGATCGCCCCCGCCGTGGGCGGTGGGTTCGGGGGCAAGACCAGCCGCACCCCGGAGGAGCGGATCATGCCGTTCCTGGCCCGCCGCCTGGGCCGGCCCGTGACCTGGATCGAGACCCGGTCGGAGTACATGGCGGCGTCGAACCAGGGACGGGGGGAGCGGATCGACCTGGAGCTGGCGGGCACGTCCGACGGCCGGATACTGGCCCTCCGAGGCGACCTGGTGAAGGACGCCGGCGCCTACCCCATCACCGGCGCCGTACTCCCCGGGGCCTGGACCGCCCCCGGCACCGCCGGCTGCTACGACATCGCCCAGATCGAGTTCCGGGCCCGGTCGGTGGCCACCAACCGGGCCGCCACCAGCGCCTTCCGGGGCGCCGGGCGGGCCCCGTGGCTGGCAGCGCTGGAACGGGTGGTCGACGTCTACGCCGCCCGGGTGGGTCTCGACCCGGCCGAGGTCCGGCGGCGCAACCTGGTTCGGCCCGACCAGATGCCCTACCGCAGCGTGGCCGGCGCCACCTACGACCAGGCCGATTACCCCGGTGATCTCGGCCACGCGCTCGAGCGGGCCGCCTACGACGGCTGGCGGGCCGAGCAGGCGGACCGGCGGGCGGCGGGCGACCCGGTGGAGATCGGGATCGGGATCGCCTGCTACAACCATCTCACCGTGGGGGGCGGTGGCGAGGAGGCGGCCGTCACGCTGCTGACAGGCGGTGGGGCCCGAGTCGTCACCGGCTCCACCTCCCAGGGCCACGGCCACGCCACCACCTGGGCCCAGATCGCCTCCGATGTGCTCGGCATCCCGGTGGACCGCATCGAGGTGCTGGAGGGCTCCACCGAGCTCACCGCCACCGGGGTGGGGGCCGTCGGCTCCCGCTCCCTGCAGACCGCCGGGCTGGCCGTCCACCGGGCCGCCACCGAGGTGGTGGCCGAGGCTCGACGGCTGGCCGCCGACCTGCTGGAGGCGGCCGTCGACGACATCGTGCTCGACCGGAGCAGCGGCGCCTTCCACGTGGTCGGTACGCCGGCTCGCTCAGTGGCCTGGGCCGACGTGGCGACCGAGGCCGCCGCCCGGGACCAGGAGGTGTCATGCGGCGACGTCTACGACAACGAGGGCCGCAACACGTTCCCGTCGGGCACCCACGTGGCCGTGGTCGAGGTCGACACCGAGACCGGCCGGGTACAGGTCGTCCGCTTCGTGGGCGTTGACGACGCCGGCGTGCGGGTCAACCCGGCCATAGTGGAAGGCCAGCTCCACGGAGGCATCGCCGCCGGGATCGGGCAGGCCCTGGGCGAAGAGGTGGTCTACGACGGGCAGGGCAACCTGCTGACCTCCACCTTCATCGACTATCAGATCGTCACCGCCGACCTGCTCCCCTCCTTCGAGCTCGGGCCCTCGGCCGTGCCTTCCTCGTTCAACGAGCTCGGGTTCAAAGCGGTGGGCGAGTCGGGCACGATCGGTGCCACCCCGGCGGTGCACAACGCCGTGCTCGACGCCCTCCGGGCCCGGGGTGTGGAACACCTCGACATCCCCCTCACCCCCGAGAAGATCTGGGCCTGCCTGGCCGCCGCCGAGGCCGCCCCGGCAGGTCGCTGAGCGTTCAACTACAGGTCACCGGCTCCGACGAAGTAACTTCGTACCCCAACGACGTGGAAGGGGCCGGCGCTCGCCGGTTCGCGGTCAACAAAGGAGATTGTTCGTGGCAACCAAGGCAGGCGAGAAGATGAAGTTCGAAGACCTTGGTGTCGAGATCATCGTCACCAAGGGAGGCGACGGCGACGTCTCGGCCAGCGCCGGGGGCGACGGCCTCAAGGTGGGCAAGCGCTACGAGTGTGAGGCCACCGGCATCCAGGTGCTGGTCACCAAGCCGGGTGCAGCCACGCTGCAGTGCAACGGCCAGCCGATGGCGCTCCAGGAGCCGAAGAAGACCAAGTCGGCCGACTGAGTGCACCCCGCAGGGGATCGACCGCATCCGCCAACCGGCGGCCTACCGTCGTCCCGATGGAGCTGAACCGGATCGAGCACCGTCTGGTTGATGGTGGCTCGGTTCACCACGTCACGGTCCCAGGCGGTGCCTGGGACCGTCGTACTGCCCAGGAGCTGGTGGCGCTGGCCGCCGAGCTACGGGAGGACCGCTCGGCCCGGGTGATCACGCTGGCCGCCCGGGAGGCGCCGTTCTGTGACGGTCCGGAGCCCGATCTCGAGCCCACGGCCTTCGATCCCGACCCCGCGGCGGCCTGGGCCGCCCTGCGCCCGCCGGTGGTGGCGGTGGTGGCTGGCGCCTGCATGTCGGTGGGCTTCGAAGTAGCGCTGGCCGCCGACATCCGGGTCTGCGGGCCCGACGCCGTCTTCGCCTTGCCCGATCTGGCGGCAGGGCGGCTCCCGTGCTGGGGGGGGACCCAGCGCCTGGCCCGGGCCGTACGCCCGGCCGAGGCGTCGGCCATGGTGTTGTTGGGCCGTCCGGTGACAGCCGAGCGGGCAGCCACGTTGGGGTTGGTCCATGCCGTGGCCCCTGATGCCGCGGCGTTGGCCGCTCTCGCCGACGAGCTGGTGGCCACACTGCTCCAACGGGGGCCGCTGGCCCTGGAGTTGGCGAAGGAGGCCGTGCACCGGGGAGCGGAGCTGCCCCTGCGGGACGGCCTGCGGCTGGAGGGCGACCTCAACCATCAGCTAGCGGCCACGGCCGACCGGGCCGAGGGGCTGGCCGCCTTCTTCGACAAGCGCCCGCCTGACTTCGCCGGCCGATGACCGCCCTGCCCCGCCATCCCGGTGCACCACGCACCACGGGCGGCGCCCCCTGCACCGAGACGGCGGTCGGTGGCGGTCGACCGGTGGCCGATGACCGCTGACGTGGCCTGCTGGCCGGCCAGGGCCCGGGAGGTTCTGGCCGCCCTGCCCGACGGGGCGACCGAGGCTGCGGCCGGGTCGCTCCGGAGGGGACTGGCGGCCGCCGGCCGACTCGACGATCTCGGAGATTGGCTGGCGCCCGACGCCGTGGCGGCCCAGCTGGTGCGGCCCTTGCTGGCCACCGACGCCTGGCCCGGCCCCAGTCAGCCGCTGGCGGTGGCCGACGGCGCCGTGCACGCCGATCTGATCGACGAGGACCACGACCGCCTGGCCATCCTGCGTTCGATCCTGGCCGACGTTGGCCCCGTCGACGCCGAGAACCTGGCGGCCGAGGCCCAGGACTGGCGCCTCCCCGTCACCCCCTACCGAGACCTGCCCGACTGGCCCCCCTCGGCCCCGGCCGGGCCATCGGTCGGCCCCGTCTTCCCCACCGGGTGGGCGGGGGCCCCACTCGTGGTCGACCTGACCAGCCTCTGGGCCGGGCCGCTGGCCACCTCCCTGCTGGCCGACCTGGGGGCCCGGGTGGTCAAGATCGATCCCGACGTCCGGCCCGACGGGTTCCGAGAGCATCCGGAGCTCTACGCCCAGCTCAACGGGGCCAAGGAGATCGTGAACCTGGACCTGCGGCGCGACGATCACCGTGGCCGGTTCGAGGCTCTCGTCGACGAGGCGGCCCTGGTGGTCGACTCGTTCTCCCGCCGGGTGATGCCGAACTTCGGCTACGGGCCCGACGACCTCCGGCGCCGCAACCCCCGGATGGCCACCCTGTCGATCGTGGCCTTCCCGGCCGGTTCCCGGGAAGCGGCCTGGGTGTCGTACGGTCCCGGCGTCCACGCCTTCTGCGGGCTCGGGACGCTCATCGGCACCGCCGGCCGGCGCCGGTTCCAGCCGGCGGCGGTGGCCTATCCCGACGCCCTGGCCGGGTTGGAGTCCTTCGCCGTGGCCGCCGAGCTGTTGGCCAGCCGAGCCGCCACTGGCAGCGGTGCCGGGCCGGCCCCGCTCCCCCATCGTGAAGTGAGCCTGGCCGGTGCCCTGACCCCGCTGGTGGCCCGGGCCGTGGCCCGCCAGGTGGCCGACCGGCCCAGCGCGGGGGCCGATCATGGCTGACGACGTGGTAGACCTCAGCCTCGACGGCCCCCTGGCCGTGGTCACCCTGCGCAACGGGCCGCTCAACATCTTCAACCTGGCCACGCGGGACGGGTTGATCGAGGCTCTGCAGGCGGTGAACGACATCGACGACGTCCGGGCCATGGTGCTACGGGCCGACGGCCGGCACTTCAGCGCCGGAGCCGACCTCAGCGAGTTCGGCACGGCGGACTCGATCATGGAGGCCCGCCGCATCCGCTGGGACCGCGACCCCTGGGGCCTGCTGTGGGACCTCCGGGTGCCCACCGTGGCGGCCCTCCACGGCACCGCCGTGGGGTCGGGCATGGAGATGGCCATGCTGTGCGACCTGCGGGTGGCCGCCCCCGACACGGTGCTCGGCCTGCCCGAGACGAAGCTCGGCATGCTGCCGGCGGCCGGCGGCACCCAGAGCCTCACCCGGGCCGTCGGCCCCCACCAGGCGCTGCCGGTAGTGGCGCTGGGCACCACCATAGGCGCCGGCGAGGCCCTGGAACGGGGCATCGTGAGCGAGCTGGCCGATGACGTGGAAGCGGCGGCCCGGGCCCGGGCCGAGGAGCTGGCCCAGCTCGACGCCGACCTCCTCCGGGCGGCCCGACGCCTTCTCCGGGCGGCCGGCGACCTCTCCCTCGACGCCGGTCTGGCTTATGAGCGCCGCCTGGGCCGAGCGATGCGCCACCGCCGCCGCTGAACCGTTCACATACGGTCGGCCCCGTTTCCGGCCGGTGCCGGTTGGGTTACGAACCCGCCGGCCGGAACCCAGCCATAGCAGCGCGTCGTCTAACCCTGGTCCCTACACCCAGGGGAGGGAGACGCCATGACCCGTACCAAACCCACACCACCACCCGACGCCCCCCAAGCGCCCGGCGGGCGACGACCGGCCACCCGCCTCGTCGCCGCCCTGGCCGCCGCTGCGCTCCTGCTCGCCGCCTGCGGCGACAGCAGCGGCAGCGACACCAGTGAGGCCGCAACGGACGGCACGGTCCTCGACCAGTCGGCCAAGAACGCCAGTGCCGACGCCCAGGACACCGACGCTGGAGGCGCTGAGTTGAGCGCTCCCTCGACCACGGTCGCTGCCGCCGGGGCGGGCCCGGCCGCAGGTGCCGGCACTGAGGGGGCGGCGGCGGGGGCAGACACACCGCCCAGCGCCGCGCTGGGCGCCGGGGGCGGCGGCCCGGCCATCCCCAACCCGGCCGACCTCGGCCGCCAGCTGATCTTCACCGCCGACGTCGAGGTTGAGGTGGACGACGTGGCCGCCGCCACCGACGCCGCCACTGCGGCGGTGGCCCAGGTGGGCGGCTTCCTGTTCGGTCAGAGCACCACCGGCGGGGCCGAGGCCAGCTCCCAGCTCACGTTCAAGGTCAAGCCGGACGTGTTCGACCAGGCGCTCGACGCCCTCGGTGCCGTGGGCAAGCTGCGCAACCAGACGGTCAGCACCGATGACGTCACCGAGCGGGTGGTCGACCTCGACAGCCGCATCCAGGTGGCCCAGCTCGGCGTCGACCGCCTCCGCACCGCCCTGGCCGAGACCACCAACCTCAAGGACTACGCCGAGATCGAAGCTCTTCTGCTCCAGCGGGAGAGCGACCTCGAGGTGATGAAGGGCCAGCAGCGCACCCTGGCCGACCAGGTGGCCCTGGCTACGATCAACCTGACCCTCACCCAGGACCGGCTGGCCAACAACATCTCGGTGGCCGTCAGCGCCTACGAGGGCCACGACCAGGGAGTGGGCTGCCCCGGCCAGGGCGAGGCCCGGATCCCAGCCGGCGACGCCGCCACCGTGTGCTTCGACATCACCAACGAGGGCGACCAGACGCTGACCGAGATCGCCGTCACCGACACCGTGCTCGGCATCGACGGCGAGACCGAGCTGATCGAGGTGTTCGGCTCGCTCGGCAGCCTGGCCCCCGGGCAGTCGGTCCTGGTGGCCTACGAGGCCGAGCCGGAGCGCGACCTGCGGCTGCGGACCCGGGTGACCGCCAAGCCCACCAACGGGGTCGACCCCGAGGCCACCGGTGCCCCGGTGGACGCCCAGGCCACGTTCGACCTGCTCACGTTCGAGCCCGACCGTGATCCCGGCTTCGGCGACGGCTGGTCGGCCGGCGGGAGCGTGCTGGCCGCCCTGTGGACCGGCGTTACCGTGACCCTCGGCTTCCTGCTGCCGCTGCTGGTGATCCTGGCCCCGCTGGGCGCCGCCGCCTGGTGGGCCCTGCGCCGGGCCCGCCGCACCGGGGGGCCCGCCGCCCCGGCCCAGCCCACCGCCCCGGCTGGCCCGTCGGGCGGCGACAACCCGCCTCCGCCGCCTCCGGCGCCCCCCGCCCCCGAACCCGTCGGCGCCGGCACCGGCTCCTGACCTCCCCACGAACTCTGACACCGGGTACCGCCGTTGGCCCTCGGACGTCAGAGTTCCGCTCCGGCGCCTCCCCCACCGGCGAACTCTGACACCGGGTACCGCATCGCCGGTTCTCCGGTCAGAGTTCGCCGGCGAGCCTTCACCACCCGGCGGAGCACTCGGGCGACCTCGACCGGGCGGTGGGCCGCATACCAGCCCAGATACAGCAGCTCCCAGCCGCAGGCCGCCACCCGCAGATCACGGTCTTCGTCGAGCGGCTCGGCAAGGGGCCCGAAGTGGAACTGCCGGCTGTGCCCTTCCAGGCCGAGCCGAACTGACGGCATGCCCAGGTCCGTCCGGGCCACGACGATCCCCCGGTCGTCGCGGATCTCGTACTGGGGTATCGCCGCCGGTAGACCAGGATCCGCGGCGCACACCGCCAGCAATTCCTCGAGCCACGAGTCCGGCACCCGCCCCTCGAAGGGGATCCGGTCGAGCAGGCGGCGGAGGGCCCCGGTACCGCTCGGCCCGGGCCGGTGAAGCCGGTCGACCACGGCCCGGAGCTCGATCAGCTCGATACGGCGGCGGCGGGCTGCCGTCAACGCCCGCTGTACGAGATCGTCGGACACAACGGCGCCGAGGTCGGCCAACGTACGGGGCACGGTGGTGCACGGAATGCCGTCGATCATGGTGAGGTCCACGGGATCGAAGGGGCCGACATGATGGGCCACCACCCCCGGCACCCGGTGGCGGCGCGAGCTCCGGATCGATACCTCCACCACACCGACCCGTTCGAAGCCGTCGAGCCGGGCCAGCCGGGCCGATGCCCGGTGAGATGCGGCGCTGCCCGGGCACGCCAGCACAGCGACGGACAGCCGCTGATGCCACGTAGGGACCGATCCGCCGACCCGCAGGACGCGGGGCACCGCCTCGTCCAGCAAACCCTGGCGAACCAGGCGCGACACCCGGTTGGCGCTCAGCCCGCACTCGGACGCTTGGCGACGGGTGGCGGCTCCGTGCTGGCCGGCAGCAAGCTGGAGGAAGCGATGGAGTTCAGGATCAGCCATGAGCTGAAACTAGAGAAGGCGTGTGACAGCAAAGGTCGACAGCCGACATCAGGGGAACTCTGACGCAGGAGGCCGCCGGGCGGGACGAGGTGTCAGAGTTCCGAAGCGTTACGGGGCGGAGGGCGGCGGCGGGAACAGGGAGCGGGCGATGACGACGTCGAGGATCTCGGTGGCCCCGTCGAGGTAGTGGGTGAGCCGGGCCCCGGTGAGGTGCCGGGGCAGGCAGTGGTGGCGGCGGGCGCCGGCCGCCCCCATCACCTGCATGCAGGCGGCCAGGCCCCGCTCCGCTGCCCGGGTGGCGAACTTCTTGGCGTGGGCCGCTGCCACCGCCGCCGATCCGTCGCCGGCGGCCAAGAGCTGGGCCGCCCGGTAGGTGAGCAGCCTCGACGCGTCCAGATCGGTGGCCACGTCGGCCAGGGAGAATTGCACCGCCTGGAACCCCGACAGGGCCTGGCCGAAGGCGTGCCGCCCGCTCACATAGTGACGGGCCACCCCCAGCCCGGCGTCGAGCATCCCGCAGCACATGGCCCCCACCAGCACTCGGGCCAGGTCGATCCCTTCCATGGCCGCCCGGAACCCCTGGCCGGCCGGCACGAACAGGGCCTCCGGCCCCACCCGGCAGTTCTCGAACAGGAACTCCGCCGTGCCCAGCGAATGCGCCCCGATCAGCGGATACGCGGTCACCCGCTCCACCCCTGGGGTGTCGGCGTCGACCAGGAAGGCGGCCACCGCCCGGTGCCCGCCCCCTGCCTCGGTTGTGGCGTAGACCGACAGCACGCTGGCCTCGGCCCCGTTCGACACCCAGGCCTTGGCCCCGTCGAGCACCCAGCCGCCGTCGGGTTCCCGGCGGGCGGTGGTGGTGATGGCGGCGGCGTCGCTGCCCACGCCGGGCTCGGTGAGTAGGAACGCCCCCAATCGGCGCCCGGCCACCAGGTCGTCGAGGTACTGCTCCCGCAGTTCATAGCCGGCCCGGCGGGCAACCGCCCCGACGAGGTTGTTGTGGACGGCGAGCGAGAACGCCACCCCCAGGTCGACCGCCGCGATCTCCTCCATGACCCTGGTCAGGGCCACCGGGCCGAGGGCTCGCCCGCCGTCGGCCCCGGGGGCGGTGAGGCCGGTGAGACCGGCCTCGGCCGCCGAGTCGAACGCCTCCCGGGCGAAGCGGCGCTCGGCCTCCCACACCTCGGCCTGGGGGGCCACCGCCACCTGGGCCCACTCCCGGGCCAGGGCCACGGCGGCCCGTTCGGCCTCGTCCAGGGAGGCGTCCAGCTCGGCCTGGAGGCCGCCGGTCACCGCCCGCTCACTCCTGGTCGAGGGCCTGGCTGACCAGGGCGGCGATGGCGCTGCGCTCACTGCGGCTCAGCGTCACGTGGGCGAACAGCTCGTGACCCCGGAGCGAGGCGATCACCGAGGCGATGCCGTCGCGCCGACCCACCCGCAGGTTGTCGCGCTGGGCGATGTCGTGGGTGAGCACCACGCGGCTCCCCGACCCCAGCCGGCTGAGAGCGGTGAGCAGCACCGCCCGCTCCAGGTTCTGGGCCTCGTCGATGATGACGAACACGTCGGTGAGCGTGCGGCCCCGGATGTAGGTGAGGGGTAGCACCTCGATGAGGCCCTGGCGGTGGATCTCGTCCCGGGCGATCGGGTTGGCGATGGCCTCCAGGGCGTCGCCCACGGCATCGGTCCAGGGGCGCATCTTCTCGTCCTCATTGCCGGGGAGGAAGCCGAGCTCCTGGCCCCCCACGGCGTACAGGGGACGGAAGATCATGATCTTGCGGTGGGTCTTGTGCTCCAGCACCGACTCCAGCCCGGCGGCCAGGGCCAGAACCGACTTGCCGGTACCAGCCGGCCCACCGATCGAGACGATGCCCACCGAGTCGTCGGACAGTAGGTCGATGGCGATGCGCTGCTCGGCGTTGCGGCCCCGCACCCCGAAGGCGTGACGGTCCGACACGAGCCGCACCTTGCCGTCGGCCTGTACCCGACCCAGGGCGGAGTGGCCCGCCCCCTCCAGGATCAGCCCGGTGTTCACCGGCAGCTCGGCCGCCTCGTCGATCATGGCCACCTGCTGCTTGTAGAGGCGGTCGATGGCCTCGGGGGCCACCGACAGCTCCACCAGGCCCCGCCACTCCAGGTCGGCCTCCATCTGGTGGTGGTACTCCTCGGCTGCCAGGCCGAGCACGCCCGCCCGGAGGCGCAGCGGCAGATCCTGGGTCACGAGCACCACGTCGTGGTTCTCAGCCTGGAGGTTGAGGGCCACCAGGAGAATCCGGTGATCGTTGCCGGAGGCGCCCCGCATGGTCTCGGGGATGACCTCCTCCGAGCGGTGGTTCAGCTCCACCCGCACCGTGCCACCAGCTGAGTTGACCGGGAACGGCTCGGTCAGCCCGCCGTGGCGTTCCCGGATGGCCTCCAACTTGCGCAGGGCGGTCCGGGCCGCCCATCCCAGCTCGGGATGGTGGCGCTTCTCCTCCAACTCGGTGAGCACGATGATCGGAAGCACGACATCGTGGGCCCCGAAGGCCTCCAGCGACGTCGGTGCATTGAGCAGCACCGAGGTGTCGAGGACGAACACCTTACGTTTCATGCCAACCTCACGGGTGGGTGGGTCACGCCGACAGCCTTGCCGGCGGGGGGAACCGCGTGACGGATCTGGGATCGGGCACCACACCGGGGGTCGGCAGAACGCAAGGGGATTTCAGCTGATCCCCTTCCCATGGCCTCGATGGTCAGACACCGACATCACGCGACCGTCAGTATGGTCCAGATCGCCCGACGACCATAGTCGGATGATCCAAATGGCCTATCACCAGGCAACTGTCCTGGTCACGCCGGTTCCGGGCTGGCCACCACCCCGGTCTCGACCAAGGCGTCGATCTCGGCCGACCGGTAGCCGGCGGCGGCCAGCACCTCCCGGGTGTCGGCCCCCAGCGCCGGGGCCGGGCTGCGTGGCCCCACCGGGGCGGTGTGGAACCGGATGGGGCTGGCCACCGTCCGGTAGGTACCGATGGCGGGGTGGCTGGTCTCGGGGAACAGCCCGGCCGCCTCGGCCTGGGGGTCGGCCACCACCTCGTGGAGCCCGAGCACCGGGCCCCAGATCACGCCGGCGCCGTCGAAGATCTCACCCCATTCGTCCCGCGAGTGCAGCGACAGGGCCTCGTCGATGCCCTCGACCAGCTCCGCCATGTTCTGGAAGCGGCTGCGGACAGTGGCGAAGCGCTCCTCGGTCAGCCAGTCCTCCCGGCCGATGGTGCGGGCGAACAGGGGCCACGCCTTCTCCTCCGGCATGTTGACCACCACCCACTTGCCGTCGCCGCAGCGGAATCGGTTCGCCGTGGCCAGGATCTGCTGGCCCCGGGCCCGGGGCCGCAGCGGCGCCTGGTCGATCACCGACACCGAGTAGTCGCACGCCTGGGTCCACACCGCGGTGTGGTAGAGCGACGTCTCCACCACCTGGCCCTCGCCGGTGCGCTCGGCCAGGCGCAGGGCCGACAGGATCGTCGACACCAGCGCCAGCCCGGTGGTGTAGTCGCCCTGAGCCGGGCGGGCCATGGGCACGTCGCCGTCGGGGCCCTCCCGCATGGCGTCGTACAGGCCGGAGCGGCCGAAGAAGGCGGTGACGTCGAACCCGGGCCGGCCGGCATCGGGGCCGCCGGTGCCGAAGCCGGTGAGGGTGGCGTGGACCAGCTTGGGGTTCACGCCGAGCAGGGTGGCCGGGTCCATGCCGAAGCGCTGTTGGCGGTGGGGCAGGAGGTTGCACACGAACACCTGGGCCGAGGCGCACAGGCGGCGCACCACCTCCTGGCCGGCGGCGGTGTCGAGGTCCACCGCGATCGACCGCTTGCCCCGGTTGGTCACATCGAACTGGTAATCGAACGAAGACCGGGCCGGATCGGAGCCGTCGGGAAGGCGGACCGACCGGGTCTTGTCCCGCATGGGGTCGCCGGTCAGCGGCTCCACCTTCACCACCGTGGCCCCCAGGTCGGCCAGGATGGCCGCCGCGCTGGGCGCCGCCATCCAGGAGTCGATCTCCACCACGGTCACATCGTCGAGCGGGAGAGGGGCCACGGGTGAGTCCTTTCGGGGTTCCGTCCGGGGGAGCCGGAGCCAGGATGGAACGCCCCTGTGGGCCGAGTCCAGTCACACCGCCGGAGGCCGGCCGAGCGCTCAACCTGCGCTGGTCGCCCTTGTCGGTCTACCTTGTCCGTTCAGCCTCATCGCCGCGCTGCCAACAGCGCTTTCAACCTTCGTAGTCCACTCCTGAAATGGGGGATTCGTGAATCTGGCCAGCCTGCTCGACCTGCCGTCCATGATCGTTCCCGACTCGCTGGTCCTGATCGACACGACCGCATCCGGCGGCCCCCGCGAGGTGACCTACGGGGAGCTGCGGGAAGCGGTGTCGCTGACCGCCGGCATGCTCACCGAGCTCGGTGTCACCCAGGGCGACCGGGTGGGTGTGTTCGCCACCAACTCCTGCGCCGCCCTCGAGGCGCTGTTCGCCATCTCCGCCGTCGGCGCCACCATGGTGCCGATGAACTACCGGGCGGCCGACGAGGAGGTCACCCACCTCCTGGCCGACTCGGGGGCCAAGGTTCTGTTCACCGAGACCCGGTACAAGGAACTGGTCGAACGGTGCCGGCCCGACAGCCTGAACGAGGTGATCTACCTCGACGTGGCCGACGACTACGCCGCCAAGCGCGACGCCGCCGAGGAGTTCCCGCTCGTGGTGGAGGTGGAGGACGACGAGCTGGCCGCCCTGCTGTACACGTCGGGCACCACCTCGCTGCCCAAGGGCGTGAAGCTCACCCACGGCGCCCTCTCGGGCTACATCATGGGAGCCAACGACGCCGCCGACGGCAGCGACATGGGCCGCATGATCCTGGCCGCTCCGCTGTACCACATCGCCGGCATCACCTCGATGCTCAATGCCCTGTACTCGGGCCGGATCACGATCATGATGAGCCAGTTCGAGCCCGACCAGTGGCTCGACCTGGTGGCGAGCCAGGGCGCCACCCACGCCTTCCTCGTGCCCACCATGCTGGCCAAGGTGCTGGAGTCGCCCAACGTGGGCAGCACCGACCTGTCGAGCCTGGAGGCCCTCACCTACGGGGCGGCCCCCATGCCCCCGGCGGTGATCCGCCGGGCCATCGAGATGTTCCCCGACACCGTCGGCTTCTCCGGGGCCTACGGCCAGACCGAGACCACCTCGACCGTGGCCGTGCTCGGCCCCGACGACCACAAGCTCGACTCCGAGGTGAAGCTGGCCCGCCTCCGCTCCGTGGGCCAGGTGCTCGACGACGTGGAGGTCCGCATCGTCGACGCCGATGGCAACGTGCTGGGCCCGGGCGAGCCGGGCGAGGTCCAGCTCCGCACCTACCGGGCCATGGACGGCTACTGGGGGGCCGAGGAGAAGACCCGGGTCACGATCGACACCGAGGGCTGGGTCCACACCGGCGACCTCGGCTACCTCGACGACGACAACTACCTGTTCCTCAGCGGGCGCACCGGCGACATGATCATCCGGGGCGGCGAGAACATCGCCCCCGAGGAAGTCGAGGCCGTGCTCTATGAGCACGAAGACGTACTCGACGCCTGTGTGGTCGGCCTCAACGACGAGACTTGGGGCGAGCGGGTGGTGGCCGCCGTGGTGCTGCGCGACGGGGCCACGCTCGAGGGGTTGCAGAAGCACGTGCAGGCCCACCTGGCGTCGTTCAAGCGGCCCGAGGCGTTCCACGTGACCGAGGAGCTGCCCCGCACCTCCACCGGCAAGCTGCTGCGGCGCCATCTGATCCCCATCCTGGAGGAACAGGGCATCTGACCGCAGGGCCTGCCATGCCCGGGGAGCAAGGTTTCGGCTGTTACGCCGGAGTGAAGGTGCTGGAGCTGGCCACCGGGGTGGCCGGCCCTTACGCCGCCATGTTCCTGGCCGACAACGGGGCTGACGTGGTGAAGCTGGAGCCGCCGGAGGGCGACCCCTACCGGACCGACCCCGGCTTCCAGACCGTGAACCGCAACAAGCGCTCGATCGTGCTCCCGGCCGGGACCGACGGTGCCCAAGGAAATGGGGAGAACCACCGCCGGGCCCTGGCCGCCGCGGCCGACGTGATCATCGTCGACCGACCGGGCCAGGCGGCCGAGGTGCGGCGCCTGAACGCGGGTGCCGTCATCGTGGCCTGCCCCCCATGGGGTGAGCGGGGGCCCAAGAGGGACGACCCGTGGAGCCCGGCCCTGCTCCACGCCGCCACCGGCATCGCCTGGAACCAGCAGAGCTACGCCGAGGTGCCGGTGGACCTGGTGGTCCCGATTGTGGGCTACGGCACCGGGGTGCTCGGCGCCCTGGCCGCCGCCGCCGGGCTGCTGGTCCGGGCCCAGCGGGGCGCGGCTCCCACCTACGAGGTGTCGCAGGTGGCGGGGGCGGCCGCCCTCCAGCTGGGCGAGAGCCGCCCGGCCGGGCCGCCGGCCGAGCGCCCGGGCGACTCGGGCCTGGGATCCAAGGGCCGGGTGGCCTGCTACCGGCTGGTGGAGGCGGGCGACGGCAAGTGGTTCTTCCTGGCCTGCGGCACGGCCCGCTTCTACCACCGCATGCTGGAGGTCATCGGCCGGCCCGACCTGGCCGACGACCCGATCCTGGCCAACCCGCCCTGGGGCCTGATGTTCGACGAGCCGATCGCCCGGCTCACCCCCATCCTCGACGAGGTGTTCGCCACCCAGCCCCGGGACCACTGGCTCCGGCTGCTGGCCGAGGCCGACGTGCCGGCCCAGCCGGTACTGACCCGGGCCGAGTTCCTGCGCCACTCGATCGTGGCCGCCAACGCCATGGACGTCACCGTCGAGCATCCCGAGCTGGGCCCGGTGTCGATGATGGGGCTGCCGGTGACCCTGGAGTCGGCCCCCGGCTCCATCCGCCGCCCCGCTCCCCTGCTCGACCAGCACCACGCCGAGATCCTGGCCGATTGGCTCCCCAACCCAGATCTGGGGATGGCAGGGCGCGAAAACGACGCATCTGATCCCCAGAATCCGGTGGGGGGCGCCGGGCCGACCGCTGACCCGACCCGACCCTTGGCCGGGGTGCGGGTGATCGACCTGGCGTCGTTCATCGCTGGGCCCGTGATCAGCCGCCACCTGGCCATGCTGGGGGCCGAGGTGATCAAGATCGAGGCCCCGGCGGGCGACCCGTTCCGGGGCATCGGCCCCCCGTTCGAGTCGTGGAACCAGGGCAAGCGCAGCATCATCTGCGACCTCACCACCCCCGAAGGCCAGGCTGTGCTCCACCGGCTGGCGGCCGGGGCCGACATCGTGATCGAGAACTTCCGGCCCGGCGTGGCCGCCCGGCTGGGGGCCGACCGGGAGGTGCTGCGGGCCCTGAACCCCCGCCTCATCTTCCTCAGCTCCCCGGGCTACGGGCTCGACGCCGACATGGCCGAGCGCCCGGCGTTCGACCCTCTCGTCCAGGCCCTGGGCGGGTTCATGGCGGCCCAGGGCGGGATCGAGGGCCCCGACGGCGAGGCGGTGCCGGGGCGGGAGCCGGTGTTCCTCTCGGTGGCCGTGCACGACGTCGTCACCCCCATGATCGGGGCCTTCGGGCTGGCCATGGCCCTGTGGGAGCGGCACCAGACCGGCGAGCCCCAGATGGTGCGCACCTCCCTGGCCCAGAGCACGATGGCCATGCAGGCCGCCGAGTACACCCGGTACGCCGCCCGCCCGCCCACCGCCGGCGGCGGGTTCGACTTCCCCGGGCCGGACGACGAGCACACCTGGTACGAGGCCGCCGACGGCGGCGCCTACGTGTGGCGCGACGGCGAACTGGAGATCCCGGTGTGCACCGTCGGGCTCAGCGGCACCGAGCTGGCCGAGGCCAACGACCTGTGCGTCACCTACGACCATCCCCGCCTCGGCCCGGTGGTGATGTTCGGTCAGCTCATCGGGGGCGCCGGCCCGGCCCCCGAGCGGGCCCCGCTGCTGGGTGAGCACAGCGACGAGATCCGGTCCGAGATCGACGCCGGCCGCTGGTCATCGCCGCCCCCAGGCGAACTCTGACACCAGCGGCCCGAATCCGGGACCAGACGTCAGAGTTCCGGGG
>CADEDH010000041.1:0-17681 GCA_902826025.1 uncultured Actinomycetes bacterium
GTTCCAGCTGGAACCTGGAGTCCGGAGTCCAGTAGTGGCGCATCGTCCTCGGCATACACGAAGGCAGCGAGCAGGCCCGAGCGCGAGAGTCGTGCCGCAGTGGCCCGCCGAACCTGTCTCCCTCACGAAGTATCGCGCGGGCGCTCAGCCCCAGAGGTCTTCGACGGTGGTGTGGAGCGCGGTCGCCAATCGGAGCGCCAGGTAGACCGAGGGCGCGTAGTTTCCTTGCTCCATCGTGATGATGGTTTGCCGACTCACGTGAGCAGCACTGGCCAGCGACTGTTGACTCATGCCCAGTTCGTTTCGTCGGGTTCTGATGCGCTCGCCGGCGAGGTCGTTGCCAACTTCTGGCCGGACTGGCCCGCTCGATCCGGCCACGGTCAGATTCCTGGGTCGGCAGGGTCGAGGTCGCGCTGTCGGCGGGCCTGCAAGGCAATAGCCCCGATCCCAAGCGCGACTCCGAGAAGCGCACCGAAACCGAGGCTGCGTTCGAAGCCCGGCCCGCTGCCGCGCACGATAACGGCGACGATCAATGTCAGGAACGACAGCAGGTAGACGGTCAGGTAGCCAATATTCCGCTTGCGCATCGCGATGAGCTCGGCCGGAACCTTGTGTCGTCGCAGGTGCAGGATCCCGAGTTGAGTGCCCGTCACCGCCGCTGCGAGCATGGCGAGCACGGGCGCGGTGGCCGAACGCCCGGCGACTCCGATGACCACAGCGCCAATCACTGGGAGCGCGATGAGCTGGAGGTGAAAGATGACCGCGTAGGTCTCGTAGTAGCGGAGGCGCTCCTGCTCATCGCCGTAGTCGAGATCGAGGATGAGCTGAGTGAGTCGCCCGAAGGGTCCCGTCGTGCTGGCCATACGGACAGCATCGTAAAGATAACTTGACATGTCAAGATCTCTTTACTCAGAGGAGACCGACGGGGGTAACGCGTTGTGGGGGCCGATCACGGTACGTGAGCGAATTTCCCGCGGGAAATCGGGTTCGTGCCTACGGGGCGGAGACGTGCGGATGGTCGAGGCCCCGGGGTGCCCGGCGTGCCCGGTGCCCGGCGCACTGTGATCGAGGACGGTTGGCTCGCGTGTTTCGCGCCCCGATCTACCTCGCAGCCGGTTGGTGGAGTTTGGCGCCTCGATGCTCCCGTAGGCCCTGCCAGTCAACCACGCACTACCTGGTCCGCCGATTCGCCGTGATCAGGTGATGGTGATGGCGCATCGGCCACTTCGACAGTCATCGAGTAGCCGGTCGATCTGGTCCCGGGTGGCGGTCAGCTCACGGATCTGGGCATCCACGCGAGTTCGCACCGCTTCCAGACGCCAGCGCTCCGAGTCGCAGGTCACCCCACCACGGTCATGGGCCTGGAGGGCATCGACGATCTCGTCGAGCGTGAGGCCGAGCCCCTGAAGCCGACGGGCCCACAACAACCGTTCGACCGCTTCCACCGGAAACAGCCGGTAGTTCGACTGCGTTCGAACCGCCGGATCGAGAACACCCCGTCGCTCGTAGTACCGGATGGCGTCGATGGAGATTCGCGTACGCCGGGCCAGCACACCGATCCGTCCGTGAACGAACGAACACCGGAGTCACCCTCAGCTTCGACGCCGGAATGGCCTCATGGGTCGCCGACCTCGCCGCACGGGAAGCCACATGCTGTCCGTTCATGTCCTACCGGGTCACCCACGACGGCGAGGCGGGTTCCGCGTCAGGCCGCACGTGCTACGGAGCTGTTCCCCGACGCAGTGCTGCACTGGTTCGAGCGGTGCGGTCATTTCCCACAATGGGACGCACCGCGCGAAGCGACCCGACTGATTCTCGACAGCACCGATTGAGGTCCGTTGCTTGGCGTCTCAGCTGCGCCAGCGCCTACCCTTCCGAAGCCGAGGCAGCCGGTGCAGGCCCGGTGGAAGCTCGCTGCCTGGCTGCCTTGAGTGGAACCAGGCATGGGGTAGTGACATTCCCGTCCCGCTGCTCATCGCGATTGCCGGCGCCAACGGTCCGCTCTCGAATATGAGCCGAGAGATGGCTCTTGGCATTGTGACCTAGGACTCTGACTGTTTCGACATCTTTGTTGTCTCATAAGATTGATGACATAGGGACTCGGCGTGCTCGGTCGAGAGGGCCGCCTGCGCTCATTGGGCACAGCACCGCTAGGGGACGACAACATGAGAACGAAGTATTTGGCACTCGCCATTGTTGGGATGATCGCCGTCGTCTCGCCTCAACCCGCCGCTGCGCAACCGGCTTACGCGGCGACCGATCTGGGCACGTTAGGAGGCTCGTATAGCGAGGCCACCGGGATCAATGACGCCGGCCAGATCATCGGCCAATCAGCGATCGCCGGTGATGCCGGTTGGCACGCCTTCCTGTGGGCCAACGGGCAGATGGCCGACCTCGGCACCCTCGGCGGCAGCTCCAGCACTGCCATCGACATCAACGAGTCGGGACAGGTCGTGGGCACCGCCGATCTCCCAGGTAACGCCGAATTTCATGCCGTGGTGTGGGAGAACGGCATCGTCACCGATCTCGGGGCTCTTGACGGCATCCTCAGTCGAGCGACGGGGATGAACCACAACGGACAGGTCATCGGCAACATGACGAGACAGATCCTCACGCCACCACGGGCGGTGATGTGGATCGACGGAGTCGGCACCGAACTGGGCACGCTCGGCGGCGACACGAGTACCGCCAACGCAATAAACGAAGGCGGCCAGATCGTCGGCGAGTCAACCATCGCCGATGCGGGCCCCGGCCACGCCTACTCCTGGAAGGACGGAGTCATGACCGACCTCGGCACCCTGGGTGGACCCTCCAGCATCGCAATCGCGGTCAACGAGGCAGGGGTGATAGTGGGGGACTCACTCACCGCCGACTCCGAGCAACACGCCTTCCTCTGGGCGAATGGCCAGATGACCGACCTCGGCACGTTGGGCGGCCGATACAGCTACGCCACCGACATCAACGAGGCGGGCCTGGTCGTCGGCGCCAGCACATTGCCCGGCGACGACCTCAACACGCACGCCTTCGTCTGGAAGGACGGAGTCATGACCGATCTCGGCACCCTGGGCGGCCCGTCAAGTTCGGCGTCGGGAGTCAACGACAACGGTCAGGTTCTGGGCAACTCGACGCTGGCTACTCTCGGCAGCAGCCATCCTTTCCTGTGGCAGGACGGCGCCATGATCGACCTCGGCCCTGTCGACAGCAGCATCGCCTCTGCGCTTGACATCAACACAGGAGGCCAGATCGCTGGGGTGGCCCATCTCCCCGGCGGCACCAGCCCGCACGCCTTCCTGTGGTCGGCCCCCTCCGCAGAATCGTATTCCTGCGGTGGAATCGTCGGCACGCGAGAGCAGCTGGGGGAAGCGGGGTTCAACGTAGTCATAGGTACAAAGGACCGAGACCGCTTGCACGGCTCACGAGGCCCTGACTTCATCTTGGGTCTTGGGGGAAATGACGCCATCTCAGCCGACCGTGGAGATGATGTGATCTGTGGCGGCGACGGCAACGACACCATTCGAGGTCAACAGGGCGCCGACCAACTCTACGGAGAAGCGGGTCACGACAAACTGGACGGCGGCACTGGGCGCGACGTCTGCGACGGAGGGGCCCAGCGAGACCGGGGTAGGCACTGCGAATCTCGCGTCTCTATCCCGTAGAAGCGGGGCCATCTCAGCTCTATAACGAGTCTTCGAAAAAATCCATCGTGCGGACACTGCGCTATAGGAGCCCCGCCATGCCTACCCATACGACCATAGCTCACCGACCTTCGCACCTATTCCCGGTCGTAGCCCTCCTCGCTGCGCTCATGTTCACCTCCTGTAGTTCTCAGTCACCAGCGGCCGAATCGTCGGCTGCCACCAGCGTGACCACAGCAGCCAGCTCCAGTTCCACCACGGCATCTGCCACAACCAGACCCCCGACCACCACGGCGACAACGGCGGGTAAGCCCACAGAGGGTAAGCCCACAGCGGCCACGACGTCCACCACTGCGGCGACCACTGCGCCGCTGAAAGTGAGGGATCTTGAGGATGACCTGACGACAGCGATCCTCGAAACACATCCTTTCACCGGTCCAGGCGAGGCGGCCTGCTCGGCAACGGATCCACTCACCGATTGGCAACCGATCTACTGCGGCTACAACCCCTACGTGCCTGCAGAGTACGGCCCGATCTACCTCTCCCTTCTAGACCAGCACCGCTACGTTTGGGCCCTCGGCCACTGCTGCGACTCCGGCCCCAACCCCGAGGCCTACCACACCGGCCTCCTCTGCCGGGACCTCTTGAAACCACCACCAGAGTCAGACCGAGACTGGGATCCTAAGGAAAACCACCTCAGCTATGGACTCGCCGTCTGGTATTGGCTGGCCGATGGCCGACCCGACCGCATGGACGCAGATCACAACGGCATACCATGCGAAACCGTCTACCCGAAGAATGAGGTCGACGACTTCTGGGCCTCAGTCCGAAGCCTCCCATAGCATCTATTCAACGCAGCAGGGGGGTAGCGCGTTGTGGGGGCCGATCACGGTACGTGAGCGAATTTCCCGCGGGAAATCGGGTTCGTGACTACGGGGAGCGAACCCTACCTATGCCCGCCGAATCACCCTGATCACGTGATCGTGATGGCGCATCGGCCACTTCGACAGTCATCGAGTAGCCGGTCGATCTGGTCCCGGGTGGCGGTCAGCTCACGGATCTGGGCATCCACGCGAGTTCGCACCGCTTCCAGACGCCAGCGCTCCGAGTCGCAGGTCACCCCACCACGGTCATGGGCCTGGAGGGCATCGACGATCTCGTCGAGCGTGAGGCCGAGCCCCTGAAGCCGACGGGCCCACAACAACCGTTCGACCGCTTCCACCGGAAACAGCCGGTAGTTCGACTGCGTTCGAACCGCCGGATCGAGAACACCCCGTCGCTCGTAGTACCGGATGGCGTCGATGGAGATTCGCGTACGCCGGGCCAGCACACCGATCCGTCCGTGAACGAACGAACACCGGAGTCACCCTCAGCTTCGACGCCGGAATGGCCTCATGGGTCGCCGACCTCGCCGCACGGGAAGCCACATGCTGTCCGTTCATGTCCTACCGGGTCACCCACGACGGCGAGGCGGTGCGCTGGGAGACCAACGGCCCCGCACAAGCGCAGCCAGTCCTCGACGAGTGCTCCGAGTTGTACCGCACCGCCGCCACCGCATCGGTCGACGACCTCATCGCCGGCCTGGCCGCACGGGGCCTCACAGTCACCCGGCCATCCGATGACCGCTGCCAGAGGCAATACGGATGTCAGCCCTCGACTGAGCGACGGTGATCGATAAGCCGTCCTGCGCCCATCACCAGGCCGGCACCGATGAGCGTCAGGCTGAACAGCAGTGACACCATCATCGCTGTCCAGGCCGCCTCGGACAGCTCTTGATTCTTGTTGGAGGGAAGGTTCAAGAGTATGACGATGACGAGCAGCAGGATGGAACCTGTCGCCAGGAACTTCTTCCACGAACCCGACGTCTCGAGCGCCAGCGCCGATTTCGTCGCCCGCCGGAAGGTCGCGGCCAGGACCAGAGCTGCTATCGCAAGCAGCACCAGGATCAAGCTGTAGAAGCTGGTTCCGGTCACGAGCGCGGCCAGGGTGGCGCCCACGGCGAGAGCGAGACAGATTCCGGTGACAGCTGAGGACGATGGACGATTCATGCGTAGCTCCAGATACTGGGTTGGGATGGTGATCATCAGGTCGCGACCGGTGCGCAACCAGCATCGGGTGGCTCCGTGCTCGGCTAGCTGCAAGGCAAATGTGGTGGCGAGGTCCTCGCCGTATTCGTCTCGGAACGTATGGGGGTAGCAGCAGACGAACCGGCGGTAGAGGGCGATGTGGACACGATCGCTCATGCCGTGATTCCTCCCAGCCCGGCGATGCCGTCGAACCGGGACACCAGGGTCCGGAGCCGCTGTAGCTCTTGGCGTGCCACTCGATCGCCATCGGCGGTCAGCTGGTAGTAGCGCCGTCGTTCGGTGGCGATCGCAGCCCGGCGGTCGGTGGTCTCGATGATCAGCTCGTCGCCCAGAAGACGATTCAACGTCCCGTAGAGAGTGCCCGGCCCCATCCGCACTGCTCCGCCGCTTTGCTCCTCCACCAGTTGCATCAGGGCGTAGCCGTGGTTCTCGCCACCGAGTAGCGCCAACAAGAGATACAACGACGCCGCCGGCAGCGGCCTGTCTCGCTTCGACATACTCAGAGTCTGATATATCGAGGTTCGATAGTCAAGCGGCTGGCGACCGGCACTCGTGAGCCGGCAGCCGAGTTGGGTCCGTCGAGGGCGGAGCGGGGCTAGAGCTTGAGCCCGCTGCCCTCGAAGGCGGCCCGGGTGGCGGCCTTCTCGGCGTCGGTCAGCTCCAGGTAGGGGCGGCGCACGGGGCCGCCGACCTGGCCCAGCAGCTCCTGCCAGTACTTCTGGTGGGCGGCCGCCTTGCCGGCGGGGCGGCTGTCGGCCAGCGCCCGGCGCACCGGCTCCAGGCTCTCCCACACCGCCCGGGCCTCGTCGAGCCGGCGGGCGAAGGCCAGCTCCGTGTAGTCGTGCATGCGGCGGTCGTTGGCCGACTGGAGCAGGAACGGGGGAGTGGAGCACAGGTAGACCTGCCAGCCCAGCTCCACGATGTTGTCGAGCCAGCTGGCCTCGGGCGAGCTGCTGACGATCAACTGCTCCGTCTCCGGCGCCTGGCCCGCCAACCGGGTCAGCTCGGCGTAGGTCTCCCGGGCCACGCTGTACTTGATGCCCACCACGTTCGGGATCTCCCGCGCCAGGCGCAGGCACAGGTCGGGCCGCAGGAGGTAGCCGCAATCGGGTGGCTGGTTCCACAGCACCACCCCGATCGACACCTGGGACGCCAGGTACCGGTAGTACTCGGCGATCGTGTCGTCGGTGTGGGCCCCGAAGTACAGGAGCGGGGTGTGGGCCACGATCAGGTGGGCCCCGGCCGCCTCGGCGTGGCGGGCCAGCTCGGCCGCCACCTCGACGTGCTGGTCCGACACCGACACCAGCACCCCGCCGTCGAACGGGCGGGCCTCCTCGATCGCCACCTCCACCGTGGCCTTGCGCTCCTCAGTCGTCATCGAGGCGAACTCGCCCTGCTTGCCGTTCACGAACAGGCCCCGGATGCCGAGATCGCCGTACCAGTGGCGCAGGTTGGCCCGCCACCCGTCGAGGTCGAGCGAGCCGTCGGCCTGGAAGGGGGTGAGGGTGGCGGCCCAGATCCCCTGGAGTCGGTGGCGGGCCTGGGCTTTGGCGTCCGAGCTCATGGCTCCAGGGTAGGTTGAGGCCATGGTTGAGCCGCTGGCCGAGATCGACGCCTACATCGAGGGGTTCCCCCCCGACGTTCGGGACGTGCTCACCCGGATCCGGGCCACGATCATCGCCGCTGCCCCCGACGTCACCGAGGCCATCAGCTACGGCATGCCCACATTCAAGCTCCACGGCCGGAATCTGGTGCACTTCGCCGGCTGGGCCAGCCACGTCGGCTTGTACCCGGCGCCGTCGGGCATCGCCGCCGTGGCCGACGAGCTGGCCCCCTACAAGGTGTCGAAGGGCTCGATCCGCTTCGAGCTGAGCCAGCCGATCCCCTACGACCTGATCACCCGGATCGTCGAGGCCCGGGTGGCGGAGGAGGCGGCCCGGCCCCGGAAGAGGTAGCCGAATCGGGCCCGGCGCCGGTGATACTGGGCGGGCATGGCCCGGTTGACCCGTGAGCAGGTGGAGAAGCTGGCCCCCGATGCCAGCTCGCTGACCGCCGCTCGCAAGCTGGCCCGGCCCGGACCGTGGTCCGATACGGGGGCCACCGACGCCCTGCTCTGGGGCAAGTGCCAGGGCAGCGGCCGCACGCCGTACCAGGTGAGCGTCGACCTCACCGGCCCGGCGGTGAAGTGCACCTGCCCGTCCCGCAAGTTCCCGTGCAAGCACGGCCTCGCCCTCCTGCTGCTGTGGACGGCCAACGGCGGCGAGCTGGCCAGCGGGCTGGAATCGGAGAGCGCCCGAGCGGCGGCGACGTGGGCCGCCGGGCGAGCCGGCCGGGCCGAGACCCCCGCCCGGTCGCGAACCGAGCCGGCCGACCCGGCGGCCCAGGCCCGGAGGCGGGAGCAGCGCCTGGTCCTGATGACGGCGGGGGCGGCGGAGCTGGAGACCTGGCTCGGCGACCTGTACCGCCAGGGCCTGGCCGCCGCCCGCCAGCAGCCCTACGCCTACTGGGACGCGGCGGCCGCCCGCCTCGTCGACTCCCAGCTGCCCGGCCTGGCCGCCCGGGTGCGGGCCCTGCCGGGGCGGTTGGCCGGCCGGGCCGATTGGGCCGATGTGGCCCTGACGGAGACCGGCCGGTGGTACGCCGCCGTGCGGGCCTGGGCCCGGCGTGACGGGCTCGGCCCCGACGACCAGGGCAACCTGCGGGCCTTCGTCGGCTGGGCCGCCTCGGCCGAGGAGATCCGGGCCGGGGCGGCGGCCGAGGGCCGCCTCCTCGACGACGCCTGGGTGGTGGAGGGGGCCCACCGCACCGACGACGGGCGCCTGCAGACCCGCCGCACCTGGATCCGGGGCACGGCCACCGGCGAGCGGCTGGTGGTGCTCGACTTCGCCGCCGGCCCCGAGGTGCTGGCCGTCCCTCAGGTGGTGGGCTCGGTGGTGACCGGCCCGGTGGTGGTGTGGCCCGGCTCCGGCGTGCGCCGGGCCCAGTTCGCCGGCCCCGCGCCGGGCAGCCCCGCTCCGGGCGGGTCGGGGCCGGCTCGGCTGGTGGGAGCAGGCCGCTTCGAGGCCGTGTTCGACGAGGCCGCCGCCCGTCTGGCCGCCAACCCGTTCGCCGACCAGGTGCCGGTGGCGGTGCGGGCCGTGGTGGCCGCCGGAGACACGGCCGACGGGAGCTGGGTGGTCGACGAGGCCGGCTGCCGGCTGCCGCTGGCCCCCGACGTCGACCCGTGGCCGGTCATGGCCCGGATCGGCCCCACCCCCGTGCCTCTGTTCGGCGAGCTCGACGACGGCACCGTACGGCCGTTGGCGGCCGAGCTGGGTGGCGAGCTGGTGGCGCTGTGATCGGCCTGACCTGGGGTGAGCTGAAGGTGGCGGTCACCGTGGGCACCGAGCGGCGGGCGCTGCCCGGTGGGGCGGCGCTGGCCGCCGCCCTCGGCCCGTTGCCGCCCGAACAGCAGGCCCTCCACGCCGCCGCTCTGCTCGGCGCCGCCCGCCGGGCCGGTCTGCGCCCCACCCCCGGCCCGCCGCTCCCACCCCTACCCGACGACGACGACGGGGCGGAGGAGATGGCGGAGGCCGAGGAGACGGTGGCGCCTGACCGGGCCGTGCAGCTGCTGGAGCTGCTGCTGGGGGGCAACCTGGGGCGGCCGGCGGCGGTTCAGCCCCTGATTGCGGTGTGGCTGGCCGCGGCGGCCGAGCGGGCGATGGTGCTGCCCCACCACCTGGTGCTGGCCGCGCTCGACCGGGCCACCGCCGACCGTGAGCTCCAACCGCTCGTCGCGCCCGTGCTGGGGCGCCGGGGCCGGTGGCTCGCCGGCTGCCGACCTGACGCCCGGCCCGAGTGGCGATGGGCCACCGGAGGCCCGGCCCGAACCGCCGAGGAACTCCTGACGCTGGAACCAGCCGAACGGCTGGCCGTCGTGCGGGCCCTGCGGGCCGCTGACCCCGGCGGCGCCCGGGAGCGGGTGGAGACGCTGTGGTCGCAGGTCGACGCCCCGGGCCGGGCCGGGCTGTTGGGGGCGCTGGCCCACGGCCTCGGGCCGGACGACGAGCCCCTCCTGGAGCGGGCGCTCGGCGATCGGTCGGGCCCGGTGCGGGCGGCCGCCATCCGCCTGCTGGAGGGTCTGCCCGGCTCGGCCCGGGCCGTCCGCTGCGCCGACCGGCTGGCCCCCGTGGTGCGGCTCCAGGGCCGGTTCCGGCCCACGCTCTCGGTGGCCCGACCGGCCCCACCCGAGGGCGACGACCGGCGGGACGAGCCGCCGTCGTCGGAGGCCCACTGGCTGCGCACGCTGGCGGCCGGGGCCCCGCTGGCCTGGTGGGAACGGACGCTCGGCCTGCCGCCGGAGCGGATCGTCGGCCTCCGCCTCGACGCCGCCAGCGGCCCGCCCGGCTGGGAGACCGACGTGGTGGGCGGCTGGGCCCGGGCCGCCTCCGCCCAGCGCAACCCGGCGTGGGCCGTCGCCCTGCTCGATCGGCCCGAGCTGACGGCCCAGCACCGCCTCGAGCTGGTGCAGGCCCTGCCCGGCCCGTGGTCGCCGGCCACGGCCGACGCCGTGTTGGCCTGGTTCGAGCGCCAGACCAAACCAGGGTTCGTCGTCGACGCCGCCACCGCCCACCTGGCCGCCGCCCTGCCGGCGCCCGCCGCCGACCGGGTGTCGGCGTGGCTGGGTCGGGTGGCCAAGGACGACGACCCGTCGCTCCACCGCAGCCTGCGCCACCTGCTCCAACTCCTGTCCACCCGCATCTCTATCGCCGAGGCCTTCTCATGACCGACCCCGCGCCCGCCCCCGCCGATGCCGCACCCTCCCAGGGTGCACTGTCCCACGCTGCACCCTCCCACGATGTGCAGCGGGCCCACGCCGAGGATCAGTTCGCCGACGAGCTGGCCGCGCTGGCCCGGGCCGACCAGCGCCCCCGCCCGCCCCGGTGGCGGCTGTCGCCCTGGGCCGTGGCCACCTACCTGCTGGGCGGCACCCTCGACGACGGCACGGTCATCACCCCCAAGTACCTGGGGTCGCGCCGGGTGGTGGAGATCGCCATCGCCACCTTGGCCACCGACCGGGCCCTGCTCCTGCTGGGGGTGCCGGGCACGGCCAAGACCTGGGTGAGCGAGCACCTGGCCGCCGCCGTCAGCGGCGACTCCACCCTGATCGTGCAGGGCACGGCCGGCACCGGCGAGGAGGCCATCCGCTACGGGTGGAACTACGCCCGACTGCTGGCCGAAGGGCCGAGCCGGGCCGCCCTCGTGCCGAGCCCCGTGCTGCGGGCCATGGAGGAGGGGAGGCTGGCCCGGGTGGAGGAGCTGACCCGCATCCCGGCCGACGTGCAGGACGCCCTCATCACCATCCTGTCGGAGCGGACGCTGCCCATCCCCGAGCTGAACGACGAGGTGCAGGCCCGCCGGGGGTTCAACCTGATCGCCACGGCCAACGACCGGGACAAGGGGGTCAACGACCTGTCGTCGGCCCTCAAGCGCCGGTTCAACACCGTCGTGCTCCCCCTGCCCGACTCGATCGACCAGGAGGTGGAGATCGTGCGGTCCCGGGTGGCGGCCCTGGGCCAGGCGCTGGAACTGCCGGCCGACCTGGAGGCCCTGAGCGAGATCCAGCGGGTGGTCACCGTGTTCCGGGAACTGCGGTCGGGGGCCACGCTCGACCGGCGGACCACGCTCAAGAGCCCGTCGTCCACCCTGTCGACGGCCGAAGCCATCTCGGTGATGACCAACGGGACGTCGCTGGCCGTCCACTTCGGCGACGGTCGGGTGAGCGCCGCCGACATCGCCGGTGGCCTGGTGGGGGCGGTGATCAAGGACCCGGTGCAGGACCGGGTGGTGTGGCAGGAGTACCTGGAGACCGTGATGGCCCGCCGGCCGGGCTGGGGCGACCTCTACGACGCCTGCCGGGCGCTGAGCTAGTGGCCCCACCGTCCCGCTCCGCCCTCCACATCCTCGGCGTCCGGCACCACGGGCCGGGCTCGGCCCGCGCCGTGGTCCGAGCCTTGGACCAGGTGGAACCGGCGGCGGTGGTGATCGAGGGCCCGCCCGAGCTCGACGCCGTGGCCCCGCTGGCCGCCTCGCCGGCCCTGGTGCCGCCGGTGGCCGGTCTCGTGTACGACGTCGTCAACCCCCGGCGGGCTTCGTTCTACCCCATGGCCGTGTTCTCGCCCGAATGGGTGGCCCTGCGCTGGGCCCTGGACCGGGGCGTGCCGGTCCGCTTCGCCGACCTCCCGGCCACCCACGCCCTGGCCGACCGGTCCGGCGATCGGGACGGCGATCGTGACGGCGACGACGATGGCTCCGGCGGCCCACCCGACCCGGTCCGGGCCGATCCGCTGGGGGCGCTGGCCACTGCCGCCGGCTTCGACGACGCCGAGCGGTGGTGGGAGGACGCCATCGAGCAGCGCACCACCGGAGGCGACGTGCTGAGCCAGTTCGACGCCGTCCACGACGCCATGGCCCAGCTGCGGGCGGCCGCCGTCGAGCCTGACAGCGAGCGGGAAGCGGCCCGGGAGGCCTCGATGCGCAAGGTGCTGCGGGCCGTCACCCGGGACGCGGGGCCGGGGCCGGTGGTGATGGTGTGCGGGGCGTGGCACGCCCCGGTGCTGCGGGCCGGGGCCTGGCCGTCGCAGGCGGCCGACAACGCCGTGCTCAAGGGCCTGCCCCGCACCAAGGTCGGCGCCACCTGGGCCCCGTGGACCAGCGGCCGTTTGGCCATCGCCAGCGGCTACGGAGCCGGGGTGGCGGCCCCCTCCTGGTACGGGCACCTGTTCACCCACGCCGAGGGAGGAGACGTGATCGCCCGGTGGATGGCCCGGGCGGCGCGGCTGCTGCGCCACAACGGCTACGACGCCTCGGCCGCCTCGGTGGTGGAGGCCACCCGGCTGGCCGACGCCCTGGCCGCCCTCCGGGGCCGGCCGCTGGCCGGGTTGGACGAGACGACCGACGCCATCGAGACCATCCTGTGCCACGGCAGCCCCCTGCCGCTGCTGTCCATCGCCGCCGAGCTGCTGGTGGGCCACGAGCTGGGAGCGGTGCCGCCCGACACCCCGATGGTGCCCCTGGCCGAGGATCTGGCCCGCCAGCAGAAGGCGCTGCGGCTCACCCCCAGCGCCCAGCCGAAGACGGTGCTGCTCGACCTGCGCCAGGAGAGCCAGCGGGCCCGCGGGGTGCTGTTCCGACGGCTCTGCCTGCTCCGGATCGAATGGGCCACCGAGGTGGACGCCGGCCGTACCGGCGGCACCTTCAAGGAGGCGTGGGAGCTGTGCTGGCACCCGGAGCTGGCGGTGGCCGTGATCGAGGCCAGCCTCTACGGCACCACCGTGGCCTCGGCCGCCGGGGCCCGGGTGGCGGCCGACGCCGAGGCCGCCCCCGATCTGGCCACCCTGTCCCGCCTGGTGGAGGCGTGCTTCCCGGCCGAGCTGCCCGACGCCCTGAGCGGCGTGCTCGATCTGCTGGCCCGGCGCACGGCGCTGGCCACCGACCACCTGGCCGTGATGGGCACGATCGAGCCACTGGCCCGGACCCGCCGCTACGGCGACGTGCGGGGGGTCGACACCGGCGTGGTCCACGACGTGCTGGCGGCCATGGTCACCCGCACCGCGGTGGGGCTGGGCGTGGCCTGCGCCGGCCTCGACGACGAGGCGGCCGACACGATGCGGGCGGCGGTGGAGTCGGTCGACCGGGGGGTGTCGCTGGTGGCCGACGACGACCTGCGTCGCTTGTGGCTCGACGCCCTGGCCGCCCTGGCTGAGGGGCCGGCGCACAGTTCGGTGCACGGGACCGTGACCGGCCGGGTCACCCGGATCCTGCTCGACGCCGGCCGGATCGACGCCGCCGAAGCGGGCCGCCGCCTGGCCCGGGCCCTGTCGCTGGCGGCCGAGCCCCGGCGGGCGGCGGCCTGGCTCGACGGATTCCTGGCCGGCGACGCCGTGCTCCTGCTGCACGACGCCGAGGTGTTCGGCGTGATCGACGGGTGGCTGTCGGAGCTCGACGACGACGTGTTCGACGACCTGCTGCCGCTGGTGCGGCGGACCTTCGCCCGATTCGAGCCGGTGGAGCGGCGCCATATCGGCGAGCTGGCCAGCGCCGCCCCCGGGGGCGGCGCCCGCCGGGCGGCCGAGGGCGACGACGGGATCGACCCGGCCCGGGCGGCGCCGGCCCTGGCCCGCATGGCTGCCCTACTGGGGTTGGAGCTGGGATTGGAGCCGGC
Organism: uncultured Actinomycetes bacterium; assembly: GCA_902826025.1. Classification (GTDB taxonomy): domain Bacteria; phylum Actinomycetota; class Acidimicrobiia; order Acidimicrobiales; family SZUA-35; genus CADEDH01. Next base: position 13,926 of record CADEDH010000041.1, read on the forward strand.
GGGGTTGACTGGGTTGGAATCGTGACCGGGGACGGAGCGGAGCAACGGGACCGGCTCACCCGGTGGCGCCTCGTGCTGGGGGGCGACGAGGCCGACGGGGTGGTGGCCCCCGACGGGTCGCGGATCGGGTTGTCGGCCGACGACCAGAGCCGGGACCAGGCCCTGTCCGAGCTGTACGACGGCCGGCGGGGAGCGGGCCTGGGCCGCTCGTCGCCCCGGGTGGCCCGCTGGCTGGGCGACATCCGCACCTACTTCCCGTCGAGCGTGGTCCAGGTGCTGCAAGCCGACGCCATGGAGCGCCTGGGCTTGCGCCAGCTGCTGCTGGAGCCGGAGATGCTGCGGGCGGTGGAACCCGACCTGGCCCTGGTGGCCACGCTGGTGGGCCTGGGGTCGGCCATCCCCGAGTCGTCGCGCCAGACCGCCCGCCAGGTGGTGCGCCGGGTCATCGACGACCTGGAGGCCCGGCTGGCGGCCCGCACCGTGCAGGCGGTGCGGGGGGCGCTCGACCGGTCGGTCCGCACCCGGCGGCCCCGCCCGGCCGACATCGACTGGAACCGCACGATCGCCGCCAACCTGGCCCACTACCAGCCCGAGCACGGCACCGTGATCCCCGAGCGGCTGGTGGGCCATGGGCGGCGCAGTACCCGGATCCAGCGGGAGATCGTGCTGTGTATCGACCAGAGCGGGTCCATGGCCGAGTCGATCGTCTACGCCAGCGTGTTCGGGGCGGTGATGGCTTCGATCCGCTCGCTGCGCACCCGGCTGGTGGTGTTCGACACCGAGGTGGTCGACCTCACCGACGAGATCCATGACCCGGTCGACGTGCTGTTCGGGGTGCAGCTCGGCGGCGGCACCGACATCAACCGGGCCATCGCCTACTGCCAGGAGCGGATCACGGCCCCCACCGAGACCGTGTTCGTGCTGATCTCCGACCTGTTCGAGGGCGGCATCGAGGCCGAGATGCTGCGCCGGGCCCGGGAGCTGGTCGACGCCGGCGTCACCTGCGTCGCCCTCCTGGCCCTCAGCGACTCGGGCGCCCCGGCCTACGACACCGAGCATGCCGCGGCGCTCACCGCCATCGGCATGCCGGCCTTCGCCTGCACCCCCGACCGGTTCCCCGACCTGATGGCGGCGGCCATCGAACGGCGGGACCTGTCGAATTGGCATACCATCTCGTGATGAACCTGAACGGCGCGCATGTGGTGGTCACCGGGGCCTCGCGGGGGATCGGGGCCGATCTGGCCCGCCGCTTCGCCACCCGAGGGGCCCGGCTGTCGCTCGTGGCCCGCAGCCGGGAGCCGCTGGAGACGCTGGCCACCGAAGTGGGCGGGCGAGCGTTCCCCGCCGACCTGGCCGACGCCGATGTGGTCGACGGGCTCATCGCCGAGATCGAGGCGGCCGCCGGACCCGTCGACGTGCTCGTCAACAATGCCGGCATGGGCACCACCGACCTTCTGCCGTCCACCGACGAAGCCGAGATCCGCCGGACGGTGCGGGTGAACCTGGAGGCCACGATCATGCTGACCCGCCAGGTGCTGCCGGGCATGCTGGCCCGGGGCCGGGGCCATCTGGTGGTGATGAGCTCGCTGGCGGGCACCGCCGGGCTTCCCGGTTTCGCCGTCTACGGTGCCACCAAGGCCGGGCTGACCAATTTCACCGCCGCCCTCCGGGTGGAACTGGCCGGCACGCCGGTGGGCACCACGCTGGTGGCCCCGGGCCCGGTGGCCACCGAGATGTGGGACCAGGTGGAGCGGTCGAGCGACATGGCCCCGGCGTTGCGACGTCTCCGCCGGTTCCATCTGCTGCCGTCGTGCGACCCCGACGAGCTGGCCCGCCAGGTGGTGGCGGCGGTCGAGGCCAACCGGCGCCACGTCCGCCCCGGCCGCCGCTTGGCCGCCATGCACTGGCTGCGGGAGACGCCGAGCCGTTCGATCGAGCTGCTGCTCAAGGGCTCCGGGGCCGGCGTCAGCGGCTGACCCACTGGATCAGCTGCACGCTGCCGTTCTCGTCGGTGCGCTCCACCCAGGTGGCGGTGACGGGCATGCCGATGTGGACCTCGCCCGGATCGGCGTCGAGCACGTTGCCGATGATGCGGATCGAGGGATCGTCGTCGAGCGTCACCAGCACCACGGCGTAGGGCACGGCGTCGGCCAGGGCCCGGTTCACGGCGTAGTGGGCCACGGTGAAGCTGTGCACGGTGCCGTTCGGCCCCAGCTCGGTGTGGCCCAGGTCCATCGAGCCGCAGTGGTGGCAGATCTCCTCCGGCGGGTGCTGGCGGGTGCCGCACTGGTTGCACGTCTGCACCAGCAGCTTGCCCGAGGTGAACCACTCGGTGTTGACCCGCCCCAGCCGGGGCAGCGTCCAGTCGTCGGGCAGGGGCCCCGTCACGTCGGTCCCGGTGGTGGTCATGAGTCTCTCCCGAACAGGACGGCGGAACCAGGGGCGAAGCCGGGGCCGGCGACGACCAGCGACAGGTCGGCCCCGTCGACCTGGCAGGTCGAGGTGCCCCGCATCTGGCGCACCGCCTCCACCACGCAGCCGAAGCCGTGGATGTAGGCCTCGGCCAGGTTGCCGCCGCTGGTGTTGATGGGCAGGCGGCCGCCGAGCTGGATGCCGCCGTCGGCCACGAAGTCGTTGATCTCGCCCGGCTCGCAGAAGCCCATCTCGGCGATGGCCATCAGCACCGGGCCGGTGAAGTTCTCGTAGAACTGGGCCACCGGCACGTCGGCCGGCTTCACCCCCGCCCGGTTCCACAGCTGACGGGCCACCAGGTCGTAGTGGGCGGTGGGGAACCCGTCTTCGGTGAAGGCGGCCCCGCCGCCCCGGTGGGCCAGGCCCTGGGCGGCGGCCACGATCGGCACCCCGGGCTGGGCGCAGTCCCGGGCCCGCTCGGCCGTGGTGACCACGATGGCGGCCGCCCCGTCGTTCTCGGGGCAGCAGTCGTAGAGGTGGAGCGGCTCGGCGATCCACCGGGAGGCGTGATACTCCTCCCGGGTGAGGGGCGACCCGTAGCGCACGGCCCGGGGGTTGCGCTGGGCGTGGGCGAAGCAGGCCAGCGCCACCTCGGCCAGCGAGTCCTGCGTGACGCCGTGGTCGTGCATCCACCGCATGGTCTGCATGGCGCAGATCTGGGCCGCCGACAGCATCCCGTAAGGGGAGGTGTAGGCGGCGCTGCCGCCGGCCCGGCGGGATTTGCCGGCCTGGCCGTAGCGGTGGAACTGGCCCTGGGCCAGCGAGCGGAACACCACCACGCACTCGGCGTAGCCGGCCGACACGGCCATGTCGGCCAGGGCCACGGCGGCGGCCGTCCCGTTGCCGCCGCCGCCGAAGGTCTGGCCGGTGAAGTGCAGATCGCCCGTGCCCAGGGCGTTGGATAGGCGGACCGGCTCGTTGCGGTCCATGTACGAGGCGAAGCCGTCGACGTCGGCCATGGTCAGCCCGGCATCGGCCACCGCGTTGCGGATGGCGATGCAGGCCAGCTGGAACTCCGACTCCGAGGCCCCGCCCCGCTTGTAGTAGGGGGACTCTCCGACCCCGACGACGACGGCCCGCCCCTCCATTACGCGTGCCCGTTGCGCAGGAGGGCGCCGGGCAGGTCGGATGCGCCGGGCTTCACCGCGTCGACCCCGTCCTGGCGGATAACCGTGCCGTTGACCACCACGGCGTTGATGCCCTTGGCCTCGGAGATGATGCGGTCGGCGCCGCCCGGCAGGTCGTAGACCCGCTGCTTGCCCTTGTGGCCCACCTCGGCCATGT
>CADEDH010000041.1:17781-45745 GCA_902826025.1 uncultured Actinomycetes bacterium
ACCCGCTGCTTGCCCTTGTGGCCCACCTCGGCCATGTCGAACACCACCACGTCGGCCGGCTTGCCCACCTCGAGCGTGCCCCGGTCGGTGATGCCGAAGATCTCGGCCGGCCGCTGGGTCAGCATGTGGATGCCGTCCTCCAGGCTGAACGCCTCCCGGCCCCGGATGAACGACGACAGGAACTCGGTGGAGTACTTGGCGTCGCACAGCTGGCTGGCGTGGGCCCCGGCGTCGGACAGGCCGATCACGGTGTTGGGGTCGCTCAGCAGCACCTGGATGTCGTCGTAGTCGTAGTTGATGACGTCCTGGGTGATCCGCATCTCGAGGTCGGCGTCGAGGGCCAGGTCGAGGGCGAGGTCCACCGGGTCCCGGCCGGCGGCGTCGGCCAGCTCCTGGAGGTTGCGGCCCTCCAGCGAGGTGTCGTTGGGGTAGTAGGACACGGTGGTGCGGGCCCACCGGTCGTAGATGATCCCGTCCTTGCCCGCCTTGGCCTTGAACTGCTCCCGCCACTCGGGATCGGCGTAGTACGCCTTGCGGCCGTCGAGGTCGGAGGCCGACACCGGCTTGAAGCAGCTCAGCGCCTCATACAGGAACGGCGCCTTCCAGTTCATCTCGAACTGGACCGGCTGCACCGCCACCTGGGGGTACACGCCCAGGCCTCGGGCCCGGATCTCGGCCGCCTTGCGCAGCTCATCGCGGTAGTCCTGACGGGGCTGGCCCGACAGCAGCGCCGTCCAGCTCACGTTCTTGCCCGTCAGCTCGGCGATGTGGGCGAACTCGTTGTGCGACAGGCCCCGCCCGATCGTGGCCTGCATCACGGCGTTTGGCACCTCGCCCAGGGCCTCGGCGATGGCGAAGATCTCTTCCGGGTTGGCGATCCGGGACGGCACGGGGTGGCCGTCGTAGCCGACGTGGGTGACGGCCTTCGACGTGGCGAACCCGAGGGCCCCGGCGTCGAGGGCCTCGCGCAGGAGGCGGCGCTGGGTGGCGATCTCCTCCGGGGTGGCCTCCCGCTCCACCGACTCCTCACCCATCACGTACATGCGCAGGGCGGTGTGACCCATGAGGGCGGCCACGTTGACGGCGCAGCCCCGCTGCTCCAGCACGTCGAGGTACTCGGGGAACGTCTCGAACGGCCACTCGTCGCCCAGGCCGGCCCGCAGGGCGGCCACGCTCATGCCCTCCACGTTCTCCAGGGTGCGCATGATCAGGTCTCGGTGCATGGGCCGGGTGGGGGCCACGGAGAAGCCGCAGTTGCCCATGACCACGGTGGTGACGCCGTGCCAGGGGGAGCAGCTGACCAGGTTGTCCCAGATGATCTGGGCGTCGTAGTGGGTGTGGATGTCGACGAAGCCGGGCGAGACGATGCGCCCGGCGGCGTCGATGGTGCGGTTGGCGTCTTCCGGGGCGTTGCCCAGGGCGACCACCTTGCCGTCCTTGATGCCGACGTCGCCCACGAAGCGGGGTGCCCGGGTGCCGTCGACGATGGTGCCGCCGGTGATCTTGAGGTCGTATGCCATGGGTCGGTCTTCTTTCGTGCGTTCGGTCTGCCTATCTTCCACCCGTTGGGTGCTCATCACCAGATGGCGCTACCACACAGTGCCGTCGACCCGGAGCTGGTTCCGGGTGTCCTCGTCGACGCCGAGCTCGGCCAGGATCTCGTCGGTGTGCTGGCTGTAGCCGGCGGCCACGCCCCGCACCCCGCCCCAGCCGTTCACCTCGAACGGGGTGGGGGTGGCGGTGAAGCCGTCGGGGAAGGTGGTGAGGTAGTCGTTGGCCAGCACCTGGGGGTCGGCCGGGAGGTCCTCGAGCCGGTTCACCGGGGCGCACCACACGCCGGCCGCCCGCAGGGCGTCGTACCACTCGGCGGTGGGGCGGGCGGGGAAGGCTTCGCTGAGGGCGTCGGCCACCGCCTTCTTGTTGGCCTCGATGTTCTCGAAGGCGAAGCGGGGATCGTCGAGGAGGTGGCCCAGGCCCACGGTGCGGGCCAGCGGCGGCCAGTGGTGGGAGTGGATAGCGGCCACCGCGATCCAGCCGTCGGCCGTGGGGTAGACGGAGTACAGGGGGGTGGCCTCGTCCCGGACGAAGCGAGGCATCCGGTCGCCCAGGGAGCCGACCATGCCCACCGGGAGCATCTGGGTCCACAGCATTGTCTGGAGCTGGGTGGCCCGCACCAGGCCGCCCACGCCGGTGACCCCCCGCTCCACCAGGGCGGCCATGATGCCGGAGGCCAGGTAGGTGCCGGTGAGCACGTCGCTCATCGAGCCCGGCGGGTAGTTGGGCTCCTCGGTGGGGGCGGTGAGGTCCATGAAGCCGGAGTAGGCCATGCCGATCGTGTCCTGGCAGGGGTCGGCGGCCAGCGGGCCCTGGAAGCCGAGGCCGCCGCCCTGGGCGTAGACCAGGCGGGGGTTGATGGCCCGCAGGGTGTCGTGGTCGGCCCCCATGGCGGCCAGCCCGTTGTCACGGAGGTTGGTGAGGAACACGTCGGCCTGCTCGATCATCCGCCGGAAGATGGGCTGGCCCGTCTCGCTCGTGATGTCGATGGCCAGGGCCCGCTTGTTGCGGTTGACGGCGGCGTAGATCCAGTCCCGCCCCCGGTCGTCGAGGGCCACGCCGTGGAGCATCACGGCATCGCGCATGAAGTCCTGGCGGCCCACCAGCTCGATCTTCACCACATCGGCCCCGAGGTTGGCCAGCATCATGCCGGCCACCGGGCCCTGCACGTACTTGGTCACCTCGACCACCCGGATGCCCGCCAACGGGCCCGACTGCTCGCTCATCTCTGATCCCCCTTGCTTCCCCTGCGCCGAACGTAGCATCGGCGGGATGACTGGCTCCTACCGGTACGTGAAGGGTGAGCGGCTCCCGGTGGAGGTGCTGGTGTTCCGCATGGACCCGGCCCACGTGGAGGAGTATCTGGCCGTCGACCACGAGGTGTGGACGCGGGGCGAGGCCCTGCTCCCCGGGTTCGAACGGATCCCGTTCCTGTCCAAGGAGGTATGGCTCGACGACTCCAAGCCGGGGGAGGTGACCCTGGTGTTCGTGTGGGAGTCGCTCGACGCCTGGCTCACCGTGGGGGCCGAGGCCGTGCAACAGGAGCTGCAGGCCCGCTTCGATGCCCTGTTCGGCCACCCGATCGAGCTGATCCACGCCCCCCACGAGGCGTCGAACTACGGCATCCACCGCTGGAGCCGCTTCGAGCGGGTGGAGGGCTAGAGGGAACCCTTCGGGTTCGTCGGGTCAGCCGCCGAACAGCTGGGTCCAGTGGTTGCCCTGGGCGGCGTAGCCCACGCCCAGATGGCGGTAGCCGCAGTTGAGGATGTTGGCCCGATGGCCCGAGCTGTTCATCCAGCCCGACATCACCGCCTCGGCCGACCCGTAGCCGGCGGCGATGTTCTCGCCGATGCCTGAGCTGCCGTAGCCGGCGGCCCGGGCCCGGTCCCAGGGCTGCGACCCGTCGAGCCCGGTGTGGCTGAAGTAGCCCTGGGCCGCCATGTCGAGGCTGTGGGCGGTGGCGGCGGCGGTGAGGCTGCCGTCGAGGCTCAGAGCGGCACATCCGGCCGCCGCCCGTTCCTCGTTCACCAGCGTCAGGATCTGCTGGTGCAGCTGGGCATCACCGTTACCGGCTGGTGCCGTGGCGGTGGGCTTCGGTGTGGTGGCCGGCTTGATGGTGGTGGGCTTGGCGGTGGTGCTGGGAGCGGTCGTGGTGGGAGCGGTCGTGGTGGGGGCGGCTGTGGTGGGCGCAACGGTGGCGGTGGGGTCGGGGGCCGATGGTTCGGGGAGCGACAGCGCCGGGGCCGGGGCGGAGAACGGCTCGGCGCCGCCGGAGGTCGAGGTCGATCGATCGGGTGGCGGGTCGGCCCGGCCAGGTTCGGAGATCGCCGTCGTGTCAACCGATCCGTCATCGCCGAGGGAGCCGAGCGAGAGGCCAGCCACCAACCCGGTGGCCCACAACGCCACGACGGCGGCGAGCAAGCGGGGCCAGCGCCGGCGGCCCGCCGCCGAAGCAACGGTGTCCGGCTCTACCGGCCGCTCGGCCCGAAGCTGGCCGTCGGCCATGGGGGCTCGCACATCCTCGGTGATGGTCATCTCGGCCGTCCTCAGCCGGCGTTCCCCGGGCCGGCTGATCGCCCGGACGCCACGGCGCAGCCACCGCTAGCATCTGGTCGCAGCCGAACCAGATCCGCCGGTTCGCTACCACGCGCTAGGTCTGCCCGAAGCGTGACGATAGCTCCACAATCGTCACGATGAAACGACAAGGGGGTGTCGGGTAGCATGAGATGTCGCCCGACCCTGCTCCCGAGGCCGGTGATGCGGGTGCAACACGGGGGCGGGGCAACGCGTCATAGGGTTGATGGAGCGAACGACGAGCGATGCGCCCGCCACTGCCACCTCGGCAGATGACACCGATCGGGCGTGGTCCGTCGAGTTCCGCGCCGTATACCGCACGTCGCACGATCCCCTTGTTCGCTTGGCCGCCATGCTGCTCGGCAACCGGGCCGAGGCCGAGGAGGTGGTCCACGAAGCCTTCATGGCCGCCGCCGGGCGCTTCCCCGAGATCGACAACGCCGGCGCCTACATTCGGCGCTCCGTTGTCAACGGCGCTCATGGGGTGCTTCGGCGCCGTCGGATCGCCGACCGGCATCGCCCTGACCCGCCTCCTCCTGAGGCGCCGGTCCAACTCGTCGAGTTGCGTGATGTGCTGCTCGGCCTGTCCTGGAACCAGCGGACTGTCATCGTCCTGCGGTTCCTGGAGGGCCTGTCGGTGCGGGAGACGGCAGACATCCTCGGCTGCCGGGAATCAACCGTTCGGTCGCACTGCCGTCGAGGGCTTCAGGCGCTGCGAGAGGAGTTGTCATCGTGAGGATCGACACCGACGAGGGGCTCGCTGCGGCCCTTCGTCAGATCGCCACCTGGTACGAAACGGACCCGGACCAGACCAGCGAGGCCGGCGTTGCTCCGCTGGCTGAGATCGGCTCGCCAGGGCCCGGGACGTCGCGTCGCTGGCCCCGCCTGGCTCTTGTCGCCGCGTTGGTGCTGGCGACAGCTGGTGTGGCTGCAGCGGTCGTCGTCCCGAGTCGGGTCACCCCGACCGATGGAATCGACGTGCTCGACCGGTCGACGGTCGAGTCTGAATGCCTTGACGTCGACACCAGCTACGACCTCGACCCGCTGAGGTCCGGGGGCACGCTCCACATCTTGGGCGGCCCGAGCGTCGACGCGGTGCCGGTCGTCTTGTCCGAGGGGTCGCTTCACGTGGCCTGCGCGGTGGCCCGGGCCCACGACCAGCGCTGGCGGGGCATCGTGTCGTTGGCTGGGAGCCATCTGCCGCTCGCCACTACCGACGACGTCACGGTAGAGGTGGCGGTGACGGTGGCGGGGCACGATGGCGGGACCGTGGTGATGGGTCAGGCTGGTCCCGATATCGCCACCATCGAGGTGGAGGCCTCCGATGGTCGGCACCGAGCACTGATCGACAACGGCTGGTGGGCGACATCGATCGAGGTCCCTGAAGATCCGGGTGTGGCCTTTCCGGCGTTCGTCGTCCGTTGGACCACCACGGCGGGTTCAACCGGCGAGGCTCCCGGGCTCGATCTGTTGCCTCCGGAGCCATGGCGGCTTTGCTCCCAGGACGCTGCCTGCCGGGACCGGCGCCTGATCGAGCTGGGGCAACTGGCGGCCGGCGTCGACCCCAACGGGCAGGCAGTCATCCTGGCCGACGGCGTGGTGACGGCAGACGAGTACCGCTCGGCCCTTCGGGCCTGGGGCGACTGCATCGCCGACGCCACCGGAGTAGCGGTCACGTTCGATGACGACGGCCGGTTCACGATCGGCGGCTCGGGCCTCCAGATCGACGCCGCGTTCGAGCGGTGCAAGGCGGACCGTATCGCCCTGGTGCTCGAAGCGGCGGCCCTCGCCGGCGCAACGGGGGACGGCTGACCTCATCGAGGCCGCGGGCGAGTTACTCGGCGTTGACCTCCTTCACGAGATCCATGGCCCGGCCGAGGCAGGCCACCCGTTCGTCGAGCGTGCGGCCGGTGGGGCCCAGTCGCAGGGTGTTCACGCCGGCATCGCGGTAGGCCCGGATGCGGGCCTTGACCGCGGCGTCGTCGCCCAGCAGGTTGGTCTGGAGCACCAGCTCGTCGGGCACGGCGGCCACGGCTTCGTCGCGCTTGCCCTCCACCCACAGCTGCTGCACCCGCACGCACGCCTCCTCGAACCCGGCCCGCTGGTAGGCGTCGTTGTAGAAGTTGGTGCGGGGCGAGCCCATGGCCCCGAGCGAGAACGCCACCCCCGGCCGGTGGTGGCTCATCAGCTCGGCCGGGTCGTCGCCGAAGCGGACGGCCCCGCCGGCCTGGATGTCGACGTCGGCCAGCGACCGCCCGGCCGCCTCCGCCCCCCGGCGGATCGAGGCCAGCAGGGCGTCGCCGGCCTCGGGCACGAACGACGTGCCGACCCAGCCGTCGGCTGCCTGCCCCGTGTACTCCAATGCCTTGGGCCCGAGGGTGGCCAGGTAGATCGGGATCCGGTCGTCGGCCGGCTGGGCCAGCCGCAGGGCCTTGCCCTCACCGCCGGGCCGGGGAAGCACGTACTGGTTTCCCTCGTACTGGAGCTTCTCGCCGGCGAAGGCCAGGCGCACGATGTCGACGTACTCCCGCAGCCGTTCCAGGGGCCGGGCGAACGGCTGGCCGTTCAGTCCCTCCACCACCTGGGGCCCGCTCACACCGAGGCCGAGCACGAACCGGCCCCCCGAAATGGTCGACAGCGTCATGGCGCTCATCGCCGCCATCGACGGGGCCCGGGCGCTCACCTGCATGATGCCCGTGGCCAGCCGGATCCGTTCGGTCACCGCCGCCAGATAGGCCAGCGTGGTGAGGCAGTCCTGCCCCCACGCCTCAGCCGACCACACGAAGTCGACCCCCAGCCGTTCCGCCTCCCGCACGAGATCGACCTGCTGGCGCCAGTCCTCCCGCCCGCTGGCGGCTCCCCCCACCCCGATCGCTGTCTGCATCACCGGAGCGTACGGCCCGGCCCTGGATGGCACCAGCCGCCAGCAGATCCAGTCAGGGAGTCATGCCCAGCTTGGGGCGCAGGGCACCGACCAGCGCCGGTCGCCCTGCCGGTGAACGATTCGATACCGCCGCCCCATCGATCGCACCGTGGGGGAGACTGGTGGGGCCATGGACGACAGGGGCGGTGGCGGTACGCACTACGACGCGCTGGGGCTGAGCCCCAATTGCTCGGCCGATCAGATCCGCGACCGGTACTGGGAGCTCCTGTCGGTGGTACATCCTTCGGCTTCGGGCGACCCCTACCTGTTCCAGACGCTCACCGAGGCCTACTCGGCGCTGGCTGATCCACCCGCCACAGCCGAAAAGGAAGAACCGGTTAGTCGAGCGGGTCGAGAGGGCCGAAGCCGATGATGAGGGCGTCGCCCTCGGTCGGCTCGGCGGCGGCCATCGTCACCATTTCGGTGCGGGGCCGCTCGAAGCCCATGGCGTCGGCCAGGCCGAGCATGGCCGCCATCAGGACCGACGACGAGGTCCGCGGCGGGGGTCGGCCTGCCGGTCGGGCCACGCCGGTCTCCGGGACGGCGTCGCCGGACGGCTGGGGCCGGCGCAGCGGCACGACGACGGCGTCGGCGGGCCTGGCGTCGATCTCGTGGTCGGACGTCACCCGACGATGACCTCCTCCCGGCCGGGCAGGGCCCGCAGCACGATCATCGAGCGGAACCCGTCGTCTGGCACCTCGTGGCTCTCGGCCGCCTCCCGGCTCCGGTAGGAGATCTCGGCCAAGCCGACCAGATCGGTGTTGTGGGTCTGCTCGGCGATGTTCACCACGTAGCGGACACCGCCCGAGGCCACGAAGTTCGTGGCGTAGTTGGGCACGTGGATGTCGAGCCAGTGCCGCTCGAGGTCGTCGAGGCTCACACCCTCCACCGGGCTCAGCAGGAACGTGAGCTTGAAGGCGGCCGCCCGCTCCTCGGCCGTGGCCGGAGCGCCGGCGGGCCCGGCCACCACCACATGTTCAGTGACCTGGAGCGAGGGGAGCGGAGCTGCCACCAGGTCGAGCCAGCCGTCGCCGGTCACCGCCGCCGGCGTGTTGGGCCCGGTCACCGACCAGCCCCGGGCCGGATCGTCGAAACGAAGCTCGGCCATGCCGTCATACGGAGACCTGCCACCGCGGGGGTCGAAGACGGTGAGGGTGTAGCCGTCGGGCCGGATGTGCTCCAGTGCGGTCGGGGCGCGCACCCCCCGCCAGTGCGCCACCAGCTGGTCGTGGTCCACGCCCTCTCCCCGTCGGGCCAGAACGAACGTCTTGAGCGAGGGGGCCGCCGTCATGGCACCAGCATCCCACGGCCGGCGCCGGTCCCGCTCACCGGGGCCCGGCGTCACCGGCGGGAGGCGGGAACCGACGTCAGAACCGCACCTGGGGGGCCTGCTCGTGGCCCTCGGGGGCGTCGTAGAACGTGCGGGCGCCGACCTTGGCCATTCCGGCGAAGAACATCCAGGGGATCGTCGACACCAGCTTGTTCAGGGTCGACACGGCATCGTTGTAGTACTGGCGGGCGAACGACAGCTGGTTCTCGGTCTCGGCCAGCTGGCGCTGCAGCTCCTGAAAGTTGGCGCTGGCCTTCAGCTCGGGGTACCCCTCGGCCACGGCGTTCACCCGCACCAGGGCCTGCTGGAGGGCGGCGTCGGCCGCCGCCTTCTGGGGGACGTCGTCCACCGCAGCGGCCCGCTGGACCCCGGTCCGGGCCGCCGTGACCTCCTCGAACACGGACTTCTCGTGGGTGGCGTAGCCCTTCACCGTTTCCACCAGGTTCGGGATCAGCTCGGCCCGACGGGTGAGCTGCACGTCTATCCCGCCCAACGCCTCCTGGGCGTTGATGTCGCTCCGCCGCAGCTTGTTGAAGCCACTGGCGGCGATCGCCGCCACCAGCACCACCAGCACCACGAGCACGATCACGGCTATCAGCATGAGGGTTGTCTCCTTCGTCGGATCCGCCTGCGTGACGGCGTGGTGGCCCGTTGGCTGGTCACCACGAGCCGCCGCCCCCGCCGCCGCCTCCACCACCGCCGCCGCCCCCTCCGCCCGACGACGACGACCGCTGGGTCGCCTCGTACGACGAGATGGCTGAGCTCACGGTGGAGGAGAAGTCGCTGACCATGGAGTCGGCGAAGTGGCTGGTGCTGCCGCCGTGATAGCCGCTGCCGAAGTACACGGGCACCGGCGGCTCGACTCCGAGCTCGGTGCGGTACTTGTCGGCCCAGCTGTCGGCGCAACCGAAGGCGACGGCCCACGGCAGGTAGGCGGTGTAGAGGTTCTGGCGGCCGGCGAACTCGAAGCGGGCCTCGGCCGACGGAGTGGACAGGATCCGCTTGAACCCACCCACCCGGGACCACAGGTCACGCCCGGCGGCGGTGCGGCGGGTGGCTGAGCCCGTGGCCAGCAACTCGGCCCCGCCGATGGCGAACAGGGCGGGTATGGCGGCGGCCACCCGCACCCCGAACGGGTTCTTGAAGATGATCCAGCCGGCAACGGCCCCACCGGCCAGGACGGCCAGGGCGCCCACCTTGGCCCACCCGCTGGAGCTCATCAGGCCCTGCTGTTTCGCCCAGGCGTTGATGTCGCCGTTGAAGCCGGCGATCTCGCTCTTCAGCTTGTTGCCGGCCGCCACGTTGGACCGTTCGGCCCAGAACGTGCCGCCGGGGCCGCCCACCAGCCGGCCGATGCGGGTGGTGACAGGGTCGAGGCCCTGCCAACCCTCGGGGCCCCGAGCATCGGTGATGCCCCAGGCGTCGGGGGCCTGGGTGAGGTGGACGGCGCCGTGCTCGGCCGCCAGCATGACCGAGGCAACGAAGGAGTTCGCCCCCACCTCCTCGTCGAGGATGTAGGTGGCCTGCGCCGGGCCGATGCCGGGAGGTGGCCCGTACTGGAGGGGGAAGCCGGGCTCCGCTTCCCGGGTGCGTCGCCCCGCCAGCACGCCCAGGGTGCCGATGCCGAGGGCGGCGGCCAGGCTGCCGGCGGCGCCGGGCAGGGAGTCGCCCAGGGCGTTGTCGAACCGGAGGGGCCACGGCACGGTGCGGCCGGGGCTGGGGGTGGGGATCTCCAGGGGGGCGTCGATAGTGACCGGAGTGAAGGCCCGCAGGCCCGACGCCTGCACGGTGAGGGTGTCGGTGCCGTCGCCCTGCACCGAGCAGGGCGGGCCGCCGAAGCCGGCGCCGATGAAGCACTGGCCGCCGGCCGACGGGCCGGGCAGGTGGACGGTGAGCTGGGCCGAGTCGATCGCCTGCTGCCAGCCGCCGGGGATCAGGTTCCAGTTGAATCGGGTGGGGTGCCCCTCGGTGCCCGACACCAGCACACCGGGCACGATGAAGCTGATCGTGTAGACGTGGTTGCCGGTGGGGAGGGTGACGTCGGCCTCGCCGATGCGGGCCACGCGGTAGCGACCGCCCTTCTGCTCCGACATCTGCACCTGGTCGGGCTGCCCGTCCCGGGTGACAACGATGTCCTCGGGGACGAGCCGGGTGTTGGCGTTGTTCGGGTCCTTGACGTCCCAGAAGCGGAAGATGCCGTGGCGGCCCTCCACCGGGAAGTCGACCGTGAGGGTCTCGGTGACGGCCAGGTCGCCGTCGGCCTCCACGTCGAAGTCGGCCACGTAGCTGCGGATCGTGGTGGGCTCGTACACCGAATCGGTGGACGATGACAGGTCGGCCGTGGCCACCGGCACGCCGATGCCGGCGCCCAGGGCCAGCAGGCCGACGATCCGTGCAACTGCCCTCCCAGCCACGGCGTCGACCCTACTGGTTCCTCATCGGGAACGGCTGCGATGCTTGAGGTCACGCCGGTTCTGGGTACAACTGACCCATGGCCCGATACGTGGTACGCATCCGCTCGCCCAAGCCTGCGGCGGAGGCGTTCGCCTTCATGGCCGATCTCCGCAATTTCGCCCGGTGGGACCCCGGGGTAGAGGAGGTCCACCAGGTCCAAGGCGATGGTGGCGGCCCGGACTCGGTGTTCGACGTGGCGGTGAAGGGCATCCGGGGGGCGATCACGCTCCGCTACCACACCACCACCTACATGGAGCCGGAAAGGGTGGTGGCCCGGGCCCGGACGGCCCGGTTGACCTCGCTCGACACCATCACCGTGGAGCCCGACGGAGCCGGCTCGATCGTCACCTACGACGCCGTCCTCGAACTCAACGGCGTTCTGGGTATGGCCGACCCCCTGCTGAATCTGGCCTTCAAACGCATCGGCGGCCGGGCCGCAGCCGGGCTCGTCCCGGCCCTCGATGGCCAGCGGGTGGAGACCCCGGTCACCGCATCCTGAACTGCACGTGCCCCCCCGCCTTGGGGAGCAGGAGACCGCGGTGAACTAGGTTGTGGCCATGGCCACACTCGACCTCGACGGTGCCCGCCTCGACTACCACCTCGACGGCCCGGCCGCCGCCACAACGGTGCTGGCGTTCGCCCACGGCTGGTGCTCCAAGTCGGCCCACTGGAGCGCGCAGGCGGCGGCGTTCGCCCCGACGTGCCGCATCGTCCGCTGGGACCGACGGGGCATGGGCCGCTCCATCGCCGATCGGCCAGCCGACTCGCCGGCCCGCCATGCCGACGACCTGGCCGCCATCCTCGACGCCGAAGGTGTGGAGCGGGCGGTGGTGGCCGGCCACGCCGGGGGCGGGCCAACGGCGGTCACCTTCGCCGCCCGTCACGCCGATCGCACCGCGGGACTGATCCTCGTCGACACCCGGGTCACGGCCGCTCCGCCCGACGGTGGTCCGAGCCCGTGGGTCGGGTATCTGGAGAAGAGTTGCGCTCGGCTGGAGAGCGAGGGTGCCCCCTACTTCGAGCGCCTCTACCGGTCGTTCTTCGGCCCCCGGGCGCCGGAGTCGGTGGTGGCCGATGCCGTGGTCAACGCGCTGGCCACCCCGGTTGGCGTTGCGGTGGCCGAGATGCGTCACATGGGGCTCGACACGGCCGGCGCCGCGGCCCAGGTGCGGTGCCCGGTGCTGTGGGTGAGCGCCCAACCCGACGACTCGGCCGAGGTTCGGGAGCGCTTCGCCGGCACCGACCTGACCATCGGCCATGTGGTCGGTTCCGGCCACTTCGTGCAGGTGGAGGTGCCCGACCAGCTCAACCCCATGATCGAGGCCTTCCTGGCCGACAAGGTCTCGATGGCCAGCGACGCCCCCAGCGCCTCGACCAGGGCGACGTAGCAGGCGCGCCTCGAGATTTGCCTGTATCCGGGCGGCGGCGCCGCTCTCTTGTGATCACCGGAGCGGCCGTCGCGTACCGAGCCGGACGATCGAGAGGAACGGACATGGCAGTAACCACCTCATCCGGCAAGCGCCCGAAGCGGGCTGCGGCGTCGAACGGCAAGTCGGCCGGGCCGGCCACCAGGCCCCCTGCCACACCGGCCGGGGCCGGCTACCTGGCTCGCAGCGCCAAGGCGGTGAGGGACACGCTGAGCGCAGCCGAGGACCTGTCGAGCTTCCTGGCCACGGCCGGGACCCTGACTCTGGACCAGCGCCGCCTCCTCGTCGAGCAGGCCATGGTGCTGATCAACGAGAACTACGTCCACCTCCCGTTGAAGAAGGCGATGCACGCCGTCGCCCCCGAGCAGGCGCTGCGTCTGCTGGCCCACCGGCTGGAGGCCGCCACCCCGTCCACCATGGGCCCCGAGACCGAGTTCCACGCCGAGATGCTGCGCATCTTCGCCTCGGTGCGTGACCTCCACACCAACTACCTGCTGCCCAGGCCCTACGCCACCCGGGTGGCCTTCCTGCCTTTCGACGTTGAGGAGTACTTCGAGGCCGGCGAGCGGCGCTATCAGGTGTCGCATCTGGTGTCGGGCTTCAGCCACCCCACGTTCACGGCGGGAGTACAGCTGATCGGCTGGAGCGGGGTGCCGATGGAGCGGGCGGTGGCGGTCAACGCCGACCGTTTCCCCGGTTCGAACCCGGCGGCCCGTCACGCCCGGGGCGTCCAGTTCATGGGCCAGCGGCCACTGGTGCGGTCGCTGCCGCCCGACGAGACCTGGGTGGAGGTCGACTATGTCGACGCCGCCGGCACCGCCCGCTCGATCCGCCTCAGCTGGATGGTGCTCGACACCTCGGCCCCGGCCAACGCCGTGGATCCCGACAGCCCGTCGCCGGCCGCCGCTTCGCTCGGGGTCGACGTGGAGATGGACCTGGTGAACGTGGCCAAGCGCTACCTGTTCGCCCCCCAGGTGGTGGCGGCCACCGCCACCCCGCCCCGGCTCACCACTCGGCCGGCGGAGGGCGACACCGACGTGCCGACGTCGATGTCGGGGGTGCTGCGGGCCCGGAGCGTGACCACCAGCCACGGCCCGGTGGGGCACCTGCGCATCTTCTCGTTCAACGTCAGCGACCCCGGGGCCTTCGTGGACGAGGTGGAGCGCCTGATCGGCCTCCTGCCCCCGACGATGCTGATCATCGACGTGCGGGGCAACGGCGGCGGCCACATCTACGCCAGCGAGGGCCTGCTCCAGCTGTTCACCCCTCAGCCGATCACGCCCGAACCGACCCAGTTCATCGTCTCACCCCTCAACCGCCGGCTGTGCTTCCGTCACCGCACCAACGCCGCTGGCATCGATCTGGGGCCCTGGTTCCCGTCGATCGACCAGGCGGTGGAGACCAGCGCAACGTACTCCTCCGGTTTCCCCATCACCCCCACCGCCTTCGCCAACGGGCGGGGCCAGCGATACCGGGGGCGGGTGCTGCTCGTCACCGACGCCCGCTGCTACTCGGCCACCGACATCTTCAGCGCCGGCTTCCAGGATCACGGGATCGGGCCCGTGCTCGGGGTGGACGCCAACACGGGAGCCGGCGGAGCCAACGTGTGGACCCACGAGTTGCTCAAGCAGCTGTTGGAGCTGCCGGCCCCGGTGGACAAGACGTCGCCCTACAAGCCGTTGCCGGCGGGGGCGGCCATGCGGGTGGCGATCCGCCGCACCCTGCGGGTGGGGGCCCGGGCCGGCACACCGGTGGAGGATCTGGGGGTCCAGCCCGACTCCCGCTGGAACCTGACCCGCAACGACCTGCTCAACGGCAACACCGATCTGATCGAGCACGCCGCCGGCCTGCTGGCGGCGATGCCGCTGCGCCGGCTCGACCCGGTGGCCGGGTCGGTGGCGGGCGGGATGCGGCCGGTGACGCTCACCACCGCCGCCATCGACCGGGTCGACGTGTACGTGGGTGCCGGACGCCCGTTCGCCAGCCTCGACGTCAGCGATGGGACCACCACCGTCAACCTGCCGGCCACTGCGGCCTCGGTCCGCTTCGAGGGCCGGACCGGGGGCGCGCTCGTGGTGTCGGCTCGCCTGACCCTGGCCTGACGCCCGCTTGACCCGGGCCGATCAGTACCAGCCCGGTCAGTGCCCGGTGAAGCGGGGCGGGCGCTTCTCGGCGAACGCCCGCACCGCCTCCCGGTGGTCTTCGGAGTTGAAGGCGACGCCCATGGGGCCGGCCACGTTGTCCAGCGCGGCCAGGAAGTCTCCCTGGAGCGAGCGGTAGACGGCCTGCTTCATCAGCCGGATGGCGAGGCGGGGTCCGTCGGCCAGGCGCTGGGCCAGGGCCATGATCTCCTCCATCAACTGGTCGTCGTCGCACACCTTGGACACGATCCCGAGCCGCTGGGCCTCCTCGGCCTCCACGAACTCGCCTGTCCACAGCAGCTCCAGCGCCTTGGACAGGCCGACCAGGCGGGGCAGGAGGAAGGCCCCGCCGTCGCCCGGGATCAGACCCACCTTGACGTAGCTCTCGGCGAAGCGGGCGCTGCGGGCGGCGTAGCGGATGTCGGTCATGAGCGCCATGTCCATCCCGGCCCCCGTGGCCACCCCGTTCACGGCGCACAGGTACGGCTTCTGCAGGGCGTCGACGGCCCGGGCCACGGGATGCACGTGGTTGCGGAGATAGTCGCCGATGTAAAGGGCGGCGTTGCCGCCGACGTCGCCCATCGTGCCCAGGTCACCGCCGGAGCAGAAGGCCCGGCCCGATCCGGTGAGCACCACCGCCGCCACCGACTCGTCGGCCTGGCACTCCCGCAGCGCCTCGGCCCAGTCGGCCAGCATCACATTGTGGAACGCGTTCAGCTTCTCCGGACGGTTCAGGGTGATGACGGCGATCGGACCCGACTTCTCGAACAGCAGCTCGGCCATAGGCCCCCGATCTTGCCAGCCCGGCGCCGGCGGGAGCCAGTGGGCTGCGCTGGGCTACGATGCCCCAAGCCACCCGGGGGGAGTGACAGTGATGAGCACTGGTCTGGTGTTTCACGAGCGGTACCTGTGGCACGACACCGGCCACGGCTGGGTGGTGCCCAACGACGGCGCCGTGGTGCAGCCCTTCGAGCATCCGGAGAATCCGGAGACCAAGCGGCGCATGGTGAACCTGTGGCGGGCCTGCGGCCTGCTCGACCAGCTCGTCGACATCCCGGCCCGAGCGGCCACCTCGGCCGAGATCCAGCGGGTCCACACCGCGGCCTACGAGGCCAACATCCGGGACCTGTCGGCCGCCGGCGGGGGCGACGCCGGCGGGCTCACCCCGTTCGGCCGGGGCAGCTACGAGATCGCCCTGCTGGCCGCCGGCGGCTGCATCGCCGCCGCCGACGCCGTGCTCGACGGGGTGGTGACCAACGCCTACGCCCTGGTCCGCCCGCCCGGCCACCACGCCGTGCCCGACAGCGGCATGGGTTTCTGCCTGTTCAACAACGCCGCCGTCGCCGTGAAGCATCTGCGGGAGGAGCGGGGCGTGGCCCGGGTGGCCATGGTCGACTGGGATGTCCACCACGGCAACGGCCAGCAGACCGTGTTCTACGACGATCCCTCGGTGCTCACGATCTCGATCCACCAGGACCTGTGCTTCCCGCCCGACTCGGGCTACGTGGCCGACAACGGGTCCGGCGCCGGCGAGGGCTACAACCTGAACATCCCGCTCCCGCCCGGGTCGGGGCACGGCGCCTACCTCGACGCCTACCAGCGGGTGGCGGTGCCGGCCCTGCACCGGTTCCGCCCCGACATCATCGTGGCCCCCTCCGGGTTCGACGGTGGTGTGTTCGACCCGCTGGGTCGCATGATGGCGTGGAGCGAGACCTTCCGGCTGATGACCCGCCTACTCAAGGGGGCGGCCGACGAGCTGTGCGGCGGCCGGCTGTTCTTCACCCACGAGGGCGGGTACTCGGCCCCCTACGTGCCGTTCATGGGGCTGGCCGTGATGGAGGAGCTGTCGGGCATCGACAGCGGGGTGGCCGACCCCTACGCCTTCTTCGCCGGCACCCTGGGGGGCCAGGAGCTGGCGCCCCACCAGAAGGACGCGGTCGACGAGGCGGCTCGCCTGCTCGAACGGATCAACTGACACTCATGGGAGGCGAAGCGTGACGTCGACACCGCAGGATCTGGAGGAGGCGATCGAGGCCAGCCGGGCCGGGGTGGCGGCCGTGGCCAACGGCGACCACACGGTGATCATGAGTCAGTACTCGGAGGCCGACGACATCACGATCGGCAACCCGTTCGGCCCGTTCGCCAAGGGCCGCCAGGCGACGGACGCCACGATCGCCAACGCCGCCGCCCGCTACGCCGACGGCGAGCTCAACGGTGTCGACCGGGTGTCGCTGCACGCCACCGACACCCTGGCGGCGGTGGTGGAGGTGGAGCACATCCGGGCCAAGCTCGGCGGGGCGGCCGAGCCTTCGGAGGTGTCGCTCCGGGTCACCACCGTGTTCCGGTTGGAGCCCGACGGCTGGAAGATCGTCCACCGCCACGCCGACCCCATCACCAGCCCACGCGCGACTGAATCGCTCGTGAGCTAGAGGTTCAGAGGCTGGGTGGGGGTGGCCAGGATTTCGGGGTCGTCCCAGTCGACGCCGGGCACGTCGATGTAGAGCTCGACCTCGTTGCCGTCGGGGTCGTGGACGTAGAGCGAGTGGGTCATGCCATGGTCGCTCTGGCCCACCACGGTGACCAGATCGGGGTTTGCCTCGAGGCGGGCCTTCATGGCTCGTAGCTCGTCGTCGGTGGTGCCCACCTTGACCCCGAAGTGGTACATGCCGAGCCGGCGGCCGGCGGGCAGGGGAGCGGCCTCGGGGCCGACCTCGATCAGCAGCAGGTCGTGGTGGGTGTTGCCGGCCCGGAACCCGGCGGCGGGGAAGCGGCCGGGACGCATCCGCAGCGGCCAACCGAGCACGCCGTTGTAGAAGGCCACCGAGCGCTCCAGGTTCGACACGTAGAGCACGATGTGGCCCAGCTCCTGCGCCCGCACGTCTTCGGTGCCGGCCGGGATGGTGGGCGTGGCCGTGGGGTTGGTGGGGGCTTCGCTCATGGGCCAAGGCTAGGCCATGAGCCTCACGGGTGCCGGTGCGGCCGCTGTCGGGGCTTGCGCCGTCGGGTCGCAGTTTCCGGAAAACGGTCGAGAGCAGATGCCGCCGCTGGGAGCGCTCATGGGTGCCCGGCGCGCAGTTCGTGCATCAAGATGTCTCGAACCCTGGAGACCACCCGGGGCCCCTCTGACTGTCACACCGCATGCGTATGGTTTCCTCATGGATCACGGCGCAGCTTGCACCATCCAGCTACGAGGCGAGGCGGGGGTGCCGCCGTTGCGGGGCCGGGCGTTGCGGTTCGTGCTCATCGGCGAGATGATGCGGCGCCCGGAGATGGCGGTGGCGGAGATGGTGACCTCGCTGGAGGTCGAGCATGGCTTCGATCTCGGCGGTCGGGCGTCGAAGGTCATTTCCGATGCGCTGCGCTGGGAGACGCGGCGGGGTCGGGTGGTCAGGCTGGGCCGGGGCCGCTACCGCTTTGTCGGTGCGGCCCGCTCGACGGTCCGTCGCATCGGGATCCTCGCCACCCGTTGCCGTGCCTGGGTTGTCGCTATTATGCGGCGCCGGATGGGGGTGCCGATCCCCTCGGGTGAGCTATTCGCCGCTCCGGCGCCCGCCGGTGAGGTGCCGGGGCCTCCGTGGGCCGACTTGAAGTGGCTTCGCAACACGTGATCGCCTTGGATTGTCCGCTCACAGCGGACAACCGTGAGCTGTCCGCCCACAGCGGACAACCGGTTGCTGTCCGTCAGGCCGACGTCGGGGGCTTGTGGGCCTGGCCCACGCTCGACAGTCCCCGTGCCGTCGTCGCCCACCGCCTGGCGGGCCGAGCGGACACGGGAGGTGAGGGCCGCTAGCCCCCGCTCAGCGGGGCAGCTCCGCGATATCGGCCATCACCTCCAGCGTGTGGGCGTGGCTGGTGGTGATCGTCATGCCGGAGATGCCGGTGTCGACCCAGGCCTGGAACCGGTCCCGGATCCGATCGGGTGTGCCCACCAGGCAGGCCTCGTCGATGTACTCGTCGGGCACGGCGTCGGCCGCCTCCCGCTTGCGCCCGGCCAGGAACAGCTCCTGGATCTTCTCCGCCGCCTCGGGGTAGCCCCGCTGGATCATGTGGTCGTTGTGGAAGTTGAACCCCTTGGCCCCCATGCCGCCAACGTAGAGGGCGATGCCGGGCTTCTGGGCGTCGAGCGCCTTCTGCACGTCGTCGGTCACCATCACCGCCACCATGGGCTGGATCTCGAAGTTGTCCCAGCTCTTGGCCCGCCCGTCCTTGGCCGCCCGAGCGAAGCCGGCCTCCACGTGGGGCCGCCACTGGGGCCAGCGCTGGGGGGTGAAGTGCATGGGGAACCAACCGTCGCACAGGTCGGCGGTCAGCTTGATGGTGTCGGGCGACGCCGCCCCCATCCAGATCGGGAGATCGGGGTTGGTGTGCAGGATCGACATCAGCGGCTTGCCCAGCCCGATCGAGCCCGGCCCGGTGTAGGGGAGCTGGTACTCGGGGCCGTCGTGGCTCACCGGTTCCTCCCGGGCGAAGATCTTCTTCATGATCTGGATGTAGTCCTTGAGCCGGTAGTACGGCTTGCCCCACGGCTCGCCGTACCAACCCTCAACGATCTGGGGGCCCGACACCCCGAGCCCGGCGATCACCCGGCCCCCGCCGGCCAGGGCGTCCACCGTCTGGGCCTGCATGGCGCACATGGCAGGCGAACGGCCGGCCAGCTGCATGATGCCGGTACCGAGCCGGATGCGGCTGGTGTGGGCAGCCAGGTAGGCCAGGGGGGTGATGGCGTCGGAGCCGTAGGCCTCGGCTGTCCACACCGAGTCGTACCCGAGATCCTCGGCCTGCTTCACCAGGTCGACCGGCAGCTCCATCCGGGCCCCCGAATAACCGAGCATCAATCCGAGCTTCATCGCTGTCCTCCTGTAGGCGTTCGCCGAAGGCGAACCCAAGGAACCCGAAAGGGTTCCCCTGGTGTCCCTGGCCGCCACCCTATTTCTTCACCGACCCCGTCCGCATCTCACTAGCCTTCGGACCAGTCCGTTCTGGCCACGCCGACGCCAGGGACGAGAGGGGCCATCATGCGTAAGACCGAGTCCGCCAAGGGCCTCTGCGTGCAGGCGGTGGCCGGCACCCACGCCGTACTCCTTGGCTTCGACCTCGAGGGGCTCGACACCACCCCGCCCCCGTCGGACCTGCTGGGCTTCGCCATCCGCCGCACCGACCACACCGAGGACGAGCGGGCCTGGCTACGGGGTCTCAAGGCCTTCGCCTCGGTGGTGCCGGCCCCCGCCCCGGGCGACAGCTACTCTCTGCGCCGCCACCCGATCCAGGGCTTCCAGTGGGGCGACTACACGGCCAAGCCCGACCACACCTACACCTACCGGGTGGCCGCCCTCCACGGCCGGCCGGCCCAGCCCGCCATCGGGGCCTGGGTCGACGTCACCGTCACCACCGAGCTGGAGGACAACGGGGTGCACGGGGTGTGGTTCAACCGGGGGGTGGCCGCCTCCCAGGCCTGGAACCGGCGCTTCGGCGATCCGGCGGTGGAGCTGGCCGATCCCCACTCCTCGGCCTGGGCCTGGCTGTCCCGGGGCCTGGGCGAGTCGCTGCTGACCCTGTGCGACCGGGCCACCGACGGTCACTGGTCGCTGCGGGGCGCCTTCTACGAGCTCACCTGGGCCGACGGCCTGGCCGCCCTCACCCGGGCCCGGGCCCGGGGGGCCGACGTGCAGCTCGTGGTCCACGGCCGCGACCGGGACCGGGTGCCGGCCGCCGGGGAGGACGACAGCGACGTGAAGAACAATGACCGCACGGCGGCGGCCAACGCCGCGGCGGTGACGGCGGCCGGGGCCGACGGGCTCGTCACCTGGCGGCGGGCCCCCAACAAGTCGAGCCTCCAGCACAACAAGTTCCTGATCCTGTTGCGGGAGGGCGAGCCGGTGGCGGTGTGGACCGGCTCCACCAACCTCACCCTGGGCGGCGTCTACGGTCACGCCAACGTGGGCCATCTGGTCTCGGACCCGGTGGTGGCGGCCCACTACCTGGCCTACTGGCACCAGCTCCGGGCCGACACCGCCACCGGCGGCCTGCGCCAGCGCAACGAGCACGACAACCCCGTGGGGGCTGCTCCGTCTCTGCCCGTGGGGGCTGCTCCGTCCCTGCCCGTGGGGGCAGTGTTCTCGCCCCGGGCCACGTCCAGCCGTTTGCTCGATGGGTACGCCGCCCGGTTCGACGCCGCCACGTCCAGCGCTCACATCACCGGGGCCTTCGGCCTGCACAAGATCTTCCGCAACCTGCTGTCGCAGCCCCGGGCCTTGCCCCGCACCGTGCTGCTCGACAAGCGCCCGAGCGGTGAGCAGCGCATCGCCACCGACGACGACAACGTGCGGGTGGTGTGGGGCGGCCACCTCACCCGGGGGCTCGGCCAGTGGGCGGCCGAGCGGCTCACCGGCTTCAACGGCCACGTGCCCTACGTGCACCTCAAGGTGATCCTGATCGATCCCCTCACCGACGCGCCGGTGGTGATCACCGGGTCGGCCAACTACAGCGACAACTCCACCTTCGACAACGACGAGAACACCCTGGTGCTCGCCCCCACGGGAACCTCTCCGGCGTTCGAGCCGGCCGAGGTGGCCCGGGTGGCCGACATCTACCTCACCGAGTACGAGCGGATCTTCAGCCACCACGTGTTCCGGGCCTTCACCGACCCCGACCCCTCGGCTGTCACCACCGCCGGCCGCTTCCTGGCCGAGGATGCCTCCTGGGTGGAGCGCTACCGCCACGGCTGGCGGGCCGGCCAACGCCACCTGTTCGCCAACTCGACTACGAAATGACACTCGAGCGGGTCGCTACGTAGTCTTGAGACCAGGTCTGGCGTAGCGATGAGTCAGCCCGGGCACGCCAGCCGGGCTGCGAGAACAGAGGGTTGGTGCCATGCGCTACTACTCATGCGACTCCCACGTGGTGGAGGCCCGGGAGGTCTTCGAGGGGCTGGAAGACAAGTTCGGCACCCGGGCGCCCCGCGTCGAGCACAACTACAACAACAAGCCGGGCGACTGGATCGTGCTGCCGGGCACGGCCCCGGTGCCGGTGGGCCGTCTCGGCATCGCCGGCAACCGCCTCGACGACCCCAAGACCACCGAGCGCATCGCCCGGGGCTACGAGGGTCTGAACCCGGGCGTGCGGGATCCCCACGCCCGCCTCGACGAGCAGGTGCGGGACGGGATCGTGGGCGAGGTCATGTACCCGTCGCTCAACATGTTCACGTTCGGCATCAAAGACCGTGACGTGGTGCAGGCCGTGTTCGAGCGCCACAACGACTGGGTGCTCGACTACTGCTCGGTGAACCGCGAGCGCCTGATCGGCATCGGCTGCCTCGGCCTGCCCGACGTCGACGTGGCCCTGGCCGAGATGGAGCGGTCGGCTACCCGCGGCGTGCGGGGCTTCGCCATCCCGGCCCACGTTTCGCCCGACCGGCCCTACAACCACCCCGACTACGACCGGTTCTGGGCCGCGGCCCAGGACTTCGGGGTGCCGCTGACCATGCACATCTTCACCGGCGAGACCTTCGACGGCGGCATGCCCAAGCACTGGGGCACCCCCGGCGGCACCATCAAGGGCTACACCCTGGCCCACACCACCGCCGTCAACACCATGATCGACCTGATCTGCGGTGGTGTGGTGGAGCGCTTTCCGAGGCTCAAGTTCGTCATCAGCGAGTTCGAGCTGGGCTGGTTGGGCCACACCCTGCAGCGGATGGACCACGCCTACTACCGCACCCCGAAGTACGCGGTGGACTATCTGACGATGAAGCCGTCGGAGTACTTCCGGCGCAACTTCCTGGCCACGTTCGAAGACGACGAAGCCGGCATGGCCACCCGCCACCTCATCGGCATCCCCAACCTGCTGTGGGGCAACGACTACCCCCACCACGACTCGATCTGGCCCCACTCCATGGAGTCGCTCGCCGCCTGCTTCGCCGACGTGCCGGCCGACGAGCAGGAGCAGATGGTGTGGAGCAACACCATCGACCTCTACAACATCGACACGTCCAAGCTCCCCGTGCTGGCCGGCGCCTGAGCCGTTGAAGATAGGCATCGTCTCGGACCTCCACGCCAACGCGGCCGGGCTCGCCGCCGCGCTGGCGCGGATGGGTCCGGTCGACGAGCTGTTGTGCGTTGGTGACCTGGTGGAGGAGTCGCGCTTCTCCAACGAGGTGGTGACCCTGCTGCGCGATCGGGGCGCCCGCTGCGTGCTGGGCAACCACGACATCCAGTTCCTGGCCGGCTGGCACCGCCGGGGCGGCCAGGCCACGGGCGCCGACCCGGAGCTGGTGCAGTGGCTGTCGGAGCAGCCGCTGCGGATCGACCTCGAGGTGGCGGGGCGGGTGCTGGTGATGACCCACGCCAGCCCGTGCGAGCCCTACACCCAGTACGTGTACCCCCACTCGCCCGAGCTGCAGCGCCTGGCCGAGGTGGAGGCCGACTACGTGGTGATCGGCCACACCCACACCCGCATGGCGCGGGAGGTCGGCTCGCTGCTGGCCGTCAACCCCGGGTCGGCCGGGCTGGCCCAGGACCCGGCGAACGGCAAGCAGCTGAGCTACGCCGTGCTCGACGCCGCCACCGGCCACGTCACCTTCGACGACTACCGGGTGGGGAGCTGACAGCTAGCCCCGGCTGGGAAGGCGGACGGTGCCCTGGCCCCGGGCCGACACGTCGCCGTGCTGGTTGTGGGCCACCTGCTCGACCTCGACCACCGGGTGGCCCTCGTCGTCGACGCCCTTGCCCGTGACCTTGCCTGTGATCGTGATCCAGTCGCCCACCACGTTGTGGTGGCGGATCTGGCACTGGTGGCGGCGCAGGAACCCGTCGTCGCCCATCCAGTCGGTCAGGTGGTGGGTGAGCCAGCTGCAGCGCTCGGGCCCGTAGTCGTAGGCGGCCGGGGTGCCGACGTCGGTGGCCAGGTCGTTCTCCCAGTGCACCCGCTCGGGCACGTCGGGGATGCCGAAGGCGTTGGCGATGCCGAGGCCCGGGTGTTTGCGGAGCTGCTGGTGGGCCAACCGGTTGGCCCGGATGTAGAGCCCACCCCAGCCCTGGGCGTAGGCGATGAAGCCGGTGACCGTCATCGGCCCCTTGGTCATCGCCGGCAGCTCGTCGCCCACCGACACGTCCTCGATGTAGCGGGTCTCGGCCCCCCGCACGGTCTCGGCCTCGTAGCGGCCGTAGATGCCTTCCAGGTCTTCGGCCGTGTAGCGCATCGGTGGGCGGGCCTTGGCCTTCTCGTACTTCGTGCCCAGCTCCCGGGCCGTGTCGCGCTCGGTCCGGAAGCACCACGAGTCGCCGCTGCACAGCAGCTCGTCGGTGGCGGCGTCCCGGTAGTCGACGTGGTAGATCTGCTGGACGGCCCGGCCGGCGAACGCCGTCTGGTGCTCGATCAGGTCTTTGAGATGGGCGGTGGCCGACACCTCGGTGCCCCGCTTGATGGGCTGGTGCCAGGTGATGTCGGCCCCGGCCCACATGGCGTGGATGCCGGGGAGGCCACCCACGTAGCCCGACAGGATCCGGTTGAGGGCGAACACGAAGCTGGGCGGGGCCACGATCGTGCCGTGGCGGGCCTGGGCCGCGTACCCGGGGTCGCACCACAGGGGGTTGTCGTCGCCGATGCCGTGGGCGTAGTGCCGGATGTTGTCGCGCGTGGCCTCGTAGCACCAGGGCTCGACGGTGTCGGTGATCGGCACCCCGATGAGGCGCCGGAGGTTGGCCAGGGCGTCGTCGGTGATGGTGGCGAAACGCCGCTCACCCGGCTCGTCGATGTCGACCGAGACGTCGGTCATGGCCTGCCTCCCAGGTGTCCAGGTATGCGAAGCCTTGAGCTTTGCACCTCTGCCTGAAGGGGTCGAACTAGCCGGCGGTGGCCACGGGTTGCGGGGCGTGGTGGGGGTGGTCGATGCCGAGCTGGTGACGCAGGGTGGGGCCCTCCCAGTCGGTGCGGTAGGAGCCCCGGTCCTGGAGCTCGGGGACAACCCGGGCCACGAAGTCGTCGAGGCCGTGGGGGGTGAGATGGGGGACGAGGATGTAGCCGTCGGCCGCATCGTCCTGCACGTTGCGGTCGATCTGATCGGCCACCTGGGCCGGGGTGCCGCAGAACGTGGCCCGGGTCGTGACCTTGATGATCAGCTCCCGGATCGACAGGTCCTCGGCCTCGGCCATGGCCCGCCACCGCTCGGCCAGGCTGCGGGAGTTGCTGTGCTGGCGCACCCGGCCCTGGGTGATGGCGGCGCTGCCGGCTTCGTCGGGGTCGAGGTCGGGGAGGGGGCCGTCGGGGTCGTAGGCCGACAGGTCCCGGCCCCACACCTGCTCCAGGGAGGCGATGGCCCCCTGGGGCGACACCTGCTGGAGGCGGATGTGGCGGGCTCGCTCCCGGGCATCGGCCTCGCTGTCGCCCAGCACCACGGTGGCCGCCGGCATGATCTTCAGCTGGTCGGGCTGGCGTCCGAAGCGGGCCATGCGGCCCTTCACGTCGGCGTAGTAGGCCCGACCGTCGTCGTAGCCGGCGTGGCGGCTGAAGATCACGTCGGCGTAGGCCGCCCCCAGGTCACGCCCGCCCTCGGAGTCACCGGCCTGGATCTGTATCGGCCACCCCTGGGGGCAGCGGGGCAGGGTGCCGGTGGCGTCGACGTCGAAGTGGGCGGTGGTGCGCCGCACGGGCCCGGTGTCCCAGCTGTCCCAGAACGCCCGGGTCAGCTCGATGAACTCGGCCGCCCGCTCGTAGCGGACGTCGTTGGGCAGGTAGCCGCCCCGCCGGAAGTTCTCGCCGGTGAACGAGTCGGGGGAGGTGACGGCATTCCAGGCGGCCCGGCCCCCGCTGAGGAAGTCGAGCGAGGCGAACTGGCGGGCCAGCTCGTAGGGCTCGTTGTAGGTGGTGGAGCAGGTGCCGGCCAGGCCCAGGTGCTCGGTCACCCCGGCCAGGGCCGACAGCACGGTGATGGCGTCGGGTCGGCCCACCACGTCGAGGTCGAAGATCTGGCCCCGGTGCTCCCGCAGGCGCAGGCCCTCGGCCAGGAAGAACAGGTCGAACAGGCCCTGCTCGGCGGTGCGGGCGAGGTGGATGAACGAGCTGAGCTCGATCTGGCTGCCCGAGGTGGGATCGCTCCACACGGTGGTGCTGTTGACGCCGGGGAAGTGGGCGCCGAGATGGATCTGCTTGCGGATCGGCGTGCGGGGCTGGCTCATCGGACCGGGCTTTCGAGAGTGGCGGTGGTGGCGGTGCCGGGGGAGAAGCGGTTGGCCGGGCGGGCCCAGCCGAAGCGATCCCGCAGCGTGGGCGGGGGATCAGCCTGGAGGGTGGGGTGGAGGGCGGGGTGGGGGAGGAGCGGCGTGACGGCGGCGGCGAAGGCGGCCAGGTCGACCGGAGCCACGGCCGGGCGGAGCAGGAAGCCGTCGAGGTCCACCGCCGCCCGCCACCGGCTGAAGGCGGCCGCCAGCTCGGCTCCCGATCCGACGTGGGTTGCGGTGGCCGTGGGGGGCAGGGCGAGTCCGGCCGCCTCGGCGCTGGCGTCGAGGGCCCGGAGCCGCTCGGCGGCGGTGGCCTCGGCCGTGTCGAGCAGCACGTGGAGGGCGGCCAGCACGGCCGGGGCCGGCCCTCGGCGGGGCTCGGTGGCCAACAGCCGATCGAGGTCGGCCCGCAACCCCCGCACGGCGTCGGGGTCGGGCCCCCGCAGCACCACCAGGTCGGCCTCCCGGGCGGCCAGGCGCCAGGCGGTGGCCGGCGCCGAGTCGTCGAGCTCGATCAGGATCGGGGGTTGGGCCTGAGGGGAACGGGGCGTGATCGACGGGCCCCGCACGCTGAACCGCTCGCCGGCGAAGTCGATGTAGTGCAGCTTCGTGCGGTCGAGGAAGCGGCCGGTGGGGGCGTGGCGGATGATGGCGTCGTCTTCCCAGCTGTCCCACAGCCGACGGGCCACGGCCACCACGTCGGCCGCTTCGGCCCACAGCTCGGCCGGCGGGGCCGGATCCTTGCGGCCGAACGCCCGGGCCTCGGCGGCGGTACTGGAGACGGCCGGTTTCCAGCCGGCCCGGCCCCGGCTCACCCAGTCGAGCGACTGGAGGTTCTTGGCCACGTGGAACGGCTCGGTGTGGGTGGTGGTGACCACCGGGGCCAGGCCGATGGTGCGGGTGAGCGGGCCCAGGGCGGCGGCCACGGTGAGGGCGTCGAGCCGGCCCGACGAGGCCTCAAGCGGTTCGTCGGCCGGGGCCAACGAGTCGTCCAGGACCAGCAGGTCGAACCCGGCAGCCTCGGCGGCCTGGGCGATGCCCAGGGTGTAGCCCAGACTCAGCAGGGTCGACGGATCGACGCCGGCCGGGGCCTGGTGGCGCCCGGCGGCAGGGTGGCTGCCGGCCCCACTCAGCTCCAGGGCCAGGCGGAGGGAGCGGACGGCCGGGCCGGCTTGCCGGTCGGGATCGGTCATGGACAAATTATGACCCACTTGGTCGGCTTTGGCTAGGCTGGGACGCATGGCCCCACTGGGACACCGGGCAGCAACCGAGCAGGCCGTCGAGTTGGCCCTGATCGGCGCCGGCCCCACCGCGGCCTCACTGCTCGAGCGGGTGGTGGCCAGCGCCGGCGAGATCCTCGGCGGGAGGTTGCTGCGCATCCACCTGGTCGATCCCCAACGGGCCGGCACCGGGCGGGTGTGGCGGCCCGACCTCAGCCCGCTGCTGTGGATGAACTCGATGGCCGAGGACGTCACGATGTTCCCCGACCACACCGTGCGGTGCGACGGGCCGCCCCGGGTGGGTCCCACCCTGCTGGAGTGGGCCCGTGAGGTCGACGGGGCGACCCTGGCCGAGTTGGGAGCGGCCGACCTGGCGGCTGAGATCGCCGCCATCGACGGCATGACGTTCCCCACCCGTCGGGTGCAGTCGGCCTACCTCGAGTGGTTCCACCGCCACGTGCTGGCCTCGCTGCCCGACGGGGTGGAGGTGGTGATCCACCGGGCCGAGGCGGTCGACATCACCGATGCTGCCGACGGTGGAGGGCCCGACGGCGGCCAGATCGTCACCCTGGCCGGCGACGCCGGCTCCTTCCTGGTCGACGCGGTGGTGCTGGCCCTGGGCCATCTCGACGCCGAGCCCGACGAGCAGGGCCTCGCCTTCGAGCGCTTCGCTCAGCATCACGGCGCCGTCTACCTCGGCCCCGGCCACACCGCCGACCTCGACCTGTCGATCCTGGCCCCGGGGGCCGACGTGATCGTCACCGGGTTCGGCCAGGCCTTCACCGACCTGGTGGCGCTGGTCACCGAGGGCCGGGGCGGGCGGTTCGTCGCCACCGACCCCGCCGACCCCGCCGAGCCAACCGACCCCGCCGGCGGGCCCGGGCTGCGCTACGAGCCGAGCGGTCGGGAGCCGGTGCTGCACGTGGGGTCCCGCCGGGGCGTGCCCTACCGGTCGAAGCTCAGCTACCGGCTCCAGGCCCCGCTGGCCCCCTTGCCCCGCTTCCTCGACGACGCCGCCATCGAGGCGCTGCTGGCCCGGCCCGAGCGGCTCACGTTCACCGCCGACGTGCTGCCCCTGGTGCTCAAGGAGGTGGGCTGGGCCTGGTACCACGAGCTGTTCGCCGCCCA
>CADEDH010000041.1:45845-56679 GCA_902826025.1 uncultured Actinomycetes bacterium
GGCCGAGCCCTACATCGTGTCGGGGTTGTAGAGCCGGATCGGGCGGTGCTCGGTGACCATCGGGGCCAGCTTCCGCCACGGGCGGCCCAGCGTGTAGCCGCCGTCCATCACCTGGGCCGTGCCCGTCATCCATTCCGAGGCGTCGCTGGCCAGGAACAGGGCCACGTTGGCGATATCGGTGGCCTCGCCCGAGCGCTCGATGGGCTGCACGCCGGCGTTGAATCCCCGCAGCTTGTCCACCCGGTGGGTGGCCCGGTCGGCGTCCCGGCTGATGGGGGCGCCGGCGGCCAGGGGCGTGGCGATCATGCCGGGGCAGATGCAGTTGACCCGCACGTCGTACTCCGCCAACTCCAGCGCCGCCGACTTGGTCATCATGACGACACCGGCCTTGGCCACCGTGTACAGGTGGGGGCCGATGCCGGGGGCGATGCCGCAGATCGAGGAGGTGGAGATGATCGACCCCGACCGCTGGTCCATCATGACCGGCGAGGCGTGCTTGATACCGAGGAACACGCTCTTGAGCAGCACGTCCATCGTCATGTCGTACTCCTCCACCGGCGTGTCCTTGAACGGGCCCATGGCCCCGCCGAACCCGGCGTTGTTGTAGAGCACGTCGAGGCGGCCGAAGGCGGCCACGGTGTCGGCCACCACCCCGGCCACATCTTCCTCCTTGGCCACGTTGCACCGCCGGGCCTGCACCCCGTCGCCCAGTTCGGCGGCCAGAGCGTCGGCCACGTCGGTCTGGAGGTCGGCGATCATCACCTTCGCCCCCTCGGCGTGGAACAGGCGCACCGTGGCCGCCCCGATACCGCTGGCCCCGCCTGTGATCAGGGCCACCTTCCCGTCGAGCTGTCCCATGTCCCGTCCTCCTGGTTCGACCGTGGGCGGCGCGCCGGTCGCGTCCCCCCTCCGGCCGAAACCTAGATCGGCGGCGGCCGGCTGGTCAGGCCCGGGCGGGAATCCGCCGGACCGGGCCCCCGGGCCCGGCCTACACTCTGGTATGGCGATGCATGAGGGAGGCTACGGCCAGTACTGCCCTATCAGCCGGGCGGTCGAGGTACTGGGGGAGCGGTGGTCGCTGCTGATCGTGCGCGACATGCTGTGCGGCTACACCCGGTTCAACGACCTGGCCCGGGGCAATCCCGGGCTGTCGCGGTCGCTGCTCACCAAACGCCTCCGCCAGCTCGAGCTGGCCGGCGTGGTGGAGCGGCTCGACGGCGAGTACGTCCTCACCCCGGCCGGGCAGGATCTACGGCCGGTGGTGTTCGGGCTGGGGGAGTGGGGGGCCAAGTGGCAGTTCGGCGACCCGGCCGACAACGAGCTCGACCCCGAGCTGCTGTTGTGGTGGGTCCACGATCGGCTCGACTTCTCATCCCTTCCCGACCGGCGGATCGTGTTCGAGTTCCGGTTCCGGGGGGAGCCCCGGCGCTTCTGGATCGTGCGTGACACCAGCGGTCCGTCGCTGTGCACCCACGACCCCGGCTTCGACGTCGATGTCGTGATCGACGCCGACCTGTCCGTCCTCTACCAGGTGTGGCTGGGCCGGCTGCCGATCCGCTCGGCCCTGAAGGGCGGCACGGTGGAGCTGCACGGGGCCTCGGCCCTGGTCCGCCGCATTCCCGAGGTGTTCCTGCTCAGCCCCGTCGCCCCCTTCGTGGCCGAGCACCGCTGAACCTGGCGACCCCGGCCGGGGTCCAGATTCTGTACCGGGTGGGTCGCAGATCTGCACCTGTGCTGGTTCGGCTTCGTCTTTACGGTCATCGAAGACGACCGATCACCGAGCAAGGACCACGTCATCATGACCGTCACCGAACCGACCCCGTTCCCGACCCCGGCGCCCGCCCTCGCCCCGGCCAGCCCCGACCCGGCCCCGGCCGCCCACTGGACCGGCGCCCCCGGCGACAGCCACTGGATCGCCGCCGCCCGCGACCTCGTGCCCGAGCTGGCCGACCGGGCCGTCGAGCTCGACGCCAGCGGCGAGTTCGTGCACGACGGCTACGACCTCCTCCGAGCCCACCGCTTCCCGTCCATGCTGGTGCCGGCCGAGCTGGGCGGCGGGGGCGCTTCCTACGCCGAGGTGTGCGCCGTGTTGGCCGAGCTGGCCCGTGGCTGCCCCGCCACCTCGCTGGCCCTGTCGATGCACCAGCACCTGGTGGCGGCCCAGGTGTGGCGCCACCACCGGAGCCTGCCGGCCCCGGTGCTGGCCAAGGTGGCGGCCGGTGAGCTGATCCTGGTGTCGACCGGGGCGTCGGACTGGATGGCCTCCAACGGCTCGGCCACCAGGGTGGATGGGGGCTGGCGGGTCAGCGCCCGCAAGAGCCCGGCCAGCGGGGCCCCGGCCGGCGACGTCCTCGTCACCAGCATCCGCTGGGACCCGACCTCCAATGATGCTGCTCCCGACGGCGGCCCCCAGGTGCTGCACCTGTCGGTACCCTTCGCCGCCGACGGGGTGAGCGTGGAGCCCACCTGGAACACCATGGGCATGCGGGCCACCGGGTCCGACACGGTGGTGCTGGAGAACGTGATGGTGCCGGAGGCGTCGGTGGCCCTGGTCCGCCCGGCCGACCGGTGGCATCCGGTGTGGGCCACCGTGCTCGGGGTGGCCCTGCCCGTGATCATGGCCAGCTACGTGGGCGTGGCCGAGGCGGCGGCCGGCGAGGCCCTCGCCCTGGCCCGGGTCAAGGCCGGTCGGGGCGGCCCCCACATCCCGAGCCTGGCCGGCCGGATGGGCAACCGCCTCACCGCGGCCCGGGACGCGGTGCGGGCCATGGTCGACGCCGCCGACGACCTGCGGTTCGACAACTCCCTGGCCGTCGCCTCGGCCTCGCTGACCCGCAAGACACTGGCTACCCAGGCCGTCACCGACGTGGCCCGCCTGGCCCTGGAGCTGGGCGGGGGAGCGGCCTACCAGCGCACCAGCGGCATCGAGCGCCTGTTCCGAGATGCTCACGCCTCGCTGTACCACCCGCTGCCCGAGGCCGAGCAGGAGGTGTTCAGCGGTCGACTGGCTCTGGGTCTCGACCCGATCACGGGCGAGCCCCTCGACTAATTCAACTGTTTGGTTGACAACATGCTCGGCGGGGCATAGCCTCATATTCAACCAATCAGTTGAGTATCCGACCGGGTACGAGAAACACGAAGGGGAACGGATCGGGCATGGCGGTGGATCAGCTGTCACGGGTGTTCGCCGCTCTGGCCGACCCGACCCGTCGGGACATGGTCGCTCGTCTGGCCGTGGCCGATGCCACGGTCAACGAGCTGGCCGGGCCGTTCGACATGTCGCTACAGGCGGTGTCCAAGCACTTGCGGGTGCTGGAGGACGCCGGCCTGGTCAGCCGGTCCCGTGAGGCCCAGCGCCGCCCCGCCCACCTGGAAGCGGAGGTGCTGGACATGATGACCGCCTGGATAGAGCGTTACCGGCGCCAGGCCGAGGAGCGGTTCAGCCGCCTCGACGCCGTGCTGGCCGAGCTGCCCGACGACATCGATCCCCTTCCCATTCCCCCTCGCCCGATCGCCGACGGCAAAGGAGCCAGACCATGACCCCACCCACGGACACGGGCAGCACCCACGAGACCGAGATCATCGTCGACACCGAGGTCCCGATGGTCCGCATCATCCGCACGTTCGACGCCCCGCCCAACAAGGTCTTCCGGGCCCACACCGACCCCGAGCTGCTGGCCCGCTGGCAGGGGCCCCGGAGCACCGAGATGCAGGTGGAGCACTACGACTGCCGCACCGGCGGCTCGTACCGTTACCTCCACACCACCTCCGAGGGGTTCGAGGCCTGGTTCCACGGCAGCTTCCACGTGGTGCGCCCGTCGGAGCTGATCGTGCAGACGTTCACCTTCGAGGGCTTCCCCGACCAAGTGGCCCTGGAGAAGCTCGTGCTGGAGGACCTGGGCGACGGCCGCACCCGGCTGGTGGCCACCTCGCTGGTCGACTCCTTCGTCGACCGCGACGCCTTTGTCGCCTCCGGCATGGAGACCGGCGTGAGGGAAGGCTACGAGCGCCTCGACGAGCTCATCGCCTCCGGCGAGCTGTAGACCAGCTCAGGTCGGCTCGATGACGATCCAGCCCCGGCGCTGCAACTCGGCGGCCAGGGCCTCGGCCGGGAGGCCCTGGAGGTTGCGCTCCACTGACGTCAGCGCCGCCCGCTGCTGGGGCCGCTCCACCGGGGTGCCCGACTCCTCGGCCTCCTGGAGCTGGTCGATGAAGCCCTGGGCCTCGTCTCGGGTGAACTTGCCGCCGGCCTGACGCTGGGTGAAGCCGAGCGGGCCGCGGGCGTCACGGAAATCCTCGTGGCCGGCGTTGGCCAGCAACGCCAGCAGCTCCTTGATCTGCCCCTGGGTGGCCGGTGGGCCGGACTGCTGACCGAATGCCATGGGCGCAGTATGCCGGGGTGGTGTGACATCAGAGGGTGTAACAGCAGAGCGTGGCCCCCGGTGGGGCCACGCTCCGTTCGGCTCAGACCCGGGTGAGGGTCGTGGGGGTGAGGATCTTGGCCCGCACCGGCGGCGGGATGAAGAACCAGTTGTGGGCCTCGGGCGTGTACAGCTGGGTGTCGAGCACCGGCTGGCGCCGGGCCACGGTGGGGTCGAGCCCCTTGGTGGCCATGGCGAAGGTCCAGAACGAGCCGGGGTAGGTGGCCATCGCCCCCCACAGCAGCTCGGTGCGGGGGAACCGGGCCGACAGGGTGTCGAAGCACTGCCGCACCGTGTTGGGGTGGAAGTGGACCGACTCGGTCTGGGCCACCAGGATCCCGTCGGCCCGCAGGGCCTTCTCGCACTTGGCGTAGAACGGGTCCTCGAACAGGCGGGCCGCCTGGCCGATCGGGTCGGTCAGGTCCACCAGGATGGCGTCGATCTCGTCGGTGAACGAGGCGATCGACTCGAAGGCGTCGGCCGCCCGCACCTCCACCCGGGGATCGGCCAGGGCGTTCGCCGCCACCGGGTAGTGCTTGGCCGCCACCTCGATCACGTCGGCATCGAGCTCGAGCAGGTAGACCTTCTCCACCGTGTCGTGCTTGAGGGCCTCGGCCACGATGAAGGCGTCGCCGCCGCCCACCACGGCCACCGTTCGGGGGTTGGGATGGGCCACCAGCGCCGGGTGGGTGAGCACCTCGTGGTACACGTAGGTGTCGATGTCGGTCAGCTGAACGATCCCGTCGAGGGCGAGGATCTTGCCCTTGGTCGGGTGTTCGAACAGGAGCAGATCCTGGAACTTGGTCTCCCGCTCCTCCAGGATGGCGGCCATGGCGTAGCCGGCCGTGGAGGGGGCCTGGGGCTCGTTCTCCTGGAACCAGCCCACCACCGATGGTCCGGTGGGGGAGGAGGCGCCCGAGGTGGCCGCGGCGTTGCCCCGCGGGTCGACCCCTCGGGCCAGCTGTTGTCGCTCGATCCGATCCGGTTCGAAGGTCGATTTCAAGACCTCGAAGATGGCGTCGATGTCGACATGGTCGCCGCACGTGAAGTAATCGAGGGCGGCGTAGCCCAGCTCGGGCCAGGTGTGGATGGAGAGGTGGCTCTCGGCGATGACGGCAACGCCCGAGACGCCCTGAGGGCTGAACTGGTGAACGACCAGCTCCACCAGGGAGGCGCCCCCTGCCTCGACGGCCTGTCCGAGGGCCGTGCGAACCAGTTCCGGCGAGTCGAGGTTCCGAGCACCCCAGAACTCGCAGATCGTATGCTGACCAAGCCCAGGCTTGGCGTGGTGGTTTTCCAACTATCACCCTCTCTCGTCACGGCGCGCTTCCGCCGACCCGGGCGGGACGACGGGTTGAAGCGCGAAGGCACAAGCCTACAGCCGCCTCCGAGAGAGCGTCGCCCGGAGCGCTACCCGAGATCGAACTTGGCGAAGTCCTGCTCGGACGCCTTGAGGAACTCGAGGTAGGCCGGCATGCCGCCGTTGTAGTTGCCGTCCTGGCGGCGGTTGAACTCGCCCTCGAAGTTGTAGTAGCCGGGGGTGCACTCGGCGTTCCGGTTCGTCTTGCCCCGGTGCTTGATGACCTCCTGCACCCAGTCCTCCTCGGCCTGGGCCGAGCAGTCGAGTGTGTCGAGGCCGTTGTCGCGCACGTGGGCGATGCAGGCGGCGATGTGGTCGCCCTGGATCTGGAGCATGTCGGTCAGGTTGAAGTTGAACGGCGCCTGGTAGCCGCCCATCACGAACATGTTGGGGTACCCGTGGGTGTGGATCCCGAACAGGGTGCGGATGCCCTCGGCGTACTTGTCCTGCAGGTCCTGGCCGCCCGCGCCCAGGATCTGGTTCCAGGTGCCGGTCTTCTGGACCTCGAAGCCGGTGGCGTAGATCAGGAGGTCGAGCTTGAACGTCTTGCCCTCGAAGACCGGACCGTCGGGGGCGATCTCGGTGATGCCCTTGCCGTGGGTGTCGATCAGGTGCACGTTGGGCTGGTTGAAGCTCGGCAGGTAGTCGTTGTGGAAGCAGGGGCGCTTGCACATGAACATGTACCACGGCTTGAGGGCGTCGGCCGTGGCGGGGTCTTCCACGATCTGGTCGATGCGCTTGTGGATCCGCATCATGTAGTCGATGTTGGCGTTCTCCTGGCGCCGCACCTTCTCCTCGGCCGAGATCTCCTTGCCGTCGGCGTCGACCCGGATGGCGGTGAGCGACCCCATCTGCATGGCCCGCTCCCGGCGCTTGGCCTGCCAGCCCGGGGTGAGGGTCTTGGCCCATTCGGGGTCGGTCTCCCAGTCGTCGCGCACGTCGATAGACGACGGCGTCCGCTGGAACACGTAGAGCTCCTTGGCCGCCTTGGCCAGGTTGGGCACGGCCTGCACGGCGGTGGCGCCGGTGCCGATGATGCCCACCACCTTGTCGCTCAGGTTCTCCAGGTCCGAGCCCGTGTACTCGAAGTCCCACCGGGAGGTGTGGAACGAGTGGCCGGTGAAGCTCTCCATCCCGTCGATCCGGGCCAGCTTGGGCATGGTGAGGGTGCCGTTGGCGCAGACCACGAACTTGGCCTTCATCCGGTCGCCCCGGTCGGTGCCGACCTCCCACACCTTCTCCGCCGAGTTCCAGATGGTGGAGGTGACGGTGGTCTGGAACACGGCCAGGTCGTACAGGCTGTACTTGTCGGCGATCATCCGGCAGTAGTCCCAGATCTCCTGGCCGCCGGCGTAGTGGCGGGTGGGCACGTAGCCGGTCTCGTCGAGGAGGGGCAGGTAGTCGTAGGCCACCACGTCGCAGGCCACGCCGGGGTACCGGTTCCAGTACCAGGTGCCGCCCACGTCGGCTCCCCGCTCCACGATGCGGATCGACTCCACACCGGCCTGGCGCAGCCGGGCCGAGGTGAGCAGGGCCGAGAACCCGCCGCCGATGAACAGCACCTCCACGTAGTCGGTGATCGGGTCGCGCTCGATCTCGGAGTCGGCGTAGGGGTCGGTGGCGTAGACCTTGAGCTTGCCGTCGAGCTCGGTGGTGAACTGGCTCGTGCCTTCGGGGCGGTAGCTGAGCCGCAGGTCACGTTCCTCGGCAAAGCGGGCCTTGATGGCGTCGTAGTACTCCTGCGGCTTCGGTTCCCGCGGGAGTTTCTGGTTCGCCATGGGCTTCTCGGAGGAGGTGGTGTCGGTCATGGTGCTGCTTCCCTCGGCCTGCGGTGAAGCTCCCAGTTTCTTAGACCTTCGAATCAGGCGCCAGTCCGGGCGGGTAGCGTCGCGGAAGTGACCAACCGACACCACCGACGCGGCGGCCGCTCTCGTCAGGGCCGGCCGGCCGGGCCACCGTTCCTGGCCGACGCCCGGGAGGCGTTGGCCGAGCCATCGCCCCTGGCCCTGCTGTCGCTGGCCTCCACCCTGGTCCAGGCGACCACGCCCCAGGCCGCCGACCGCTTCGCCGGCTCGGCTGCCGACCGGCCCGACGCCACCGCCGTGTTCCTGTCGTTCACCGACCCCGACTGGCCGCCCCTCAACGCCGTGGCCCTGGCCGCCTCGTTGCTGACGGCCGACGACGATCTGTCCCGGCGCCTCCGCCTCCTGGTCGACCCGGCTGGGGTGGAGGATGCCCCGCCCTGGCTGGCCGCCATCGACCGCGTCACGGTGACGGGGGTGTGGCGCCAGACCCATGCGCTGGGCGACGGCGACAACATCGTGATCGGCTGGGCCTGGCCCGACGGGCAGGAGGCGTCGGCCGTGGTCTACATCGACCACAACGTCGGCACCCTGGTGAAGGACGCCTTCGTGGTCGACGAGCCCCTCGAGGGCTTGCTCCAGGCCTACCGGTCCCTGGCCGATGCCGACATGAGCTGGGATCAGCTGGACCCGGCCGAGGCCCGGGCCCGGATCACCGAGGCCATCGGTCGGGCCGACGTGACCGTGCCGCCGTTCGAGAGCGACACCTGGCCGTTGTGCCGGCCGCTGGTGCAGTGGGTGGTGGGTCGGTTGCCGGCCGGGGGCACCGTGCCCGAGGCCGAGGACTGGTCGGAGGGCGCCCGAGCCGGTCTGGTCGACCACTTCCTGGAGACCGACCACAGCCGGGTCGAGGGCCTCACCCCGGATCAGGTGCGGGCTCTGGCGGGCAACCTGGTGTGGTTCGCCTGCGACTACGGGCCGGGCGATCCCCTGCGGTGGAGCCCGGTGTCGGTGGAGATCGTGCTGAACGACTGGTATCCCCGCAAGGTGTTCGCCCCCACCGACGACGAGCTCCGTCGTCTGCCTGAGGTGCTGGCCGGCTTCGTGGCCTTCTGCCACCGGACCATGGACGTTCGGCCCGAGCTGACCGACGAGACCTTGGCGGCGGTGCAGGAGTGGACGCCGGCCTACGTGGAGGCCATCGGCCGGCCCGACCGGTCGCCCCGGTCCAACGCCGCCCGCCTGGCCCGCCTGGCCGCCGGTCTCGATCCCGACGCACTGGAGGCGTTCGCCGCCCTCGACGACGAGCAGGCCCTCGACGACGACCTGGAGGATTACTACCGGGATCTCGACGACGGCGAGCTCGGCGACGACGGGGAGGCCTGAGGTCCCTGGTTGGCGCAGCCCAGAGGGGGCATGCTTCGGGTGATGCGAACCGACCGGAGCCGACGGGCCGACCTTGCACCTCCGGTGGGAAGCGACCGCTCCGCCCACGGGCCTGAGCTGCACCTGGCATCCCGGGCGGCGTGGCTTCGGGCCGCCGTGCTGGGGGCCAACGATGGGCTGATCTCCACCGCCAGCCTGGTGGTGGGGGTGGCGGCGGCCAGCAACGACCGCACCGCGGTGTTGGTGGCCGGTATCGCCGGGCTCACCGCCGGAGCCCTGTCGATGGCGGCCGGCGAGTACGTGTCGGTCAGCTCCCAGCGTGACGTCGAGCTGTCGGACCTGGCCCGGGAGCGGGCCGAGTTGGCGGCCTCGCCGGCGGCCGAGCGAGACGAACTGATGCGTATCTACCAGGACCGGGGCCTCAGCCCGGCTCTGTCGGCGCAGGTGGCCGACGAGCTGTCGGCCCGGGAGGACGTGGCGGAGGTCCACGCCCGCGACGAGCTGGGTATCAACCCCGAGGCCCTGGCCAACCCGGTGCAGGCCTCTGCGGTGTCGGCCCTCAGCTTCGCCCTGGGGGCGGTGCTCCCGATCCTGGTGGCGGCCGTGGCGGGGGCCTCGGTGCGGGTGGTGATGGTGATGGCCCTGACCCTGGTGGGGCTGGCCGGTCTGGGGTGGCTGAGCGCCCGGATCGGGGGCTCGCAGCCCGGGCGGTCCGTGGCCCGGGTGGTGGTCGGTGGGGTGCTGGCCCTCGTGGTGTCGTTGCTGATCGGTCGTCTCACCGGCTCGGTGGTCTAGACGCCGGGCTCGTAGAATCGGCGCCCATGAGCCAAGGCGCAGACAACGACGGGCCGTACTACGACGAGTTCAGCCAAGGCATGACGATCCCGTGGCTGCCGCCGGTCACCGTCACCGAGGCCGACAACGTCGCCTACCGGATGATCACCGGCGACCAGCACCTGCCGTCGGCCGATCGGGGTCTGGCGGCCAAACTGACCGGGCGCCAGGGCGGGATGGTGTACCCGGCGTTGGCCATGCAGTACTCGATCGGGCAGACCACCAACGCCACCCGGCGGGCCATCGCCAACCTCTACTACCGCTCGGTGCGGATCCTGCGCACGGTGCAGGTGGGCGAGACCCTGCGCACCACGGCCACCGTGCTCGGCCTGGCCGACGGCAAGCCCCGCGACGGCCAGCACCGGGGCAAGGTGTGGCTCGGTATCGAGACCGTGGGCGACGACGGCCCGGTGGCCCGCTACGAGCGGTGCGCCCTGGTGGCGGCCCGCCACGGCTCGCCCGGCCACGCCGACGAGATCCCCGGCCCGTCCGACCCGGCGCCCCTGGCCGGTCTGGTGGAGCTCGTGCCGTCGTGGGACCTGAACGTGCTGCCCCGCACGGAGTGGGCGGTGGGCGAGACCCGGACCGACGCCATGCGGGACCACGTCGATCTGGCCCCGTCGCTGGCCCGGATGACGTTCAACCAGGCGTTCGTGCACCGCGACGGCACCCGCAGCATCTACAACAAGCGGCTGGTGTACGGCGGGCACGTGCAGGGCCTGGCCCAGTCCTCGCTCAGCCGGGTTCTTCCCGGCATCGCCACCGTGGTGGCGTGGGATGGCTGCGATCACGTGGGCCCGGCCTTCGAGGGCGACCTGCTGGCCTTCCGTCACACCGTCGTGGAGGAGCTGCCGGCCAACGGCGGCCGCCTCCTGCGCTTCGAGGTCCGCGGCGCCACCGTCGACGCCGAAGGCACCGTGGGCGACGACATCCTCGTCTGGACCCCGATAGTCCTCGCCCCGTAGGGCGAGTTGAGCACTGCGCCCCGTAGGGGCGAGTTGAGCACTGCGCCCCGTAGGGGCGAGTTGAGC
>CADEDH010000041.1:56779-59351 GCA_902826025.1 uncultured Actinomycetes bacterium
CACTGCGCCCCGTAGGGGCGAGTTGAGCACTGCGCCCCGTAGGGGCGAGTTGAGCACTGCGCCCCGTAGGGGCGAGTTGAGCCGACGGCGACGAAGCGACGGGCCACGTCGTTGCCGGCTTCTACCGCGTACCATCCCAGCGCTGCCTTTACGTCGTCCTCGGCGGCTTTTCGCAGGAGGACGGGCTTGCTCACTGCGCCTGGTCGTCGAGCAGCGAGAGCAACTCGTCGAAATAGTCCCCGTCGGCGTGGCGGGAGACCGGTGACCGAGCGCCATCGAGCAGAAGCTCGCGTAGCTTCTGCCGATCTTTGTCCCGTCGAATGAGCTCCCGCACGTACTCGCTGGTCGGCCCGTAGCTTCCCACCCGGACCTGCTCCTCCACGAACGCCCGTAGCTCATCGGGCTTGGCAAGCTTTGCCATGACTAGGGAGCGTTCGACCTGGTCTCGTACGGGGCGGGGGTGGTGACCAGCGGGGCGTGGGCCGGGCCGAGGAGGTGGCGGGCCTGATCGGTGGCGGTGGCGGCCAGCCGGTCGGCCACCGCCACGAATACCTCTCGGGCCCGGCGGCGGGGCCAGCGGGCGGGGAGCAGCTCGGCCGGAAGGTCGGGGTCGATCGAGGCGATCACGAACCAGCGGTAGACGGCGCGGGTGCGGGTGACCAGCGCCTCGCGGTCGGTGGGGGCCTTGCGGCGGCTGGCCGCGGGGCCGAAGGTATCGATGAACTCGTCGTACACCGGCCGCATGTCCTCGGGGTCCCAGGCAGCGGCGGGCGACAAGGCCCCGTCGAGCGCCGGCTCGGGCCCCCGCACCACCGTGTAGCGGAGGCCCTCCATCGCAGCCAGGGCCGGGCCCAGGTCGGCTGCCGGGGGGTCGGGCGAGACCCAGGTGCCGGGCAGCAGGGGGGCGAAGCCATGGGCCCGCAGCGTCTGGCGCAGCTGGTGGCCGGGAGCGGCCGCCACCCCGGTGAGGGACCACGCCAGCACGGTCCACTGCCCGTCCCAGCCCGTACGGGGTTCGGCGAAGCTGGCGGTGATGGCCCGGCCTTGCACCAGCAGGGCGTTGAGGGTGGCCGTGGGCCGGTACGCCGTGGTGCGGCCGCTGCGCTCCAGGGTCAGCGCCCCCCGGCCGGCGAGGCGGGCCAGAGCGGCCCGCGCCGCCGACGCTCCCACCCCGAACGGGGCCAGCAGGTCGACCAGAGCGGCCGACGGCACAGCGTCGGTCCGGCCCGTCCAGTGCTCGCCCAGGAGCGTCATCACCAGGTGCTGGGTGGGGAACCCGATCTGGAGCCGGGGGAGCGAGATGGAGGCGAACTCGTCGAGCGTCTCGTCGACCCCGGGCAGCGCCGGGTCGACCTTGCGGGCTATGGCCGGGGTGTCGGGTCGGATGGTCGGTCGGCGGGGCGCCACCCGTCCCAATGTAGAGGCCGGCCCGGCGGTGATACTGGTGGTCATGAGTGGTCGGATTTGCGTGGTCGGTGGCGGGTTCGCCGGGTTCTGGGCGGCGGTGGCGGCCCGCCGGGTGGACGAGGGGGCGGAGATCACGGTGGTGAGCCCGCTGGAGCATCTGGTGATGCGGCCCCGGCTGTACGAGGCGGCGCCGGAGACCCTGGCCGAGCCCCTGGCCCCGCTGCTGGCGCTGATCGGGGCGGAGCTCGTGATCGACTCGGCCGCCGCCGTGCCGGCCGACCGCCCCGTGGTGTCGTTGGCGTCGGGGGCCGGGCTGGCCTACGACGCCCTGGTGTTGGCAACCGGCAGTGGGTTGCGGCGGCCGCCGTTCCCCGGCGCCGCCGACTGCCATTCGATCGACAGTTGGGATGACGCCCGCCGCTTCGATCGGGCCCTGGCCGCCATCGCCCTGGCCGAGGACCCGTCGCCGACGGTGGCCGTGGTCGGCGCCGGCTTCACCGGTATCGAGCTGGCCCTGGAGCTGGTCGACCGGTTCGAGGCCCACGGCCGTCCGGCCGACGCCCCCGCTCCGAGGGTGGTGCTGATCGACCGGGAGCCGGTGGCGGGGGCCGAGCTGGGCCCGGGGCCCCGGCCCGC
Organism: uncultured Actinomycetes bacterium; assembly: GCA_902826025.1. Lineage (GTDB taxonomy): Bacteria > Actinomycetota > Acidimicrobiia > Acidimicrobiales > SZUA-35 > CADEDH01. The sequence continues at coordinate 58,823 of CADEDH010000041.1, forward strand.
CATCCAGGCCGCCCTGGCCGAGGCGGGGGTCGAGCTTCGCCTGGGCGCCGCCATCAGCGGTGTCACCGGGGAGCCGCGTTCGACGGTGCAGTTGGCCGACGGGAGCAGCGTGGCGGCCGATCTGGTGGTGCTGTGCACCGGCATGGCCGCCTCGCCCCTGGCCGCCGCCCTGGGGGCTCCGGTCGACGGGTTGGGGCGGGTGGTGGTGGACCGCTACCTGCGGGTGCCGGGGCGCGAGAGGGTGTTCGCCGCCGGCGACGTGGCGTCGGCCGACACCGGCGACGGCCACCTCGCCCTCCAGTCGTGCCAGCACGCCCTGCGGCTGGGGCCGGTGGCGGGCGAGAACGCGGCCCGGGCCCTGCTCGGCCGGCCGCTCGTGCCCTACGAGCAGCCGGCGTACGTCACCTGCCTCGACCTCGGACGGTCGGGTGCGGTGTTCACCACCGGCTGGGAGCGGGAGCCGAGCCTGGTGGGGGCCGAGGCCGCCGCCCTCAAGCGCCGCATCAACACCCAGGTGATCTACCCCGAC
>CADEDH010000042.1 GCA_902826025.1 uncultured Actinomycetes bacterium
TCCCGTCACGCCGGCTGCTCTGAGGCCAAGACCAATACAGCAGGCGCAACAGCATCGAACAAAGGTTCCAAGCCCACCTCCCAGCGAAGCCGGGAAGGGGGCTCAACAAGGAGTCCAAGCATGCGCACCCCCCTCAAGCTCGCAGCGATGGCATTCGGTTCCACAGCGCTACTGCCGTTCCTGGGCGCTGGTATGGCCATGGCGGCCGACGGCACCACGTTGGCGACCCTACGTCCTGTAGCCCTCAACGGCGTCGAAGCCAGCGGCACTGCCATGGTGACCGTCGACGGCACCCGGATCGACGTGACCATGGCTGCCAGCGGCCTGCTCGCCGACAACCCGCACGCGGCCCACATCCACTTCGGCTCCGAGGCCCGCCACGAGTGCCCGGCAGCCTCCGATGACGCCAACGGCGACGGCACGCTCAATACCACCGACGGCGGCCCCGCCTACGGCCCGATCGTGGTCTCGCTGACCAAAACCGGCGACACCTCGCCGGCCAGCGGCCTGGCCGTCGACCGCTTCGACACCGCCCCCGGCGGCAGGCTCACCTACGAGCGGGGCAGCATCGAGGTTTCCGCTGATGTGGCCCAGGCCATCACCGATGGTGAGGCCGCCATCGTCGTCCACGGCGTCGACCACAACCACAACGGCGTGTACGACGGCGACGTGAAGAGTGACCTCGACCCGACGCTGCCCACCGAGGCCACCGACCCGGCCGTCTGCGGCGTGCTCGCCGCAGCCCCCACCGGCGGGATGGACACCGGCGCCGGCGGCACATTCACCCCCGGCACCGAGGGAAAGATCCTTCTCGGCGGCGGTCTCCTGCTGGTAGCAGCGGGCACCGGCACCCTCACCGCCCGCCTGGCCCGCAAGACCGCCTGATGGCGACCGGTGACAGATTCAGTGATCGCCGCAGCGTGATCGCCGCGGCGATCACTGCCGTCACGTTGCTGGTGGGTGCGGGCGTGCTGTTCAAGGCGATCACCACTCCCGGCCCACCACCGCAGCCCGATGCCAACCAGACGGCCGCACCTGCCGCTCCGGCGGCGGCACCGGACACGTCCGGCCCGGCCGTGACCTCGCTGTCGGCGCCGGCTTCGTCCCCGACCTCGACATCAGCCGCCAGCGGAGCTGCCCCCGACTTCGGGCCGCTCCTGGGGGCCAGCACGCCAGTTGCGTTGACGATCGCCTCGATCGGGCTCCGCACCGACGACATCGTCGGACTCGGGCTCGACGATGGAGGCAAGCTCGAAGCACCGGCCGACTTCGACCGGGCCGGGTGGTACACCGGCGGCCCGACGCCGGGTGAGCTCGGCCCGTCGGTAATCGGCGCCCACGTCGACAGCAAGGCCGGGCCGGCGGTGTTCTACCGGCTGGGCACTGTCAAGCAGGGCGATACGGCATCCGTCGCCCGAGAGGATGGCTCCACCGCAACCTTCGCCGTCGACCGCGTGGAGCGCTACGCCAAGGCCGACTTCCCGACCGCAACCGTATACGGCGACACGGGAGGTCGGGCCGAACTCCGCCTCATCACCTGCGGTGGAGCCTTCGACCAGTCCACTGGCCACTATGTCGACAACATCGTGGTCTTCGCCCATCTCGTCGCCTAGCAGGCCCAGCGTCGCCGGCCCCCGCCCGATCTGTCCCGGCCTGGTCCACACACGTGTCCGGGAAAGCTGGCCTGACCCGTGATCGATCCGAGGGGGAGGAAATCGATCACGGGCCAGCCGGCCTGTCTCGCTGCCGGTGAGGCATGAACGAGATGTCGACATGACGTGTGCCCCGGCAGGCTGGGGCGCAAACAGCACGAGGACCTTCTTTTCAGGCCCCGGCCGGGTTGACCGACTTGGCCCTCTTGGCAGTCTTGTGGAGGGCGGCGAGCTTCGCTTCGGACGGCGTGCCGGTCTCGGCGAAGGCTTGGAGATCGGCGAAGATCTCTGAGGCGGTCTTGCGAAGCTTCATGCGCATCATCGGCGCCGCGATCGCTCCCATGGCTCCCCTGGCGTCGGCGGTGATCCGCGAGGTCACGCGGGCCTTGCCGTTGCCGGCCGGTTCAACGCTCCATTCGTTGAGCATTCCCGTCACGAATGGCGGGATCTTCTTGGCGGCAACGCTGTAGCTCAAGCGATCTCATAGCAAGCTCTTTCGGTGATTGGTGCTTCGGGATTCTCACTGCGCCGTTAGTTGGAATGATCGTTCAAGTATGGGGACAGGCAAATGGCCGCCGGCGCCACAGGCGGATTTCCTAGCCCAGGGCCCGTAGGGCAACGTCGACTGACGCCAAGAGGACCTGGCGGTCGCCGGTGGCCTTGGCCGTGACGCGGAGGCCCTGCAGCGTGGTGAGAAGAAGCGACGCAGCGTCGGCTGGGTTCAGCGACCGGGGTACTTCACCGTCGAACTGGGCCTGGCGCACCGCCGCTTCGAAAGCGACCCGCAGCGTCCGTGCCGTGCGCTCGAAGATCAAAGCCGTGTCTTCATCGGCGGGCATCGTCTCCATCGCCGAGTTGATCAGCAGGCAACCCCGCCGGTTGGGATCGGCCAAGTCGGCATCGATCAGCCCGATCAACGCGCCACGAAGGCGGGGTAGCAGGGGCCCATCGGTCTCGAGCGCATCGAGTAGTGCTTGGGGAGTACGTTGGCAATACTCGGTGAGCGCCTGGACGAAGAGGTCGTGCTTCGACCCGAACGTGGCGTAGATGATTCCACGATTCAGCCCGAGTTCATCGACGAGATCCTACCCGCGGGCCCAGAACACTTCGATCGGTACGGTGGCTCGCCCGAAGTCGGCCCGACCAGTCGACGGGTGTAGTCGAGGGGTGTGGCGGTGCCGAGGGGGTGGGTGGGGCACCGCGCGGCGTTCTTCTGCACCGCGCGGTGTTGAGCACCTTGTTACGAGGAGCGGGGGATGCCGGCCTTCTTGAGGGTGGCAGCGGGCACACCGATGGCGCGGAAGGCGTGGTAGGTGATGCCCTTGCGCTGGGCGTAGTCACGAGCGACGCGGATGAAGTCGGTCTCCAGGGCGCTGATGTCGGTGGAGTCCTCCATCGTCGCCAGCTCGGAGGTGAGGTCGAGTTGTTCCTGGGTGAGCGTGAGGCGCTTCAGGGGGTCTGCGGTCTCGAGTTCGTCGGTGATTCGCTCGAGGCGAGCCGAGATCGATGCCGATGTGCGCTTCCGGCCTCGCTTGGGTCGGGAGGTGTCGAGCGCCTCGAGGTAGGCCCGTACGGCCCGGCCTTCGGTTCGGCCCATGGCCAGAGCGCTCTTGTGGTCGTCGGTCATCGTCCGGGATTTGGATTTGGTTGCCATCAGAACGAGGAATCACCTTTCACTGTTGTGTGCGCCCCAAGGCCTGACACTGTAATGCCAAAATCAGTAAGCGGCCGACCATCCCCGGTTTATTTGCCCGGAGCCGGGCGCGCCTCAAACGTCTTCAGTTGGGTGGGATCACCAGGTTTGAGGTATTTCGGTCAGTAGAACTCGTTCGACCGGCCGACATCATCGCCGCTCTTCGTCAGGCGTTCGGCTTGTTGGCCGTGTGGTAGGTCGTCGGTGTAGGCCTGGGCCTGGAGGGTGAACAGCTCGGCGTACCGGCCCTTGGCGGCCATCAGCTCGGCGTGGGCGCCGTGCTCGACGACTCGCCCCTGGTGCAGCACGTAGATCCGATCAGCGCTACGGACGGTGGAGAAGCGGTGCGAGATCAACAGGACGGTTCGGCCGGCGAAGAGGGTGCGGATCCGTTCGAACAGGTCGTGCTCGGCTCGGGCGTCGAGCGATGCGGTTGGTTCGTCGAGGATGAGGAGTGGGGCGTCCCGAAAGAAGGCCCGGCTGACGGCGATGCGCTGCCACTGCCCGACCGACAACTCGGCCCCGGCATCGAACATGCGACCGAGAACAGTGTCGTAGCGGTGGGGAAGCCGGCCCACCAGCCGGTCGGCGCCGGCCCGGGTAGCAGCGTGCTCGATCTCATCTCGATCGTCCAAGCGGTCGACGTCGCCCAGCCCGATGTTCTCGGCCGCGGTCAGGTTGTAGCGGGCGAAGTCCTGGAAGACCACGGTGACCTGACGGCGGAGCTGATCGGGGTCGATGGTGGCGGCATCGGTAGCGTCCCAGCAGATCCGGCCCGACGTCGGCGTGTGGAGCAGGCCGAGCAGCTTGGCCAGCGTCGTCTTGCCCGACCCGTTCTCACCGACCAGCGCCACCACCTCCCCCCGGCCGATCGAGAGTTCGACGTCGGTGAGAGCATCGGTGGCTTGCTCCGGGTAACGGAAGCTGACACCGTCGACCGTGATCCGCTCGAACCCGGCGGGGGCCGGCCCGGTCGGACGGTGCTGTGCCTCACCGGCCGCCATCACGAGGAGTTCGGCCTGGTCGTCGAGGAACACGACGGCCTCGAGCAGTCCGGCGGAGCTCCAGGCCATGGCGCCGAAGCGCATCTGGATCTGCCACAGGCCGTTGAGCACGGCTCCCATCTCGGCCACGGTGAAGCTGCCCCGGGCGAACAACCAGATGAGGGTGCCGCTCACGATCGCCGCGAGCAGGGCGGTGCTCACCTCGGCCTCCACGATGGTCCGGGTCTTCCTGCGGGTGACGACGTGCAGCTCCTGCTCCCGCTCGTGCCACAAGGTCTGGTAGCGGTCGAGCAGGAACTGGCGGAGCCCGAACGCCCGTACCTCCTTGGCGGTGAAGCGGTCGGTGAGCAGGCCGGCGATGTAGCTGCGGCGGCGTTCGAGGGGGCTCTGGCCTCGGACGAAGTCGTAGTTGGTCAACACGTTGCGGTGGGTGGCGGCCAGGAGGGGCAGGAACCAGAGCAGGGCGATGGGCACGAGCAGGGGCTGGATCACGGCCAGGGCGATCAACACCCCGACGCTTCCCGCCACGCCCGACGCCAACTGGGAAAGGCTGTGCACTACCTGTGTGGGGCGGAACTGGCTCTGGCTCTGGACCCGCTGGAGCCGGTCGTAGAAACGGGGTGCCTCGAAGGCCAGAAGGTCTACGTCGGAGGCGGCGGTCATTAGTCGCAGCGACGATGCATGGCCGACCCGTTCCTGGAACAGGTCGGCCCGGCCCCGGACGACGGCGCCGAACACACCGGCGGCTGCCCTCAGCCCGGCATACGCCGCGATCCAAGGTGCGGTGGCCCGGGCAGCGGCTGCCGGATCGTCGTCGCCCAAGAGGCGGCTGAGGAGCACCGCAACGACCAATACCTGGACCCCGCTCAGGAGGCCGTTGGCCACATCGTTGATGGCCGTGAGCAACAGGGAACGTCGGTCGGCGGCCCACACGAACCGGACAGCGCCCCAGGCGATCGAAGGTAGGCGGCGTAGCGGCCTCCGCCCAAGCGGTTGGTCCCAGACCTCCCACGGGCTGGCTTCGATCGGAATCGGAGCCTCCTCGGCGCCGAGGCCGGTGTCGGCGCCGTCTCCGCCGATCGGGCCGGGTTTGGTTGGGCCGGAAGCCGGATCGCCGCTCCGGTCCTCGTTTTCAGCCCCCTCTGTCACGTCACAACGTTATCGCTGGGTCTGCTCGCCATTCGCCGATCGGCTGGTCGTTCGTGCCTTCCCTTCGCTCAGTGGGCGTGGAGAACTTGGGCGAGCTGGGTGAGGCTGGTGTCGAAGTCCGCGGCGGCTCGGCTGAATCCGAGCACGAGGCCGTGGGCGCCGGGTTGTGTCCGGTAGTGCTGGTTGAGGCCCCAAAGCGCGAGCCGGTGCTCGTCGAGTGAGTCCTGGATGATGGCCTCCTCGTGGGCTTTGGACGGCAGGGTGACGGTGAGGTGGAGGCCGGCTGATATGCCGTGGATGTCGGGGTGATCGAGGGCGGAGCGGAGGGCAGCGATGAGGCTGTTGCGGCGGGTCCGGTAGAGGGTCCGCATACGGCGGATGTGGCGGTCGAGATCGCCTCGGGCGATGAAGTGGGCCAGTGTCGCCTGGGTGAGTTGGGAGACGTCGCTGTCCCGGCCCCGCTGCTCGGCCATTGCTTGGCGGAGCTCGGGTGGGAGGACGAGCCAGGCGACGCGCAGGCCGGCCCCGAGGGTCTTGCTCGACGTGCCGAGGTAGACGACGCGGTCGGCGGCGATGCCCTGCAGGGCGCCGATCGGATGGCGGTCGTAGCGGAACTCGGCGTCGTAGTCGTCCTCGATGATCCAGGCGTTGCGTTGCCGGGCCCAGCTTGCAAGGCGGGCGCGACGCTCGGGGCTCATGACGGCCCCGAGCGGGTACTGGTGGGCGGGGGTGACGAGCACGGCGGTAGCGGCGGTGGCCGCGAGCCGGTCGGTGTCGATGCCTTCGGCGTCGACCGGCACGGGGACGAGCTGGAGGCCTTCGCGGCCGAGGATGGCGTGGTGGAACGGGAACCCTGGGTCTTCGACGGCGATGCTCGTCGTGCCGCTGGCGCGTAGCAGGCGGGCCAGTTGGCCCAATCCGCTGGCCGCTCCGGGCACGACGATGACGGCCTCGGCGTCGACCGCCAGGTTCCGGGTGCGCCGCAGGTAGGCGGCGAGCTCGGTTCGCAGGTCGCCGAGGCCCGACGGGTCGCCGTAGGCGAACAGGTCGGCGGGGGCGGTGGCCAGTACGTCGCGGGTACAGCGGAGCCACGCCGCCCGAGGGAACTGGCTGGCGTCGGGTTCGCCCGGGATCAGGTCGATCCGGTAGTCGCGCCGTGAGCGCCCGGCGGCGGGCGGTTCGGGGATCCACTGGCCCGCAGCAACCCGGGTGGACGCTCCCTGGCGGGTGATGAGGTAGCCCTCGGAGGCGAGTTGGTCGTAGGCGGCGACGACCGTGGAGCGAGCGAGGCCGAGGTCGGCAGCGAGACCGCGACTCGATGGGAGCGCGTCGCCCGGGCTGAGGCGCCCGCTGCGGATGGCGTCGCGCAGCGCCGCCTCCAGGCCTCGCTGTTTGCGAGTGGTGAGATGGAGATCGAGCAGCAGGTCCCGCATGAAACTGGTCCGAACTCAAGTGAGGTGACTGGACCGAGATCTCAGTCCAGTGCGAGCGTAGTGTCGGTGGTGTGGCGAGCGCAGAGTTGGCGAGGGACCTAGCGGCAGACTCCAGGACCGGCTGGCGGGTCAACTGGGCGCTGGCGTTGATCGCCGTGTTCAACCTGCCGGTCGGGGTCCATGCGGCGCTGTTCCCCCGGTCGTTCTTCGACGACTTCCCGGTAGGCCGGGGTTGGATCGCCGCCACCGACGGCGCCTACGACGAGCACCTGGTCCGAGACGTCGGCGTGTTGTTCCTGGCGTTGGTGATCGTCACCACCTGGGCCTCGGTGACGAGAACGGCCGAGCGCGCCGTCGCCACCGCCTGGCTCCTCCAGGGGGTCGCCCACCTCGCCTTCCATGCCAACCACCTCGGCGGGCTGTCCCGAGCCGATGGCGCCGGCCTGCTCATCTCTCTCGCCGCCGTACCAGTCCTGGCGGCCGTGGCGTGGCGCCAACCGTCGGTGTCCTGGCGCTGAGCTGGTCGGGCGCCACCTTCATCGACGGTGGGTCGCGAGCCACTGGTCGAGTCGCTCTGCGGTTGGCTGTCGGGCGCGTTCGTAGCGCTGGGCGTAGAGCAGGTTCCAAAGCAGCGCGTAGATCTCACGGAACTCGTGGTTCCATCGCATGGAGGGGCTGCCGGGGTCGACGCCGAGCAGGCGGCAGGCGGTGTCGCCGGCCGGTGGCCAAGCCCGCCGGAGTGTGGCGAGGTCCCACGCCAGCGGCCGGCGGTTGGCGTCCTCGAAGTCGAACCACACCACCTCCCCGTCGCATCGGGCCACGTTGACCCGGTGGGCGTCGCCATGGACGAGCTGCCACGGGTCGGCGGGCTCGGCGGCTCGCAGCTCGTCGATCTCCGCTGCGATCCGGGCCAAGTCGGGGGGATCGATGGTCGTGGCGACCGTGTCGGCCAGCACCGCCATCTCGGCCCAGGGATGGCCGGGAAGCGCGTCGCTCAGCGATGGCGGCAGCTCAGCGAGTGCCAGCGACAGCTCGACGAAGGATGCGGCGGCTGCTTCGGCGTCCTGGGGCGAGCTCGGGTCGAGCGGTTCGAGTTGGCGATGTTCGAGGAGGAGGAAGGTCCAGGGGCCGGCTCGGTGCGGCCCCGGGTCGACGAGCGTGGTGGGCCGGATGACGTTCAAGCCCATGGCGTCCAGGGCACTCGCGGTCTCGCGTTCGCGGCGTAGGTAGACCTCAGGCTGGCCGCGCACCTCAGCCGTGAGCGTGGCCACCCGGGCGACGACGGGCGACGGAGCCAGCCATACCACGACGTTGGCCCCATCACCCAGCACGACGGGAGAGTCGGCGGGCAAGCCGAGCTGCCTGGCGGCGGCGACGAGCTCGTTCACCACCGGCGTTGCACCCTCGTCGGCCGTCACCATCAGCTCAGGTCGATGTCGGGGTAGAGGGGGAAGCGGGCCAGTAGCTCGGCGGCGCGCCTGCGGCTCGCTTCGGCGGCGTCGGGGGCCAGTTCGTACCGGGCTTTGGAGGGGCCGGAGCCGGCCGGGGCCGGGCTGGCGGCAGCCAGGAGGGAGCAGATGATGTCGGCCACTTCGTCCATCTCGGTGACGCCCAGGCCGAGGGTGGTGAGGGCCGGTGTGCCCAGGCGGATGCCGGAGGTGTACCAGGCGCCGTTGGCGTCGCGGGGAATGGCGTTGCGGTTGGTGACCACGCCCCCGTCGAGCAGGGCGGCCTCGGCTTGGCGGCCGGTGAGCCCGAAGGATGTGGCGACGTCGAGCAGGATCAGGTGGTTGTCGGTGCCGCCGGTGACGAGGCGGGCTCCCCGCCGTTGGAGGCCGTCGGCCAGCGCAGCAGCGTTGTCGACGATGCGGTAAGCGTAGGCCGCGAACTCGGGGCGGGCTGCTTCGGCCAGGGCCACCGCCTTGGCCGCCATCACGTGCGGCATCGGCCCACCAAGGACCATCGGGGTGCCCTTGTCGACGAACTCGGCCAGCTCGGGCTGGCACAGCACGATCCCGCCCCGCGGCCCCCGGAGCGACTTGTGGGTGGTGGTGGTGACGATCTGGGCGTGGGGGACGGGGTCGAAGTCGTCCACGAACACCTTGCCGGCCACCAGGCCGGCGAAGTGGGCCATGTCGACCATGAGGGTGGCCCCGACCTCGTCGGCGATCTGACGCATGACGGCGAAGTCGATCCGGCGGGGGTAGGCCGAGTAGCCGGCCACGATCACCAGCGGACGGAACTCCCGGGCCAGGCGGGCCACCTCGGTGTAGTCGAGCCGTTCGGTGGCGGGATCGGTGCCGTAGGACCGCTGGTGGAACATCTTGCCCGAGATGTTGGGCCGGAATCCGTGGGTCAGATGGCCACCGGCGTCGAGCGACATGCCTAGCAGCCGCTGGTTGCCGAGCGTGTGGCGCAAGCGCTCCCAGCCGGACTCGTCGAGGTCGTTGACGTGACTGACACCGAGGTCGGCCAGCGTCGGCGCCTCCACCTGGCGGGCCAGGATGGCCCAGTAGGCGACGAGGTTGGCGTCGATGCCGGAATGGGGTTGCACGTAGGCGTGGGGGGCGCCGAACAGCTGGCGGGCCGCCTCGGCCGCTCGGGCCTCGACGAGGTCGACCACCTCGCAGCCGGCGTAGAAGCGGTGGCCCACAGTGCCTTCGGCGTACTTGTCGGACAGCCAGTTGCCCATGGCCAGCAGGGTGGCCGCTGATGCGTAGTTCTCGCTGGCGATGAGCTTCAGCTGGCGGCGCTGGTTGTCGAGCTCACCGGCGATGGCCTGGGCGATGACCGGGTCGACGTCGGCGATGATCGACAGCGCGGTGCGGTAGGCGAGGGACTCACGGGTGGACGAGGGCATGCCGGGCCTCCTGGGGAGCGGGCGACAGGACAGGGAGTCGGCCCAGGCACTCGGCACTACACCGGGAGAACCCGGTGAGCCGCTCCCCGGTGGTCAGTCCCACCTAACAGCGCCAGTCACGGCCCGTCGCGATCCTACACGGGGAGCGTAGAGACCGGCCGATAGGGCACGTCGGATGATCGGGTCGGCCCGGGAACCGTTCGGGGGCCGATCACGGCTTGACGGCCTGCCAGGTGAGGATGAACGGTATGCCCTCGAAGGCCTGGGTCACGGCTTCGGGGATGAGGGGATAGACCGGGTTGTCGGCGATGGCTGACTCCGGCATCGGGATCTCCCGGCAGTCGACGACGCGCAGATCGGCGCCGGTGATCGCCGCAATGTAGGTGCTGAGCGGGTGGTACAGGTTCCTCGTGTGGGCCAGCGTCGGTCGGTCAGGTGGTGCTTCCGGATCGGGGAAGAGCGCGGTGCCGCCGATCAGGACGCTGACGGGGTGCAGATCCGACAGCAGCAGCCACCCGCCCGGCTTGAGCACGCGGGCCATCTCCCGGATCGGCTGATCGAGGCTCGGGGTGTGGGTGAGGGCCAGCGAGCAGGTGACCACATCGAAGCTCTCGTCGTCGACCGGCAGGGCATCGAAGCGGCCGAGCTCGAATCGGGTGTCGGGCAGCTTGGCCCGGGCCACGTCGAGCATGGCGGCCGACTGATCGATCCCGACCACCTCGTAGCCGAGGGTGAGGAGGTGAGCAGCGTGGCGGCCGGTGCCGCAGCCGACGTCGAGTGCTCGCCCCCGGGGCGCGTCGGCGAGGTAGGCCCGCATCGCCGGTTCTTCGGCCTCGATGGCCGGGTTGGTCGGATTGTCGTAGCTGCTGGCCCACCAGGCGTAGGCGTCTTCGACGTCGTACTCCCGGATCGGTATCTCCAGGTTGTTGGGCGGCTCGCCCACCGCCTCGACGATCCGGATGATGTCGTCCAGGCGGGCCCGGACCGCCGACGGGTTCGTGACGCACTGCCGGAGGGCGCCGAGGCCGGCGATCGCCGTCAGGTACTGGGCCAGGAGCATCGTGTCGGACTCGACCATCCGCCGAGTATGACAAGTCGCTCGCCGGGCGATCCGCCAATTCCGTCCGCTGGCCGCTGCGGCCTGACCTACCTCCCGCGAGGGTGGAGGCTGCCCCGAAGGCCGTTGCGGACACGGAGTGAGAAGGCGGCGGTGGCTTCGGTACGGCCCTCGATGGTGACGCTCACGTTGCCGGCGAGGGGGGAGTGCGACCGTGTGGAGCTCGGTCAGACGGGTCGAGTCCCGCGCCTGATGTCCGATGGCCAAGCCGATGGGCTCGGGCCCGTTTCCGGCGCGCCGGTTGTCGGCCCCTGGCATCATCGGGTGATGGGTCTGGTGATCGCTCTTCATCGCAGCGAGCGGCATGACTTCTCCAAGCAGACGGTCGACGAGATCGAACTGGTGGCCGGCGTGGGGGTGGCGGGGGACGTGCATGCCGGACCGCGGGTTCAGCATCGGTCCCGGGTGGCAGCCGATCCCGGTCAACCCAATCTCCGCCAAGTCCATCTCATCGCCAGTGAAGTGCTGGACGCGCTCGCTGAGGCCGGCTTCGCGGTAGCCCCCGGGGATCTGGGGGAGAATGTCACGACGAGAGGGATCGATCTGCATGCGCTCGGCGTCGGCTCGATCCTCCGTATCGGACAGCAGGCGCTGGTCGCCGTCACCGGCCTGCGGAACCCTTGCACCCAGATCGACGCATTCCGGTCGGGGCTGCTGAAGCACGTGAGCTACCGGGACGACGCGGGGGAACTGGTACGGCGAGCGGGGATCATGGGCGTGGTCGTGCTCGGAGGCGTGGTGCGAGGGGGCGACGGGATCGAGATCGGTCGACCGCCCGGACCTCATCGGCCGCTCGATCGCGTCTGAGGCCACACTGACCGGCTCACGATCCTCTGTCACCTCCGCTATGGGGCTCGGGCCTCTCGCCGGCTGGCGGATGCGGCGCTCAGCGGCCGAGCCGCCGCCGTCTATCCGGAAGGGAGGGAGCAGCCCACAGCTTCCTGGCCGCCTTTCCCGCCCCCTGACTCGGCGGGAGCGCCGCTCCGGCTGGCCTGTACCCACTCGGATCTTCTCGGTGGCCCCGCCACGCTGAGGAGGCCAGGCATAGGATTCGCTGATGGCGCTCCGTCGGGCCACGGCTGAGGATCTGGATGCGATCGTGGCGTTGTCGAGTGAGGTCCGGGACCGCCTGCAGGCTCTGGAGCCGGTCTTCTGGCGGCGGCATCCCGAGGCGGATGTCAACCAACGAGGCTGGTTCTCGGTTCTCCTGGCCGACGAGGCGCACCATGTGGTCGTCAGCATCGGCCCCGACGGTGCGGCGGAAGGCTTCGCCATCGCACGGGCGATGGACGCCCCGCCCGTGTTCGACGCCGGGGGTCGGACGTGCATGGTCGACGATCTGGTGTGGCGGAGCGCCGAGATGGCCGATGCGCTGCTCACCGATATTCGTCGCTGGGCGGTCACGAAAGGCTGTTCCCAGCTGGTTGTCGTCTGCCCGGCCGGCGACAGCGGGCGTCGATCGCTGTTGGGGCGGGCGGGCCTGCACCCGACATCGGAATGGTGGACCGGGCCGGTCTGAGCCCGGCGGCAGCGGGGTCAGCGGCGTCGGCAGGTGTAGGCGGCGTAGATCGACGCTCGGACCTCTCGTTCCACGATCTCGAACCCGGTCTGCTCCAGCATCGGTTCGAGCAGCCAGGTGAAGGTGCTGAACTCCGATCGCAGGTGCTCGGCGAGGTCGGTGGCGGTGTAACCCTGGGCCGGGTCCTCGACGGCCCGAGCCATCCACGCCTCGATCGTGGTTTCGAGCTGGTCGGGGGCCGCATCGAGGACCAGGTCCCGTAGCCGGAAGATGCCGCCCGGTCGGAGCAGGGCCGCTACCTGCCGTAGGGCGACGACCTTCCAGAGGTCGGGAAGCTGGTGTAGGGCGTTGCGGCTGTAGGCGAAGTCGGCTGGTTCGCCTGTGTGGCGATAGGAGAGGAATCCAGCTTCGATGGCCGTGACGTTGACGGCCTGCTCCGTGGTCAACCGGTGGCGCAGCCGGGCCAGCATCGCCGGCGAGGGATCGACGGCGATGACCGAGCCGGCGATCCGGGCGGCGGCGAGGGTGAACGATCCTGTTCCGGCCCCGAGGTCGACGACCGTCGAGGTCTCGTTCAACCCGTGGCTGCGCAGCGTGTCGATGTCGTCGGTCGGGTCGACCTGCGCCTTGGCGTCGTAGCCAGCCACGTAGGCGGGATCCAGATGCTCGGCTCCGGCCGTGCGAAGTTCGTCCAACCACCAGCTCGTCATGCCGACAGCCTGGCTGGCCCAACGCGAGATTGCATCGGGTTTCCAAAGGCATCCCTCGCTGGAGCTCGAGCTCGAATCAGCGGGTGCCGGATCCCACGAGGAGCTCGCACGGGCCCACGAAGCCCTGGGCGGTTTCGAAGCGGGTGAGGGCCCGGCGAATGTCCTCCCACACCTCCTCACGCTGGTCGGGGGGTACCGAGGCGAGCATCTGGTGCAGGGCGCCGAACGACTCCCGTTCGAAGGCCACGCACTCGGCAGCTGAGGCCAGGCGGAGGGGGGCTTCGATCACCTCCACCGTGACATCCTGGAACCCGGCCGCCGCCAACTCGGCCTCCAACACACCAGGGCCGCCCAGGCTGAACGGACCCGGCTGGCCCGGCTGCGGCGGCCGAAGTTGGGCCCGGTCCCGGATGATCGAGACCGGCAGGGAGAAGAACTCGTTGCGATCGGGCGTGGAGTAGACGACGGCCGCCAGCCGGCCTCCGGGGCGAAGCGCCTGGTACATGCCGGCCAGAGCCCGTTGCCGGTCCGGGAAGTAGATCAGCCCGACCCGGGAGATGACGGCGTCGAAGGGCTGCGACGCCAGGCCGTCGAGCGCTTCACCGTCGGCCTCCAGAACGTCGATGTTGGTCAGGGCGGCCTCAGCGGCGGCCCGGGCGGCGTAGGACAGGATCCTGGGGGAGATGTCGGTGGCCACCACCCGGCCCCCGGGCCCGACCCGGCGGGCGGCGGCGATGCTCTGACCGCCCGCCCCGGCGGCCACGTCGAGCACGCGACTGGAGCGCGTCACGCCGGCGGCGTCGAGCATGCGCTCGGTGGCCCCGCCGAGCCACACCTCCAGGGTCGGGCCCCACCGGTGCCACGCCTCGGCTGCGTCCTCCCACTGCTGGCGGGTGGTGATCTTGTACTGGCTCGGGTCGAAGGTCATCGGTCGCTCCCGTTCGTCGTGGTCCCGTTCCCATCAGACTGACCGCCGCCGCCGACGTGGGCATCCGTGGCCACCACGCGTTCTGGTCTCCGTGGCGGCCACCGAAACAGGGGAGACAGCGGGGGGAGGGGGCACGATACTGGCTGGTGATGGTGCGTCGAAGCCCAGGTTCGACCCTGGTGACCAAGCGCGAACGTGAGGTGCTGGCCCTGGTGGCCGCTCACCTGACGAACCGCCAGATCGGCGACGAGCTGTACCTGTCGGTCCGGACCGTCGAGGCTCACGTGTCGTCGTTGATGCGCAAGCTCGGGGTCGGCGACCGCCGCAGCCTGGCCCGCCGGGCTGACGCGGTGCTGGCTCCACCCCCTGACGAGGTCAGCGGCCGCTGGCCCGATCCACTCACCGGATTCGTCGGGCGGGAAACCGAACGCCAAGCGCTGATCGAGATGATCCAGGTCCACCGGCTGGTGACGGTGACCGGGCCGGGCGGAGCGGGCAAGACCCGGCTGACCTTGGAGGTGGCCCGGGAGGTGGCGCCGGCGTGTCCCGACGACGGATGGTTCGTCGACCTGACCCCTGTCACCGACCCTGAGCTGGTCATGGCCGCGGTGGCGGCAGTCGTGGGGGTGGCCGAGCCTCAGGGGGCCACCATGACCGAGGCCGTGATCGCCGCCCTCGTGGGCCGGCAGGCGATCCTGGTGCTCGACAACTGCGAGCACGTGCTGTCGGGGGTGATTCCCTGTGTCGACCGTCTTCTGGCCGCCTGCCCTTCGCTGCGGATCGTGGCCACCAGCCGCGTCCGCCTGGGCCCTCCCTACGAGTGGGTCTATCCGGTGGCCGGGCTTTCCGTGACCGACGACGGCGGCGATGCAGTGACCCTCTTCCTCGAACGGGTCCGGGCCGCCGGCGGGCCGGCGTCGCCCGACCGGCAACAGGCGGCGGCCCTGTGCCGGGCCCTGGACGGTATGGCCCTGGCCATCGAGCTGGCCGCCGCCCGGTATCAGTCGCTCGGCCTGGACGGGCTGCTCGCCGGGCTCGGCCAACGACTCCGGTTCCTCGACATCGGTGGACCGCCGGGCGATCGACATCGATCGTTGCGTGACGCCATCTCCTGGAGCTACGACCTCCTACCCGACCACGAGCAGGAACTGCTCAACGCCGTTTCGGTCTTCGCGTCCTGGTTCGACGTGGCGGCGGCCACGGCGGTGGCCGTGCCGGCGTGGTCGGTGGCCGAGCTGGCCGATGGTCTGGCCCACCTGGCTGAACACCATCTGCTGGTTCCGGCGCCGGGGCAACCCACGCGCTACCGGGTGCTGGAGACGATCCGGCAATTCGGCGCCGAGCGACTCGAGGAACGAGGCCAGCAGGCCGCCGTGCTCCTCAGGCATCAGCGCTGGTGCGCCGCCCAACTGAGCGAACTGGCGGCCGGCCCACACGACCCGGTCTGGTGCGACCGATTCGACCGGGCTGCGGTGGAGGCCGGGGCGGCCGTGAGCGGGGCGGTGGACCAGCGCCAGGACGAGGTGGTGGTCGCCCTGGCTGAAACCCTGGCTGAGTTGCTGTTCCTCCGGGGTCGACCGGCCGAGGCCCAACGACGGTACGAGCAGGCGGCCGGATATGCCTCGGCCGAGGCGGAGCGGGCCCGGCTGAAGCGTCTGGCCGCAGGGGCGGCCGCCAGCCGGATGGTGGGCAACGACGCCCTCCGGCTGCTGGGCGAGGCGGCAGCTCACGCCGTGGCCGCCGGCGACCGGGCCGGAGCGGCGACCGACCTGGCCTGGACCGCCATCCACATCCGCCGCTCTCCGGGCATCATCGCCGTCCAACCCGAGGCCGGCACCGACGATCGCGCCCTCGACCGGGCTCGGACCCTGGCCTCGGGGTCTCCGCCGGCCGAAGTCGCCATCGCCGCGGCCGCCACCACGCGGTCGGCCACCGTCGCCGAGGTCACCCTGGCCGCCGAATCGGCCATCGCCGCCGAGGCACCGCTCCTGGCCTGCGTGGCCCTCGACACCCTGGTCACGATCCACGTGGTGGCCAACGATCTGAACCTCGCTCGCGACGTGGTGAACCGCCGCGACGAGCTGCTGGCCAGGGTCCCGCTCGACGCCATGAGCGGCTACGAGTACAACGACCACCTGCTCATGGCGTCAGAGATCCATCTCGCCGCCGGCGACCTGGCCGGAGCCGGCCGCTACGCCGACCGGTTGGCCAGCTTGCCCTGCTACCGCGACCAAGACCATCTCGCCCTGGCTCGCCGGATCAAGGTCGACGCCTTGGCCGGCGACCTGGCTACCGCGGCGGAAGGGGGTGACCGGTTCCTGGCGTCGTGGCAGCGGGCCGGCCAACCGGTGGCCATGAACCTGAACGTGACGACCTACGCCCTGGCCATGACGCACGGGCTGCTGGGCGACGACGACAACCGGGCCCTCTGGCTGGGCATCACCGCCAGCCTCATCCCCGACCCGGCCAATCTGGCCGATTGCACCACCGGTTGGGCCCCCACCTTCGATGCCCTGGTGGCGCTGGAACGAGGGCGGCCGGAGGAGGCCGCGGAGCGGCTCTCGGCCGACATCGACGACCCTGCGCTGTGGGCCAGGTTCAACGCCGCCCTATGGCGGCCGTGGTACGCCGCGGCCTGGGCCGAGGCGGCTGTCCTGGCTGGCCACCGCCACGTTCAGGACCGCCTCGATCGGGCATCGCTCGCCGTTGGCCAGAACCCGGTGGCCGCCCGACTCGTCGACCGGGCTCGGGCCCTGGCCCAGGGCGACGAGGAGGGCCTCGAGCGCGCCGGCTCGGCCCTGACTCGGCTGGGCTGCCGCTACCAGGCTCGCCGTACCCGGCAGCTGATCCGACGGGCCTGACGGAGACCCCGGTCAGACGTCTGCTGGCCGATCACTGATCCGGTGGCCGCCGCTGGTACCGTCACATCGAGTTGTTCGACCTGGCTCGGTAGCCTCCGGATCTTCCGCTACGAGACCACCGCTGGCGCAACGGTGTCATCCCCGACGCCGACCGGGCCACCGCCACCACGACCCTGGAGATGGCGCCGGTCGATATCCAGCGGCTGCTCGAGCTGGTGCCGGAGGTGCCCACACCGGTTTGGGGGAGAGACGGCCTCGATGCCGGCGAGATGTGGAACTCGAACTCGGTCACCTCGTGGGTCCTCCACCGGGTCGGCGTCGCCACCGCCGGATTGGGGCCGCCGGCTGGCGGCCGGGCCCCCGGTTGGAACGCCGGTCTGGTCGTGGCGGCCGCCGGCGGGCGTCAGCTCATGCCGTGAGGTCGGCTCGGATCATGGGCGGTCGACGCCGTTGACCGTTGGTGCACGTCGTCACCGAGCGCTTCGGCCCGGCTCCTGATGCCTCGCAGCATCTGGCGCATCATGGCGAAGTCGCCGAACTCCATCAGCACAACGCCCAGGATCGCCATCAGCGGGTGGGACCAGTCGTAGACGGCGTGGATGCGGGTGACGAGCCGGGTGCCGCCCGCCGCGGTCGGGGTCAACCGCCACGACCATGTGCTGTCGGGCTTGGTCCACAGCATCCACCGCCCGACCTCGTGGGAGTCCACGCGCAGCGCGGTCCGGTCGGTCGGTGTGGCCGACGGCGACATCGGGATCCACTGGCCGATCTCGAGATGCTGGAGCTCGGGCACGATCGTGGTGGCGCTCGGTCGGGCCAGGTTGTCGAGTAGATCGTGGCTGTAGAACCCGGCGCGGCCACAGCCGACCTGCACCAGCCAAGGCCAGACCGCCGCCGGAGCCGCTGCGATCGTGATCGACCGTGTCGACACGAACGGCGCGTCGTGAAACATGGCGTCACCCGGCATGGCCGATGCGACCTCGTCGTCGGTTGAACCCCAGCGAAGATGCCACCGCCGGTACAGCGGAGCCGTGATGAACACCGGCACGTCGGCCACGACCCGGAAGACACCAGCACCGGCAGACACATCGATCACGTCGAACCTCCAGGCTCAGCAGGCGCAACCGAGGTCCGGAGCAACGCGACGGGAGCGACTCACGTTCCCGAACCGCCAGCCTATGTCCGATCGTCCGTCTTCGCCCCGACCGAGGCGTTTGGCGGAGCACGGGGTCGGGATAGTCGAGGCGGGTGACCTTGTCTGCCCTCGCATTGAACTGCACCCTGAAGCCCGGTGATGGTGACAGCAGCACCGCACTGATGCTCGAACAGCTGTGTGAGCAGCTCAGCCACCACGGGGTGTCGCACCGCACCGTGCGGGTGGCGAACCACGACATCAAACCCGGAGTGACGGCCGACGAGGGCGACGGCGACGAGTGGCCAGCGATCCGCGAGATGGTGCTCGACGCCGACATTCTGGTGATGGGTACGCCGATCTGGTTGGGTGCCCCATCCAGCATCTGCAAGCGGGTGGTCGAGCGGTTCGACGCCATGCTCGGCGAGATCGACGACGCCGGACGTACGCCCCTGTTCGGCAAGGTCGCCGTCGTTGCCGTGGTCGGCAACGAGGATGGCGCACACCATGTGGCCGCCGAATGCTTCCAATGGCTGGGCGATGTGGGCTACACCATCCCTGCCAGTGGCAGCGTCTACTGGGTGGGCGAGGCGCTGGGCTCGGTCGACTACAACCAGCTCGGCACGACGCCGGAGAAGGTGGCGTCGAGCCTGGCGATGACGGCGAGCAACGCGGCGCACCTGGCGCAGCTCCTCAAGTCCACGAACTACCCCGGCGCAGCCGGCTGAATTTCCCGCGGGAAATTCAGCCGGCCCTCCGGTTGATGTGGAGGACGGGGTAGCGCTCGGCCAGGAGGCTGCGGCACAGCTCGCCGTTGGTCTCGGTGCTGACCCGGCTGAGGCGGGCCTGCTGGAGGTGGCGGGCCACGGCCGATCGTTCGACGGCGTCGCCTGTAGCGGGGTCGATCACGAGGGGGGCGTCGGGCCCCGCCGACAGGTCGAGATCGCGACGGCGGGCGATCAGCCGTGCCTTCTCGGGCGACGGTGGCGCGTCGCCCAGCGTGAGGAGCGCCAAGCCGGGCGGGGTCCATCCTGAGCGCAGCAACGGCCGGCACACCCGGTCGGTGGCGGCCAGCACCGCCTTGCGCCGGAACTGGGCCCGCAGTTCGTCGAGCTCGGCCTCGGCCAGCCCCGGGAACGCCTCGACGAAGCCCCGCCCGTCGGCCACCCCGCCGTTGATCTCGTCACCGGCGAAGTGGCCGCCGAGTACCACCTCTACGGCCTCGACACCGGGCACGGCGGCGACGGCCTCCCGGGCGTCGGCCACCATTAGCCAGGCGAAGTTGGGGGCGCAGAAGAACGTTGGCAGTCGAAGGTGAACCTCGACCCGACCGGTGGCGCGGTCGACCGTGCACGACGCCACGAACCCGAGCTCGGTGATGGGCTCGTCGAGTTCGGGGTCGAGCACCCGGCCCAGCGCCTCCTGCACGGCCCCGATGAGATCGGGCCCGGTGTCGGCGGCCAACGGATCGTCGGTCATCGGGTCAGGAGCCGGCGGTGGGCTGGGCCGCTTCCAGCTGGCACTGGGCCGGGACGTCGAGCCCGTAGAGCCGGGCCGCGTTCAACCCCAGGATCTTCTTCTTGCCGGCCGTGGTGAGCGGGGCGTAGTCGGCGAACTCGTCGCTGGCCGGGAAGTTCCAGTCGACGAACCGCTCCACCTGCCACTGGGGTTCCCAGATGGCGTAGTCGCTGCCGAACAGCATCCGGTCCTCGCCAACGAAGAACAGCAACTCGCCCATCACCTTGGCGAAGTAGTTGGGTCGGGCGTGCATCAGCCCGCCGGTCACCACCGACAGCCCGGCGTACACGTTGGGTTCCTGCACGGCGATGAAGCAGAAGTCCTCCAGGCGGGGGAGGCCAACATGGTCGACGATGAAGTTCAGATCCCCGAACTCGGTTGCCGCCTGGTCGACATCCGACACGTCGAAGGCGTCCTTGTCGAGCGGCCAGATCGTCGGGCCCTTGTGGAGATGGACGTTCTTGATCCCCAGCTCCAGGCACCGCTCCAGGAAACGGAACGCCTCGGGATCGCGCAGCGACCACCCCCGGGAGCCCTGGCGCCATTCCGCCGTGTACAGCTTCACCCCCTTGCACCCGTAGCGGGCCACCTTCTCCTCGAAGGCCCGCATCCCCTCGTCGCCCTCCCGGGGGTCCCACCGGGTGTTGAGGATGAACCGGTCGGGGGCGGCGGCCACCAGCTGGGCGTTGCGTTCGGTGGTGTTGAAGCCCTCGGTGTACCACTCGGTCAGGTAGGTGGGCTGGAGGATGGCGACGTCGATGTGACCCCGCTCGAACAGATCGCCCAGGGCATCGTCGACCGAGTACTTCTGGAAGTGCTCGAAGTCCCACTGGGTCTCGGGTGGCCCCAGCCCGTTGTAGGCCTTGAAGCACTCGATCCATCCCTTGGCGTACCGCTCGGCCCCGGGCACCCAGTTGGCCTCGCTGGCGTCCCAGAAGTGGATGTGGCCGTCGACCACGAAATACGACTCGCCGTCCTTCTCGTACACGGTCCCCCCCCGGGAGTTTGTGTTGGCCCACCGCAAGCGATGACGGCGGCGCTCGGCCCAACTCTAGTACGGGAGGTTTCGCCGCAGGCGAAACTCCAAGCAGCCCGAAGGGCTGCCGTCCCCGAACAGGGGACACCTAGAATCCGGGCATGATCCTCATCACCGTCAAGTTTCCGATTCGGCCGGACAAGATGGACGAGTGGCGGGAGCTTTCGGCCTTCTACGCTGCCGCCGTGAACGCCGAGCCGGGATGCCAGTTCTTCGAGTTCGCCCAGAGCGTCGACGAGCCCGACACCTTCGTGTGCATCGAGGGCTTCACCGATGCCGCCGCCGGCCAGAGTCACATGCAGCAGCCCCACGTTGCCCGGTTCATGGGCGAGATGCCCGACATCGTCTCGGCCCGACCCAAGATCATCTACGTCGACGCC
This sequence comes from uncultured Actinomycetes bacterium, assembly GCA_902826025.1. Classification (GTDB taxonomy): domain Bacteria; phylum Actinomycetota; class Acidimicrobiia; order Acidimicrobiales; family SZUA-35; genus CADEDH01. The sequence continues at coordinate 20,993 of CADEDH010000042.1, forward strand.
GACGAGGTGTCGGGGTTCGTCGAGATGGGGGAGATCACGCCCCGCTGACCGGTCTCGGGGCCGCACAGCAGGTCGAGGTCGGCCAGCGGGGCCAGCGGAGGGGCCAAGGCCAGTCGGCTCAGCCCGCCACCCGCCGAGCCCGGAGCACGACGTCGTCCACGTGGTGGCCCGACGCCGCGCCAGGGGGGCGGGGGCGCTTCTCGTTGCGCTCGATCACCCACTCCGGGGAGGAGGCCAGCACGGCCGCCACATCTTCCACCCGGACGTAGGCATCGGGGTCGAACGGGCGGCTCTGGGTGCGGACGTCGACCGGGGTCCGCATCGGGGCCAGGTCGTGGCTCACCACCAGCAGGGTGCCGCCGGGGGCGACGGCAGCCAGCACATTCTGGACGGCCCGGCCGTCGGGGGTGCGGGGGATCGAGGCGTACTGCGCCGAGACCAGATCGAACGCCGCCGGCTCGAACGGGGCCGGCCCGTTGGCGTCGGCCCGGAGGTACCCGATCGCCAGGTGGCGCTCGGCGGCGGCGCCGGCCACGTGGTCGAGGGCCCGCTGGGAGATGTCCGACGCCGTCACCGTCCACCCCTGCTCGGCCAGCCACACGGCGTCGCCCCCCTCGCCCGCCCCCACGTCGAGGGCGCGGCCCGGCGTCAGGTCCGCCACCTCGGCCACCAGGGTGCCGTTGGGGTTGCCGCTCCACATCCGCCCCCCGCCGTAGCGGTGGTCCCAGTCGGTCTCGTTGGCCGACGGCCGGGCCGCCGCCGCCAGATCCTCATCGGCCAGGCTGAAGGCGATCATGGCCCCCACCCAGCTCCCGTTGGCCGCGGCCGAGATCACCTGTTGGCTGGGGTCGGTCACGTTGCCGGCGGCGTAGACCCCGGGCACGGAGGTCTCGCCCGCCGACGTGGTCTCGATGTGATCGCCCAGGCCGGTGGGGTGCAGCACCGGCTCCAGGCCGAGCGGGGCCAAGGCCTCGGCCCGGGCCCGCCACCGGGCTCCTACGGCCACGGCGTCGGCGTCGATGCGCCGGCCGCCGGCGAGCTCGACGGCGACCAGGCGGCCGTTGTCGTCGCTGACGATCCGGGTGACCGTCCCGTCGATCACCTCCACCCCGGCGGCCCGCATGGCGATGAGCTCGGGATGGTCGGGATCGACGGAGCCGTCGTGCACCACGATCGTGAACTGCTGGGTCAGCTGGCGGAACAGGCGGGCCGGGTGGAGGCCCAGGGGGTGGGTGACCACGGCCACGATCCGCTGGTCCCGCACCTCGTAGCCGTGGCAGAACGGGCAGTGGATCACGTCCCCGCCCCAGTGCTGAGCCAGGCCCTCAATAGCGGGCAGCTCATCGACGATCCCGGTGGCGGCCAGCACCCGCCGGGCCACCACGGTGTTGCCGCCGGTCAGCTCCACCACGAACCGGTCGCCCCGGCGGCGTACGGCGGTGGCCAGGCCGGCCACCACCTCGGCTCCGTAGCGGCGGACCTCGTCCCGCCCGATGGCGGTGAGCTCGGAGGGGGGGATGCCCTCGTGGCCCAGGAAGCTGTGCATCTGGGCGGCCGGGGCGTTGCGGGGCTCGCCGGCGTCGATCACGATCACGCCCCGGCGCTGCCGCCCCAGCTGGAGCGCAGCCGCCAGCCCGGCGGCCGAGCCGCCGATGACGGCCACGTCGCAGTGGCGTTCGAACGTGCGGGGCTGCTGGTGCTCGTGGTGGTGGTGATGATCGTGGTGCTCGTGATCGCTCATGGCTCCGACGATACGCCCCGACGGAGAAGCTGCAAGATCTCTTGCTGGATTCGCAAGATGGGCGGTACGGTGGCCGGCATGGCAGAACCGGCTGCGATCGAAGAGGTGGTACGGACCCGGCTCCGCAGCCTGCGTCACGCCCAGGGCTTGTCGCTCGACGAAGTGGCGGCCCGGGCCAACCTCAGCCCGTCGACGATCAGCCGGGTGGAGACGGGCAAGCGGACGATCGGCCTCGACGTTCTGGTGCCGCTGGCCGGTGCCCTGGGGGTGGGGCTCGAGGCCCTACTCGACGTGCGGGACGACGACGACGTGGTCATCCGCCCCGAGGCCGCCAGCCGAGGCGGTCGCACCACCTGGCTGCTTAGCCGCCCCTCCGGCAACACGCTGGCCATCAAGATGCGGCTGGAGCCCAGCGAGCAGGCGCCCCGCCAGCAGGTCCATCCCGGCCACGACTGGTTCTTCGTGATCGAGGGCCGGATCCGGCTCCTGCTGGGGGAGCGGGAGATCATGGTGGAGACCGGCCAGGCGGCCGAGTTCGCCACGATGACCCCCCATGCCACCCAGGCCGTCGACGGGCCGGCCGAGCTCATCATGATCTTCGACCGCGACGGCCACCGGGCCCACGTCCACCGCGACCCGACCGGTTAGTACCGCACCTGGCCGGCGGAGCCCCTCGCCGGTGCCCTGCGCTCAGCCGCCGGGACAGCCGGGCCGGGGGGCCTCACCGTCGAGCCGGGCCGACAACCAGTCGAACGCCGGGCCCAGGGCAGCGAACAGCACCGAGCCGTGGTCGAGGCCGGGATAGACCACCCGGGTGACGTTGGCGCCGGCGTCGCAGGCCCGGGCCTGGTAATCGGCGCTCCAGGCGACGGGAACGACGGCGTCGGCCTCGCCATGGAAGAGGTAGACGGGCACATCGGTCGGCTGGCGGCCGGCGACGTTGGCTTCGAGGGCGGCCTGCCACTCGGCGTCGGGGCCATCGGCGGTGAACAACTCCGCCGGGTCCTCGGTCCCGAAGGCGGCGAGCACGTCGCCGACGCAGCCGTCCTCGACGGTGGGCAGGGCGGCCAGGCCCCGCTCCGACAGCACCGAACCCAGGCTGAGGTCGGGGTAGGCGGCGTGGAACCCGGACACCGTCATCATGGCGAACCCGGTGTCCTGCCCGGAGGCCGGGGGCCAGCTGGTGACGCGTCGACCCAACTCGGTGGCCGGTGCACCCGCCACCGCCCCCACCAGGCGGAGGTCGGGGGCGTAGGCCGGGGCCAGCTCGGCGGCGAATATGGCGGCGCTGCCGCCCTGCGAATGGCCGAGCACGGCGACCGCCGAGGAGGCGTCGACCCCGGTACCGGGCAGATGGCTGGCCGCCCGGGCCAGGTCGATCACGTCCCGGCCGGCCAGCTGACCCACGAGGTAGGGGTGGCCGCCCGGGGTACCCAGGCCCCGGTAGTCGGTGGCGGCCAGCACCCAGCCCTGGGCCATGGCGCCAGCGGCCACCGCCGCCACCTCCTGGCTGCCGGCCGCTCCCGGGCTGGCCAGGGCCCGGGACGGGGCACAGGCATCGGCCACGCCGGTGGTCGAGTGGGCCAGCGCCACGACCCGGCGGCCGGCCGCCGGTGGCGGAGCGGCCGGCACCACCACCAGCCCCGACACTGCCACCGGGTCTCCGTTCTCGGCCGACGAGCGGTACAGCACCTGCCAGGCCGTGCCGCCCCCGATCGGGTCGGGCAGCGGCCGGGCCCAGATCACCGAACCGGGATCCCCCGGGGGGAGGGGATCGGGCGGAACGTAGAAGGCGTCGCCCTCCGGCGCCGCCAGCAGGGGGCCGCCGGAGGAGGACGGGGGCGGCGGGCCGGTGGAGCCCGGGGCGCCGTCCCCGGGCGAGGCGGTGGACGGCGTGGCCGGCGCCGACGGCGGGCTGGCGGGCCGGTCGTCGGCCGCGCTGCACGCCACCACCAGCGCGGTCAGAGCCGCCAGCAAGGGCGTCAGCAGGAAGCCTGCGATCGGCCGGCGGCGTCGGTGAGGGCTACCACCCGTCGTTTCCGTCGCAATCGGAGCCAAGCTCCGCCACGGTAGCAGCCGTCACCGGCTGATGACCGGCCCGGCCCCGCCGGGGCCGGCACCGGCCATCCTCCGGGGATGATCAGGCGCCGGTTTCGGCGGTGGCCTTGATGCCCCGCAGGGTGGCGGAGATGCTCTCCCGGTTCGAGTCGGCCCGGGCGTCCATGTCGGCCTGGGTCTCCATGTTCGGGGTCTTCGTCCGCAGGTGCCAGGTCTCGGTGAGCACCGTGCCGTCGCCGTCGGGCTGGAGCTCGTAGCGCCACAGGGCGTAGTTGCCGGCCAGGCCCCCGGTCACGAAGGCGTACGCCCGCTCATCGTCGCGCTCGATGATCTCCACCGGCGCCTTCCATTCCATGTCGCCCCGGCGATTCACGCCCACGAACATGTCGCCCACCTGGCCCGTGCCCGGCTCGCCGTCGGCCCCCTTGCGCCAGTAGCCGCCGGTGTTCTCCGAACTCCACTCGCCGTAGCGGTCCATGGCCGTGACGAGGGCCCACACCTTGGCCGGCGGGGCCTCGATGCGGATCGACTCGGAGATCTCCATCAGCGGGGTGTTGTCGTCGCTCATGGCCCGGAGTCTGTCGAACTGTGGCGCCAGCGCGCAAAAGCCAGCACCAGGCGCCACAGATCGCAGGGAGAGCGCCCAACGGGCGCACTCAGTCCCGCTGGATCGTGCGGAGCATGGCCTCGGGGTAGCGCTCGCCGGCGATGTTCTCCTCCGAGAACAGCCCGTCGAGCCGGCTCACCTGCTCGGCCGACAGCGTCACCAGCGCCGCCCCGGCGTTCTCGGCCACGCGCTCCGCCCGCTTGGTCCCCGGGATCGGCACCACCTGCGGAGTCTTGGCCAGTAGCCAGGCCAGGGCGACCTGGCCGGGGGTGGCACCGGCCTCGGCCGCCACCGCCTTCACCCCGTCGAGCAGTTCGTTGTTGCGTTCGAAGTTCCCCTCCTGGAAGCGGGGGAAGTTCTTGCGCATGTCGCCCTTGCCGAACGTGTTCTCGGTGACGGTGCCGGTGAAGAACCCCCGCCCGAGCGGGCTGAAGGGCACCACGGCCACGTTCAGCTCGGTACACGTGCCCACGAGCTTGCGTTCCACGTCCCGGGTCCACAGCGACCACTCCGACTGCACCGCTGCGATCGGGTGCACCGCCTGGGCCCGGCGCAGGGTGTCGCTCGACACCTCGGACAAGCCGATGGCCCGCACCTTGCCCGCCGCCACCAGCTCGCCCATGGCCCCCACGGTCTCCTCGATGGGGAAGCGGGGGTCGACCCGGTGCAGGTAGTAGAGGTCGATCACGTCGGTGCCGAGGCGGGTCATGCTGGCTTCGCAGTAGCCGGCCACATGGGCCGGGTCGCCGTCGAGCCCCGGCTTGTCGCGGATGATGCCGAACTTGGTGGCGAGCACGAACCGGTGGCGGTCGGCCCCCAGCACCCGGCCGATCAGCTCCTCGTTGTGACCGTCGCCGTAGGCGTTGGCCGTGTCGAGGAACGTGATGCCCACGTCGAGGGCCCGGTGGAGGGTGGCCTCGGCCTCGGCCGGATCGGGGATCCCGTAGGACTGCGACATGCTCATGCAGCCCAACCCCACCGCCGACACCTCGATGCCGCTCGACCCCAACGTCCGCTTCGGCAGCACGGCGCCCCCTGTCGTCCCGTCGCTCATGTGGATTGTCCCTCCCCGTGGATCCTTCGGGCCGACACTACCATTCGCCCATGATCGGACTCCGGGCCCGACCGGTCCTCGGGCGGTGACGCCCACTGCGCCGCCGGGCCCGGCTGGGCAACCGGGCCAACCGGAGAAGGGGCCGCTTCACTCGGTCCGGATCGCCCTGCGGGTCCTCGATGAGCTGGCCGCCTCCCCCGAGCTGAGCCTGAGCCGCCTGGCCGAGCGGGTGGGCGTGGCCAAGAGCACCGCCCACCGCACGTGCGCCGTCCTGGCCGAAGCCGGGCTGCTGACCCGCACCGACCAGGGCCGCTACCGCCTCGGGCTCCGCCTGGTGGACTACGGCCACCTGGCAACCGTCCGGTCGGCCGTGGGGGAGCACGCCCTGCCCCTGTTGGTGGACCTGCGCAACGCCCTGGGCGAGACGGTGCAGGTGGGCGTGCCGGCCGGGGCCGACGTGGTCTACGTGGAGCGGGTGGAAGGCCAGCGGGCCCTGCGCTACTCGTCGGAGAACTCCCGCCGGGCCCCCGTGCACCGTTCCAGCGGGGGCAAGGTGCTGGCCGCCTGGGTGCCCGGTGTACTCGAAGCTCGGCTGCGGGCCGGCCTCACCCCCAGCACCGGCTACACCATCGTTGTGCCCGACGTGTTGCGGGCCGAGCTGGAGCAGGTCCGCCAGCGGGGCTACGCCCGCAGCGTGGAGGAGACCGAGCTCGGCGTCGCCTCCCTTGCCGTTCCCGTCCGCTCCGCCCCCGACGGCCCGGTGGTGGCCGCCATCTCCATGATCGGGCCCGCCGCCCGGGTTGTCCGGGCCCGGGAGAAGGCCAACGTCACCCGGATGCAAGCCGCCGCCGCCGAGCTCACGGCCGCCATCCACGGAGGCGACTACCGCCTTCCTCAGCGTCGCCGGTGATGGGCCGGCTCAGCTGAGGGTGATCGTGACCGGGGTGGCCGCCGCCTCGACCCCGACCTGTTCGGACCCGATCAGGTCGGCCAGCAGGCGGCGGGCCCGGAGGGGGCCGGCGTCGATCGAGAGCATCACCGGCTTGAGGGCGTCGGGGCCGCCGGCCTGGTCGTAAGCCCGTTGCTGGGCCTCCACCATCGGCCGATCCTGTTCCTCGAAAGCGAAGCGCCGCAGCCGGCTGAGGGTGGCCGCCACCTCCTCGTCGGCCACCGGGGGCACCGCTCCGAGCTGGACGGCGCAGATGTGGTACATCATCCGCCGCTCGTCGATCGGGGTCAGCAGATGCGACCCGACCACGATCAGCCCCTCCTCCCGAGCCGCCCCCGGTTGGGTGATTCCGGCGTGGTTGCGCAGGTAGCCCGGGGCGTTCCACCGCATCTCGGCCCAGACGTCCACCGGCGCCTGGTCGTTGCGGTACATGAGATCGAACAGGTGGGGCGGTCGGACGTTCCGGGAGGTGCGGGTGACGTAGAGCGTCGTGGCCCCCGACACCTCGATCTCCTCCCGGATCTCGACCTCGGCGTCGTTCATGCCCGGGTGGCCCAGCAGCCCGTCGTGGAGGAAGTTCACATGGGAGAGGTCGAGCAGGTTGTCGGCCATCAGCCGGTAGTCGACGTCGATCACCATCCAGTCCCGCTTCGAGAAGATGCCGGGGGCACCGTCGTCGAGATGGGAGAAGTCGGGGATGAGGGCCGGGTCGGCCGCCTCCGGCTCGCCCAGCCAGATCCACAGCAGGGTGTGGCGCTCCACCACCGGGTAGGAGCGGAGGTGGAGCTGGGGGGTGATGCGGCCGGCTCCGTGGGGGTTGACCACGCACCGACCGTCGGCGGCGAACTGCAGGCCGTGGTAGAGGCATTCCACCCGGTCGCCGCACACCCGGCCCGCCGACAGGGGAGCGAAGCGGTGGGAGCACCGGTCGGCAACCGCCGCCACCGTGCCGTCGGCCTGGCGGAACACGGCGATCGGCTGGCCGCAGATCACCCGCTGCTCGATCTGGGCCGGGCCCAGATCTTCGCCCCACATCGCCACGTACCAGGTGTTCCGCAGGAAGGTCATGCCGGCACTCTCACCTGGCGGTACCGGCTCTGTCGATCAAACCGTCCCGCCCTGGCGAACACGATCCGGCCGGAGCACCGCCGGTGCCGGGTCAGATCAGAGCAGCGACACCGTGGCCGGGCCGCCGTCGGTCGACACCGGATACCACAGCCGCAGGTGCCCGGGGCCGGCGGCCATCACCAGGCCGCCCACCTGCTCCACCCAGTTCTCCAGGTCGCCGCAGCATCCCTGGGCGAACCGGTCCATGTCCCACCGCTGGTCGGGGCCGGCCGCCTCCCCGGTCCGGTCGTCGACCAGCACCCAGGCGGAGGGAAAGGTGGCATCGTCGTTGTCGAGCTGGCCGGTGTCGGCGATCAGCGCCCAGCCATCGGCCACCGCCGCCACCCCCCGGAGGCCGGGGAGACGCCATCGGATGGCTCCCGTGGTCGTGTCGATCCCGGCCACCTCGTGGCGGTTGCACACGCCGGGGTCGCCGTCCGTGCACACGTTGGCCACAGTGATCGATCCGTCGGTGGCGATCCTCATGCCCTCCATGCTGGGGTCGGTGAGCTCGGCGTTCTGCCACAGCACCCGGCCGAGCGCGTCGACCGCCTCCAGCGGCCGAGGATCGGCACCGCCGTCCGCCTCACCGGTCGAGAACCGCACCGTCACGGGCCGGGCCGCCACCCGGCTGGCCTCGTCGGTCCGCCAGGCGCCGTCGTGGAACACCGCCGTCACGCCAGTGCCTTCCAGGGATGAAACCACGACCTCGTCGGCCGGCCCGAGGTCGAGCTCGGCCCGCCCGTATCCGCCGGGTGGTGCCGGGAACGGGGTGAAGGCGCCGGTGAGGAGGTCGTAGCGCACCACGATGTCGGCGGCCACCCCGCCACTGCCGTCTTGGGCGCTGTGGCTGATCAGCACGGCCGACGGCGACGAGGCCACCACCCCGGCGCCGGCCAGCGCCTCGGCGTCCAGGCCGGCACCGGCGGCAGCGTCAGAGAACCCGGGCACGTCCCGGCCGGTGTCGAGCGCCAGCACCGACCACTCCGCCCGAGGTGGACCGCCGGGCGGGAAGGTGGCGACGAGCGCGGTGGTGGGCTGCAAGCGGGGAGCGGCCACCCATACGTCCAGCACGTTGCCGGCCAGGCAGCGGACCCAGCGCCGGTTGCCGCTTCGCTCCACCACGCCCACCACCGAGGCGTCGGTCGGGTCGCCGATGTCGGCGGCCGCGGCCACCACGGCGCCGCCGTTGACGAGCGACGCCATCGTCCGCACCTGGCCGTCGTCGCCCGGGTCGGTGGGCGTCACCGTCGGGAGTGTCACGTCGAGCAGGGGCGCGGGCCCCAGCGGACCGAACCGGTCCGACACTCCGTCGTAGGCGAGCCCGGCCCCCGGTGTCGACCCGTACGACTGGCGGCAGGGCGTGTCCCAGCGGCCGACCGGAGCGGATCCGTCGGTTGTGACTGTCGATCCCGAGGTGTCGGGGGTCGTGTCACCCGTCGGCGCCGGGCTGCTGCTCACGATCGCATCGCCCGACGACGGCGGGCCGGCCGCCGGCTGGGACGAGCCGCAGGAGGTGGCCAGGATGAAGCTGGCGGCGAGGGCGATCGGCCAACGGTGCATCCGCCCATCGTCCTCGGCACAAACGGCGGCGGGGAAGAGGCGAAGGTCAGCACCCTTACCAGGCCCGGCGGGCGGTCCGGGCGCCGGCGACCAAACCGGGCAACCCCCCGGCGTCGTTGAGCGGCCAAACACCTGGTTCGGCGTCATACCGAGCGCCCCGTAGCACGGGGCGCGCCGAACCAGGCGCCGCCCTCGGCGGGCCGCCCCCCTTGCCCCACAGCAGGCGGCCCGCCCGGGGCCCGGCCGCGACGCCGCGCCGGGCGTCGAAGTTTCGGCTGGCGGTCCGGGGATGCGAAGCTGGGCGCCGACCGACGACGACTGCGGCGCCCATCGGGGCTTCAAGGGGGGAACCATGCGCAACCAGAGCGAAGGCATCGAGTTCGGCATCTCGATGCGACTGTTGAAAGAGGTGAAGGCCGAGGCCCAGCTGGCCGAGTCGCTCGGCTACGACTACCTGCTCACGGGCGAGCACATCAGCTTCCACGGCCCGACACCCAACACCCTCATCTCGCTGGCGGCGGCGGCCGCCGTCACCGAGCGCATCAAGCTCCTGAGCGGGATCGTGCTCGTACCCCTCTACCCGCCGGCCCTGCTGGCCAAGTTGATCGCCACCCTCGACACGGTCAGCCTCGGCCGCTACTGCTTCGGCATCGGCATCGGGGGCGAGAACCCCCGGGAGTTCGAGGCCGTGGGCGTGCCGGTGAAGGAGCGTGGGGCCCGCACCAACGAGGCGCTGGAGGTGATCGACCGCCTCCTCACCGAGGACAAGGTGAGCTTCGAGGGCCGCTTCACCACGCTCGACAACATCACGATCGCCCCCAAGTCGAAGGAGCGGCCGCCGTTCTGGGTCTCGGGCCGCAAGGAGGGGGCGATGCGCCGGGCCGCCCGCTACGGCGACGCCTGGCTGCCCTACATGTACACCCCCGAGATGCCGGCCGACTCGATGACCAAGATCGCCGAGTTCACCGAGGAGGCGGGGCGGCCCGCCGGCTCGGTGCAGGGGGCCGCCTTCGCCTTCACCTGCGTCCACGAAGACCGCGACACCGCCCTCGAGATGTGCAACAAGGTGCTGTCGACCACCTACGCCCAGGACTTCAGCGATCTCGTCGGGAAGTACGCCATCGCCGGCTCCCCCGAGGTGTGCCGGGCCCGCATCCAGGAGTACATCGACGCCGGCGCCCGCACCATCGTCTTCGCCCAGGGCTGCCCCGCCGGCTACATCAACGACAACGCCCGCCTGCTGGCCGAGGAAGTGATGCCCGCCTTCAGGTGAGCCGGCCACCAGAGCTGTCAGCGCGAAGATCAGGTGCGGAACTTGCTCACCAGCTGGCGGAGGTGGCCGGCAGAGTCGGCCACCACCGTGGCGCTCTGGCTGGTCGACGACGCCCCCCGGGCGATCTCCCGGGTGCGGCCGGCGGTGTGGTTGATGCCGTCGGTGATCTCCTGGGACGAGCTGGCGGCCGAGCGGATGTAGCCCTGGATCTGGCGGGTGGTTGCCGTCTGCTCCTCCACCGCAGCGGCGATGATGTGCTGGGCGTCGTTGATCCGGGTGATGATCTCCCGGATGTCGGCCAGGGCCTGGGTGGCCCCGCTGGAGGCCGACTGCATGGCCTCCACCCGCTGCACGATCGACCCGGTGGCCTCGGCCGTGGCCCGAGCCAGGTCCTTCACCTCGTTGGCCACCACCGCGAACCCCTTGCCGGCGTCACCGGCCCGGGCCGCCTCGATCGTGGCGTTGAGGGCGAGCAGGTTCGTCTTCTCGGCGATCATGGTGATGGCCTGCACCACATCGGTGATCTCGGACGAGCTGGCGTCGAGCGAGCCCATGATCTCGCCTGCCCGGTCGGCGGCGCTCATGGCGTTGATGGCGACGCCCACGGCGTCGGTGGCCGACCGGGCGATCTCGCCGATGGCGGCCTGCATCTCGTCGGTGGCCGTCACCACCTCGTCGATCGACGACGCCACACTGCCGGCGGCGGTGGCCAGCGATGAGGTCTGGGCCTCGGTCTCGTCGACCGAGGTCGTCACCTGCATGCTCACCGCGGTCAGCGAGTGGGCTTCGCTCAGCAGCCGCTCGGCGTTGACGCGGATGTCGGACACGGTGCCGGCCAGCTGCCCCACGAACTGGTTGAAGGAGCGGGCCACCCGGCCCAGCTCGTCGCCCCGGTCCTCGGCCAGCCGGGTGGTCAGATCGCCACCGCCCTTGGCGATCTCGGCCAGGCGCTCGTCGAGGGTGCGCAGGGGCCGACTGATGGCCCGGGCGATCGCCACCACCCCACCCAGCAGGCACAGCAGGTTCACGCCCAGGAGGATCATGAGGACGCGCTGCCCGTCGCTGGAGGCGGCCCGGCCGTCGGCCTCGGCGGCGGCGGCGTTGGTCAGGGTCGACTCGACGATCTGGTCGACCGTCGCCCGATGCTGGCGGTAGGCCTCCGCCATCGGGCCGTCCAGGGTGTCGGCGGCCGCCTCGGTGTCGCCGGCGCGCACCTGGGGCACCAGTTCGTTGTCGAGCAGGTCGAGGAAGGTGCGGGCCGGAGCGGCCCCGGTCTCGGTGAGCAGGGCCCGGGTGTTCGCGTCGACCACCCGGTTCTCGGCCCAGAACGCCACCCGGTCTTCGTATTGGGTGCGGAGGTCGCCGGCGTAGTCGGCCAACTGGTCGACGGTGGCCGCATCGCCCCGGCGGCCGGCCTCGACGATCTGGAACGCCACCAGGTTCGCCTCCACCAGGTAGGCCGGCGGGGGCAGCACGTCGGCGAGGAGCACGTTGTTGTCGTAGATCTCCTGGTAGCGCGGGCCGCCGATCCGCACCGACGACAGGGTGCTGAGAGCGACGGCGGCGAACACCACGAGTGCGGCCACGGCGATGGCCCCGAGGGCGGCCAGCTTGCGGGCCACAGTCCAGTTCCGGGGGCTCAAGCGATCCACGGTGCCTCCATCGAGTTGCGAACGATGCATCCCGTCGGCTCGGTGGCCCGCGTTGTTTAGCTATGCACCACGCCCTGGGCCGGACGGCCCGGTGACGGCGTCGGACTTGCGCCGTCCGGTCGGGCCGGAGCTCAGCTCTCCGGGGGGCTGGGGGCGACCGTAGAGGTAGCCCTGGAGCTCGTCGGTGCCCATCCCAGCCAGAGCCACGGCCTGATCGGGTGTCTCGATCCCCTCGGCCGTGATCGTCGCCCCCAGCAGATGCCCGGTGTCGATGATCAGCTTCACCAGAGAGGCGGCCGACAGGTCGCTGGTGTAGCTCCGGTCGATCTTCAAGATGTCGATGGGGAGGCTCTTGAGGTGGGCCAGCGACGTGTAGCCGGTGCCGAAATCGTCGATGGCCACCCGGATGCCGTGGTCCCGGAGTACCTGGAGTTTCACCGCCGCCGACCCCAGATCTTCGAGCAGCGCACTCTCGGTGATCTCCACGATCAGGAGAGAAGGGTCGACCCCGTTGTCCCACAGGGGCGACAGGATGTCGTCGACCAGGTCGGGGGAGGCCAGGTGCCGGCCCGAGATGTTCACGCTCACCGGCAGGCCGGGAAACAGGTCTTGAGCCTGCCAGGCCGCCAGCTGGCGGGCCGCCGCCCCCACCACCCACTGGTCGAGGGCGATGATGAGGTCGCTGCGCTCGGCCACCGGGATGAACAGATCGGGTGGCATCATCCCGAGACCCGGTCGGTTCCACCGGATGAGGGCCTCGAAACCACGCAGGGTCTCCGAGTCGGCGTCGATGATCGGTTGGTAGTAGAGGACGAACTCGAGCTCGTCGATCGCCTGACGGAGGGCCCGTTCCAGGTCGGCCCGCTCCACCACGGCCGTGCGGAGCTCGTCGTCGCAGATCTCCACCCGGGCCCGCCCCTCGGCCTTGGCCTTGTAGACGGCCAGGTCGGCGTCGCGCAGGAGGTCGGCGCTGTCGACGTCACCACCCTCGGGACCGGGGCCGCCGTGGGCGTCGATGCTGTCGCTGAGGGCGATGCCGATGCTGGCCTTCACCGTTACGGTGCCCTGGTCTATCGGCATCGGCTCGCCCAACGCCGACAGCAGCCGCTCGGCCAAGGCCACCGCCTCGTCGATGCCGGCCACCGGCTCGGCGATCACCAGGAACTCGTCGCCCCCCAGCCGGCCCACGTGGTCGCCGTCGCGCACGGTGTTCACCAGACGTTGGGCCGTGGCCCGCAACACCAGATCACCGGCATGATGGCCGTAGGTGTCGTTGATGTCCTTGAAACCGTCGAGGTCGATGAACAGCACCGCCAGCTGGCTGCCCGACCGCCGCACCCGGGACATGCCCCGGCGGAGCTGGGCCAGCGAGGCGTTGCGGTTGGCGATCTGGGTGAGGCCGTCGTGGGTGGCCTCGTGCGTCATGCGCCGACGGAACTCCTCGCGCTCCTGGAGCGACGAGGCCAGGGCCTCAACCGCCTCCTGGAGCGACGCACCGAGCTGGCCGGTGGTCGTCCGCTTCAGCACCGGGTGGTCGAGGTCGCCCTCGGCCAGCGCTTCGGCCTGCTGCTCGGCCAGCTCCAGGTGGGCGGCGGCGGCGTCCATGGCCCGCCCGGCGGCCCGGATCTCCACCGAGCCCGGGGCGTCGCCGAAGCGGGCCCGGGAATCGCCGGCGCTGATCCGTTCGGCCACTTCGGCCAGGCGCCGCACCGGGCCCACGATCGCACGGGTGGCCCACGCCGCCAGGAGCAGGGACAGCGCAGCCAGGGCGGCGGCCGAGGCCAGGGCGCGGTCGACCTGGCGCTGCGCGTCGGTGCTGACGGCCGAGCTGGCACCGAGGGCGTCATCCCCTGATGCGTTCACCAGGTCGAAGTAGAGAGCGGTGCTCTGCTGGCTGGCTCGGAACATGGTGACCGTGCCGTCGAGGCCGCCGGCGGTGAGCCGGGCCATCACGTCGTCTTTCACGTCCGAGCCGGTGGCCTGGGCTTGCAGGATGAGCGTGTCGACCGAAGCGTCGAACGCCGTCACGTCGGGCGAGGCGTCGATGGTGTCCATGACGCTCCGGGCCCGGGAGCCGGGGCCAGCGATCCGGCGGATGTTGGCGTCGGCGATGGTTCGCAGACGCTGCTCGCCCAGCAGCACTGTCAGGTCCGAGTTGAGGTCCTGCGACGAGAACTGGATACCGAAGAACGAGGTGAACTCGGCGGCGATCGACTCCTGGGCGGTGGTGGCCGCCTCCAGTACCCGCAGGGTCCGGATCAGATTTTGCCCTCCCCGCATCCGGCCCGCCGTTTCGGTGAGCTCATCGATGACGAGTTGCCCCCGGGCCGCCACGTCGGTCGAGATCACGTTGTACTCGCGGCCGATGGCGAACAGGGTGCCCTCGGGGGCCGGTGTGGCCCGGGCCACGATCAGCTGCTGGGCCACGTCATCGAGGCCGAGCGCGGCCACCAGGCGGTCGACATCGGCGACGGCCCGGGTCAGCTCAGCCGGGATGTCGACGCCGGACATCTGGTAGGAGAGCTCGGGGGGTACCCCGATGAGCCGGATCGCCGCCATCGCCGCCGACCAGTTCCGCTCGTCCTGCAGGCGGGACTTGAGCTCGGTGAGCAGGGCCAGGCGGGCTACCGCCGCATCCACCGACTCGGCCTGGGCCCGGGCGGCCCGGGCCTCGCTCACGTCAGCGACGGCGAACCAGGCCACCCCTGAAAGGGGGAAGATGGCGAGCGCCAGCAGGACGGCGCTGATGTGGTAGCGGAACGCCGGCCGGTACAGCCGGCGCCCAGTCGGCCGGCAGTCGCTCGTGGTGGCAGGAGTGGTGGTCATAGGTGGGTTCCCGGCAGGGTTCGACCACCGGCATCGGAACGTTCGGGTTTGAGGTTGAGCGGCCGCGGCCCACGATTTCCTAAAGGCGACGCCGAGGCGGTTCGACAAACCCGGTATGCGTCACCCCCTTCGCTCTCTGGCCGCCCTCTCGCTGCTCACCCTCGGGGCGTGCGGTTCTGGCTCGGCCACCGATGCCGCCGGAGCACCGGAGTCGGTACCCTTCGCCTCCACCAGCACCTCGGCGGCCCCCGTCACCACCCCGTCGACCGCCGCCGCCCCCGCGCCGGCGTCGGCCCCCGATCCGGCGGACACGGTCCCGGCCGGCACCGGTGCCCCGTCTGGCGCCGACCCCGCCGCCGGTAGCGACGAGATGAATGCCGCCCTCATCACCTCCCTGCTCAGCACCGACGAGGGCCGGCTCATGGTGGCCGGGATGATGGCCCAGGAGACGGGGATCACCGAAGAGCAGGCCGTCTGCTTCCTGGAGAACGTCGACCCCACAACGATGTTGTCGATGTCCGAGCTGAGTGCCAGCGGGGCCACCCCCGACCCGGCGGCCCTGCCCCCCGAGATCCTCGACGACCTGATGGGCGCCGTGTCGTCCTGCGGGATCGCCCCCGACAGCCTGCTGGGCTGAAACTGCCGGCTGACGATTTCCTCAGGCTGCTGCTTACCCCGAGCGGCTCCCGCCGCATCCCGGGATCCGGCTCCTGCCTCGAGCTACTTCTTCGAGCCCTTTGCCGACACCAGCTGGGTGAGCAGGGTTTCGATGTGGTCGAGCCGCTCGCTCAGTGCGGCCACTGCCGACCCGTTGGCGGCGCCGTTGGCGGCGGCCGGGGCGGCACCATCGGACTCGGCGCACAGGGCCGAGTAGCAGCCGTGCAGTAGGCGGCCCGAGTCTCGCTCCTCGGCGATGTAGCGGCCGAGGAGGGCGCCGGTCTGGATATCAATCGAGACGTCGTTGAACATGGTGGAGAAGATGTCGCCCTGCTCCACCCCTCGGCCCGCCTGGAGGCGCTCGAACTTCTCCCGGTCGCTCAGCTCGGTGGACGTGGCGATCGACATCTTCTCGTCGAGCTTGGGATCGGAACGGGGCTGGAGGTCGAAGCCCAGCTCGCACATCCGCTTGGCGAAGGCTTTGGCGTGCTCGCCCTCCCGGAGGGCGACGGTGGCGATCACCTGGCGGACATCGTCTCGTGAGGTGGTGGCGGCCCAGGCACCGAGATAGCACTCGGCGTCACCTTCGGCGTTGGCGATGGCGTTCAGCAGGCCCAGGTACGTCGGCTTGTCGGTCATGGCGACAGTCTTGTCCGGGCAGCGACGCCCGGCAACGCCTGCGACCAGATTCCGGAAACCGGCTGGTTCAGTAGGGTGGTGCGGAAGGACGTTTCAGAACAGGGTGGCGGGGGACGGGCGGCGGGGTTCGGGCAGGGGAGCGAGGCCCGGCACCATGGCCGCCACGTCCTGGTGGAAGCGTCGGGCCAGCGGCGGGGCGTCGATGTTGTCGGGGGTGTGGATGAAGAACAGCGGCCGCCGGCCCTCGGCCAGCCAGCCAGCCACCACCGGCAACCACGGCCGCCACCCTCGGGCCGTGGCCTCGGGATCGTCGCGGCCGATGTAGCGGACGACCGGGCGGTCGGTGAGCGCCTCGGTACGCCGGGGCAGCCGGGGCTTGGAGGTCCACGCCTCCCGTTCCGCCTGGTCGGTGGGGGGAGTGGCGAACAGGGTGACCGTGTCGAACCCCACCCACTCGGCGTCGTGGCGGGCCAGCACCCGCTCCAGGGCCCGGGCGACGGCCGGCCGGTGGAAGAAATCGGGGTGGCGGACTTCCACCGCCCACCGGTGGCTGGCCGGCGCCTCGGCCAGGAAACGGGACAGATCGCCGAGCTGGGGTGGGCCGAACGACGCCGGCAGCTGCGCCGTGACCGGGTCGGCCCGCTCGCCCAGGGGGGCCAGCAGCCGGCAGAAAGCCGCTGTCTCGTCGGCTGCCTCCCGGAGCCGCCGGTCATGGGTGACGGTGCGGGGCAGCTTGAAGGCGAAACGGAAACCGGGCGGGGCCTGCTCGGCCCACGAGGCCACGGTGGCCGCCGCCGGGGCACCGTAGAAGGTGGTATTGCCCTCCACCGCGTTGCACCAGGTGGCGTAGGCCGCCAGCTGGTCGTTGCGGCTCAGACCGTCGGGCAGGTGACGGCCCCACCACGGCTTGTGGGCCCACATCGGGCAGCCGACGTGGAGCTCGGGAGCGACGACCAGGGGATGGTTTCTGCTCACCCCGGTGTTCGCCGAAGGCGAACCCGAGGCGCCCTCAGGGAGCACTTAGTCCTGTCCCAGGGCGCCCCAGGAGCCGGTGACCACCGGGGTGGTGGCCTCGGCCACCACATGGCCGGCGTAGGCGAGGCGCACCTCGGCCGCGATGTGGTCGACCCACTCGGCGATGGGAACGGTGGAGCCACCCTGGTCGGTGTCCCACCAGTCCTGGGCCACGTCGAGGTCGGTGCGGTGCACGGCCCGCTCGGCCCGCCGGTGGTGGCGACCCTCGGCCATGACGAAGGAGGCCTCGACCTCCACCACGGGGGTGGCCCGGGGCATCACGTGAGCGTCGTGCTCGTCGACGGCCCGCACCACCACGTGCTCCGCCACTCGCTGGCCGATCGCCGGGTCGAACGGGGCGCAGGTCACCACGAACTCCACCCGGAGGAGGCGGAGGCCGGGGCTGCCGGGCACGGGAACGACGGTGAGCACAGGATCGTGGATGGTGGGCACGGCCAAGACGATGCCACGAAACCGGTCGATCTGGCACTCAGGTTTGGCTGGGTCCGGTGCCGGGTACCGAGCGGCGGGAATTCATGAAGGCCGTGTTTCGGATATGGCGATGAACGGGGAGTCGGTGAGGGTACTGACAGCGCTGCGGGGACCCGTGGCCCGGGTTGGCGTGGCTGGTGAGATCGACGACGCAACCGTGGACCGGTTGATCGACACCCTCGACGGGTTGTGCCAGGCGCCCCAGGAGCGGGTGGAACTCGACCTGTCGGCTGTCGGCTACCTGGGCTCGGCCGGGGTCCGGGCCTTGGCCCAGGCGGCGGACAACCCGGCCGGGGTGCCGGTGCGGGTGGTGGGGGCGTCCGAGATCGTGCGACGGGTGCTGGCCCTGACCGGGATCGACCGGTTGCTGACGGGCGGGCAGCCGGTATCGAGACCGCGGTGACCCGGGCCGAGCTGGCCGGTATCGGCCGATGCTGATGGCGGGAACCCGGTGACCTGGCCGGCCGTAGTCGAAGCGGGGGGAGAGGTGGGCCGCGATCTGGACCGGGTGGACTGGTCGGCCACGCCGCTCGGCCCCACCGACGGCTGGCCCGACAGCCTGCTCAACGTGCTGCGGGTGGTGGTGTCGTCCCGCTTCGCCATGTGGATGGCCTGGGGCCCCGAGCTCACCTTCTTCTGCAACGACGCCTACCGGCGCGACACGCTGGGCACCAAGTACCCGTGGGCCCTGGGGAGGCCGGCGTCGGAGGTGTGGGGCGAGATCTGGGACGACGTCGGGCCCCGGATCGCCTCGGTGCTGGACACCGGGGTGGCCACCTGGGACGAGTCGCTTCGCCTGTTCCTGGAGCGCAGCGGCTATCGGGAGGAGACGTACCACACGTTCTCCTACAGCTCGCTGGCCGACGAGAGCGGGGCCACGGTTGGGATGTTGTGCGTGGTGGCCGAGGAGACCGACCGGGTGATCGCTGAGCGCCGCCTGCGCGCCCTACGGGACGTGGCCGCTGATCTGGCCGAGTCCACCACCGAAGTCGACGTCTACCAGCGTCTGGCCATTACCCTCGACCGCGACCGGGCCGACCTGCCCTTCACCCTCACCTACCTGTTCGACGGCGACGACCCCACAGCGCCGGGGGCGAGGCTGGTGGCCAGCACCGGGCTGACGGCCCGGCAACGCGCCGGGCTGGCAACCGATGCGGCCGATCGGGGGTCGGGGTGGCCGGTGCCGGCGCCGGGCGGTGGCCCCCTGCCTGTGGCGGTCGAGCGGTTCCCCCCGGCGCTGCGCCGCCTCCTGCCCGAGCTGGGGGAGGTGGTACCGGGGCGGGCCGTGGTTGTGCCGTTGCGGGCCCGTCCCGAGGTGCGCCCGATCGGGCTCCTGGTGGCCGGGCTCACCCCGTTTCGGCCGCTCGACGAGGACATTCTGTCGTTCGTCGGCCTTCTCACCGATCAGGTCGACGCCGCCGTCACCACGGTGCGCACCCTCGAGTCGGCCCGTCAGCGGGTGGAGGCCCTGGCCGAGCTGGACCGGGTGAAGAGCCAGTTCTTCGCCAATGTGAGTCATGAACTGCGGACACCGCTCACCCTCATACTCGGGCCGCTGGAACGACTGCGGGGCACGGTCACCACCTCCCTGCCGGCGCTGGCCCCCGACGTGGAGACGATGCACGGCAACGCGCTGCGCTTGAGCAAGCTGGTCACCGACGTGCTCGATTTCTCCCGCCTCCAGGCCGGCCGCCTGCTGCCGGCCCGGGAGCCGGTGGATCTCGCCGTCGTCACCCGGGACCTGGCCGAGATGTTCCGCTCGGCCATCGAGCACGCCGGGCTACGGTACGTCGTGTCGTGCGACGACGTGGGGCTGGTCACGCTCGACGCCTCCATGTGGGAGCGGATCGTGCTCAACCTGCTGTCGAACGCCCTGAAGTTCACGTTCGAGGGCGAGATCTGCGTGCGTCTCACGGGCGACGGGTCCACGGTGCGCCTGGCCGTGCAGGACACGGGGGCCGGTATCCCCGACCACGAGCTGCCCCGACTGTTCGAGCGGTTCCACCGGGTGGAGCGGAGCCGGGCCCGGTCCAGCGAGGGCAGCGGGATCGGACTGGCCCTGGTGGCCGAGCTGGTGGGGTTGCACGCCGGCCAGGTGGAGGCCGACAGCACGCTCGACGTCGGCTCGACCTTCACCGTGACCCTGCCGGTGGGGGCGGCCTCGTCCCCGGCGGCCGACGCCGGGCCGGTACCGGGGCGGGCGGCTTCGGGAATCACGCCCGCCGCCTTCCTGGCCGAAGCGGCCCGGTGGACGGGCGCCGACGGGGTAGGCCCCGATTCCCCGGTGGCGGCCCTGGCGGCGGCGGGGGCTCCGGAGCCGGCCCCAGCAGCGGGGGCGGAGGGTACGATCCTGGTGGTCGACGACAACGCCGACATGCGGGCCTACCTGGGCCGCCTCCTGACCCCCCGTTTCATCGTTCGCACCGCAGTGGACGGGGGCGACGCCTTCGACCAGATCCAGACCCGCCGGCCGGACCTGGTGGTGTCCGACGTGATGATGCCCAACGTCGACGGGGTGGAGTTGGTGCGCCGCATCCGCGACGAGCCCGAGCTGGCCGATCTCCCGGTGATCCTGCTCACGGCGGCGGCCAGCACCGAGGCGGCGGCCGAAGGGTTCGACGTCGGTGCCGACGACTACCTGGTGAAGCCGTTCACGGCCGAGAACCTGCTGTTGCGGGTGACGGCCCGGATCGCGGCCGGCCACGACCGCCGGCGCCGGATGGCGCTGGGCGACCTGCGAGGTGCGCTGGGCTCGGCCACCACAGCCGACCAGGTGCTGGCGGCGACCGACACGTTCCTGCAGGGCCAGCTCGGCGTCGACATCAGTGGGTTGGCGCTGGTGGAGGACCGCAAGGGCGCCGTGCGTCTGTGGCACCGGCCCGGGCTGCGGGCCGGGGTGGGGGAGCGGTACCGGTCGGGAACGATCGCCACCCCCGCCCCCGCTTTCGCCGCCATACGTACCGGTGAGGCGGTGGTGGTGGCCGACCGGGAGGCGATGGCCGAACGGTTCCCCGACATCCGGGCCGACATGGCGGCGGCCGGGATCCAGGCGGCGGCGGTGCTGCCCCTGCGCACGGCCACCGGTGCGGTGCGGGGCAGCGTGGCTGCCTACTGGTCGGCGTCCCGGCTGCTCACCGAGCACGAGGTGGACCTGTTTACCGACGCCGCCGGCGTGGTGGCCGAGGCCGTCGACCGCATCGCCGTCAACGACCAGGAGCACCGGTTCCTGGTGGAATTCCAGGAACGGCTGTTGGAGATCGACCACCGGTCCACCGAGTCGGTGGTGACCGTGCTCTACCAGCCGGCCCGCAACTCGTTGGTGGGCGGCGACTGGTACGACGTGATCACGTTGGCCGACGGATCGGTGGGAATCACGATCGGCGACGTGGTGGGCAGTGGCCTGCCCGCCGCCACCTCGATGAGCCAGCTCCGCTCGGCGGCGCGGCTGGCGGCGATGGCCCGCCCCGACCCGCCCGAAGTGCTCACCATGCTCGATGCTTTCGCCGCCCGGGCTCCTGCCGCCTACTGCGCCAGCGCGCTCTACGCCCGCCTTCAACCCGACGGATTGTTGCGCTGGAGCTCGGCCGGTCATCCACCGCCGTTGCTGGTGGTGGGGGCGGAGGCCCGCTTCCTGGACGGGGGGCGCCGCCCGCTGTTGGGCTTAGGAGGTCGGGAGCCGTTCGCGCCCGACGACGACATCGCTACCCGGTCGGCCGAGGTGGTGTTGCCCCCGGCGTCGACCCTGCTGCTCTACACCGACGGGATGGTGGAGCGGCGGGGCGAGATGCTCGACGAAGGCCTGCAACGGCTGGCCACCGAAGCCGTGGCCCAGCGTCACCTGGGTCTGGCCCGCCTGGCCGATTCACTCATCGCCGCCATCACCCCTGAAGACGGTTTGCGGGACGACGTGGCCGTCATCGCCCTGCGCACGGTTGGCTCCCGGCCCGAGCTGCTGGTGGATGCCTTCTACTCCGACACCGCCGAGCTGGCCCCGGCCCGGAGCCGGTTCCGCCGCTGGCTGGAGGACGACGGCACGCCGCCGGGTTGGGTCGATGATCTCGTGCTGGCGTTCGGCGAGGTCATCGCCAACGCCGTGGAGCACGGCAACGCCAACGACAACGGCAAGATCGTGGGGGTGGAAGCGGCCCGGATCCATAACCGGATCGAGGTGAGCGTGACCGACGCCGGCAACTGGACGGCCGATTCGAACGCCAGCCAGCGTCGGGGCCGGGGCCGGGGGTTCGCCATCGTCAACGCCATCGCCGGATCGGTCGACGTGTCGCCCACCCAGATCGGCACCGTCGTGTCGTTCACGGTCGACATACCCGCCGTCGAGCCCGCGCCGTAGGCGCCCGGCGGGGATGGGGCCCCGGATCAGGGCGCCGTAGGCGCCCGGCGGGGATGGGGCCCCGAATCAGACAGAGATCTTGGCGTTGTCCCAGTTGAGGATGCGGTCGTCGGGGGTGAAGCGGACCATGCCGGTGAGGGCGGCGGCGTAGTACTCGGCCGTCTCGGACCGCATCCGGCTCGACGAGCTGTACGGCGAGTACTTGCGGTCCATCTCCTGGCGGAACCGGCGACTGGTGTCGTCGTCGAGATCCACGGCCTCGGCCGTGCCGGTGAGGTGCACGGCCTTGAGGTCGGCCCAGTGGTCGCCCGACTCGACCAGGAACGAGCTCCGGGGGTTGTGGCGAATCCGTTCCAGCTTTCGGCCCCGGCTCTGGAGGTAGACCGTGTGGTCGAGGCAGGCGAACCACATGGGCAGGGCGATCGGGGTGCCGTCGCGCCGCAGGGTGGTGAAGATGCCGGTGTGGGCCTCGGCCACGAAGGCCCAGCACTCCTCTTGTGTCATCCTCGGCGACGGCTTGGCGGTTGACATCGGCGACACCCTCCATCGGTTGGCTTCCACCCAGCATTGCAGGCCGCGTAGGGTGGCGCATGGCTGAGACTGCGACGTGGGTCGAGGTGCGGGACGAGCCCCGGCACCGGCGGCGGTTCGAGACCGATCTGGTGCGGGTGTACGACGTGGAGATCCCGCCAGGTGACACCACGCTCTACCACCGCCACACCGAGGACACGTTCTACGTGGCCGTCAACGAGGCGACCGTGCGGGACCGGACCTGGGGTGAGGACGGGGAGCGGACGGGCACGGCCCCGGCCGGCTCCCTGCTCTGTCGGCCCCACCGCAGCCGGCCCCTGATCCACGAGGTCCACAACCTGGGCCCGGGGGCCATGCGCCTCATCGGGGCGGAGATCAAGGCCGATCCTCCGGTCACGGCCGACTCGGCGCTCAAGGCTCCTGGCCACACCCTGCAGCTGGAGCGGGACCGGCTCCGGGCCTACGAGCTGTCCCTCGACCCGGGGGCGTCCACCGGTGAGATCCACTACGGCTTCGCCGGGCTCACCGTGTTCCTCACCATCGCCACCGTGTCGGTCCACACCGCCGAGGGCACGGTCACCACGATCCACGCCCCGGGCGACGTGCTGTGGCGGCCCGACCCGGTGCGCCTCACGATCACCAACGTGGGGGAGGAGCCGTTCCGGGCCGCTCTCGGCGAGTGGCGCTGACGCCTGCCGTCGAAATTAGGAGCCTGAGCCGCGCTCAGCGCGGCTCAGGCTCCTCAGAATGTCAGGGCCGGCGGGGGGCGGGCACCGTCGGGGGGAGGCGCTGGGCGATCTCGGCGTGGCGGCGGGCGATCGGCTCGTCCCAGACCTCGTCGGTGAACAGCCAGAACTGGTCGGTGAGCACGGCGTCGTGCACCAGGTCGGCCACCTCGGGGGCCGGCTTGCCGTTCTCGATCATGCGCTTCACCACGTCGATGAACCGACCGGTGCCGCTGTCGCGCCCACCTTCGCCGTCGGCGGGGGCTGAGCGCTCCGGGCGGCCGCCGGGGCGGTTGCGGTCGGAGCTGAGGATGTTGGTGGCCACGAACCCGGGGCACAGGCACGTCACCCCGATCCCGGCCGTGCCCGACCGCTTCAGCTCGTGGAACAGGGTCTCGCTCAGCGTCGCCACCCCATGTTTTGACACGTTGTAGGGGGCGCCCCAGGGCGACGAGGTGTGGCCGGCGATCGAGGCCGTGGTCACCACGTGGCCGTCGCCGTGGGTGAGCAGGTGAGGCACGAAGGTGCGGATCCCGTGGATCACGCCCCACAGGTTCACGCCCAGCGTCCAGCTCCAGTCGTCAACCGACAGCTGCCAGGACGGGCCGTTGGCCCCGCCCACCCCGGCGTTGAGGCACACCACGTTCACCGCTCCGAAGGCGTCGACGGCGGCCGCCAGCACGGCCTCGTGGTCTTCGGCCCGGGCCACGTCGCACCGCACCCCGATGGCTTCGGCCCCGGTGGCCCGGATGTCGGCCACCGCCGCGTCCCGGGGGCCGTCCTCGATGTCGGCCACCACCACCCTCATGCCGGCCCGGGCGAAGCGGTCGGCGAAGGCCCGCCCCATGCCCGAAGCTCCACCGGTCACCACCGCCGTGCGGCCCTCCAACGTCTCCATCGCCCGATCCTGGCCCCGGCGGGCGGGCCGGGGCAAAGCGAGGGCCTGGCGCTCACCGAGGGCGAGGTGCGTCGGTCGGCGACCCCGGTGGCGTCCAATTTCCGACACAGGCCCCCGGCGAGGCATCCAGAGAGGCACCGGCGTCTCCTGTTGTTTTAGATTCCGACCAGGGCGCGGGCGTCGAGGCGTTTGCGACTGGGGCAGCAATGGGGCACGAAATGAGTTTGTTCTCCGACGACGAACCGTTGGGTCCTCCCGTCATGGGCGAGAACGCCGGGCGTTCGCAGCTCCTGCAGGTGTACGACACGAGCGTCCATATCCACGTGCAGGCCCGCCAGAATCCACCGGCGTTCATCATCGGGCGACGGGGGGCGGGCAAGACCGCCCTCCTGCTGTCGACCCGGCTCGACGAGGGAACGGTGGACGTGATGCTGAGCCGCCACAACACCTTCCAGAGGGTGCAGGTGCTCGTCGACGCCATCGACCAGCAGCTGCCGCTCACCGAAGAGGGTGTGGCCGACATCTGGCGGACCGTCCTGTGGGCCCCGGTCGCCACCCGGCTGGCCGTCCTGCCCCGGGATCGGCGTGACCCCCGTGAGCAGTACGCCACCCTGTGGGCGGCCACGGCGTCGCTCCGCCCGGTCTACGAGCGGGCCGTGGAGGCGTACCGGCAGAACCCGGAAGACAGCATGCCGCCCGACGACGCCGTGCTCGTCGAGTGGCTGAAGCTCGTGCTCCAGCAGCTGTCGGATGGGCCCCGGATTCTCGGGACCGACGAGCTGTCGACGGTCCTCCGGGTGGGCGAACTCCCGTTCTCGGCCCTCATCGGTTCAGCCGAGGCCGTGGTCGCCGCCCGCAAGGTGGACGTGGTGGTGATGATCGACTCGCTGGAGAACCTCGGTCCCCTCCTCGATCGGGTGAGCCCCTCTATCAGGGGCCTGTTCAACCTGATCGGGCGGCTGGCGTTGCCCGGCCGTCGCCGATCGTTCGCCGTCCGGTGCTGCTTTCCCAGCGAGATGTGGGCCGAGCTGGAGCGGCTGACGGCGGCTCCGCTCAAGGACCTGTCGTCGAAGCTCGTGCTCAAGTGGCGCTTCAAGGATCTGCGGTCGATCGCCAACTCCCGCCTGGAGGCGTTCATGGGACAGGCCCATCCCGACGTGGTCACCCAGGCCCGCTCGGCCGGGCGCACCGTGCTCGACGCCGTTCTGCCCGCCACCGTCACCAACATGTCGGGCCTGGAGGAGCCGGTGCTGCAGTACATGACCCGCCACACCCAGATGCTGCCCCGGCAGTTCATCTACATCCTCAACCAGGCCATCGCCCGGGCTCTGGCCGCCACGGGCCGGCCCTTCGTGTCCGAGGAGCAGGTCCGGGAGGCGGTGATGGAGTGCGAGGCCAACATCTGCCCCGAGATCTTCTCCGCCCACCGCTTCCGGTTCCCCGACGCCGAGCAGGTGACGCGGGAGCTGATCCCGAAGCTGCCCTTCCAGTTCGACGACGGTGATCTCCATGTCGCCTGCCGGGAGCTGGCCCTCGCCCCCCGCTACCACGAGATCCGGTCGATGCTGACCGAGATCGGGGTCCTGGGCCAGCTGTTGAGCGTCGGGCCCATCTACCGGCACGCCGAGTTCGCCTACACCGTCGAAGGCCAGTTCCAGGTGTCGCCTGAGCGGCCGTACTGCATCCATCCCCTGTTCGTCCGCCAGTTCAAGTCCCGCGACCTCGCCACCGGCGGCCCACCCATGCCGGTATTACCGACCGAGGCATCGCTCGACGACTGGCTCGGACGGTCGCCGCGATGACCATTGGGCAGCGGTATCTGTGCGGGCCGATGCCCATCGACGCCGATCCTGTTGGCGTCGCTCTGTCGGGCGGCGGCGTGCGGGCCGCCTGCCTGGGCCTCGGCTCTCTGCAGGTACTGGAGGAACAGGACGTGCTCGGCCGGGCCCGCCATGTGGCCGCCGTCTCGGGCGGTAGCTACATCGCCGCCGCCTTCATGGCCGCCCGGAGCATCGAGGGCGGAAGCGAGGCCCGCCGGCCGGTGGAGGAACGGCCGTGGAGCCGCTGCTCGCCCGAGGAGCTCCATCTGAAACGGAACCTCCACTACCTGGCCGACAACCTCAACGACCTCCTGCTGGGCGCAGCCGTCTACCTGCTCGGCCTGATCCTGAACCTCGTTCCCTTCGCCGCCGCCATGACCGCCGCCGGCGTCGGGCTGGGGTGGAGCTACCGCTCGTCGGGGTTCCTCGAGGTGACGGCGGACGGGGTGCAGCCCGGCCGGCCCGGCCTCCGGTTGGTGGCCATCGGGACGCTCATCCTGGCCGGTGCCGGCTACGAGTACGTCCGGTCCACGCCCGACAGGGGCCGGGCCAACCGGTCGGCGTACATCGTCGTCTCGGCGTCGGCCCTCCTGCTCGTGCCGGATGCCGTGGCCGCGCTGGTGGCCAAGCGCCCGGCGGGGGTCGACTGGCAGCTCGGGATCGTGCAGTCGGCCCTGCTCCTGGGGCTGGCCCTGGTGCTGACCCGGGTGATGCTGGCCACCCAGTGGTCGGCCGCCGTCCGACGGTTCGACCGGGTGGTCCGGTCCGTCGCCCGGTTGATCCTGGCCGCGGCGGTGGTGGCGGCGGTCAGCCTCCCGTTCCTCTACTGCTGCGCCCTCGGCGCCGACCTGGCGTGGTGGCCGGCGACGGCCACGCTCGCCCTATCGGGCCTGGTCCTGGCATTCGCCGGCTTGTTCGTACACGCCAACAACACGTCGCTGCACTACTTGTACGCCACCCGCCTCGACCGGGCCTACGTGGTACGGGCCGGGTCCGACACCCGGACCGCCGTGCACCTGTCGGAGCTCACCCTCCACGACCTGCCTCCCGCCCCCGGGACGCCGGAGCTGGTGGTCTGCTCGGCCGTCAACCTCCGGGCCCGGGAGTCGGCGTTGGGGGAGAGCTGCGGGCCCTTCGTGTTCTGCCACTCGATGGTCGGCTCGTCGTTGCTGGCCGACGAGGACCATGACGGCTACGTGGCGTCCGACGAGCTGTTCGGCAAGGCCACGGCTCAGGCCCGCAAGTCGCTGGCCACCCTCATCGCCGCCAGCGGCGGCGCCATCGCCCCCAACATGGGCCGGTACTCCAGCCTGGGGACCCGGCTGATCATGGTCATCCTCAACCTGCGCCTCGGCTACTGGATCCGCAACCCGGTGAATGGCCACGGGAGGAGGTCGAACGGCACGCTGGCTCGGGGGTGGCACGAGCCCGGCCCGCTCGGCTCGTTCCGGGAGGCGCTCGGCAACCTGTCGATCCACCACCACTACCTGTTCGTCAGCGACGGCGGGCATTGGGACAACTCCGGCGTGCTGGAGCTGCTCCGCCGTCGGTGCTCGACCATCTTCTTCTGCGATGCAGCGGGCGACGCCGGACGGCTCGGCAACCTGCTACGCCTCATCTCCCTCGCCCGCAGCGAGTTGGGAGTGGAGTTCGACAGCACCGAGCGCCTTCTGAACGACACGGCGCCCGTGGTGCGGCTCAACTTCCGCTACCCCGACGACCCCGACGACGTGTACGGCCGGTCGCTGCTCGTCATGCGGACGTTCATGTCACCCGAGATGCCGGCCGACCTGATCGCCCTGTCGAGGACCAGCTCCCGGTTTCCCCAGCACTCGACGCTCAACCAGTTCCTGTCGTCCCGCGACGTCGACGCCTACGTGTCACTCGGCCGGTGGCTGGCCCGGGAGGCGGTCCGGCGGGCCGACCTGCCGGCCCAGCAGCCGGCGGAGCTACGGTTGCCGCCGGTTCGGCGGGGCACCGTCCACCGGGCGGGGTGATTCGGACCGGTCGGCGCGGGCTGCCTACGCTGGGCTGACAGCACGCCCGGCCCCGGGCAACCGATGGAAGGGGAGGCACCGTGAGCAGCATGGTCCCGAAAGCAGTCACGATCACCGACGACACCATGCGGGAGGGTCTCCAGATCGAGAGCCCCGACATCTCCGTTGACGCCAAGCTCCTCCTCCTCGACGCCCTGGGCGACACGGGGGCCAAGGTCATCTCGATCGGCTCGTTCGCTCACCCCAAGTGGACGCCGGCCATGGCCTGCATCGAGGAGATCGCCGAGCGGTTCGTGCCCAAGCCGGGCGTCACCTACACCGCTGCCATCTTCAACCAGAAGGGCTTCGAGCGGGCCGACCGTTTCTACCCCAAGATCGACGTGCGCACCCGGCGCTTCGGCCTCCACGTCGAGCTGTGCGACTCCTTCGCCCGGCGGAACTACAACCGGAGCCAGGCCCAGCAGATCGCCGGGATGGACGGCATCGTGCAGGCGGCGGCCGAGGCCGGGGTCACGGCCGGCTCGGTGACCCTGGGCAACCCCTTCGGCTCGAACTTCGAGGGCCCCTTCACCCTGGACCAGCGCCTCGACATGGTGGGCCTGATGGTGGGCAAGTGGCACACCCGGGGGATCGACGTGGGCACGCTGGCCATCTCCGACGCCATGGGGTGGAACGCCCCCCACACCACCCGGGAGACGATCACCGCCATCAAGGACCGGTTCCCCGAGATCGCCAAGTTCCACATGCACCTCCACAACACCCGGGGGGCCACGATCGCCAGCTACTACGAGGCCCTCCAGCTCGGGGTCGACAGCTTCGACACCTCGATCGGCGGCATGGGGGGCTGCCCCTACTGCGGCAACGGCCGGGCCGCGGGCCATGTACCCACCGAGGACTTCGTCGACCTGTGCCACGAGATGGGGATCGAGACCGGCTACGACCTCGACAAGCTGATCCAGGCGGCCTGGATCGCCGAGGACGTGGTGGGTCACCCGCTGTGGGGGCACGTGTCCAAGGGCGGGCCCCGGCCCCGGGGCCAGACGCTCTACCCGGTCGACATGCCCTTCGTCGAGTCGCTCCACGAGGCGTCGCACTTCCTGCGGGGGGCCACGGTGTACCACGGCCAGATCGCGCCCTGGGAGGCGGGCAGCGCCCTCACCGGTTGAAAGACACCGTTCAGCTACCACACTGGAGTCCATGACCACCTCCCCGCTCACCGTGGCCGTGGCCCAGTCGATCTCAGTTCCTGGCGAGGTGGAGGAGAACGCCCGCCGGGCCGCCCTGCTCATCGAGCGTTACGTGGAGCGGGGCGTGCGCCTGATCGTGTTCCCCGAGCTGTCGCTGGTCGACTACGAGCTCGAGCAGTTCGCCGACCCGGCCGTCTGGGTCACCGACGACGACCCCCGGCTCGACCCTTTGCGCGACGGCTGCCGCAGCAGCGGTTGCTGCGCCGTTGTGGGGGCGGGCGTCCGCACCGGCGACGGGCGCCGTCTGCTGGCGTCGTTGTTCGTCGATGCCACCGGCGGCGTGACGGTGCACGGCAAGAGCCATCTCCACGGTGTGGAGCGGGAGGTGTTCGAAGCGCCGGGGGAGCAGCAGCCTCTGGTTGACGTGGCGGGCTGGTCGGCGGCGCTGGCCGTCTGCTACGACGCCGCCGTGCCGGCCCACGCCCAGGCCGCGGCCGACGCCGGGGCCGAGCTGTATCTGGTCTCGTCGTGGTACGACGCCCCCGAGTACGAACGGATGAACATCCACCTGGCGTCGCGAGCCATGGACCACCGGATGTACGCCCTGGGGGTCAACCACGCCCGGGCCCCCCGGCGAGACTCCTGTGGCGGCAGCGGCATCTGGGGCCCCGACGGGGCCTGTGAGCTGCGGGCCGGGTACAGCGTGCAGGTGATCGTGGCCGATCTCGACCACGACCGTCTGGTCCAGTTCCGCACGATCGACCGCGATCTGACGTGACCTGACGTGCAGCGGGATGAGCCGCCCCCGGCTGTACTTCGCGCATCCGGGCGAACCTTGTCACCTTGTGCCGCTTCTGGCGGCACAAGGTGACAAGGTTCGGGCTCGGGGCTCAGCTCTGGGGCTTGCGGGCGGCGAGTTCGGCCTTGATCTCCTCGTTGTGCTGACCCAGCTTGGGCACGCCCTGGTAGATCCCGGCTGGGGTGTCGCTGAACTTGATCGGGCAGTTGAGGAACACGGTGGGCCGGTGGTGCTCGTGGTCCACCCGCACCAGCATCTCCCGGGCCTGGACGTGCTCGTCGGTCACCCAGTCCTTCGGTTCGTACACGGGGGCCACCGGCACCACGTTGCCCAGCTTGGCCACCACCTCGGCTGTGGTGTGGGAGCCGGCCCAGTCGATCAGGGCCCCGTCGACCACGGGGCGGTTACGCACCCGGTCGCGGTTGGTGGCGGTGCGCTCGTCTGTGATCAGGTCGGGCCGGTCGATCAGGTCGCACAGGAGCTTCCAGTGCGCGTTGGTGGGGGTGGCGATCACGCAGTGGCCGTCGGCCGTGGGGTAGATGTTGTACGGGCTGATCCCGTCGACCGCCGTGCCCATGGGCTTCTGGGTACGGCCCATGTAGGTGTACATCATCTGGCTGGTCTCGGCGATCGTCATCATCACGTCCACCATGGCGATGTCGACGAACTGGCCCTCGCCCGTCTCCCGGGCCCGCCACAGGGCGGCCAGCATGCCGAGGGCGCAGTTGAGGCCGGGCACCGTGTCGCCGATGGACGGCCCGACCTTGACCACGTTGTCTTCTTCGCCGGTGGCGGCGATCACGCCCCCCATGGCCTGGGCGATGAGGTCGTAGGCGGGCCAGCTGGCGTAGGGGGAGGGGGCGGTGCGGGGGTCGCCGAAGCCCCGGATGCAGGCGTAGACGAGCTTGGGGTTGCGCTCGTGGAGGGCCTCCCAGCCCACGCCCAGGCTGTCCATCACACCGGCCCGCATGTTCTCGATGAGGCCGTCGGCCGTGTCGACCAGCTCGAGGAAGGTCTGGCGGTCCTCGTCCTTGGTCAGGTCGAGCATGAGGGAGCGCTTGTTGCGGTTGCGGATGGCGTAG
The DNA here is from genome assembly GCA_902826025.1 of uncultured Actinomycetes bacterium. Classification (GTDB taxonomy): domain Bacteria; phylum Actinomycetota; class Acidimicrobiia; order Acidimicrobiales; family SZUA-35; genus CADEDH01. The sequence continues at coordinate 52,012 of CADEDH010000042.1, forward strand.
CCGCCGGAGTAGCTGCGGTCCTCGTCGCCCAGCACCCAGGGGCCGCCGTAGCGGGTCATGTCGCCGCTGGGGGCCTCCACCTTGATGACGTCGGCCCCCATGTCGGCCAGGAACATGCCGGCGAACGGGCCGGCCAGGGCGTGGGTGACGTCGATGATCCGCAGGCCCTGGAGGGGGCCGGTGGGCCGATCGGCCATGGGCGTGGCGTGGAGGTGGGCATCGAGGTGGTCGACCATGGGGGACATACTGCCTCAGGGGGTGCCAGCGGTCCCAGTTGGTGGGTTCCGGGGGAAAGTTCTGGGTGGCGCGTGGCGCGAACGGATCGCTCGGGCGTCTCTAGGGTGTGCCGATAGCCAGCCGCACCACCGAGGAGCTGATCGTCGAGGCCCGGCGCCGGTTGTGGCGCGCCTACGTGGCCGTGCGGGGGGTCGACGGGGCCGACGAGGCGGTGGCCGAGGCCATCGCCTGGGCCTGGGAGCACCCGGAGCGGGTGGCCGAGCTGGCCAATCCGGTCGGCTACCTGTACCGGGTGGGGCTCACCCGCACCACGCCCCGCAAACAGCCCCGGCTCCCGGCCCCGGAGGCGGTGGAGCTGCCCGACGTGGAGCCGGGGCTGGTGCCGGCCCTGCTGGCGCTGAGCGAGCAGCAGCGGGCGGCGGTTTGGCTGGTCCACGCCTGTGGCTGGTCCTACGGCGACGTGGCCGAGGCCCTGGGCATCGGGCGCTCGACCGTCGGCACCCATGTCAGCCGGGCCCTGGCCGCCCTGCGGGCCGAGCTCGACCCCGGCGGGGGAGCGAGTAGCGACGACAACGAGCCCGGGGCCGTCCAGACGGAGCGTACCGATGGCTGAGCCGGTGGATCTGGAAGACCAGCTTCGCCGCTACGCCGACGCGGTGGAGGCCCACCGCCGGTCCGACGGTGGCGGCTCGATCATGGATGATCCGGTACGGCTCGGGCCCACGCCGCCGGGGCGGCCCCAGCGTGAGCCGTTCGTCGTCACCGGACCCGACGAGCGACGCTGGCCGGTCCGGCGCCTCCTCACAGCGGTGGCGGCCGTTGTGTTGGCGGTTGCCGTGGTGGGGGCTGTGTTGGCCGCTGTGCGGCGTGCCGGGTTCTCGATCGACGCCGGTGAAGAGCGGCCCACCACAACGGTCGACGGGTCGGGTTCCGGCCGGTCCGATGGCGTCGCCTCCGAACCACCGGACGTCTCGGAGGCGGCCGACCGCTGCCGGGAGGCGTTTCGGGCGATGGACGAGTCGCTGTTTGACCCGAATGAGCCCGACTCGGCGGTCGCGCCCGTGGCGGTTCCGGACGGCATCGAGGTGGCGGTCAGCCAGCTGATTCTCGGTGGGACGGCCCGACGGGTGGTGTTCGAGTTCGGGGGCGAGCTCCGGTCGTGTGTCGTGTCCGGGAGCGGCGATGTCCCGATGGGCAGCATGGTCGTCAACCAGGACGACGGCTTCCCGGTCGAACCAGACACCATCCAGCCGAGGGGCTCCGGCGGCGAGGCGAAGGACTGGGTGATCGAGGGCAAGGCGGGATCCGACGTCACCGGTGTGCGGGCCCGTTTCGCCGACGGCACGACGTTCGAGGGGCTGGTCGTCGGCGGCTGGTTCGTGGTCGACATGTCGTGGCCCGGCGGTGGGCCGGCCAATCTCGAGCCCCTGAACGACGTGGTGTTCACCTGGACCCTGGCCGACGGGACCGAGCGTTCGAGCCGGAGTGAGTTCCTCACACCCGCCGGGCTGGGGGGAGGGGCGCCCTGCGCCGCCGACCCGGCGTGCATCCCGGCAAAGGTGGCCGAGGTCCAGACCGAGGCCGCCCGACGCCAGGCGGCGGGGGAACCGTTCGACCAGGGGCCGGCGGTGGCCGACGGCGTGGTCACCGAGGAGGAGTTCGACGCCGCCATGGCGGCGTTCGCCAACTGCTCGGTGGCCCACGGCCTGAGCGGGTACGTGGCGCCAGCCCCGCTGTTCCGCGACTGGGCCATCTTCTCGCTCGAGCCGAACACGGATCCGGGCGCGGTGTTCGGCTACAACGTCCTGCTGTGGCCGGGCCCCGGCCAGCCGGCCGTGACCCCACCGCCCCCAGCCGTCACCACGCCCACGGGCGGCAACCCCTTCCTGATCGAGGAGTGCCGGACGACCCACGTCGACCTGGTCAGCGCCCTCGCCGCAGTGCAGGACGAGAAGCGCCGCTTCGACGAGAACGTCGCCCTCACCACCGCCACGACGGGAGGCTGACATCGCGTCGCCCCCAACTTCTCACCCGATCGCTCACCGGCGGCATCCCGGGTAAGAAGTGCCTGCTCAGCCCGGCACGGAGCCGGTATCACTCCACAGGGCGGACATCGGGACGGCCCACATGCGTTCGGCCACCGGCAACACGAGCTCGCCGGTGTAGAAGATCACAGCCCGCTCACAGGACGGTACGTCGGCCAGGAACTGCCGGAGCCCGGCCAGATCGTCGGGTCGGACGTCGCGGCTCGCCTTCACCTCGACCGGCACCACGTCGCCTGCCTGGTCGACCACCACCGCATCCACTTCCACCTTGCGGGCGGTGTGGCGCCAGTGACGCAGGGAGCGGCCGGGCGTCCAACTGGCCTGGGCCGCCAACTCATTCACGACGAAGGTCTCGACCAGGGCGCCGTACAGAGCGGCGGCGGGGTCGAGGCTGAGGCGGGTGGCCCAGGCGGCGATAGCGGTATCGCCAGCGTGGATCTTGGGGTGGGCGGTCAGTGTGCGGTGCTCGCCCGGACGGTGCGCTGGGAGACTGTGGACGAGGAAGCCGGCTTCCAGCGTGGCGAGGCGGGCCGAGACCGTGTCCCGGGCGGCGCCCAGCTCGCTCGACACGGTCGACACATTGAGTAGGCGAGCGGTCGATGCAGCCAGATACCGGAGCAGTCGCACGAGCTCCGCTCGGTCGTGCCGCCGTCCCACTTCGTGTGCGAGTACGCCCTCGATGTATTCCGCCATCAACGCCGGACGCAGCTCGTCTGATACCGGGGCAACGAGACCGGCCAGCGTCGGAAGCCCACCCCGGCTGATGCGACCCAGCAGATCATCTCGGGACGGCGCCTCGAAGGAGCCGGACGGCAGATCGCCGGTGATTAGCCGGCTGACGAGATCCACCGGGTGCCCGCCCAACTCGCCCTGGGTCATGGGCCAGAGTCGGGCCCGCACCGATCGGCCAGCCAGCGGATCCGAGCCGCCGAGCTGAGTCCGCCCCAGACGGGACGATCCGGTGAGCAGGAACGAACCGGGTGCGGTATTCCGGTCCACCCGCCGCTTGATGGGCAGGAGGAGATCGGGGACGAGCTGGGCCTCGTCGATCAGGGCCGGTGTTGTGATCTGCTCGATCAGCCCCGATGGCGATGCCTGAGCTGCCGCCAGCACGGTGGGATCGGCCAGATCGACTACCGATGCAATCAGGCCCGAGGCGTGGAGGATCCGTCCCAGTGCGGTCTTGCCGGAGGCTCGAGGGCCCTCGAGCACGACTACCGGCGCAGTGCCCAGGAAGCCCTCCACCAGTGTGGTGATACCTCTCGGAAGCAGGTCGGCCATCGGCTCAACATATTAGAAATGTCGAGTCATCTGGCATTTTTTTGACGAGTCGTCCTTCATTTTTTCTATCAATCCTCCACCTCGTGGGCTGCAGTACGGTTCGCTGGTGCCGACGCGATCCGTTCTGCTGTGGCTTGCCTGCCAAGCCCTCGCGGTGGGCTTGCTGCTCGCTGCGAGCGGGTGCGGGGGCGGCGCCGACGAGCCACTGGGTGGCGTGAGCGACGAGGCCGCCGACGGGCTGGGGGTGTTCGTGCGGGCCGAGAGTGGGGAGGTGACGCTGTGGCTCGATCTGGGCGACAGCGTGTGGCTCCGTTCCACCCGGTGCTCCGACGCCGACATGGTGGGGGTGGAGCGCGACGGCGTCTACTACCCGGTGTCGATCCACGGCCCCGGCGTGTGCGGGGCCGCCGGCGACGTCCACCCGATCACCGGCCCGTTTCCCATCGAGCGGGCCGACGGGGTGACGGTCACCCTGGGCGATGACCAGCTGGCCTTCGCCCACCCCGGCGACTTGCCGCTCGATCCAGCGTTCACCGCCGGTCCGCTGGCCGTGGCCGATCCACTGGCGGTCGGGCTGCAGGAAGGCGACATCCGCCTGCAGATCGACGACGACAGGCTCCGGGGCGTGACGCCGTGCCAGCAGTTCGAGGCCCCGCTGGAGCGGCGGGGCTCGATGCTGGCCACCGGCGATCTCCGCCACAGCGGTGATTGCCCCGACGACCAACCCCTGCTCGACCTGCTGGCCAACCGGACCATGGCTGCTCTCGCCGTGGGCGACGAATTGGCGCTCGTAGCCGGCCCGGGGCAGTTCGTGCAGCTCCGGCGCGCCGACGGTGGGGCGCTGGACGCAGCCGACGGGCTCGACCGCGCGCTCCACCGCGGCCCGGCGCCGGTCACCGGCGAGCTCCACGCCTTCACCTACGAGATCGATGGCGAAACCCGGGAGATGGGTGACGCCGGCCCGTTCCGCATCGTGCTCAGCGACGACGCCGCCGTCTGGTACCGCGACTGCAACGAGGTGTCGGCCGGCGGCCACTGGGAGGGCACCCGGCTCGTCGCCATCCCCGGCTCCTCGACGGCGGTCGGCTGCCCCGATCTGGCCGCCACCGCCGACATCGCGCTGGAGCACGGCTTCAGGCTGGAACAGACCGACGGCCAGTGGACGTTGACCGAGGGCCCGCTCACGATCGCGCTCACCCCCGGGCCACCAGTCGACCCCGAGGCCCCGATCCCGGCCGGCAGCCAGTGGGCGGGGGCCGGGATCGGCTGGTCGCCGTTCAGCTTCAGCGGGTCCGACGGAAGCACGGTGCGCCTCACTGTCAGCGACGAAGGCCGGGCCATGCTCGACACCGGCTGCCGCCAGATCCCGCTCGACCTGTCGCCGGATGCCGAGCGCCTGACAGCCTCCGACGGCGATCTGCCGTCCTCTACGTGCGGGCTCGACGACGACGCAGCCTCGATCGACGCCTGGGCGGCCTCGATCGTCACCGCCGAACACGCCGGCGTCTACCTGCGGTCCGAGCAACTGGTGCTGAGCGGGGGCGGACGCTCGATCGAGCTCGCCCCCGCCGGTTCTTAGGAGCTTGAGCCGCAGCCAGTACGGCTCAAGCTCCTACTTTCGTAGAACCTCAGCCCCGGCCGTGGCGCAGGAGCTTGCCCGGCGTCTCGCCGGTGCAGGTGCCGTCCTCGAACGTGACCTGCCCGTTGACCAGGATGTCCTTGTAGCCCTTGGCCCGCTGGACCCGGCGCCACTCGCCGGCCGGCAGGTCGTGGGCCACCTCGCCCGTCCACTGGGGATCCATGTCGAGCTCTTCCATGTCGTAGACGACGACGTCGGCCGCCGCCCCCTCCCGGAGCACACCCCGGTCACGGAACCCGGCGGCGTGGGCCGGCAGCGCCGACAGCCGGTAGTGGGCCTCTTCCAGGGTGAGCTTGCCCTCGTCCCGCACCAGCCACTTCAGCATGTCGGTGGGCCACACTCCGGCCGACAGGAACTTGGTGTGGGCCCCGCCGTCGGACACCCCGGGCAGGGTGTAGGGGGCGTCGAACAGCTCGGCCATGAAATCGGCGTTGGAGCCCTTGTCGGGGCCCAGGAACTCGGCCTTCAGGTCGGTGGCCAGGGCCAGGTCGAGCATGACCTCGCCCGGGTGCTTGCCCTCGTCGATCCCGATGTCCTGGAGCGACCGGCCAACGTACTTCTGCAGGTCCTGCTTGCGGGCCACGCCCTGGACCACCAGGTCCTCGAGCGGGCCGCCCACACCGGGGCGCAGCTTGCGGTAGATGGCCTTGTTGCGGATCTCGGCGTCGACCATGGCCTGGCGCATTTCGGGATCGGCCATCTTCGTCAGCTTCTCCTCGTGGGTGCCGGTGGTGAGCACCCGCCAGGTCTTGGAGAAGTCGTACAGGTTCCAGTCCTCCAGCGAGAACACGAAGCCCGACCGCACCGTGGCGCACTGGCCGTACACCTGCAGCCCCTGGTCCCAGCACTTCTGCAGCCAGTTCAGTGACTTGCGGTGGGGATCGGGGTTACGCCGGGTGGGGGCGATGGCATTGTGGATCACCGGCCGGCCCGACACCGCCGCCAGCTTCTCCACGAAAGCCAGGTCCTGTTTGATCTTGCCCGTGGCCTGGGTGATCTGGATGAAGCCCTCGTCGCGCTCGGCCAGCACCTCGGCCAGGCACAGGATGTCTTCGTCGACCATGGTGTCGGTGACCATGGGCGAGCCGTCGTAGTCGGCCTGGGTGGAGTTCCGGCCCAGCCGCTGGATGGAGAAGCCACACAGGCCGGCGTCCATGCCCTCGTTGAGGATGCGCTGCATCTCCTTGCGCTCGGCCTCGGTGGCGGGCCGGGTCTTGGCCGCCTCCAGCCCCATCACGTAGGTCATGAGCGACGCCGTTGGCATGTACTGGATGCAGTTCACGCCGAGCGGGGCCCGCTCCAGCGAGTCGAGGTACTCCGGGATCGTCTCCCAGTCCCAGTGGGGGAGCATGCCCTCCACCATCGACTCGTACGGGATGGCCTCGGTGCGCACCATGGTGAGCATCGACCGCTCCCGGAAGTCGGGCTTCACCGGGGCGAACCCGAAACCACAGTTGCCCAGCACTACCGAGGTGACGCCGTGCCAGCCGGAGATCGTGCACCACGGGTCCCAACGGATCTGGGCGTCGTAGTGGGTGTG